>NZ_JBFTMN010000004.1:0-683412 GCF_056397005.1 Pseudomonas sp. 05N431
TCCGGTGTCCATCAGGGGGCATCGCCTACGGTCTGCTGCGCGACGACCTCCTCTCGATGTGTCCGGCTGCGCCGTACGGCGCTGCGCGCCCACCCCCTGATGAACACCTCCACTCGGCCTCCCGATAGGGGCGGGTGGATCAAGATCAAGAGCTGCAGGCGAGCTAACGCTCGGCCTGTTGAGTGGTGGTGGGGCCTGTTTTTGCAGACGTATGCGGACTAAATGTGGGAGCGAGCCTGCTCGCGATGGCGGCCTGACAGCCGACCAATCTCTTGCAGATGTACGCCAATCAAAACTGTGTGCTGGCTTGCCTGCGAAGGCGGCCTGACAGCCGACCTATCTCTTGCAGATGTACACCAATCAAAAGTGTGGGAGCTGGCTTGCCTGCGAAGGCGGCCTGACAGCCGACCAATCTCTTGCAGATGTACGCCAATCAAAACTGTGGGAGCTGGCTTGCCTGCGATGGCGACCTGAGAGCCGACCAATCTCTTGCGGATGTACACCAATCAAAAGTGTGGGAGCTGGCTTGCCTGCGAAGGCGGCCTGACAGCCGACCAATCTCTTGCAGATGTACACCAATCAAAACTGTGGGAGCTGGCTTGCCTGCGAAGGCGGCCTGACAGCCGACCTATCTCTTGCAGATGTACGCCAATCCATTGTGGGAGCGAGCCTGCTCGCGATGGCGACCTGACAGTCGACCAATCACTCACAGATGTACGCCAATCAAAACTGCGAGAGCGCAGCTTTCTGGCGATAGCGATTTTACCAATGCCATCGCTGGCAAGGGCCAGGCGCGCGCCTGCTCTGGGTCACGGATTGATTTCAAACGCGGTGCTTCCCAGTCGCTCGCCATTGACCATGATGTGTACCGCATGCGTGCCCGCGTAATGTTTGCGGGTGGTCAGCTCGCGGATCTGCTGGGTGCGTCTGAGAGTTTGGCGGGCGTGGGCGGGCAGGGTGAGGCCCTTGAGTTTGAAGACTTTCGCCGAGGTTGCGCCTGAGGCCTTGACGTAGTCGATGGCGTAATCGACCACCAGTTGCTGGTTGTCACTGGCGGTTGAATGAAGGTCGAACGAGAGCTTTATGGTCTCGCCGAGACTGATCACCGCCGGTTCAACCTTGAGGTTATGGATCTGGACCTCGGGTTTGCCGCCAGCGCCGAAAATAGCCAGTGCCCGTTGGTTGCCCTGTTTGATCAGGCTGCGCAGGGCGTGTTTGGCGATCCACGCGGTGCGCGGGTCTTCCAGCGACCAGCCTTCGATCAGGCTCAGCACCCACTCGGGGTGGTCCTTGGTGATGTCGTTGAGGTGATTGGCCACCGACTTGCGCACGTAAAGGCTGCTGTCGGCCTTGAGGTTGTCGAGGATTGCTGCTGCCAGCGTCGGGTTTGCTTGTACCGGTTCGAGGCGAAACGACCACGGCAGACGCGGGCGACTGCCTTCGCTGGCCAGACGGCGGACGTGTTCGTTGTCGTCCAGCGACCAGTCGTGCATCAGTGCCAGTGAGCGTTCGAAGTCGCTGCGCAAGAAATGCCGGATCGCGAACTCCGAGGATCCGAACGTGGTGAAGTACTTGAGCGCGTCCATCGACAGCTCAAACGCGTGGGCACCATAAGTGGCGACGTACTGAGGCAGGAACATGCTGACGAAGCCGCTGTTCAAGCGTGGTGCGAGCGGGCGCAGGATCTCCAGTGTCTGCTCATAGCTCAGCGGTAACACCGCGTGCAGGCACTCACCGACCCGTGCCATGCGCTGCATCACTGACAACTCGGCCAAACCTTCATTGGCCAGTTTCAGGAACGCCCTGGCGTTGAACGCGGGGTACACCGCCCGCATTTCGGTGGCGATGTGTTGCAAGCGCTCGGCGTTGAAGATTTCCTTCAGGGCGGGGGAGGATTGTTCAACGGTGCTCATCAAGGATTCCTTTGAAAAATCGTTTATCGGATAGATCGCGATGGGCATAACTATCTATACATCATTGTGTTCCTACTTCCGTAGCAGCTGCCGAGCCTGCGAGGCTGCGTTCGAGGACGAAGTCCTCGCAAATCCTGGCTCGACGTTTTACCTGGAAGAACGCGTTGCCTGATTTAACGACTGCTTTGCAGCCGAACGCAGCCTCGCAGGCTCGGCAGCTGCTACGGACATAGTCCTTCACCGTACTTCAAAGTTGCGTAGATACCTATGCCGCGATGAGCTCCTCAATGCTGCCCCGTCTCTTCCTCAATCCGATCCGCCTCGAACAACCGCGCCAGTTCGGCTCGGGCTTCCTGGGCGCTCTGCATGACTTTCGCGGCATCGTCGTAGATCGCGTGCTGGGCTTCGAGCACTTGTTCGTCGTGATGCTTGAAACGCTCGATGCGGGCGTCGGCCTGGGTCTGGCTCAGGCCTAGACCGAGCAGGGTCCGGCGACTCATTTCCAGGCTGGAATAATAGGTCTCCCGGATAGCCTCGGCGCCGAGGTCGACCAGGCGGTGCACGTGCTGACGGTTACGCGCACGGGCGATGATTTTCATGTGCGGGTAGAGCTTGCGCACCAGTTCGGCGGTCTTGATGTTGGTGTCCGGGTCATCGGTGGCAATCACAAAGAATTCCGCCTGCCCGACCTTGGCCGCGTGGAGTATTTCCGGGCGCATCGGATCGCCATAGAACACCGGCACACCGCCAAAACTGCGCGACAGCTCGATGGTTTCCACCGACGTATCGAGGGCCACGAACTGGATTTTTTGCGCCCGTAGAATCCGCGCAACGATTTGTCCCATACGGCCCATGCCGGCGATCACCACGCGGGGGGCGTCGGTGTCGATTTCGCGCAAGTGCGGCGGCACGGCGACGGGCTGGACTTTCGATTTCACCAGTCGGCCGCACATCAGCAGCAACAGCGGGGTCACGGCCATCGACAGGGTGATGGTCAGCACCTGAAGGTCGTACATCTGTGGGTCGAACAGGCCTTGATCGCGGCCGATCTTGAACACCACGAACGCAAATTCACCGCCCGCCGCCAGCACGATGCCCAAGCGCAACGCACTCAGCCGATTCAAACCGCCGGCCAGTCGCCCGACGACAAACAGCATGGGCAGCTTCAGCATGATCAGCAGCAGGGTCAGGCCCAGCACCGTTGCCGGGGCGCTGAACAGCAGGCTGATGTTGGCGCCCATGCCGACACTGATGAAAAACAGCCCCAGCAGCAGGCCCTTGAACGGTTCAATCTGCGCTTCCAGTTCATGGCGATATTCCGAATCCGCCAGCAGCAGGCCGGCGAGGAATGCGCCGAGGGCCATCGACACGCCGACCAGGTCCATCAGCCACGCGGTGCCGATCACCACTAGCAGCGCAGTGGCGGTCGAGACTTCCGGCAGGCCGGTTTTGGCGACCACGCGAAACACCGGCCGCAACAGGTAACGCCCGCCGATCACTACCACTGCGATGCTGCCCAGCACCCGCAGGACATGGTTCAAATTGTCAGCGGCGGACGTGCTGTGATCACCGCCGGCGAGCAGCGGCACCATGGCGATCAGCGGGATCGCGGCGATGTCCTGAAACAGCAGAATCGCAAACGCCAGCCGCCCGTGCGGGCTGGTCAGCTCCTTGCGTTCAGCCAGGCTTTGCAGCCCGAAGGCGGTGGACGACAACGCCAATCCCAGGCCGAGCACGATCGCACTGTTGAGCGCCTGGCCGAACACGTAGAACGCCAGAACACCGATCACCGAACCGGTCAGCAGCACTTGCGCCAGACCGACGCCAAACACCGCTTTGCGCATCACCCACAACCGTCGCGGAGACAGCTCAAGGCCAATGATGAACAGCAGCAAGACCACGCCGAGCTCGGAGATATGGCTGACGCTTTGCGGGTTGCCGATCAATCCCAGCACCGACGGCCCGATGATGACGCCGGCCAGCAGATAGCCCAACACCGCGCCCAGTTGCAGGCGTTTGGCCAAAGGCACGGTGAGCACCGCCGCGAACAGAAAGACTACAGCGGCTTGCAACAGGTTGCCTTCATGGGGCATGGCTTACTCCTGGGAAAACGTCGAACGACAAAAATTGCGGACAATCATGGGTTGGAAAGGCGACAAGGATAAAGGCTGGGCCGGCGTCAGTCAGTCATGAGTGCCGTCTATTGCGGATTTTCGCGTTACATTTTGCATCAGTTTGTTACATTCATAGGATAAGCTGATCAATTCGTTTGCCGCTGAGTGCGCTTCATGGCCATCAACTTCGACCTGAATGACTTGCAGGCCTTTCGCGCCGTGGTCGAGCAGGGCAGCTTTCGCAAGGCCGCCGACGCGGTGCGCATCTCCCAGCCGGCACTCAGTCGACGGATTGAAAAACTCGAAGATGCGCTGGGGGTCAAACTGTTCGAACGCACCACTCGCCGCGTTAGCCTGACCCAGGCAGGGCGAGCGTTTGCGCCGAGTGTCGACCGGTTGCTGGATGACCTGGATGTGGCGTTGCTGGGGATCAGCGACGTGGCGTCGACCCGTTTGGGCTACGTTACTGTGGCCTGCGTGCCGTCGGCGGCTTACTACTTCATGCCGCAGGTGGTTGCCCAATACCATCAGCGATTTCCGCGAATCAAGGTCAAGGTGCTCGACTCCAGCGCCCATGACGTGTTGAGTGCGGTGGTCAATGGCGAGGCGGATTTCGGCTTGAGTTTCATGGGCACGCTGGAGGCCGATGTCGAGTTCGAACCGCTGGTGCAGGAACGTTATGTGGTCGCTTGCCGGCGTGATCACGCCTTGGCCAACCGTGCCAGTGTGAGCTGGAGCGAGCTGTACCAGCAGGATTACATCTCCCTCGACAAGACGTCGGGCAATCGCTTCCTGCTGGATCAGGCGTTGAGCGGGATTGTTCCGGCGCGTCAGAGCATCTGCGAAACCCGACACGTCACGACCATGATCGGCCTGGTTGAAGCCGGGCTGGGTATTGCTGCGGTGCCGTTGATGGCGATGCCCGGCAGTGACCACCCGATTCTGACTCACGTACCGCTGACTGATCCGCAAGTGATGCGAAGCGTCGGCCTGCTCAAGCGCAGGGGGCGGACGCTGACGCCTGCGGCGTTGGAGCTGGAACGGCTGATTATTGAAATGAAGGTCAAGCCGGCCTCAGCCTGGATCGGCTGAGGCCGGCGCCAGGCTTATCGGCTGACCGAGTCCAGTCCGGTTGCCTTGACATCTGGCTGGGCGGCCGGGGAGGCGAGGTAGTCGAGCAAGGCCTTGGCTTGCACCGGATGTTGCGCACCAACCGGGATGCCGGCGGCGAAGCGTGTCACTGACTGCACGGATTCCGGGATCTTGCCAACGAAGGTCACGCCAGGCACCGGGAGCAATTCACTGACCTGTTGAAAGCCCAATTGGTAGTCGCCCGTGGCAACCACCGAAGCCACCGGAATTTTCGGCACCATGGTCGATTTGGCTTTGAGCTGCGGCTCGATACCCAGGCGCTTGAACATCTGGTCCTGGATGTACACGCCGCTGGCGCTGTCGGAATAGGCCACGGACTTGGCATTGAGCAATGTCGCCTTCAGCGCCTCGACCGAGCTGATGTCGGGCTTCGCCGCCCCCTCGCGCACCACCAGACCAATCCTCGAATCGGCCAGTTCAACCCGTGACCCGGGCAAGACCTTGCCTTGCTTGATCAACTCATCCAGGGCGTAGCCGACCATGATCACCACATCGGCGTGCTCGCCACGTGCCAACCGGTTGGGGATCGCTTCAGGCGCCTTGCCCATTGATGGGCCGAGCGCCGTATCGAGCGTGTTGCCGGTGGCGGCGGCGAACTTCGGACCGAGCACTTTGTAGGCGGCCGTGAAGCCACCGGAGGTCATCACGTGCAGCTCTTCGGCCTGGGCAACGCTGCTCAGACCAAGGGCGCCGATCAGGGTCAGCGCCGCAAGGTTCAGTAATTTTTTCATCGATACCTCTCTGTCAGGGGGCTTATTGCAAGGCGGCTTGTAAACGACCGGTCGAGCGCCGGTACAGGTACAGCGTTGCGCACAACGCACACAGCGCGGCGAAACTCATCCAGTAACCAGGGGCGGCCTTGTCACCGGAGTACTGAATCAGGAAGGTCGAAATCGCCGGGGTGAAGCCGCCGAACACCGCGGTCGCCAGGCTGTAGGCCAGGGAGAAACCGGCCACGCGAACTTCCACCGGCATGATTTCGGTCAGCGCTGCAACCATGGCGCCGTTGTACAACCCGTAGATGAACGACAACCACAGCAGCACCAACAGCATGTTGATGAAGCTCGGTGCCTGGACCAGATACGTCAATGCCGGGTAGGCCGTAGCCAAGGTCAGCAGGGTCATCGCCACCAGCACCGGACGCCGACCGATGCGGTCCGAGAGTGCGCCGCCCAGTGGCAGCCAGCAGAAGTTCGACACGCCGACCAGCAAGGTCACCAGCAGCGCATCGGAAGTGCTCAGGTGCAGCACGGTTTTGCCGAAGGTCGGCGCGTACACGGTGATCAGGTAAAACGCGGTGGTGGTCAGCGCCACCATCAGCATCCCGGCGATCACGATCTGCCAGTTTTGCAGCAAGGTGCCGAACACCTGACGCATGCTTGGGCGGTGGCGGCGGGCGGTGAACTCTGCGGTTTCTTCAAGGCTGCGCCGCAGCAGGAAAATGAACGGCACGATCATGCAACCGACGAAAAACGGAATGCGCCAGCCCCAGTCGGCAATCACTGTCGCCGGCATCCATTGGTTCAGCGCGTAGCCCAGCGCCGCAGCAACGACGATCGCCACTTGCTGGCTGGCCGACTGCCAACTGGTGAAAAAGCCCTTGCGGCCTGGCGTGGCGATTTCCGCCAGGTACACCGACACGCCACCGAGTTCCGCGCCAGCGGAGAAGCCTTGAAGCAGGCGACCGATCAACACCAGCGCCGGGGCAAACAGGCCGATGGTCTCGTAGCCGGGCACCAGCACAATCAGAATCGTGCCGCTGGCCATGATCGACAGGGTGACGATCAAGCCTTTGCGGCGGCCGACATCATCGATGTACGCACCGAGAATCACCGCGCCCAAAGGACGCATCAAGAACCCCGCGCCAAACACCGCGAAGGTCATCATCAGCGAGGCGAATTCGCTGCTGGCAGGGAAGAACGCCGCCGCAATATAGGTGGCGTAGAAACCGAAGAGGAAGAAGTCGAACTGTTCCAGGAAGTTGCCCGAGGTGACCCGGAAAATTGCACTGACCTTGCTGCGAGCGGATGTCGCTGGCGGATGGGTTGTAGTCTGCATGTTGTGTCTCCCGCGCTTTTATGACATGCGCAACGTGGCGCATGGATCTTATTAAGGCCGGATACTGGGGCAGGTCGATCGATATGATAAGTGCATATTTAACATCCATTGATGCGTATGGATTATCACTGCGGTGGGATCAATCACAGAATCATCGCTACAGTGAGGTGTGAGCGTTTCGAATGGCTGGACGCAAACGCGGTCCCAGAGCGGGCGCCACGAATTCACTGGAGGAATACCGATGCTACGTCAAAGAAGTCTGGCTGCCATGGCGGTGCTTGTGAGTCTTGCGGTTGTCTGCCCAACGGTCCTGGCCGCCGATACTCTGCAAACCGTCGTCCAGTCGGCGCCAATCAATGCCCGCAACCTGCACGTCGGCGACCAGGCGCCGGATGTCTACACCCGAAGCGAAAAAGCCCTGGTCGACTGGAAAAGACGCGGCTTGAACACCCCGCAAAGCCAGAGCCAGTGGGTGCAAGTCAACGACAAATACATGCTGGTGCATACCGGCAACGGGCAGATTCTGGCGATCATGCCGATTGAGCGTTGAGCCGCTGCCCGCACCAGCGTCTTCAACAGGATTGCCCTGCAAGGCGAAATCTGAGAAAACGCGGGCCGTGTTTAGAGTCATCGCTAACGTGAGAGCAGTAATGAACGAAGAATTGCAGGTCATCGACCTTGAACTGGGCGACGGCAAAGCCGCCGTCAAAGGCGCCTTGATTACCACCCAGTACCGCGGTTTTCTGGAGGACGGTACGCCGTTCGATTCTTCCTGGGAGCGCGGCAAACCCTTTCAATGCGTGATCGGCACCGGTCGTGTAATCAAGGGCTGGGATCAGGGCTTGATGGGCATGAAGGTTGGCGGCAAGCGCAAATTGCTGGTGCCGGCGCACCTGGCGTATGGCGAGCGCTCGATGGGCGCCATCCCGCCCAACTCCAACCTGGTTTTCGAGATTGAATTGCTCGAAGTGCTGACGCGCGACGACTGACCGCTGTTACGCCTCGAACCCCGGCAACTGGCTGATTCGCTCGCTGAGAAACTCGGTGAGCAACCGCGCACGCAACGGTCGGTAGCGGCGTTCGGGGTAGAGCAGGAACGCTTCGTTGGCCGGGCCGTTCCACTGCGGCAGCACGCGTACCAGTTGGCCGTTTTCCAGCAAGTCGCTGACCAGCCAGGCTGGCGTGATGCACAGTCCTGCGCCCAGCAGCAGACCGTCACGAATCGCCAATGAACTGTTGGCTCGATAGCGTCCTTGAGCAATGACGGATGCGCGTTCACCGTCGGGGCCGCTCAGCTCCAATTGATCGCCGCTGGTCAGCCAGGCGAAACGCAGGAAGTTGTGCCGGGCCAGATCCGACGGGTGCTTCAATGGCGGATGTTTGTGCAGGTAAGCAGGCGCCGCCACCAGAATTCGTGGCGATGTGGCGACACGACGGGCAATGACATTCGGCGGCAGTGCGCCTCCCAGGCGCAGGGCCAGGTCGACGTTTTCTTCGGTCAGGTCGACAAAGCGGTCATTGAGGATCAGCTCGACCTCGATCTCCGGGTACTGCGCCATGAATTCCAGCAGCAAGGCATTCAGGCGCAACACGCCGAGGCTGACCGGCGCGTTGATGCGCAGCAATCCTTGGGGGCGTTCAGTCAGGCCTCTGACGTCGGCGAGCGCTTCGTCGTACTCCTCAAGAATGCGTTTCGTGCGTTCGTAGAAGCGTTTGCCCGGCTCCGTCGGCGTCAATCCGCTGGTGCCACGGGTCAGCAGGCGCGCACCCAGTTGTTTTTCCAGCGCGGCGATCAGCTTGCTGACACTGGGTTGAGTAGTCGCAAGCTCACGAGCGGCAGCGGACAGACTGCCAAGCTCTAGTGCACGGACAAAGCACCGCATGGCTTTCAGGTCATTCATGACATTCAATTCTGGAATGGGCCGTATACGATTTAACCTTCTACCACGTCTTTTATGAATGGAGCACGCTGCTCTCCTCGAAACACGTCCTCCAGGAGATTCAGTATGAAAAACCTTCACCGCGCATTACCCGTCATTCTGTCGCTGAGCGCCTTGTTCGCCATAGCGCCGGTCAATGCCCAGGAGCATTGGGTCAGCACCTGGACCGCCAGCCCTCAGCCGATCTGGGGGCAGGAACTGCCATTGCCCACGCGCATTCCCGAAACCCTCACCGATAGCACGGTGCATCAGCGGCTACGGATCAGCAGCGCGGGCGAACGGGTGCGCGTGGTGATTTCCAACGAGTACGGTCAGCAGCCGCTGGTGATCGGCGCTGCACGGCTGAAGCGGGTCGAGGAGGGCGAGACCGGACAATCGCTGACCTTCAATGGCCAGACGCAAGTGCGCATCGCCCCCGGCGAGAAACGCACCAGCGACCCGATAGACCTTCACGTCCCGGCCCTCGCAGAGCTGCTGGTCTCGCTGTACCTGCCGCAACGCACACCGCTGACCACCTTCCATTGGGACGGCAAGCAAACAGCTTTTATCAGCCAGGGCAATCAGACCCAGGCTACACATGTGGACGGTAACAGCGAGGTCGAAGCACGGTTGTTTCTCAGTGAAGTACTGGTCGACGCTGCCCCCGAAACCCGTGGCGTGGTGGTGCTGGGGGACTCGATCACTGACGGTCGTGGCTCGACGCTGAACGGCAATCGACGCTGGACCGATTTTCTAGCGCAACGCTTGAGCACCCAGTCGGTCGCCGTGCTCAACGCCGGGATCTCCGGCGCGCGGCTACTCGACGACGGCATGGGCGTCAGTGCGGCCAAGCGCTTCGAGCGCGACGTGTTGCGCCAGCCTGGCGTCAGCAGCGTAGTGCTGATGCTGGGGATCAACGACATCGCCTGGCCGGGCAGCACCTTCGCGCCCCATGCGCCGATGCCAACGCTGGACACGTTGATCGCCGGTTATCAGCACCTGATCGCCCAAGCGCGGGAGCATAAGGTGCGCATCATTGGCACGACCTTGATGCCGTTTGAAGATGCGCTTCAGGGCACGCCGATCGTGCACTACTACAGCGCCGAGAAAGACCAACTGCGCCAGGCGCTCAACCAGTGGATTCGCAGCAGTGAGGCGTTCGATGCGGTGATCGACTTCGACCGGATCATGCGCGACCCACAGCATCCGACGCGTTTTCTGCCAGCGTACGACTCCGGTGATCACCTGCATCCGGGGGATGTCGGAAATCAGGCGATGGCTGAGGCAGTTGATCTGAGCGCCTTGTTCTAGCGCCGTTTCGCGGAGTGCTCAATGACCATTGGGTGAATGCAGGGTTGCCAATATTGACGTGATCGACGACTATCCTTTCCGCAGATAGGTATAGGGGGTATGGGTATGTCGCACATTCATGAACACAAAGACGATCTGCTGAAGCGGGTTCGTCGGATTGCCGGCCAGGTTCAAGCCGTCGAGCGGGCATTGGAGTCGGAGGCCGACTGCGCCAAAACCCTGCATCTGGTCGCGGCGATCCGTGGTGCGGTCAACGGTCTGATGGACCAGTTCATCGAAGCCCACGCCCGTGAACACGTGGCCAGCCCCGAGCTCAGCGATCAAGAACGCGCCGAAGGGCTTGAAGAGTTGCTGCAAGCGATTCGTCGTTATTCAAATTGAAGGTCATGCAACTCATGAGCAGTTCACCTCAGGTTTCACGTTATTCCCACGATCACATGTTTCTGGGAGCCACCCACGATGAGAATGCCAGACGCACGCTGTGGGTCGTTGCGCTGACGTTCGTCATGATGGTTGGCGAGATTGCCGCTGGTTACATCACCGGTTCAATGGCGCTGTTGGCGGACGGTTTCCATATGGCAACCCATGTCGGTGCGCTGGGTATTACCGCAATCGCCTACGGGTTTGCCAGACGCAACGCCGGCAATGCGCGCTACAGTTTTGGTACCGGCAAAGTAGGGGACCTGGCGGGCTTCGCTTCGGCCATGGTGCTGGGGCTGGTCTCGATCGCCATTGGCGTAGAGTCCGTCATGCGGCTGTTTCAACCGACCACCGTGGCCTTCACCGAAGCGACACTGATCGCCGTGCTGGGGTTGGCCGTGAACATCGTCAGCGCGCTTTTACTGGCCGGTAACTCTGCGCATCATGACCACGGTCACGGTCACGGTCACGGTCACGGTCACGGTCATGATCATGGCCATCATCACGACAACAATCTGCGTTCGGCCTATGTTCATGTGCTGGCCGACGCGATGACTTCCGTGCTGGCAATCGCTGCGTTGTTGGCCGGTCGCTATCTAGGTTGGGTCTGGCTGGACCCGGTGATGGGTATCGTCGGCGCAATCGTCATCGCCAATTGGGCCTATGGCTTGATGCGAGACAGCGCCGCAGTGCTGCTGGACACGACCGATGAACACGTTGCCGCCGAAGTTCGTGAGCTGCTTGAATCGACCGGCGATGTCAGCATCACCGACCTGCATGTCTGGCGCGTAGGCCCGCAAGCCCGGGCAGCGATTGTCAGCGTCGTGACCTCGGCAGCCGTCACAGCCGATGCCATCCGCGAACGGCTGGCCCCGGTCCATGAGCTGTCACACCTGACGGTTGAATATCGCAACGCTTGAGCAATCGCTTGCGATCATCACTAAACCTCCTACCGCTCGCGAAACACCGGAATCCGCCCGTTCAGTGACGGGCGGTACTCCCAGGCAAGCTGATCCAGCAAGCCGTTGTGCGTCAGGATTTCGCTGAGTGTGGCGCTGGCGATACTCAAGGCCAGTGTCTGGCCGGGGCATTGATGACGGCCGGTGCCGAAGGTGAAGCTGCGGCGGGTTGGGCGGTCGAGGATCAAGGAGTCCGGGTTGTCATTGAACTGTGGGTCGCGGTTGGCCGAGGCCAGCAGCACCAGAATGACATCGCCAGGTTTGAGACTCACGCCGTCGATCTCACAAGGCGCGCTGACGAAACGACGGGTGTTCTGCACCGAAGGGTCATGGCGCTGGACTTCCGCCAACAGATCTTTGACCCGCGCCGGGTCGCGCTGCATTTCAGCCTTGAGTTGCGGATTGCCGATCAATGCCAGCACGGCGTTGCCGATCAACCCGGCGGTGGCCTCATAGGTCTGGGAAAGCAGGCCAATCAGGTTGGCGAGCAGGGTGTCGGGGTCTGCCAGACGTTGACGAATCCCTTCAAGTAGAGGGCTTTGGTGATCCTGCGCGCTGAGGCGTTCTACGAAGTAACCGTTCAACTGTTCCGCCGCCGCATGGGCCGTGTCCAGCTGGGCCGGGTTGCTCAGGGGCGACAGGCACGCGACGAAATCAGCCGTCAGTTTACTGAGGGTTCGAGCTTCGGCTGGCGTAAAGCCGAGCAACGCAGCGACCACGCATACCGGGCCCATGAACATGGCCTTGTGCAGTCCGTCAGCAGATGGGCTGATCAACCGGGCGCAGACCAGTACGCTGACTTCATCGATGTCGATCACTTCAAGTCCCGGCTGTATGGCCGACCTCGGGCAGCGCTGGCGTTCGCCATCGTTCATTCGCATCAAATGACCAAACACCTTGCCAGCCGCGCCGTGCGCAATGGCGTTGGGCACCGGTTCGTGGGCCGGCCGGACCTTGCAGTCAGGATGAGCCAGCACGGCGGCAACGGCCTGGGCGCTGCTGGCCACCCACAGACTCAGTCCTTGATGAAATGAAAGTCCGCCGTCGGCGCGCAGGCTGGCGTAATAAGGGTAGGGGTCGGTATGTGTCGCGGCGATGATCGGGTCCATGAAACGCTGCCTTATTCGTGGGGGGAAAGTGTTGCTACTATCTCCAGTCAGGCAGGGCGATGATTCGTCAGGGAGCGAAATATGAACGTAGAGCAGCACGACATCGGCGTCTCGCAAGTGGCGGCAGCCATTGCCGAGCCGGCCCGAACGAAAATCCTTTGCTCACTGATGGACGGCCACGCGCGCACCAGTACTGAGCTGGCAGTGATCGCCGACGTCAGTGCCTCCACCGCCAGCGCCCATCTGGCGAAACTCAAGGAACTTGCCTTGGTGCGGCTGCATGTTCAGGGCCGTCATCGTTATTACAGCCTGGCGGACCAACGGGTCGCCCAGGCCCTGGAAGCGCTGATGGTGATCGGCCAAAACGCCGCGCCAACCTTTACTCCCCGAACCCCGGATCGCCTGCAATTTGCTCGCACTTGCTACGACCATATGGCCGGCACCTTGGCAGTGTTGCTGCATGACCGGATGCTGGAAGCGGGTTGGTTGGCAATGTCGGAGCAGGGTGATCAGCAGCACGCGCTAAGTGAAACCGGTGAGCGGTTTTTCGAAGGGCTGGGCATCGACGTGAAGTCCTTGAGCAGTCTGCGTCGACGTTTTGCCTGCCCTTGTCTCGACTGGAGCATGCGTCGCCCGCATCTCGGCGGCTCACTGGGCGCGGCGTTGCTGCAAACGGCGATCAAACGCAAATGGCTGACACAGGATCTGGACAGTCGAGCGCTGGCGTTGACGGCGATCGGGCGTAAAGAGATCACGACCAGATTCGCGATTGAACTGCCGACGCTGGCGAAGGTGAACCTGCAGGGTGCCACTGAGGCAGGCAGTCGCCCGGTGGTCAGCCCTTCGCCATAACGGCGGTATTCGCTATCGGCTGGCCGAGGCCATTAGCACGCCGAAGCTGGCGAATGTAACGCCTGACACCTTCGCCGCCAGCCAGGAACCTTTTTGACTCGACAGCCAGCCTTTGGCCGCATTGGCGAGCAGGGCATAGCTGCCGTGGATCAGGATCACCAGCACGCTGTAGGAACTAACCAGGGTAAAAAACTGGCTGTAGTAGTGCGCCGAGGTGTCGATGAACTGCGGGAACACCGCGAGAAAGAAGAACACGGCTTTTGGGTTCAACAGCTGAAGCGATGCCGCCTCGACGAAGCGATACCCTGGACCCGACGAGTTCACTTCACGCTCTGGGATGAAACGATCAGTGCGCCAGCTTTTGTAACCCAGGTACAAGAGGTACGCCGCACCGGCATATTTCAGCACGGTGAATGCGCTCGCGGAGGTCGCGAGTATCAGGCCCACGCTGGTCGCGCTGATCCCGGCGACGACAAAGGCCCCCAGAGCGATGCCGAGGATACCCGGCAGCGCGCCGGTCCAGCCATGACGCAGGGCGTTGGTCAGCGTGAGCACCACGCCGGGCCCGGGACTCAGAATGGTCAGGGCGGCGAACAGTAAAAACAATCCGTAGCTATTCATCTCTCACTCCATCAGGTGGCATTGGCTGCATGCCCGCAGATTGGCGTGACGATGAAGGCGTGACAAACGCTTTAATTGCACGGCATATGTGACTAAATTAGACGCATGATTAATCAATTACCTCCCTTGAATGCGGTTCGCGCTTTCGCGGCCGCCGCTCGTCATCAGAGCTTCAGCCTCGCGGCCGAGGAACTGCATGTCAGCCACAGTGCTGTCAGTCGGCATATCAAACGGCTTGAGGAGCACCTCGGCGTGCTGCTGTTCGAGCGGCGTATCCGGCAATCGGTGCTGACCCCGGCTGGACAGAGCTTCTATGAACAGGTCAGCGCGGGCCTGTCACAGATTGCCAATGCCGCCGCTGCGCTCAAGCAACACGCCTCGTTGCGTACCGTGAAGATCAACGTCCGTCCGACCTTTGCCCAGCGCTGGCTGACACCCAGGCTGGCGGATTTCATGGCGCTGCACCCGGAGATCAAACCTGAAGTGGTCACGTCCACGCTGGCGCCCGATCACGCACGAGACGGGTTCGACGTCGTTATTCGACGGGGTCGCGACGGCTGGGCGCCGGACATTCACGCTCAGGTACTGTTTGAAGACGAATTGCTGCTGGTCGCGGCGCCTTCGCTGATCAAGCGTCTGCCGCTCGACGATTTGAGCGCCCTCAGCCGACATACGTTGCTGACCGCCAAGACCCGCCGCGAGGACTGGCACAACTGGGCCCTGCTGTTCGGCGAAACGCAGTCAGCGACTCAGATGACGCTGCAGTTCGATCACATGCAACCGGTGCTTCAGGCTGCTGTGGAAGGACAAGGCATTGCCTTGTGTCCGGCCTCCTTGCTGGGCGATGACCTGTCGAGTGGCCGGCTGATTTGCCCATTACCCGAACTGCGCATGCCGTTACCGCGTTATTACTACGGTGTTGCGCCGGACGTGACAGAGCAGACCCAGGTGTTTCTGGAATGGCTGTTTGCCCGGCTCGACGTAGATGCCGGCTAATAAAAAACCCACCCACCGCGTAAGCGATGGGTGGGCTTTTCAGTGCCGCAAGCGCTGGATCAGACCTTGACGATCCAGCCCTCTGGCGCTTCGATGTCGCCGGTCTGCACACCGGTCAGCTCTTTGTAGAGCTTCTGGGTGACCGGGCCGACTTCGGTTTCGCTGTGGAACACATGCAGTTTGCCGTTGTATTCGATGCCGCCGATTGGCGTGATCACCGCAGCAGTACCGCAGGCGCCGGCTTCCTTGAAGTCGCTGATCTTGTCGATGAACACGTCACCTTCAACGACTTCCATACCCAGACGCGATTTTGCCAGCTCGATCAACGACAGGCGGGTGATGCCTGGCAACACCGAAGGGGATTTCGGCGTGACGAATTTGTTGTCGTGGGTGATACCAAAGAAGTTGGCCGAGCCGACTTCTTCGATTTTCGTATGGGTCATTGGGTCCAGGTAGATGCAGTCGGCGAAGTGCGCCTTCTTGGCCTCGGAACCGGGCATCAGGCTGGCAGCGTAGTTGCCACCGACCTTGGCGGCGCCGGTGCCTTGTGGCGCAGCGCGGTCGTAGCTGGAGATCAGGAAGTTGTGCGGGGTCAGGCCGCCCTTGAAGTAGGCGCCGACCGGGATGCAGAAGATCGAGAAGAGGAACTCGGGAGCAGTACGCACGCCGATGTTGTCACCCACGCCGATCACGAACGGACGCAGGTACAGCGCGCCGCCAGTACCGTACGGCGGAATGAAACGCTCGTTGGCACGGACCACGGCCTTGCAGGCTTCGATGAAGTCTTCGGTTGCCACTGGTGGCATCAGCAGGCGAGCGCAGCTGCGCTGCATGCGCAGGGCGTTCTGGTCCGGGCGGAACAGGTTGATCGAGCCGTCCTTGCAACGATAGGCCTTCATGCCTTCGAAGCATTGCTGGCCGTAGTGCAGGGCGGTCGAGCCTTCGCTGATGTGCAGCACGTTGTCTTCAGTCAGGGTGCCCTTGTCCCAGGAACCGTTGCGCCAGTACGACAGATAACGCTTGTCTGTCTTGATGTAGTCAAAGCCCAGCTTGTCCCAATTGATGCTTTCGTTACCCATGACACCCTCTATCTCTTAACAATCGCCTGAACGGTTCAAGGCTTCTGACGTTTTTCTGGATGGGGACAACAATACTTCATTCCGGACCGAAATCGCAGCCCGGATTTCGGTCTGTGATCGTTCCCACGCTCCGCGTGGGAATGCCTCAACGGACGCTCCGCGTCCGCTTTAGGGACGCAGAGCGTCCCGGGCTGCATTCCCACGCAGAGCGTGGGAACGATCGGTGTGAGACTGTTACAGGTGCAACGCGTGCCCCAATGCTCGCAATGCCGCTTCCTGCACCGCTTCACCCAACGTCGGGTGCGCGTGGATGGTGCCGGCGATGTCTTCCAGGCGTGCGCCCATTTCCAGGGACTGGCCGAATGCCGTCGACAACTCGGACACCCCGACACCCACCGCTTGCCAACCGACAATCAGATGATTGTCACGCCGCGCGACCACCCGTACGAAGCCGCTTTTAGACTCCAGGGTCATCGCCCGGCCGTTGGCGGCGAACGGGAAGTTCGACACGATGCAATCCAGGCCAGCGGCCTTGGCTTCGTCCGGGGTTTTACCGACTACCACCAGTTCCGGGTCGGTGAAGCACACGGCGGCGATGGCGGTGGGGTTGAACTCGCGGTGTTTGCCCGAGATCAGCTCGGCGACCATTTCACCCTGCGCCATGGCGCGGTGGGCGAGCATCGGCTCGCCGCTCAGGTCGCCGATGGCCCAGACGTTGCGCATGCTGGTCGCGCAGCGGTTGTCGATCTTGATCGCCGAACCGTTCATGTCCAGGTTCAACGCTTCAAGGTTCCAGCCCTGGGTGTTGGGCTTGCGTCCAACCGCCACCAGCACCTGATCGGTGGCCAGGTTCAGGATTTCACCGTTCGGGTCGCGCACTTGCAAGGTATTGGCTTGTGAATCAAAGCCTTCAACGCTGTGCTTCAAGTAAAGCTTCACGCCGAGTTGCTTGAGCGCTTCGTTCACCGGCTGGGTCAGTTCGGCGTCGTAGGCCGGCAGAATCCGATCCTGCGCCTCGACCACGCTGACTTCGGCGCCGAGCTTGCGGTAGGCAATACCGAGTTCAAGCCCGATGTAGCCGCCACCGACCACGATCAGCCGTTTTGGTACGCTTTTCGGCGCCAGGGCTTCGGTGGAAGAGATGATCGGCCCGCCAATCGGCAGCATCGGCAGGTTGACGCTTTTCGAACCGGTGGCCAGCAGCAGGTGCTCGCACTGGATACGGGTGTCACCGACTTCGACGGTCTTGCCGTCGATCACCTTGGCCCAGCCTTGAATGACCTGGACCTTGTGCTTTTTCAGCAGCGCCGCGACGCCGGTGGTCAGGCGATCAACGATGCCGTCCTTCCACTCGACGCTTTTACCGATGTCCAGGGTCGGCGCCGAGACGTTGATCCCGAGGGCCGAATGCTGGCTGTGGTGCTGGGTCTGATGGAACTGCTCGGCCACATGGATCAGCGCTTTCGACGGAATGCAGCCGATGTTCAGGCAGGTGCCGCCGAGCGCCTGGCCTTCGACCAGAATGGTGCTGATGCCCAACTGGCCTGCGCGAATCGCCGCCACATAACCGCCAGGACCGCCGCCGATGATCAGCAGCGTGGTGTTCAGAGTCTGTTGCATGCCTTACTACTCCACAAACAGGGTTGCGGGTTGTTCGAGCAAGCCACGAATGGCCTGGATGAATTGCGCCGCGTCCATGCCATCGACCACCCGGTGATCGAAGGAGCTGGAGAGGTTCATCATCTTGCGAATCACGATCTGGCCTTTGATCACCATCGGTCGTTCGACGATCTTGTTGACGCCGACGATCGCCACTTCGGGCAGGTTGAGCACCGGGGTGCTGACGATGCCGCCCAAGGCGCCGAGGCTGGTCAGGGTGATGGTCGAGCCGGACAGTTCATCGCGGCTGGCTTTGCCATTGCGCGCAGCCGTGGCCAGACGGGAGATCTCCGCGGCGCTGTCCCACAGGCTGCGAGCCTCGGCGTGACGTACCACGGGCACCATCAAGCCAATGTCGCTTTGGGTTGCGACGCCGACATGCACCGCACCGAGGCGGGTGATGACCTGGGCTTCGTCGTCGTAACGGGCGTTGATCTGCGGGAAGTCGCGCAGGGCGACGACCATGGCGCGCACCAGGAACGGCAGCAAGGTCAGCTTGCCGCGAGTCGCGCCGTGCTTTTCATTCAGATGGGCGCGCAGTTCTTCCACCGCAGTCACGTCGATTTCTTCGACGTAGCTGAAGTGTGCAGCACGCTGAGTCGCATCCTGCATACGCTGGGCGATCTTGCGACGCATGCCGATCACCGGGATCTGCTGCTCGTCGTTGCGTTCGGCGTAAGCGGCCACAGTGCTCGATGCATTCGACTGACCTTGCGCCAGATAGGCCTCGAGGTCTTCGTGCAGAATCCGCCCGGCAGGGCCGGTGCCACGGACCAGGCGCAGTTGAATACCGAGGTCCAGCGCGTGTTTGCGTACGGCCGGGGAGGCCAGCGGACGTTCATCGGCTTCGCGAGCGACCATCGGGCCTTGCGGCGCAACTGGGCGAACCGGTGCAGCGGGTTTGCTTTCAACCACGGGTTCGACTTTCGGTGCGGCAACCGGCGCAGGCTTCGGTGCTTGCGCAACCGGTGCTGGCTGAGACGACGCTTTGACGTTGCCTTCGCCTTCCACTTCGATGCTGATCAGAATGCTGCCCACGGCCATGACTTCACCTGGCACACCGCCCAGGGAGATCACCTTGCCATGCACCGGAGACGGAATGTCGACCATCGCCTTGTCGGTCATCACATCGGCCAGCACCTGATCTTCGACGACCATGTCGCCAACCTTGACGTGCCATACCGACAGTTCAACTTCTGCAATGCCTTCGCCAATGTCCGGCATTTTAATAACGTGCGTGCCCATTCAGACCTCCATGACCCGTTTCAAAGCCGCGCCCACACGGGACGGACCAGGGAAATACGCCCACTCTTGCGCATGCGGGTAGGGGGTGTCCCAACCGGTCACACGCTCGATTGGCGCTTCCAGGTGGTGGAAGCAATGCTCTTGCACCAGTGACACCAATTCGGCGCCAAAGCCGCAGGTGCGGGTGGCTTCGTGGACGACCACGCAACGGCCGGTTTTCTTCACCGACTTGACGATGGTTTCCAGGTCCAGCGGCCACAGGCTGCGCAGGTCGATGACTTCGGCATCGATGCCGGTTTCTTCAGCGGCCACTTGCGAGACATACACGGTGGTGCCGTAAGTCAGGATGGTCACGTCCTTGCCCGGACGGGTGATGGCGGCAACGTCCAGCGGAACGGTGTAGTAGCCGTCCGGCACTTGCGCGGCCGGGTGTTTCGACCACGGGGTTACCGGGCGGTCGTGATGGCCGTCGAACGGGCCGTTGTACAGGCGTTTTGGCTCAAGGAAGATCACCGGGTCATCGTTCTCGATGGAGGCGATCAGCAGGCCTTTGGCGTCGTAAGGGTTGGACGGCATCACCGTGCGCAAACCGCAGACCTGGGTGAACATCGCCTCGATGCTCTGGCTGTGGGTCTGGCCGCCGTAGATGCCACCGCCGCAAGGCATGCGCAGGGTCATCGGGGCGGTGAACTCGCCGGCCGAGCGATAGCGCAGGCGTGCCGCTTCGGAAATGATCTGGTCGGAGGCCGGGTAGACGTAGTCGGCGAACTGGATCTCGGCCACTGGCCGCAAACCGTAGGCGCCCATGCCAACGGCGACGCCGACGATGCCGCTTTCGGAGATCGGTGCATCGAACACCCGCGAGGTGCCGTATTTGCTCTGCAGGCCTTCGGTGCAACGGAATACGCCGCCGAAGTAACCCACGTCCTGGCCGAACACCACGACGTTGTCGTCACGTTCGAGCATCACGTCCATGGCCGAGCGCAGGGCCTGGATCATGGTCATGGTGGTGGTCGTCATGGCGGTTTCCAGCTCGATATTATTGTTGTGATCGTTCATGTCAGATCCCCAACTCTTGACGCTGGCGCTTCAAGTGCTCCGGCATCTCTTTATAGACGTCTTCGAACATGGTCGCAGCGCTCGGAATCTGGCCACCGGCCAGAGTGCCGTACTGTTCGGCTTCTTTTTGCGCAGCGATGATTTCGGCTTCGAGTTCGGCGCTGAGGGCTACGTGTTCCTCTTCGGACCACTGACCGATTTTCACCAGGTGCTGCTTGAGGCGCGCAATCGGGTCGCCCAACGGGAAGTGGCTCCAGTCGTCGGCAGGGCGGTATTTGGAAGGATCATCAGAAGTAGAGTGCGGGCCGGCGCGGTAGGTGACCCATTCGATCATGGTCGGGCCGAGGTTGCGGCGGGCGCGTTCGGCGGCCCAGGCAGAGGCGGCATACACCGCGACAAAATCGTTGCCATCGACCCGCAGTGAGGCGATGCCGCAGCCGACGCCGCGACCGGCGAAGGTGGTGGCTTCACCACCGGCAATCGCCTGGAACGTCGAGATCGCCCACTGGTTGTTGACCACGTTGAGGATCACTGGCGCCCGGTAAACGTGAGCGAAGGTGAGGGCGGTGTGAAAGTCGGATTCGGCGGTGGCGCCGTCGCCGATCCAGGCCGAGGCGATTTTGGTGTCGCCCTTGATCGCCGACGCCATGCCCCAGCCCACGCCTTGCACGAACTGGGTGGCAAGGTTGCCGGAGATGGTGAAGAAGCCGGCGTCTTTAACGGAGTACATGATCGGCAACTGACGGCCTTTGAGCGGATCGCGCTCGTTGGACAGCAGTTGGCAGATCAGGTCCACCAGCGGCACTTCGCGAGCCATCAGAATGCTTTGCTGACGGTAGGTGGGGAAGCACATGTCGTCGATATTCAGGGCCAGGGCCTGGGCGCTGCCGATGGCTTCTTCGCCAAGGCTCTGCATGTAGAACGACATCTTTTTCTGACGTTGGGCGACCACCATGCGGTTGTCGAAAATCCGCGTCTTGAGCATGGCGCGCATGCCTTTACGCAAAATCTCCACGGGCACGCCTTCCGCCCACGGACCGAGGGCATTGCCCTGATCGTCGAGCACACGAATCAGGCCCTTGGCCAGATCAGCGGTGTCGGCAGGTTCTACGTCGATTGGGGGTTTGCGCACCGTACCGGCATCGGTCAGGCGCAGATAGGAGAAGTCGGTTTTGCAGCCGGGGCGGCCCGAGGGTTCGGGAACGTGCAGGCGCAGGGGTTCGTACGCTTGATTCATGGCTTTCTACGCTCGATCTTGTGAATTTCTTGTAGTGAGCTGACCGTCATCCTTCGGGTAGAAGAAATCTTGTCCTACAACAATCATAGGCCGGGGCAAGAAGAATATTTATCTCTGTTTCGTTGCAGTTGAAGCCATTTGAGGATAAAAAATCTGCATAAACATAAAAAACAGGTTGTTTTGTCTCATGCGCAAACTGGACCGTACCGACATCGGCATTCTCAACAGCCTTCAGGAGAACGCCCGCATCACCAACGCCGACCTCGCACGCTCGGTGAATCTGTCACCGACACCGTGCTTCAATCGGGTCAAGGCGATGGAAGAATTAGGGCTGATTCGCGAGCAGGTCACGCTGCTGGATGCCGACCTGCTGGGGCTGCACGTCAACGTGTTCATCCACGTCAGCCTGGAGAAACAGGTGGAAGAGGCGCTGGCGCAATTCGAGGCCGCGATCGCCAACCGTCCGGAAGTGATGGAGTGTTACCTGATGGCCGGCGACCCGGACTATCTGATCCGTGTCCTGGTGCCGACCATTCAGTCGCTGGAGCGCTTCATGATGGACTTTCTGACCAAAGTCCCGGGCGTCGCCAACATCCGCTCAAGTTTTGCGCTCAAGCAGGTGCGCTACAAAACTGCGCTGCCATTGCCGGCCAATGGTTTGACCCTAGCCAACTGAGATCTCCCCACATACCCGTAGCAGCTGCCGAGCTCCGCGAGGCTGCGTTCGGCGGCGCAGCCGTCGCAAAACCTGCCACCGCGTTCTTTCAGGCAGACCGTATCAGCCGGATTACGACGGCTGCGCCGCCGAACGCAGCCTCGCGGGGCTCGCCAGCTGCTACGAGTAATGTGTGGGGTCCCAACGTGTTGGGGTCAGAACTGGTTGATGGGGATCTTCAGGTAGACCACGCCGTTGTCTTCAGCCGGCGGCAAATTCCCCGCCCGCACATTCACCTGAATCGCCGGCAGCATCAGTGTCGGCATACACAAGCCCCCATCGCGCCGGGTGCGCATTTCGACGAACGCCGTTTCGTCGATGCCGTCATGCACATGAATATTGTTTTTGCGTTGCTCGCCAACGGTGGTCATGCACTGGGAAGTGCGGCCGGCTGGCGGGTAGTCGTGGCAGACATAGAGACGAGTGTCGGCGGGGAAGGCCAGCAGTTTGTGCATCGAGGCAAACAGCTGATTGGCGTTGCCGCCAGGGAAGTCGCAGCGGGCGGTGCCGACGTCGGGCATGAACAGCGTGTCGCCCACCAGAATCAATTCATCGTCGATCAGATAGGCCATGTCGGCCGGGGTGTGTCCCGGGACATGCAGCGCCTTGGCCTTGAGGTTGCCGATGGCAAATTCCTCGTCCGGTGCAAACAAATGGTCGAACTGCGAACCGTCGCTGCGAAACGCCGGCTCAAGGTTGAACAGGTTCTTGAAGACGTCTTGCACCTGGCTGATGGCCTGGCCGATGGCGATCTTGCCACCCAACTCGCGGCGCAGGTAAGGCGCGGCAGACAGGTGATCGGCGTGGGCGTGGGTTTCCAGCAGCCATTGGGTTTGCAACTGGTGCTCGCGAACGAAGGCAATCACCCGGTCAGCCTGTGTGGTGGCGGTTCGACCGGACGCAGGGTGGTAATCGAGCACTGAATCGACAATGGCGCACGGGCCGCCGTCGTGTTCATAGATCACATAGGTGTAGGTCTTTGATGCGTCGTCAAGGAAGGCTTGGATCAACGCTGGCATGGCGGCGGGTCCTGGCTGGGTGGCGGAAAGACACAAAGGCTTGCAACACTTTATGTTTAAACATAATGTCCGCAGCTTAAGTGACGACTAAGGTTATCTGCAAATGCAATCCAGCCTGAGTGAAGGTGAAGTAGCGCAATTGCGTGCCTCGGCCTCCAAGGCCTGCACGCTGCTCAAGGCATTGGCCAATGAGGACCGTCTGCTGATCCTCTGCCAGTTGACCCAGGGCGAGCGCAACGTCGGCGAATTGGAAACCATGACCGGCGTGCGTCAGCCGACGTTGTCCCAGCAGTTGGGCATTTTGCGCGATGAAGGGCTGGTGAGCACCCGGCGTGAAGGCAAGTACATTTTCTACGGCCTGGCCAGTCACGAAGTGATTCAGGTAATGAAAACACTCTCGGGCCTGTATTGCGGCGCGGTGATAAAAAGCTGGGCGTGAGCCTTTTCGGGCAACGACCCTTGCGTGTAGCCATAGAGGCAATAACTTATGAAGGATCAACACTGGGGCCAGACCATCAGTGCCGACATCGTGGTGATAGGCGGCGGTACCGCGGGTATCGGCCTGGTCGCCAGCCTGCTCAAGCGCGATCCGCGCTTGAACATCACCGTCATCGAGCCCAGCGCCCAGCACTATTACCAGCCGGCCTGGACGTTGGTCGGCGGTGGTGCCCATGAGCTCAAGAACACTGTGCGGCCAATGGCTGCGGTGATGCCGCGACAGGCTCAATGGGTGCAGGCTGCGGTCAGCAACGTCGACCCCGAAAACCGTCTGCTGACGCTTGATGATGGGCGCAGCGTTTCCTATCAAAACCTGATCGTGTGCCCGGGCCTACGACTGGCCTGGGAGAAAATCGAAGGTCTGCAAGAAGCCCTTGGGCAGCACGGTGTGACGTCCAACTACAGTTATCAGCATGCAGCCTACACTTGGCAACTGGTCAAGGGGCTGCGCGGTGGCAAGGCGATCTTTACCCAGCCGGCGGTCCCGATCAAATGCGCCGGGGCGCCGCAAAAGGCGCTGTACTTGTCGTGTGATCACTGGCTCCGACAGGGTGTGCTGAAGAACCTCGATGTCGAGTTCAATCTGGCCGGCGCCGCGTTGTTCGGCGTGGCGACCTTCGTTGCGCCGCTGATGAAGTACATCGAGAAATACCGTGCCCGGCTCGCGTTCAACTCCAACCTGGTGAAGGTCGACGGGCCGGCGCAAACCGCCTGGTTCGAGGTCAAGGACGCCGCCGGAACGGTCACGCTGCAAGCGAAAAAATTCGATCTGTTGCACGTGGTGCCACCGCAGGTGTCGCCGGACTTCATCCGTCAGAGTTTGCTCGCCGATGCCGCTGGCTGGTGTGAAGTGGACGCCCACCGTTTGCAGCATGTGCGTTATCCGGACGTGTTCGCCCTCGGCGATGTCTGCTCCACCAGCAACGCCAAGACCGCCGCCGCCGTGCGCAAGCAAATCGTCGTGGTCGCGGAGAACTTGCTGGCCTTGCGCAAGCAGCAACCCTTGCCGCTGAAGTACGACGGATATGGCTCCTGTCCGCTGACGGTGCAGAAGGGCAAGGTGATACTCGCCGAGTTCGGCTATGCCGGTAAGCTGCTGCCGACCTTTCCCCTCGACCCGACTGTGGCGCGGCGTTCGGCATGGTTTCTCAAGGCGACGCTGCTGCCGTGGTTTTACTGGAACGGCATGCTCAAAGGTCGTGAGTGGCTGACACGTGTGTCCAAGGTCGATTGAGAAAACCCTATGCTGCTGGCGACATTGTTTGGTGTGGTAATGGGCCTGGTCCTGGGGCTGACCGGGGCCGGCGGGGGCATTCTTGCAGTTCCGGCCCTGGTGCTCGGGCTGGGTTGGAGCATGACCCAGGCGGCGCCGGTGGCGTTATTTGCGGTGGGCAGTGCCGCGGCGGTCGGAGCCATCGACGGCTTGCGCCATGGGTTGGTGCGCTACCGTGCGGCGTTGTTGATCGCATTGCTGGGGGCGGTGTTCTCGCCGGTGGGTATCTACTTCGCCCATCAGTTGCCGGAAAAAGTCCTGATGATCCTGTTCAGTCTGCTGATGATCATTATCGCCTGGCGGATGCTGCGGCGAGAAAAGCCGCAAGCGGGGCCGAGCGATCACGGCCACGCCAACTGGGGTCAGAAGAACTGCATGCTCGATCAACAGACCGGACGCTTTTCCTGGACCGCCAAATGCACCGCAACCCTGGCTGCATTGGGGGCGGTGACCGGGGTGGTTTCAGGCTTGCTCGGGGTCGGTGGCGGTTTCCTGATCGTGCCGGCATTCAAGCAACTGACCGACGTACAGATGCGCGGCATCATCGCCACCTCTTTGATGGTGATCAGTTTGATCTCGGCAACCGGAGTGATCGGCGCCTTTCATGCCGGGGTGACCATCGATGCTCAGGGCGCGGCTTTTATCGCCGCCAGCATCACCGGGATGGTCGTAGGGCGGCGACTGTGCGCCCGGGTTCCGGCCCGGGCACTTCAAGTGGGGTTTGCCAGTGTGTGCCTGATGGTGGCCGGTTACATGCTGCTCAAGGCCTGAAATCAGCGGTTGCTGTGCGGCGAACTGGCAAGAAATCTCTGGCTCAGGTTTACTGCCTTCCATACCGATGACAAGGCCACGCAATGGATCACTACGCCCCGCGCAACTGGCAGCCCCACGAACGGCCAAGCTTGCCCGGTTCCCCCTCGACCCCTCTGCACCCCACGCCAAAGCGGCTGGCTTATGCGTTGGTCGGATTGTTGGTGGCCTTGACCGGGGGTTTGGGCAATGCGTTGGTGGTCGCCAATCTGCCTTACCTGCAAGGGGCGCTGGGGGCGACGACCGCCGAGATGGCCTGGCTGCCGGCGGCTTACGTGATGACCAACGTCTCGATGAACCTGCTGCTGGTGAAGTTTCGTCAGCAGTACGGCCTGCGGGCGTTCACTGAAGTGTTCCTGGTGCTGTATGCGCTGGTAACCTTCGGCCATTTGTTCGTCAACGACCTGGGTTCGGCAATTGCGGTGCGCGCCGCCCACGGTATGGTCGGTGCGGCGCTGAGTTCGCTGGGTTTGTATTACATGGTGCAGGCTTTCCCGGCGAAATGGCGCATGAAGGCGCTGGTGCTGGGCCTGGGCACCTCGCAACTGGCATTGCCACTGGCCCGGCTGTTTTCCGAAGACCTGTTGCAAATCGCTGAATGGCGCGGGCTCTATCTGTTTGAACTGGGCATGGCGCTGGCGTCCTTGGGCTGTGTGTTCATGCTCAAGTTGCCGCCGGGCGACCGCTTCAAAACTTTCGAAAAGCTCGATTTCCTGACCTTCGCCTTGCTGGCGGGTGGAGTGGCGCTGCTCTGTGCGGTGTTGTCGTTGGGCCGTATCGATTGGTGGCTTGAAGCGCCGTGGATCGGCGTCGCCTCGGCCGGCTCGATCGTGTTGATCATGGCCGGTCTGGCCATCGAACATAACCGCAGCAATCCGATGCTGATGACCCGCTGGTTGGGCAGCGGAGTGATGATTCGCCTGGCATTGGCGGTGATTCTCATCCGTATGGTGCTCACCGAACAATCCACCGGGGCCGTGGGTTTGCTGCAAACCCTGAACCTGGGCAGCCAGCAGATGCACAGCCTTTACGTGGTGATGCTATTGGGCAGCGTCGCTGGCCTTGCCACCAGCGCGCTGACAATCAATCCCTCGCACCTGTTGATGCCGTTGATCATTTCTCTGGCGCTGATGGCCACAGGTTCCGTGATGGACAGTTTCTCGACCAACCTGACACGCCCGGAAAACATGTATCTCAGCCAGTTTCTGCTGGCCTTTGGCGGGACGTTTTTCCTCGGGCCGACTATGGTGCTCGGTACGCGCAACGTGTTGACCAATCCGCGCAATCTGGTGAGTTTTTCAGTGCTGTTCGGGATCTGCCAGAACCTCGGCGGCTTGATTGGCGCGGCGTTGTTGGGGACGTTCCAGATCGCCCGGGAAAAATTCCATTCCAGCCATATCGTCGAGCGCCTGACCCTGATTGACCCGCAAGTGGCCAGCCGTGTGCAAGGCAGTAGCGCGAGTTATGTGTCGAGTATCGCCGACCCGTCGGCCCGCACCACCCAGGGCATTCGTAGCCTGGCAGCGGCTGCGACCCGGGAGGCGAATGTCATGGCCTATAACGACGTGTTCATGCTGATCGCGGTGATCGCAATGCTGACCATGCTCTGGATCTTCATTCGCAGCCTGTGGCTGCTGAGCACGACCAAAGCTGTCGCTCCGGCGCCGGCCAGTCCGACTTCCGTTCCCTCCAGCGGTGCCTCTTCTTCATGACCGACCCGATCACCACAACCACCAATGCCATCGCCTCGACTCCCGAGGGCGTGGCACCGCCTAAAACTTCTGGCACCGAGCCGCGTTCGCTGCCGGTGCGGATCATTTCGTCGCTGGGCTTTGCTGCGATAGCCATCGTCGGGGTGCTGATCGTGCTGTATGCCTGGCAGTTGCCGCCATTTGGCAGCGCCATCGAAAGCACCGAAAATGCGCTGGTTCGTGGCCAGGTGACAATCATCGGCCCGCAACTCAGTGGCTACGTGTTTGAGGTACCCGTGCAGGACTTCCAGTTCGTCAAGACCGGCGACCTGCTGGTGCGACTGGATGACCGGATCTACAAGCAACGTCTGGATCAATCGCTGGCACAACTGGCGGTGCAGAAAGCTGCGCTGGCGAATGCGGTGCAGCAACGCAACAGCGCCGAGGCGACCATCAAATTACGCCAGGCGGCGCTGACCGACAGTCAGGCCCAGGCGCAAAAAAGTGCGGCGGACTTGCGGCGTAACGAAGCGTTGATCAGCGACGGCTCGGTGTCAAAGCGCGAGCTGGACGTGACCCGTGCCGCTAATGCGCAAACCATCGCAGCGGTGGCACAGGCCCAGGCCAGTCTGGAAATTGCCCGGCAGGACCTGCAAACGGTGATCGTCAATCGCGGTTCGCTGGAGGCGGCGGTGGCCAGCGCCGAAGCGGCGGTCGAGCTGGCGCGGATCGATCTGTCCAATACCCGCGTGGTCGCCCCACAGGACGGTCAGCTCGGGCAGATCGGCGTGCGTCTCGGCGCCTACGTCAACTCCGGTGCGCAGTTGATGGCACTGGTGCCGAGTCAGCTGTGGGTAATCGCCAACATGAAAGAAACCCAGATGAACAACATCCACATCGGCCAGCCCGTTACCTTCACCGTTGATGCCCTGAACCATCAGAAATTTCACGGTCGGGTTCAACGTATTTCACCGGCCACCGGTTCCGAATTCAGCCTGTTGCAGGCCGATAACGCCACCGGCAACTTCGTCAAAATCGCCCAGCGTGTGCCGGTGCGAATCACCGTCGACGCGAATCAGGCGCAAAGCGAACGCCTGCGGCCCGGCATGTCGGTGGTGGTGAGTATCGATACGTCCGGGCAAGGCAATGCCGTCGCTGGCAATCCGTAGGTGCCGATGATCGTTCCCATGCGGGAACGATCAGTTACCGGCCACCATCGGCGGCAATGTACCCAACAGGGAAACTGCCGCCACGGCCGCTATCCCCAGCAACCACTCCAGCATCACGCTGGTGCGCAGTGCCGAGAGGCGTTGCTCGCAGTGTTTGATTTTCAAGCGATTGAACAGCGCCAGGCCAAGCATGGCGCTGACCAACAGCACCTTGATCAACAGAATCAGCGCGAACCCTGACAGCAGCGGTGTCGGCCAGAAAGCGCCAGTCAACACCCGGACGTTGATCAGTCCGGTCACCAGCAAACCTGCCACCAGCCCATAACCGATCCCGCTGAAGCGTTGCAGTATCGGCCCGACCGCGTGGGGCGTCGGTCGCAGCAGAATCATCATCAGCAGCATGAGTCCACCCAGCCAGGCACCGACGCAGGTCAGGTGAATCACTTGATTGAGGATCAGCAACTGGCCACTCAGGCCATCGAGCATCGCGCCATGACCGACCGGGGCTAGGGTCATCAGCAGCAGGCTGCTCAGGAGCATACGCAACGCAAACGAGTTGCTCAGCGGGCTCAGCAGGCAGACCACCAGCAGCCCGTTGAACAGCAGATGCCAGCTCCAGACCTGCCCGAAGAACGTATTGGCCAAAACTAACTCTACGGTTGGCCAATCAAACGCCGCCGACAGCGAGCCGGCCATGCTGGCGGTGATCAACAGCAGCCAGCAAATCCCGGTGAACAAGGCGAACCCGGCGAGCAGCCGACTCAGCCCGGCGAGACGTTGATCGAGTGTCGCGAGCGCTTGGGTCAGCGCTTCATGGCGCAACAACAGCGGCCTGAACAGACAGGCCCCAAACAGCATCAGCACGGCGACGAAATGCAGGAAGCGGCACAGGACCAGCGCGCTCGACATTGATTACTGACTCACCTTGAAGCTGTAGTTGCCATCGCTTTTATGGGTGTCGACTGACACTGCATGCCATTCAACTTTGTAGTTACCGGCGCTCAGAGGGGCGGCGGGTGTGACGACCAAGGTCTTTTTATCGGCGCTTTCGGTGGCGATGCTTTTCACGGCAACGGCCACGCCATCCTTGCTGATATCGACTTTGGTGAAACTGGCTTCAACCCCTTCGGAGAACACCAGGCGCAACTCGGCAGGTGCGGCAACGTTGCTGTCGGCGGCCGGCGTCGAGCTTTTCAGGTGGGCGTGAGCAAACACCGAGGAGGCGGCGAACAGCGAGCCGAGGAGGGCAGTCACAGTCAGGGCTTTTTTCAGCAACATGGGTCAGCACCTATCAGGCAGATTGGAAGATGCGACAGTTTACCTATGCCTCGCACCCTGTACGACGTTTCGTTTCGCAGGTGGCGAATGCTAGTCTTGACCCATGCCGCTGTCAGGGAGCCCTTATGGGCAATCACAAGATCGAGATCCGTCGCAGTAACGTCGAGAAAATCCTCCTGGCCGCCGAGAAGGTCTTCGCCGAGAAAGGTTTTGGCAGCACCGCGATGGCCGACATCGCTAAAGAAGTGCAACTGCCGCGCTCCAATCTGCATTACTACTTCAGCACCAAGGCTGAGCTGTACAGCGCGGTGCTGTTCGATTTGCTGGAAGTCTGGAAGCAGGACGCGCTGTGCTTCGAAATGTTCGATGACCCGCGGGTGGTGCTCAGCAGTTACATCCGCGCCAAGATGAACCATTCCCGCAGCCGGCCTTACGGCTCGAAAGTCTGGGCCAATGAAATCATCCACGGTGCGCCGACATTGGGGGAGGCGCTGGACGCCAGCCTGTACGACTGGGCCAAGATGAAGGAAGCGAAAATTCGCCAATGGGTGGAGGACAAACGCATCCTGCCGGTGGAGCCTTCAAGCCTGCTGTACATGATCTGGGCCTCGACCCAGCATTACGCCGACTTCGATCACCAGATCAACATCCTCAACGACCATCAAGCGCTGTCGGACATGCAGTTCGAACGTGCAGTGCAGACGGTGACCAGCGTGATTTTGCGGGGGATTGGGTTGGAGCCGTGAGATTTGTTGTGTGGCTGATGGCCTCATCGCGAGCAAGCTCGCTCCCACATTGGATCTCCAGCGTTCACCAGATCCCTGTGGGAGCGAGCTTGCTCGCGATGGCGTCCGATCAGGTGACGCGGATCTCAACCGGTGACATGGTAGGGGTTGCGAGGATCATGGTCCCAGTCCAGAAACGCTTTCCCGTTATCGACCGGCACCATCTCGATGCAGTCCTGCACCGGGCAGGTGATCTGGCACAGGTTGCAGCCTACGCACTCGTCGTCGATCACCTCATATTTATGGGTGCCGTCCGGCTGTTTCAGGCTGGCAATGGCCTGGTGCGAAGTGTCTTCGCAGGCGATGTGACAACGGCCGCAACCGATGCAGGCTTGCTGGTCGATCTTGGCGATCACCTGATAGTTGATGTCCAGGTATTTCCAGTCCGTGGTATTGCACACCGCACGCCCGGAAAAGTCCTGCACGCTTGAGTAGCATTGGCTGTCCATCCAGCGCGACAATCCGTCCTTCATCTCCTCGACGATCCGAAAGCCATGCAGCATCGCCGCCGTGCACACCTGCACCGCGCCACTGCCCAGCGCCATGAATTCGGCCGCGTCACGCCAACTGCCAATACCGCCGATGCCACAAATGGGCAGGCCTTGGGTCTGCGGGTCGCGGGCGATTTCGGCGACCATGTTCAATGCAATCGGTTTGACCGCCGAACCGCAGTAACCGCCGTGGGTGCTTTGTCTGCCGACCATCGGATGCGCGACCATGCGATCCAGGTCGATGCTGGTGATCGAGTTGATGGTGTTGATCAGCGACACCGCATCGGCGCCGCCACGGTGGGCTGCCCGGGCGGCGACGCGGATGTCGGTGATGTTCGGCGTGAGCTTGACGATCACCGGCAGCGAGCAATAGGTCTTGCACCAGCGGGTGACTTGCTCGACGTATTCCGGCACCTGACCCACTGCCGCGCCCATGCCACGTTCCGGCATGCCGTGGGGACAGCCGAAGTTCAGCTCGATGCCGTCGGCGCCGGTGGCTTCGACCAGCGGCAGGATGTTTTTCCACGATTCTTCAACGCAAGGCACCATTAGCGACACGATCAGTGCGCGATCCGGCCAGTCTTTTTTGACCTGGGTGATTTCTCGCAGATTGATTTCCAGCGAGCGGTCGGTAATCAGCTCGATGTTGTTGATGCCCATGACTTCACGATTGGCGCCAAAATGCGCGGAGTAACGCGACGAGACGTTGACCGCCGCCGGGTCTTCACCCAGGGTTTTCCAAACCACGCCACCCCAGCCGGCCTCGAACGCACGGACCACGTTGTAAGCCTTGTCGGTGGGCGGCGCGGAGGCCAGCCAGAACGGGTTGGGAGCTTTGATGCCGGCGAAGACAATCGAGAGATCGGCCATTTACGCAGCCTCCACGTTGAGCATGAGTTGGGCATGGATCGCTTGCGCCGCGAGTTTGCCGTGCTGCACGGCCTGCACGGTGAGGTCCTGATCAAGGCTGGTGCAATCGCCGCCGGCATAGACGCCGGGGATGCTGGTACGCATGTGCTCGTCTACCTGAATCCGCTCGCCCTGGCGCTTCAGCTCGCGGGCCAGTGGATCGCTCAGCGCGCTGTCGTCGAATTTTTGGCCGATAGCTTTGAAGATCGCATCGGCGGCCAGTTCGAAGGTGTCCCCGGTGCTGATCAGCCGGCCATTGTCCATACGTGTGCGGGCGAAACGCATGCCGCGCACCTGGCCTTTATCGTTGAGCAGGACTTCCTGTGGTTGCGCCCAGGTCATCAGTCGTACCTGATTGGCCTTGGCGATGTCCTGCTCATGATCGGTTGCGCCCATGTCCTCAAGGCCACGGCGGTACACCAGGTTCACGTCGTGTGCACCGAGGCGGGCCATTTGCACGGCCATGTCGATCGCCGTGTTGCCGGCGCCGAGGACGATGCAATGGTCGGCCAGCGGCAGTTGCGTCAAGTCGTCGGCCTGGCGCAGTTCGCGGATGTACTCGGTGGCGGCCAGCAGCCCTGGAGCATCTTCGTCAGCCAGCCCCAGCTGTTTGCTGGCAGCCAGGCCAAGACCGAGGAAAACCGCGTCAAACTGCTGATGCAGTTCGCTGAGGCTCAGGTTCTCGCCGAGCTTTTGCCCGTGGCGGATTTCGATGCCACCGATTTCCAGCAGGAAATCCAGTTCATGCTGAGCAAAGTCATCCACCAGTTTGTATTTGGCGATCCCGTATTCGTTGAGGCCACCGGCCTTTTCCCGCGCCTCGAAAATCACCACCTCGTGGCCATGCATGGCACTGCGGTGTGCACAGGACAAACCGGCAGGCCCGGCACCGACCACGGCAATCCGTTTGCCGGTGGCCGCTGCGCGTTGGAACGGGTGTTCGCTGAAGTGCGCGTTGTCGATGGCGTAGCGCTGCAACAGACCGATCAGCACCGGCGCGCATTCCTCGGCGTTGTTGCGTACGCAGGCGTGCTGGCAGAGGATCTCTGTCGGGCAGACCCGGGCGCAACTGCCCCCCAGGATGTTCGCCGAGAGGATTTTCTGTGCGGCACCCTGGACGTTCTCTTGATGGATGTTGCGAATGAACGACGGGATGTCGATCTCGCTCGGGCACGCATTGACGCACGGCGCGTCGTAGCAATACAGGCAGCGCGAGGCTTCGAGATGCGCCTGACGCTCGTTGAGCGGCGGCGCCAGATCGGTGAAATGGCCGGCGAGGGTGGCCGCATCCTCGGCGGGATGGGGCAAGTGGTTCAGAGTCTTGATCACGGTGTTGGCCTCACGGTTATTTGAGGTACTGCCTCTGATGGGCATTGTTTTTTTGTTTTCAGTGACGACGCCATCGCGAGCAAGCTCGCGCCCACATTTGAAATGCATTCCCCTGTGGGAGCGAGCTTGCTCGCGAAGGCCGAAGGCCTCGGTTTCAGCGTTTCACAGCCGTCGGCTTGTGCAACTCAGCCCGCTTGCTCAACAGGTCGAACACCGCCGGGTACGCCGGGCGCTCGATGTAGCGCCCGGCACCGCGTTCGGCACGCAGGTCGCCGTCGGCCCAGACCAGGCGACCCTGACTGATGGTGTGGCTGGGCACACCGCGCACGGTCTTGCCTTCAAAGATGTTGAAGTCGACGTTTTGGTGATGGGTCTTGGCGGAAATGGTCCGCGTACCTTGCGGGTCCCAGAGCACCAGGTCGGCATCGGCGCCGACACGGATCGATCCTTTGCGCGGGTAGAGGTTGAAGATTTTTGCAGTGTTGGTAGAGGTCAGCGCAACGAAATCCTGCATCGACAGGCGCCCGGTGTTGACCCCTTCATCCCACAGCACCGCCATGCGATCTTCGATGCCGGCCGTGCCGTTGGGAATTTTGCTGAAGTCGTCACGGCCCGCGGCTTTCTGTTCGGCACAGAAGCAGCAATGGTCGGTAGCGGTGGTGTGCAGGTTGCCCGATTGCAGGCCATGCCAAAGTGCTTCCTGGTGGCCGCGAGGACGGAAGGGCGGGCTCATCACGTAACCGGCGGCGGTTTGCCAGTCCGGGTGCTGGTAGACGCTGTCATCCAGCAGCAAATGCCCGGCCAGCACTTCGCCGTAGACCGGTTGACCCTTGCTGCGGGCGTAGGTGATTTCATCCAGCGCCTCCTTGGTCGATACGTGCACCAGGTACAGCGGCGTGCCAAGCGTTTCAGCAATACGGATCGCCCGGCTCGCGGCTTCACCTTCAACCTGGGACGGCCGCGACAGCGGGTGCGCTTCAGGCCCGGTGATGCCCTGGGCCATCAACTTGCGTTGCAAGTGATAGACCAGCTCGCCGTTTTCCGCGTGCACGGTCGGCACTGCGCCGAGCTCCAGACAGCGCTCGAAGCTGGCGACCAGCGTGTCGTCGGCCGCCATGATCGCGTTTTTATACGCCATGAAATGCTTGAAGCTGTTGACCCCATGATGGCTGACCAGCTCGGCCATTTCTTCACGAACCTGTTCGCTCCACCAGGTGATGGCGACGTGAAAGCCGTAGTCGGACGCTGATTTTTCAGCCCAGCCGCGCCATTGATGGAAGGCTTCCAGCAGTGACTGCTGCGGATTGGGAATCACGAAGTCGATGATCGAGGTGGTGCCGCCCGCCAGACCCGCTGCTGTGCCGCTGAAAAAGTCTTCGCTGGCCACGGTGCCCATGAAGGGCAATTGCATGTGTGTGTGCGGGTCGATGCCGCCGGGCATCAGGTATTGACCGCTGCCTTCGAGCACTTCGCAGCCTGCGGGGGTATCAAGGTTCTGACCGATGGCTTTGATCACGCCGTCGGCGCACAAGACATCGGCGCGATAACTTTCATCATGGGTAATAACTGTGGCGCCACGGATCAACAGAGACATTCCGAGTTCCTCGCAGGCTTGACCGACTTTTGCCGGTTCTAAATGTTTTTATATGTAGCAGGCTAAGGAAGCTGTATTCCTGTCAGCGCTGTCAGGAATAAACGCTAGCTGGAGATATCGGATTGGGCAAGAATATTTTTTATAAGCTTATAACTGTATTAACTTATTGATTATAAAAGGATTAATGTACAAATCACCAAAATGGTGAGGCCTCTCACCATTTTGACGCACTTGACAGGATCGAAATATGGTCAAGATTTCCTATGTGAAATCAGCTATTTGAGGTGCGCCTGTGGCTGACAGAAAAAATACAAAATAAATGTAACGCACCAGATTGAGTCCTGACGGTTCGGACAACTTGCCTGGCATTTTGCCTGAGTGCCCTGGCATGTATTCGCGGGCTCGCTTGTTGTTTGAATAAAACTGATGAACATCAGTTGTTTACATGGATTTTACCGACGCGCAAAGGTCGTCAGCAAAGCCTCCGGCATGCTTATTGATTGCTGCCGCTGACACCTTGGCCGGCCGGTAAAAGTCGTAAGTTCTCCGGCCATCGTCCGGCTCGTGGTTTAACCGCAGGCCAGCCCGATGAGCAAAATAATCAAAAAAACAGTGGAGCGGCCATGCAACAGAACAGATCGCAAGTCACCGAGCGCGAAGGGTTGTACGAACTGGACGCCGGTAGCGACGTCCTCGACAGTCCCCGGTACAACCACGACATTGCGCCGACCAAGGTGCACGAACGAACCTGGAACAAATGGCACATCACCGCGTTGTGGATCGGCATGTCGGTGTGCGTGCCGACCTACACCCTCGGCGGAGTACTTACCGCCTACTTTGGCCTGACCGTTGGCGAGGCGCTGCTGGCGATTCTGCTGGCCAACGTCATTGTGCTGATTCCACTGACCCTCAACGCCTTTGCGGGCACCAAGTACGGGATTCCGTTTCCGGTATTGCTGCGTTCTTCGTTCGGGGTGATCGGTTCCAACGTGCCGTGCCTGATTCGCGCGCTGGTGGCCTGCGGCTGGTTCGGTATCCAGACGATGTTTGGCGGGCTGGCGATTCACCTGTTTCTCGGTTCGGTTTTCGAGGGCTGGAAATCCCTCGGAGGCACCGGCGAAGTGATCGGCTTCATGATGTTCTGGACGCTGAACCTGTGGGTGGTGCTGCGCGGTGCCGAGTCGATCAAATGGCTGGAAACACTCTCGGCACCGTTGTTAGTGGCGGTGGGGTTGGGGCTGCTGGTCTGGGCCATGCCGAATGTGTCGCTGACCGAGTTGCTGGCCCAGCCACCGAAACGCCCTGAAGGCGCCAGCGTGACCGGTTACTTCCTTGCCGGGCTGACCGCGATGGTCGGATTCTGGGCCACCTTGTCGCTGAACATCCCGGACTTCAGCCGCTACGCCAAAAGCCAGAAAGACCAGATCCTCGGACAGATTTTCGGTTTGCCGCTGACCATGTTCCTGTTCGCCTCGCTCGGGGTGGTGATGACTGCCGCGTCGGCGAAACTGGTGGGTGTGACCGTCTCTGATCCGGTCAGCCTGATCGGGCATATCCAGAGCCCGGTGTGGGTGGCGTTCGCCATGGCGCTGATCATTATCGCGACGCTGTCGACCAACACCGCTGCCAACATCGTTTCGCCGACCAACGATTTCCAGAACCTGGCGCCTAAACTCATCAACCGCACCAAAGCGGTGATGTTGACCGGCCTGGTAGGGCTGGCGCTGATGGGCCACGAACTGCTGAAGAAGCTTGGGCTGATCGTCTCCAATGTCAGTTTGGAAACGGTCTATTCCAACTGGTTGCTCGGGTATTCGAGCCTGCTCGGGCCGATCGCCGGGATCATGGTGGTGGACTATTTCCTGATCAAGAAACAACAACTGGACCTGGCTGGCCTGTACCGCGATGACGTGTACCCTGCGTGGAACTGGAACGGCTTCATCGCCTTCGACGTGCCGGTGGTGTTGACCTTGCTGTCGCTGAGCAGCGATGCCTTCAGCTGGTTCTACAGCTACGGCTGGTTCACCGGCTCGGCCCTTGGCGGGCTGATGTATTACGGGTTGTGCACGATGCGTTCTAGCCCGTCTGTTGTGAAATCTCCGGTGTGAGGGATGGCCTAATCGCGAGCAAGCTCGCTCCCACATGGGCTTTGTGAACACCTGAGATCCAGTGTGGGAGCGAGCTTGCTCGCGATTAGGCCTAAAAATTCACCAACGATTTGCCTGAGAAAACCCATAACAATTGCCTGAAGGAGATCACCATGAACGCTGCCGTAGACGTTCTGCAGTCCGACCATCAGCACATCAACCGCGACCGCCTCTGGCAGTCGCTCATGGAGCTGGCCAAACTCGGTGCCACGGTCAAGGGCGGCGTCTGTCGCCTGGCCCTGACCGACCTTGATCGCCAGGCCCGCGACATTTTTGTCAGATGGTGCGAGGAGGCGGGCTGCACGGTGAGCATCGACGCCGTCGGCAACATCTTCGCCCGCCGCGCCGGGCGCAATCCGCAACTGCCACCGGTGATGACCGGCAGCCACATCGACACTCAACCCACTGGCGGCAAATTCGATGGCTGTTTCGGCGTACTGGCCGGGGTCGAAGTGCTGCGCACCCTCAACGACCTGGGCGTGGAAACCGAGGCGCCGCTGGAAGTGGTGGTCTGGACCAACGAAGAAGGCTCGCGCTTCGCCCCGTGCATGATGGGCTCCGGGGTATTTGCCGAAAAATTCACCCTCGAAGAAACCCTGGCCAAGACCGACGCCAGCGGCGTGACCGTGGGTGAGGCGCTGAATGCCATCGGCTATGCCGGTCCGCGCAAGGTCAGTGGCCACGCAGTCGGTGCCTACTTTGAAGCGCACATCGAGCAAGGCCCGATTCTGGAAGACGAGCGCAAGACCATTGGCGTGGTGATGGGCGCGTTGGGGCAGAAGTGGTTCGACCTGAAACTGCGCGGCGTCGAGGCTCACGCCGGGCCAACGCCGATGCATTTGCGCAAGGATGCATTGGTCGGCGCCGCCGCAATCGTCGCCGCCGTGAACCGTACCGCGCTGGGTCATCAACCTCATGCATGCGGCACCGTCGGTTGTCTGCAAGCCTATCCGGGCTCGCGTAACGTCATCCCCGGCGAAGTGCGCATGACCCTGGATTTCCGTCATCTTGAACCGGCGCGGCTGGACTCGATGATCGCGGAAGTACGGCAGGTGATCGACAGTACCTGCGATGAGCACGGCCTGACTTACGAACTGACGCCGACTGCCGACTTCCCGCCGCTGTATTTCGACAAGGGCTGCGTCGAGGCCGTGCGTAGCGCGGCGCAAGGTCTTGGGCTGTCACACATGGACATCGTCAGCGGGGCGGGGCATGACGCGATCTTCCTCGCCGAACTGGGGCCGGCCGGGATGATCTTCGTGCCGTGCGAGGGTGGCATCAGCCACAACGAAATCGAAAACGCCACCCCGGACGACCTGGCGGCCGGTTGTGCGGTGTTGTTGCGGGCGATGTTGGCGGCCTCGGCGGCGATTGCCAATGGTGAGTTGGCGGCCTGAGGTCTCACCCAGTGTGGGGGGGAATGTGGAAAACCTCCCCACCCGAACACACACTTCAACACCCCATTGTTCTGTCACATTTTCGTTATATTGCTGTGAGATTTTGCCCTGCCTGACATATCGGGTAATACCTGCAGCAGGGTGGACGCTCTGTTACGTAATGTGAATATGGATGTTAAGGACGAGTGATGTCGATGTACCGCTTCGTGCACGCCCTGGACTTGCCTTGTCCAAGAGAGCGGCACCTGTCATGAGGGTGGTGACCTCGGGGTCGGCCTATCTGGATATCGATGCCTATGCGTGCTGCATCGCTTATGCCGAGTGGCTGAATCTCACCGGCGTCGATGCCAGGGCCGTGAGCAGTGCGCGGCCGAACGCCAGTGTTTCGGCAACGGTGTTGGGGTGGAACAAACACTTTGATGATTACATCCCTCGACCCGATGACGAATTTGTGGTGATGGACGTGTCCGACTATCACCACTTCGACCCGGTGGTGAAGCTCGATCGTGTGGTGGAGGTAATTGATCATCATCCTGGCTTCGAGGCCTATTGGGCCGAAACCTTGGGGCCGAATGCTGACATTCGGCCGATCGGCGCAGCAGCGACTCAGGTTTTCCAGCGCTGGGAAAACTCGGGCCTGCTGCCTCACATCAGCGTACAGAGTGCGGCATTGCTGGCCACGGCGATTCTGGATAACACCTTGTGTTTCACCGGATTACACAGCACTGATGAGGACCTCAGGGCCTTTGAGGTTCTGAGGCCGATAGCGGGGTTGGCGTCTGACTGGCCTGAGCGTTACTTTCTCGAATGTCAGGCGGCGATTGAAGCCGACCTGCCGGTGGCTTTGGCCGCGGACCTGAAAATAATGCGGCCACAGAGCAATTTGCCCCAAGTGTTCGCGCAGATGGCGGTTTGGAACGCCGAGGCCCTTGTACAACAGCACCGATCAGCGATGAGCGGATGGCTCGGTGCGCAAGGGGATGACTGGATACTCAACGTCATCAGCATCGGTGAGGCTAAAAGCTACTTACTGGTCGAACCTGTGGTCAGTCAACATAAGCTTAACCGTCTATTGCAGGTCGACTGTCAGTCAGGGCTGGTCGTTGTCGAGCCGCCACTGCTCAGGAAAGAGTTACTGTCTATGGGGCTCGCGGTCAATCGCTGAAAGAAAACGCTTCGGCTCAAGACCAATGTGGGCGATCAGGCGGGATCGCAACACACCAGCGGGTTCAACGACGGGTCTGCAGGACGTTGAAAATGAGCATGCCCGCCAGCATGGCAATCACAAACACCCAGGCCTGCCAATGCCCGGTGGGCAGCAGCACCAGCGCTGGGCCCGGGCACATACCGGCAATGCCCCAGCCGACGCCGAACAGCAGACTGCCACCGATCAGGCGTCGATCCAGTTCACGGCTTACCGGCAGTTGCATGGGTAAGCCCAGCAGGGATGTTTTCTGTTTCATGGCCCAGTGAAACGGTACCCACGCCACCGCAATGGCGCCGATCATGACCAGGGCCATTGAAGGGTCCCAAAGCCCGGCAATATCCAGAAAACCCAGCACTTTGGCCGGGTTGGTCATGCCCGACAGCAGCAGGCCGATGCCGAACAGCAAGCCGGCAACAAACGCAGTCAGTTTGCTCATGTTCAATTCCCCAGCAGATGACGCAAGACGAACACCGTCGTAAAACCGGTGAACATGAAGCACAGCGTGGCGATGATTGAACGCGGAGAGAGCCGTGAAACACCGCACACGCCATGACCACTGGTGCAGCCTGCGCCATAGCGGGTGCCGATGCCCACCAGCAGCCCGGCCACGATCAGGCCCAGGGCGCCGGTCTTGAACTCGATGCCCGGCTGTCCCGCGAACAGCATCCACAGCACAGGTGCCGCCAGCAATCCCAGGAGGAACAGGGCTTTTTCTCCCGAGGCCGAATCTCTGGGGCCTAGCAGGCTGCCCAACAACCCGCTGATGCCTGCGATACGACCGCTGGCGACCACCCACATACCGGCGGCGAGACCGATCAGCGCGCCTCCAGCCAGCGCGGACCATGGGGTGAAGTGAAGCGAATCGAACGTCATGACAACTCTCCGGGTGGGTAACGGGCGGCACTAAACCACTCTTTTAATCTTGAGCATAGGGCCGTTTGTGAGGACCAAGGGGGAGGTAATCAACGGGACGTAGACGCGGGCAAGGTCCGTGAACATTCAGTCCCGCTTTTGGCCGATGCACTGCCTACAGCCACGCGCGATGGCTTGTTATAGTTCTGAGCTTATTTTCAGCGCCAGCAAGGATCACTGCCATGTCCGAATACCAAGCCTTCCGCGTCGAACTGAGCGACAACATCGCCCATGTGCAGATCAACCGCCCGGAAAAAATCAACGCGATGAATGCGGTGTTCTGGACTGAAATCATCGAGATTTTCCAGTGGATCGACGACACCGATGAAGTCCGTGCAGTGGTGATCAGCGGCGCCGGCAAGCATTTTTCTTCGGGCATCGACCTGATGATGCTGGCTTCGGTGGCCAATGAAATGGGCAAGGATGCGGGTCGCAATGCGCGCCTGTTGCGGCGTAAGATTCTGGCGTTGCAGGCTTCGTTCAACGCTGTCGATAATTGCCGTAAACCGGTGCTGGCGGCGATCCAGGGCTATTGCCTGGGCGGCGCCATCGATTTGATTTCTGCCTGTGATATGCGTTACGCGGCAGAAGACGCGCAATTCTCGATCAAGGAAATCGACATGGGCATGGCCGCCGATGTCGGCACTTTGCAACGCTTGCCGCGGATCATTGGTGACGGCATGCTGCGTGAACTGGCATACACTGGTCGCACCTTCGGCGCGCAAGAGGCGCGCAGCATCGGCTTGGTCAACCGGGTTTACCCGGACACGACCAGCCTGCTGGACGGGGTGATGGGCATTGCCCGTGAAATTGCTGCCAAATCGCCGATTGCGATTGCCGGGACCAAAGAGATGATCAGCTACATGCGCGATCACAGCATCAACGATGGCCTGGAATACATCGCTACCTGGAACGCCGCGATGTTGCAATCCACAGACCTGCGGGTCGCCATGGCGGCGTCGATGAGCAAGCAGAAACCCGAATTTCTGGACTGAGCACACATGACTTCACGCTGGACCACTGCAGTACTCGACACCGACTTGCCAGGCGGCTGGGCCGTGGCCCGCAGCCCTGAAGGTTTTTTGTTCGACGATAATGGCGCGCTGTTTCCGCGGGAATGGCTGAAACGACAGGACCTGTCGATTCTCGCCGAGCACGGCATCGGTCATCTCGACGGTGAGCCGGTGTATTTGCTGGAGCTCAAGGCTCACAGCGAGGTGCCGGGCTGCAACTGGAAAGGCTTGCGGGCGTTCATGCTCGATGGCGATCACACGGTCTACAAAGTGTTGGGGTATGCCGCGCAAATCGGCACCTGGGCACGTGAGCACCGGTTTTGCGGCAACTGCGGTCAGCGCATGACACAACTGCCGCGTGAGCGGGCGATGTACTGCGAGCCCTGTGATTTGCGCAGCTATCCACGGATTTCACCGAGCATGATCGTGTTGATCACCCGCGGCGACGAAATCCTGCTGGCGCGCTCGCCGCGCTTTGTTCCTGGGGTCTACAGCACCCTGGCAGGCTTTGCCGAACCCGGGGAGTCGGCCGAGGATTGTCTGATTCGTGAAGTGCGTGAAGAGGTGCAGATCGAGGTCAGGAATATCCAGTACCTGGGCAGCCAGTGCTGGCCGTTCCCGCATTCGATGATGCTTGGGTTTCATGCCGAATACGCCAGTGGCGAGATCGTGCCGCAAGCCGATGAGATCGAAGACGCCCAGTGGTTCAACATTCACGCGCTGCCGCCGTTGCCGGCGGGGCGCTCGATTGCCCGCTACCTGATCGACATTTATGTAGCGCGGCGCTTAGGCCATGCTGAACCAGTGCTGCCAGGCTAGACGCACGGTCAGGCCCAGCACCACGGTGATGAATACCGGGCGAATGAACTTCGCCCCACCGCTGATGGCGGTGCGGGCGCCGAAGAACGCGCCGACCATCACCGACAGGCCCATGCTCAGGCCGATGATCCAGTCTACTTGCCCGGAAAAGATGAACACCGACAGCGCCGCGATGTTGCTGACGAAGTTCATGCTGCGCGCTACGCCGCTCGCCTTGACCAGGTCGATGGGGTAGAGCAGCAGGCTGCTGACGGTCCAGAAGGCACCAGTGCCGGGACCGGCCACACCGTCGTAGAAACCCAGGCTGAAACCCTGGCTCGACTGCCACTTCTTCTTGATCGGTGCGTCGCTGTCCAACGGCGCTTTCGGCGTGCCGCCAAACAGCAGATACGCACCACAGGCGAAGACGATCACCGGGAGCATCTTGTTCAGCCATTCGGCCGGCAGGTAGTGCGCAACGATTGCGCCCGTCAGTGCGCCGACCAGGGTTCCGATAATTGCATGTACCCACTGCCGTGGGTGGAATAGCTTGCGTCGGTAGAAGGTGAAACTGGCGGTGGCCGAGCCGAAGGTCGAGCTGAGTTTGTTGGTGCCCAGCACCAGGTGCGGTGGCAAACCGGCAGTGAGTAGCGCCGGGGTGGTCAGCAGACCGCCACCGCCGGCAATGGCATCGATGAAACCGGCAATGAACGCGACGATGGCCAAAATGGCCAGAGTGGTGAGGTCTACGCTGAGTTCGAAAGGCATGGGGTCGACTTATTCGGCGGGGCAGGGAGAGTAAAGCGGGGGCGCCATCTTACCCATAACCGCCAACCCCTGCGACTGCCCTTATACCCGGCATGATCGCTCCCACAGGGTTTGCGACAACAATGCGCTATCATTGCTGGTTTCCCCCTGAAAGACATGATTGCCATGACTGCCGAAACCCTTCTCAACGCCCTCGAACACTGCGCCATGGTCGAAATTGACGGCTTGCACGCCTTCGAATTCGCTCTCGACGAAGACGACAATCTGCACATCGAATGCATGGACGGCCGAGCGGCCAAACACTGGGAGTTCAGCCCGGCTCAGGTGCAAGCGGCAGTATTCGATCAAACCTTGCAGAGCTGGACCATCACCGGTGATTCCGGCGAGCACCGACTGGTGTGCATGGAAGCGTTCGGCGGTGATGACGAAGGGGATGACGAGCATGAGGATGCGTAACGTCTGGCCACTGTTGATGGCCGGTAGTTTCGGCGCGATGGGGGTGCAGGCCGCCCCCGCCGACATCCATGAACTGCTGATCGGCACCTACACCCAAGGCCAGAGCCAGGGGATCTACCGACTCAAATTCGACAGCCAGAGTGGTCAACTCGACGCGACGCCGTTGCAGGTGGTCAAGAGTGCCAACCCGTCGTGGCTGACCTTGTCCAGCGATCAGTATCGTCTGTTTGTGGTCAACGAGAACGGTCCGGGTCAAGTTGACCCTGTAGGGCGTGTCAGCAGCTTCACCGTCGAGCCAAAAACCCATGCGCTGAGCCTGATCAGTCAGGTGCAGAGCCTGGGCAACGAGCCGACCCATTCCAGCCTGAGCGCTGACGGCAAGTACCTGTTTGTCAGTAATTACTCGGTGGCCGAAGACCCGGGTGGCAGCCTGGCGGCATTGCCGGTGAGCGCCGATGGCAAGCTGGCGCTGCCGGTGCAGTTGAGCAGCCATCAGCCGAGCCGGGTCAATCCCGAGCGGCAGATGTCGGGGCACGTGCATTCGACGGTGTCCTCGCCGGACGGTCAGTACGTGTTTGCCAATGACCTGGGTGCCGACAAGGTCTTTGTCTATCGCTATGACCCCAAGGCCAATCCGGAACGGCCGCTGAGCGCTGCCACACCGGCTTCGGTTCAGTTGCCGCCCGGCAGCGGGCCGCGGCATTTGCTGTTCAGTGCCGACGGCAAGCACGCGTACCTGACCCTGGAAATGAGCGCGCAAGTTGCGGTGTTCGATTATCAGGCGGGCAAACTGATCCAGCGGCAGTTGGTCGACCTGGCAGCCGGCAAACCCCCGGCGCAGAAAGCCGCCGCTGCACTGCATGCCTCGTCGGATGGCAAATTCCTCTACGTCAGCAACCGTGGCACCGCTAACGAGTTGCTGGTGTTCGCCATCGATCCGGTCACTGGTGAGCTCAAGGAGCTTCAACGGCGCCCGGTGGAGGGGGATCACCCGCGTGAATTCAGCCTCGACCCGAGCGGCAAGTTCGTGCTGGTCGCCAACCAGAAGAGCAATCAGATCGTCATCATCGCGCGTGATGTGAAGACCGGTCTGCTGGGCAAAACCGTGCAAAAACTGCCGTTCGACTCACCGAGCGATATCAGGTTCTTCCTGCGTCAATAAGCCGCAGGCCCCGTGCGCCGGGGCCTGCGCGGTTCTATTAATCTGAGTGATATCCGCTACTGCTGCAAAAGATTTCAAGAGCGCCAACCCTCGGGCGTAAGTTTGCTTCACGGCCTAAACAGGCAAGCAAGCCAACTGAATCTACGAGGGTTACCGCCATGAACTTCAATCTCTTCTCCGTAATTGCCGCATCCGCCATCTCTGCCACTGTTGCTCTGCCAGCCAGTGCCAGTGTTGAGATCAGCTCGAAAAAATCCGGCACCCACAGCTACACCCAGAAATACCTGCAACAAAGTGCCAACTTCTACGCCGCGCTGGATCACAAGATCCAACACTGAAATTCAAGCCCTGCCGACTTTATGCAGGAGCGAAGTCACTTGATCCGATCGGCGATTCTTTCGCTGGAAAGACCAGAGTGATGTCGCTCCTGCATAAAGCATTTGCGACTCCGCACCCCAATCAGCACAAATATCGCGTGTAATATCACATAGCCATGTGTTTAAATTTGACGCTAATTTATTGACTCAATCTTTCCCAAGGATCGATGACATGGCGATGCGTCTGGCTGTGGTGCTGCTGTTTCTCTATTCCACTCCGATTCTCTCGGCTGCCCGCCCGGTTGACGGCGAGCCTGAAGCCGCGCACGAACGTTTGATGAGCGTGTTGCAGGACTGAAAGTCGTCGGATTTTCGATCAATTAAACTGATAGCTACTATGCATAAAGGTCGCTATTCATAACAGGCTGTTTGATTGATCCTGTGGGCACTGAAACATGCCCACGGAGAATCCCATGGCCAGCGCAATCCTTTCTTCTGCCAAACACGGCGCGTATGTAGCCATTGGTTTATACGTGGCGATGGTTCTGGTGGTCAGCCTCTCGGCCCAGTCGCAGCGCGTCATGCAAGCGCCGATTCAGGTCGCTTATCCCGCCATCCAGTTTGAGCACGCGCAGCACGCCAACGCTGAGCATTCCGACGTCGCGGGAGTGGTCGGGGTATGAAGGGGCGCAAACTGATGGTCGTCGCCTTCCTGGCATTCCTGACCAATGGATCTTCACTGCTCGGCATCGGCCAAGGCTCGGCGGGTTCGCTGGCACGGGCCATCGAGTGCAATCACAACATCGCCCACAACATCCAGACCGCCAAGGCGCTGGGGTTGTTGGCGGGTAATCCGCCAGCCAAACCCAAGGCGGTGGTTCTGGGACCGTTTGAGGTTGATTGTTCGGCGCTGCAAATGTGCAGCGCGTTGGCATAAGCAAATGTGGGAGCGAGCTTGCTCGCGATGACTGACTGGCATTCAACATTAATATCGACTGCCATACCGCTATCGCGAGCAAGCTCGCTCCCACATTAGGTCTTTGCCATGACCGCGGTAAAAAGATCTGACTCAAGAATCCCTTGAAGCCACGCCTGCAAATGCCGATAAGGCGTCTGCGCAAACCACTCGCGGTCGACATGCGCGAACTGGCGTATGAACGGCGCTAGGGCAATGTCCGCCAGGCTCAGATGATCGGCCACCAGATAAGCTCGCTGTTGCAGCAACTCATCCAGTTTGCGCAAAAACACTTCGCCTTCTGCGCGGTAATGCTCCATGGGGTGTTCCGGGTAGCGTTCAGCGTATTTGTAGCGATTGAGGTGCAGCTTGAACGTCTGATCGTTTGCTTCGATCAGCGCAGTGCTCAGTTGCTGCGCCGCAGGATCGTCCTTGAGCAACCAATCCTGCGGGTCGTTCTGTTCCAGCGCCCACTGCATGATCTCCAGGCTTTGCTCTATTACCCGACCGTCAAGGCTCAGCACCGGAACGGTGCCCTTGCTCGACAACGCGAGCATCTCCGGCGGCTTGGCCTTCAGACTGACTTCGACAACATTCAGCGCCACTGAACTGTAACGCAGCGCCATGCGTGCGCGCATGGCGTAGGGGCAGCGGCGGAAGGAGTAGAGCGTCGGCATGCTCATTTGACCTCCAGCGTGCTCAGGCCATTGCCTTGGCGACGAACCTGGATCTGCACCGGGATTCGCTCGTGCATTTCCTGTACGTGGGAGATCACCCCGACCTTGCGACCCTGCGCCTGCAGGCCATCAAGGGCGTCCATCGCCAATTGCAGTGACTCGGGATCGAGGCTGCCGAAGCCTTCGTCGATGAACAGCGATTCGATTTTCAGCGTGCTCGACGCCATCGAGGCCAGGCCCAGCGCCAGTGCCAGCGACACCAGGAAGGTTTCGCCGCCCGACAGCGAATGCACCGAGCGCAGTTCATCGCCCATCTCCGTGTCCATCACCAGCAAGCCGAGCATGCTGCCACCGCGCTTGAGCCGGTAGCGGCGCACCAGTTGGCGCAACTGGGCGTTGGCGTGATGCACCAGCAAGTCGAGGTTGTAGGCCTGGGCGATCTTGCGGAACGTGTCACCGGTGGCCGAGCCGATCAGAGCATTCAGCCGTGCCCAGCGCTGCCACTCGTTGTAGGCATCGCTAATGCGTTGTGCCAGCGCCTGATTGGCGTCCTGACGGCGTTGATCTTCGGTTTGTTGCGCACGCAGTTCGGCGCAGAGCTGTTCGCTGATGCCGAACTGCTCTTGCAGCTCGCTGAGGGCGCTGGCCAGTTGTTCGGCATCAAGGTTGCCGTTGTGCTGCGCCTGATGGCTGTGCAGGCGCTGTTCGCGTTCATGCAGCAGCACCTTGGCTTGCTCAATGGCTTTTTCGCCGAGCTGAAGCTGTTGGCGCAGCAGACTGACCTGCTCGTCGCTGAACGCCAGTAACTGCTCCAGACCGCCATCGTCCAGTTCCGGATGAAGGGCACGCCATTCGGCGATCTTGCCGCTCAGCTCATGACTTTCGGCTTCCAGTGCGTGCTGGCGTTGTTGCTCCGCCCTGAGCTCGGCGGCCAGTTGAATCTGCTGGCTGCGGACTTCTTGCAGCTGCTGATTGGCCATCGCTTCGGCCTGTCGAGCCTGTTCGACGGCCTGATCCAGTTGCTGTTGCCACTGCTCGGCGCTCGGCTGCTCGCCCAGCAGTTCGGCGAGTTTCTGTTGGGCGGCGTGTTGCTGCTCGGCGAGTGCACTGAATTGCAGCTGTGCGGCTTCCAATTGCTGCACACGTGTCAGCTGCCGGTCCTGTTCTTTCTCCAGTTTTTGCTGACGCTGTTGTTGCTCGCTGAGTTCTTCGCGTTGCAGTTCCAGCTGTTCCAGACGCTGGGCAACCTGCTGATCGAGTTGCATGAAGGTCGCGGCGGGTTCGTTGCGCAAACCGTCAAGGGTCGCCGCCGGGAGCAGGGCGCTGAACGCTGCCAGTTCTTCTTCAAGGCGCTGGCTGTCATTGCTCAACTCGCGCTGCTGGATTGCCAGTTGCTGGGCAGCCTGTTGGCTGGCCTGGTCGGCGGCTTGCAATTGTTGCTGAAGACGCGCGGCGTCTTGCTGCAAGGTGAGCAGGGCGCTTTGTCGCTGTTCGTCCTGGGCAATACTCTGATTCAACTGAGCGCTTTGCTGACTCAGCCAGGCGTCGCGTTTGCCGGCTTCCTGGGTCAGCAACTGGGCGGCCAGTGGATGCGCTTCAAGGCTCGGTGTCAGGCTCTGCTGCTGGGTCGCCAGCTGTTCCTGTTGTTGCAGCAGTTCTTTTTGCTGGGCAATCAATCCGCCGACTTCGGTGCGCAGGTCTGCAAGTTTTTCCTTCAGCAGGTCAACGGCTTTTTGCGCGTTGGCCTGTTCGTTTTCATCGTGCCGACCAAGGCTTTGCAGCAACGCTTCTGGCTGATGATAAGGATGCTCGACGCTGCCGCAGACCGGGCACGGTTGATCGTCCTGCAACTGCCCGCGCAACTCTTCGACGCTGGCACTGCGCGCCAGGCGCTGACGCTCCAGCAGTTCCTGGGTGACCTTCAGGGTTTGCTCGGCGACAGTCAGTTCGGCTTTGGCCTGGACGCCTTCGCGGGTCAGGCGTTCGCGTTCTGTCTGGACGGTCTGCAGGCGCTGTTGCAGGTCCTGCGTGCGCGTGTCCAGCTCTTGCTGACGGGCCCACAATCGAGCGAGCTCTTCGATGGCGCGCTGCTGCTTGCGGTTGTCTTGCAGCAGGCTGCCGAGGATCTGAATTTGTTCGGCAACGGCCGCAGGTTCAGCGCCGGCTTCGCTGTAGAGCAGTTCCAGGCTTTGGCGTTGTGTGCTGAGTTGGCTCGCGGTGTCGGCCGCCCGTTGCTCCAGCCCGAGCAGTTCGGCCTGGCCTTTTTTCAGGCGATTGCCTACCAGCATCAGTTGCTGCAAGCGTTCGCGGTAAGCATTCCAGGCGTCACTGACGGGAGCCAGTTGGAGGCTCTGTTCCAGTTGCGTCGCAATCGTCGCCAGGCGTTCGGCAACCCGCTGTTGCTGTTCAAGCATTCGCGCGATGGCTTGCTGGCCTTCGGTGCTGGCCTGTTCGGCGTTGTGCTTGAGTTCGGTTGAGGCGTTGATGGACTGGGTCAGGCGCGCAAGGTTGCTTTGTTCTTCGAAGGCCTGACGCAGCAACGGGGCATTGCTGCTGTGTTGGCCTTGGGCCTGGGTCAACGCGGCTTTTGCGGATTCCAGGCTGGTTTCGAGTTGCACCTGGCGGGTTTGCAACTCGCTTTGCTGTTGGCTGTGTTGCTGAATCAGCGCGGCCAACGGGCTCAGTTGCGCGCTCAGCTCGGTTTGCCGGGCAAACTGATGCCGCTGTGGCGCCAGTTGTTCCAGGCGCGCCAGGTTCAGCCGTTCGCCAGTCTGGGCGTCCCACGACTGTTGTGCCTGTTGCAACTGCTCGGCGGCGGCCTGTTGCTGGTTCTGCAACTGCTGCAGTTCTTTGAGCCAGGTGTTTTGCAGCTCGAGCTGCTTGAGCTGCGCTTGCTGGGTTTTGAGTTGTTGCTGGGCGTCGTTGAAGCGCTGATCGAGTTCAGCGCGGGCCTCGGGTTCAAGCGGTGTTACGCCAGTGGCCTGATCTTGCAGCAGCTTGTGGGCTTCGCGGGTTTCCTTGCTTTTGTCGAACGCGCGCTTGCCCAGGCGCGTGTAGAGCGCGGTGTCGGTGAGTTTTTCCAGCAGTTCGCTGCGATCGTTGTCATCGGCCTTGAGAAATGCGCTGAACTCGCTTTGAGCGAGCATCACCGCGCGGGTGAACTGTTCGAAGTTCAGGCCCAGCACGGCTTCAAGTTGAGTCTTGTATTCGCCTTTCTGGCTGGCCAGCAGTTGATCGGTGTCGAGGTCGCGCAGGCTTTGACGGCTGGTTTGCAGTTTGCCGTTGGCTTTTTCACGGGCGCGATTGGCCTCCCAGCGCGCGCGGTAGCGACGGCCGTCGATGCCGACAAAGTCGACCTCGGCATAGCCGTCACCGGTGCCACGGCGCAGCAGGGTGCGCGGGTCGCCCGTGGCGATCTCGCCGTCTGCATCTGGCACTTTGGCGTCGCGTCCGGTGTTGTTGAGGCGTGGCACTGCGCCAAACAGCGCCAGGCACAACGCATCGAGCAAGGTGCTTTTGCCGGCGCCGGTCGGCCCGGTAATCGCGAACAGGCCGGAGCTGGCCAACGGTTCGGCGGTGAAGTCGATTTCAAACGGTCCCGCCAGTGAGGCGAGGTTTTTCAGGCGGATCGCGAGAATTTTCATGGCTGTTCGCTCTCCTGCTGAACGTCTTGCAGCAGCACTGCAAAGTCCTTGAGTGTCTGTTCGTCGACGGCGCTGCCGTAGTTATCGAGCCAGGCACGGCTGAATAATTCCTGTGGCGTGAGCTGGTCCAGTTCGACCAACTGACCCGTGTCATCCGCGCCATCTCGACCGCCATTGCCGGCGTATTCGGCAGCGATTCGCACCAGTCGCACGGCTTTGCCTTGCAGCGCGGTTTCAATCTGTTGGCGCAAGTCCGGCTGCGGTTCATCGAGGCGCACGCGGACTTCAAGCCACGGTTGGCGCTGGAGATCGGCCAGCAGGTCGATGTTCGGCAAATCCGCAAGTTGCGTCAGGATTTCACTGAGCGGAGCAGGGCCCAGGCGTTGCAGGTTGACCGCACGGGGAATCAACCGCGGCTCGACACTGAGCAGCGTCTCGCCGTCGAGCGTGATGTCGAGAATCTGATGCTGATAGCCGATTTCGGAAAACGACAACGGAATCGGTGAGCCGCTGTAGCGAATGCGCTCCTCGCCGTTGACCTTCTGTGGCTTGTGCAAGTGGCCGAGGGCGACATAGCTGATGCTCGGGCCGAACAGGCTGGCGGGCAGGGCCTCGGCGTTGCCGATGATCAGGCTGCGCTCGGAGTCCTCGGACACCGAACCACCGGCCATGTGCGCGTGGCTGATAGCGATCAATGCCTGACCGGGTTGGCGCTTGGCATTGGCGGCTTCAATCAGCCACTCATGCACCTGACCGATGCCACGCAGGTAGTTGTCGCCCAGATGCGCACCGGTAACTTCGGCGGGGCGCAGAAACGGCAGCGCCAGGCACCAGCCGGCAATTTCACCCGAGGCATCGGGCAGCGGAATCAGCAAGCGTTCGGCGTCCAGTTGCCCGTCATCGAGCCACAACACCCGGCCCAGCGCGTGAGTGCGCAACCGGCGCATCAGCGGCGCGGGCAATTCAATCCTGGAGCCGGAGTCGTGGTTGCCGGCGATCATCACGATGGTCAGCGATGGCTGCTGCTCGTGCGCGCTGACGATGAAGTCGTAGAGACGCTCCTGGGCTTTGACCGGCGGATTGACCGTGTCGAAGATATCGCCAGCGATCAGCAGCACATCGGGCTTTTCCAGCGCCAGCTGACGCAGCAGCCAGTCGAGGAAACAGCCGTGTTCAAAGTCGCGCTCCTGGCCATGCAGGTTCTGCCCAAGGTGCCAGTCGGAGGTGTGGAACAGACGCAAGGCAAACTCCGTAGGAAGTAAGGTGATGGCCGCGAGGAGAATGACAGCGGCTAAAGAGGGGAGAGTTTACTGGCAAAAGACCGGGGATGCTGAATGCCTTGAAAGTTTGCCTGTCGACTGGAAGGGGCCTCAGTATGGTGGACAGCAGGCCGAGATGAGGAGGCGGACGCTGTTGCGCAACACCAAGGAGTTTTGAATATTTAAGGAAGCGTCATGACCCAACGGTTACTTCAACTTGATCATGTGTCGTTCAACCTGCCCGACGGGCGCGTTTTGTTCGATGACTTGAACCACACCTTCACTGCCAGGGCCACCGGCATCGTTGGTGCCAATGGCTGTGGCAAGTCCTTGCTTGGTCGACTTCTGACGGGGGAACAGTTGCCCACCAGCGGCATCGTCCGTCGCGAAGGGCGGGTTTACGCCGTGGCGCAGTTACTGGAACCCGAGCGCTATCCCAGCGTTGCCGCGCTGGCCGGCGTCGACCATATTCTGGCGGCGCTGGACCGAATTGCTCAGGGCAGCGTCGACGATGAGGACCATTCGCTGGCGGTCGATCAATGGGATTGCGCGATACGCCTTGAGGCGGAACTGGAGCAGATCGGTCTGGGCCATTTGAACGCCGACGCGCGCACCGATGCGCTCAGTGGTGGCGAGCGGCAACGGGTGGTGTTGCTGGGCGCGTGGTTGTCAAGGGCTGACTGGCTCATTCTGGATGAACCCAGCAACCACCTGGATCTTGATCAGCAACACAAGCTCGCGCAGCAGATCGATCGCTGGCCCAACGGCCTGGTGTTGATCAGCCACGACCGAAGCCTTTTGGAACACATGAGCGAAATCGTCGAGCTTTCGCCATTGGGGCTGGCGGCCTATGGCGGCAACTACAGTCAGTATGCGGCGGCGCGCGAGCAAGAACAGCAGTCGTTCCAGTCGGCGTTGCAAGGTGAGCGGGCACAGGCCAAGCGTGAGCAACGTGAGATGGTCGTGCAGATGGAACGTCAGCAACGGCGTAACGCGCGCGGTGATCGTCAGGCCCGCGACGGCAATCAGACCAAACTGATCACCAATGCCCAGAAAGAACGCAGTGAAAACAGTCAGGGAAAATTGCGCCTCAACCAGCAGTTGGCTCGAGAGCAGCAACAACAACGTATCGCCGAGGCCCGCGCGCGGTGTGCGCCGGATATTCAGCGCATGATGCTGTCCCCGGAAAGCATGGTGCCCAATGGCAAGCTGATATTGCAGCTCAACGACGTCGTGCTGCCGTTCGGTTACACGGCGCCTGTCAATCTGACGCTGACAGGGCCTATGCGCATGGCAATCCTGGGCGCCAACGGTAGCGGGAAGTCGACCCTCTTACAGGTGATCGCCGGCCAACTGCCGGTGCGCAAAGGCGAGCTCATACGCAGTTGCCATATCGGCTGGCTGGATCAACACGCCGGATTACAGTATCCCGAACGCTCGGCGGTGCAATGGCTCTACGAGAGTAATCCGGAGCTGCCAGAATCAGAGGCGCGAACCCGGTTGGCGCAGATGGGTATTGATGCGGATCGCGCGATGCTCAAGACCTGTCAGTTGAGTGGCGGCGAACGCCTGAAAATAGCACTCGCTGCGCAGTTGTATGCACAGCGGCCACCGCAATTGCTGTTGCTGGACGAACCGGACAACCATCTGGACCTGCCCAGTCGAATCGCGTTGGAGCAGATGCTTAATCAGTACCAAGGGGCATTGATTGTCGTCTCTCACGACAGCGCTTTTTTACAGGCAATTCATCTGGACGCCGAACTCCATCTCAAAAACTGAAGACCCTCACTTCGGATAAAGCGGCGGCAAACCACTGTCGCCGACCGGATCATGGACCCGTTCGGCAATCGGGATGGCGCGGATCGCGCGCCAGAGTTCTTCGCCTTGCCAGTAATGCCCGGTTTCGCTGTAGAGCGCGCCGTTCAAACCGTCGAGTGCGTCGGACAGCGGTACGAAGCGTGCGGCCATGTCGGCCAGGGTTTCCGGCTGTTGGCGGGCCCAGGCGTCGAGGGCCTGACGGGTGGCTTGAGGGTCGTTCGCCTGGCAGGCACGCTTGAGGTCGTCGAGTAGCGTGCGCGGGCTAGGGCCCGTTTGCGCGGCGCGCAGAATCGCCGGCTGCCAACGCGCACGCCACCAGAGGCCGAAGCCAAGCAGGGTGGTGCAAGCGAGGATCAAGGTGCTGAGCTTCCAGTACCAGAGTGCTTCACTGCTGACCGCCAGGGTAGCCGGCACGTTACTCGTTGGAGCGTCGACCATCAGGCTCGGGTTGTTTACGGCGTTCAGGGTGCGAGCGGGCAGGCTGCTGCGCTCCAGATGATCTTGAAGGGTGTTCCACCAGACCACGTCCACGGGCGGCAATTCTATTTGCCCGATGCGAGTGGGCACCAGTGCTTCGCGGTCTTCGCGGATGCCGATCAACCCCTGGTCACTGGGTTGATTGCTCAATTGTGGTTGATCGGGATAACGCCGCAATCCGCTGGTTTCAGTGGCGGGCAGGGGCGGCAGTTGCGAACTGGCCAGGCCTTCGGCTTTCAGGGTCAGGCTGCGGGTCATGGAGTCGCCCACTTGAACGTGATCAGGCGCAGGGTTCCAGTTTTCACTGAGACTCAGGCTGCGCGCCGGCAGCCAAGGGGCGTCGGCGGGGTAATCGGCCGGTTTGGGCTTGACGGTCAGGTTGAGCCCGGTGGAACTCACGCGAATCAGTTTGCCCGCTTTTGGTCCTTGCGCGGCCGGCTCCTGAGAGGGTTGCGTCTCCGCCAGGGTGGCGCTGAACATCTGTGCGGGAATCGTCAGCAGGCCACTGTGTTGTGGGTATATTGCGTACCGCCGTTCGATCACACCGTGGCGCAGGTCATTGATGACTTTTTCGTAAGTGCGCGACTCACCGAGTTGTTCGACGCGCGCATCGGGGATTTGCAGCGGAGTCAGGCTGCTGTCGTCATACAGCGACACCGAATGATAGATGCGCAAGGTCAGAATCGCCTGGGCCTGCACGTACACGGTGTCCTGATCGAGGCTGGTCTCAATGAACACGGGCGCCAGTTTGTCGGCGCTGTCCTGCTTTTCGCTTTCGACCACTTGCAAGTTGATCGGTTGGCTTTTGTACTCACCGAGTGGCAGCGGCGGGATGATCAGTGTGCCGTTGTGCTTGGGCAGGAGGGTGATGATCCAGCGGGTGGTGGCGCGGCTGTCGTCGCCCAGGGTGGTGAGCTGGTTGACCTGGCGGGTGCCGCGAACTTCGAACAGTGGATCAAGTGCGCTCAGGTCAGGTTTGCCGAACTGCGTGACATCACTGGATTCGAGGGTCAGTTCGACCGTTTCGCCGGAATTCACGCGGCTGCGATCGATGCTGGCAACCAGACCCGCAGCCTGGGCACCCACGGTCCAGAGCGAAAGGCTGAGCAATAGAGCGGTGAAGCGGGTCATCGAGTTTTTCCCTGATCCTGATGTTGTTGCTGTTCGTACCAGAATTTACGTTTAAGCAGTTCGCCCGGCTCATCCGGGATTTTACGCAGCCATTGCTCCAGGGCCTGGCGGCGCTCGCCGTCGAAGTTGGCGTCGGCGGTGCGGATAGGCGGTGTGGTGCTTTGTTCGTTGCCCAACTCACTGCCCGGCACTTCATTATTGCCCGGTTGTGGCGGGCTGTCGGTCTGGTTTTCGCTGTTGGCGTCGCTGTGCGATTGCGCGGTTTGCGTGTCGGTCTTTTGCTCGTCACCGGTCGAGGGCTGTGTCGACGCGCCCGGTGGCGGCGGTTGCTGGGTTTGCGGGTGTTCTTCGCCGTCGGTTTTATCCGGCTCATTGGGTGATGTGGGGGCTTTCTGTTTGATCAACGCTTCTACCAGCGCTTTGTTGGTCTGCGCCGGGCGTAAGTCAGGTTGCAGCTCAAGGGCTTGTTCATAGGCATCGACGGCGGCTTCCAGTTCACCGCTTTTAGCCAGGGCGTTGCCGCGATTGTAGTGCGCACGGGCGTCGTTGCCTTCGGCGAAACGCTCGGCGGCAGCGGCATACTCGCCGGCCTCATACAGCGCGACGCCTTGCCATTGCCGGTCCTGGAAGCGCTGCGCGGCCTCCGCGGGCTGGTGTTGCTTGAGCAAGTGCAGGCCCTGTTGGTCCGGGCGCAGCCAAAGATCGTCGAAGTCGAAGGCGTAACTCGGTTGCGGCAGCATGAACAGCAATGGCAGGCAGAACAGCCAGCCTCGGCGTCCCGCGCAGGCCGTCAGCAGCAACAGCGGCAGTAACAGCCAATAGCCTTGATCGGCCCAGGTATCGAGGCGCAGGGTCTGGCCATCGCTGCGCACGCTATGCGGGCTATCGAGCAGCCCGAGACCGCGCAGGTCGCTGTCGTCCAGTTGCGCTTGCCGGTAACGCCCCTCCATTTCGCTGGCAAAGGCTTTCAGGCTCGGCCCGTCGAGACGCGGTACGAGGATCGCGCCTTGTGCATCCTTGAGGAAACTGCCGTGTTCGTCAGCGATCGGTGCGCCTTGCGGAGTGCCGATGCCGAGCATCAACCATTGCGGTGCCTGACCGCGCAGGGCCTGACGAATACCCTGGCGCTCCTGTTCGGTCAGGGATGAGCCTATCAGCAGAATCCGGCCCTGGCCGAGGGCGCCGCGATTGAGCAATGCCAGCGCCTTGGCCACGGCCAGGTCGGCGCGATGACCGGCCTCGGGCATGATCGACGGTTTCAGCGCTTCCAGCAGGTTGCGGCTGGTGGCCAGGTCGTCCGAGAGCGGCACCAGCGTGTGCGCGCTGCCGGCATAGACGACGATGGCGGTCTGTGCGTCGCTGCGCGCTTGCAACAGATCGAGCAGCTTGCGCCGGGCCTGTTCAAGGCGCGTGGACGGCACGTCGGTGGCGAGCATTTCCGGGGTCAGTTCAAGCAGAACCACCAAGGGGTCGGCAGGTTTCTGCGCGGATTGTTCAACCCGCTCCCAGCTGGGACCCAGCAGTGCCAATACCGCCAGAATCCAGGCCAGGCCCAGGGCGACCCACGGCAACTTGCTTTCACGTCCATTGCCACCGCTGAGCAGGGCGGCATGGAAGGCCGGCGGCAGGATCATCTGCCAGCGACCCGCGCGTTTTTTCCGGTGCCAGAGTTGCCACAGCAACCAGCCCAATAGCGGCAACAGCAGCAGCCACCAAGGGCGGAACCAATACGGCCAGAGCGCGTTCATCGGCGCCTCCGCAGACGCAGGCGTTTAAGCCGCTGGTGCCAGTCAGAGTGCTGTTGCAGAAAATGTTCCTTGGTGAAAAAACGTTGCAGCGGATTATCGGGCCAGCGTTCGCGGATCACCAGCAACAGGCTCATCAGCAACGCGGCAGCCAGCGGCCAACTGTACAGCGCTTGCGCCGGGCGAGCCTGGGTCGGCTGTTGGGTCACGGGTTCCAGTTGATCGAGGGTCTTCTTGATCTCCAGCAATTCCTTGCCATCACGTGCACGGAAGTAGCGCCCGCCGGTAGCCTCGGCAATAGCTTTCAAGGCGGGCTCATCGAGGTCCATGGTCGGATTGCCGGCCAGAAAAGCCAGAGGACCAGCTTGCTCCGGATCGGCGCCAATGCCGATCGGGTAGATTTTCACGCCTTCTTCGGCAGCCAGTCTTGCCGCGGTCAGCGGATCGATTTCGCCACCATTGTTGGCGCCGTCGGTGACCAGAATCAGCACGCGGCTTTGCGCCGGGCGTTGGCGCAAGCGCTTCAAGGCCAGGCCGATGGCGTCGCCAATGGCGGTGTTCTTGCCGGCGATGCCGATTCGTGCTTCGTCAAGCCAGATGCGCACGGTACGCCGGTCGAACGTCAGCGGAGCTTGCAGATACGCCTGGCTGCCGAACAGGATCAGGCCGACGCGATCACCGTCGCGCCCTTCAAGGAAGTCACCGAGCAAGTGTTTGACCAGTGTCAGGCGGCTGACGTCTTCGTCTTGCCACTCCATGTCGGGGAAATCCATGGAGCCGGAAACGTCGACGGCCACCAGCAGGTCGCGTCCACTGGCGGCAATCGGCAGCGGTTCGCCGAGCCATTGCGGACGTGCGGCGGCAATCAACAGCAGCAGCCAGAGCAGGATGAACGGTGCTTGCTGGCGCCAGGTCGGCAGGTTGGCACGGGCGCGACGCCGGGCCAGGCCTTCAAGGTCGGACAGAAAGCTGACCTTGAGCGCCGGTTCGCCGCTGTCGGCGACCGGCAGCACAACCCGCATCAGCCACGGCAGTGGCAGCAGGGCGAAGATCCATGGCCAGGCGAACTCAAACATGCTTGCGAATCCAGGTGTCGACGGCTTGTGTCAGGCCGGCAATGGCCTTGTCGTCGAGTTTGCATTCCGGTTTGTAAGCGCCTTCAACCAGGATCATCCAACGGGTCAGGCCGGCAGCCGGGCAACGGTTGTCGAGAAACGCCAGCCATTTACGACCGTTCAGGGTGTGGCTCTGGCTGTAGGGGTAATGGTTGCGGCACAGACGCTTGAGCAGCCCGTTGAGTTGCTGCAACCAGGCACCGGCCGGCGCGCCGTCATAGGGTTTGGGCATTTGTGCCAGCTCTGCCAGCGCTGCCAGTCGCACCGGGTCCAGCGGCTGTTCGGCACGAACGGTAGAACGCTTGACGGGAATAAAGCGGCGTAGCTGCCACAGGCCAAAGCCGATCAGTGGCAGCAGCACCAATAGCAGCCACCAGCCCGGCGCCGGCGGCCAGAACTCGATGGGCGGTGGAGTCATCAGCGGTTGCAGTTGATCGAGGCTGTTCATTGGCTTTTACCCGGACGCTGCGGGTTCAGGTATTCACGCAGTTGTTCGACCATTTCGCTTTGAGTGCTCAGCGGCATTAACAGCACGCGCAGTTTCTGCGCCAGCAATTCCCAGCGGGCGATGCGGGCTTCGGCCTGGGCGCGATAACTCTGGCGCAGGTCGAAGTTCAGCGTGTCGAGTTCAAGTTGCGCCCCGCGCTCGGCGAAACGCAGCAAACCGGCAGCGGGCAGGGCATGGTCCAGAGGGTCGGAGACTGGCAGCAACAGCAAATCACAGTGCCGCGACAGCAGACTCAGTTGCTGCTCGGCGCCCTCGGACAAGGCGCGCTCGTCGCAGATCACGATCACCAGGCTCCCCGGGCGCAGCACTTCGCGCGCGCGGCGCAGGGCCATACCGAGGCTGTCGCGATCCGGCTCGCTTTCAGTCGTGAGGGACTGGTTGACGCGCACCATGCGGTTGAGAAGTTGCAGCAGGCTTTGCTTGCTGCGCCGGGGTTTGATTTCGTAATGCTCGTTGTCGCCGTACACCAGCCCGCCAACACGGTCGTTGTGTCCCAGTGCAGCCCAGCCGATCAGGCTCGCGGCTTGTGCGGCCAACACCGATTTGAACATCAGCCCCGAGCCGAAAAACAAGCGGCGACTTTGCTCGACCATGATGAAAATCGGCCGCTCGCGCTCTTCGTGAAACAGCTTGGTGTGCGGTTCCTGGGTGCGTGCGGTGACACGCCAGTCGATGGTCCGCACGTCGTCGCCAGCCTGATAGACCCGCACCTGATCGAAGTCCACACCACGTCCGCGCAGCTTGGAATGGTGCAGGCCAATCAACGGGCTGCGCTGGCTCGGCGTGGAAAACAACTGCACTTCGCGTACGCGATGGCGCATCTCGATCAGCTCGGAGAGGCTGACACGGATACCCGGTTCGGGCGCAAGCGGCTTGGTCATCGGGGTCAAGCGACGGCAACGACGTCGAGAATCCGCTGGACCACACGGTCCTGGTCAATACCAGCGGCTTCGGCTTCGAAGGAAAGAATGATGCGATGGCGCAACACGTCGAACAGCACCGCTTGAATGTCTTCGGGGCTGACGAAGTCACGACCGGCCAGCCAGGCGTGAGCACGGGCGCAACGGTCGAGGGCGATGGAGCCGCGCGGGCTGGCGCCATAGGCAATCCACTCGGCCATTTCCGGGTCGAACTTGCCTGGCGTGCGGGTCGCCATGACCAACTGCACCAGGTATTCCTCCACGGCGTCGGCCATGTACAAGCCGAGGATTTCCTTGCGCGCGGCAAATATCGCTTGTTGGCTGATCCGCCGCTCGGGCTTGGTTTCGCCGTGCAGTGCTTCACCGCGGGCCTGCTGCAGGATACGCCGCTCGACGGCCGCGTCCGGGAAACCGATTTTCACGTGCATCAGGAATCGGTCGAGCTGGGCTTCAGGCAATGGGTAGGTGCCTTCCTGCTCGATCGGGTTCTGGGTCGCCATGACCAGAAACAGTGGCGACAGCTCATATGTGCTGCGCCCGACGCTGACCTGCCGCTCGCCCATGGCTTCGAGCAAGGCCGATTGGACCTTGGCCGGCGCCCGGTTGATTTCGTCGGCCAGCACCAGGTTATGGAAGATCGGTCCCTGCTGGAACACGAAACTGCCGGTTTCCGGACGGTAGATCTCGGTACCGGTGATGTCGGCAGGCAGCAGGTCGGGCGTGAACTGGATGCGATGGAATTGTGCTTCGATACCTTCGGCAAGCTCTTTGATGGCCTTGGTCTTGGCCAGGCCAGGGGCGCCTTCGACCAGCATGTGGCCGTCAGCGAGCAAAGCGATGAGCAACCGCTCGATGAGTTTTTCCTGGCCGAGAATCTGCGTTGAAAGAAAGGTTCGCAGCGCAAGCAGCGCTTCACGATGTTCCATCGATGACTGTTCCTGGAGAGGGTGAGCAAAGGCGTTCGAATAACGCCAGGGCTGGGGGCGATACTTTAATCCATCGCAGGGGGTGGAGACTAACGGCGATCAGGGAATTTTTGGGTTTTGTGCACTTGTTGGGGGGTTATTCAGGTTTTTTGCCGGGTCGCGCCTGGATCGGCGCTGTTTTGCGCACGACCTGCAGGCGCAAGGCTTGCCGGCGATGGCGATCTTACGGGTGTCATCGCTGGCAAACCGTGCGCCTGGCTTCCTGATGGTCACCAACGCATCCGTATCCCGAGGCTGCCGATCAACCCATTCAAGTCGTTGTTGACGGTCGCGCTGTTGTAATCGCCGCTGACATACAGGCTGACGGAGGGCGTGACCCTGGCCACCAGCCCCAGTCCCAGTTCGATCGAGGATGCGTTCCGGCTGCTGCTGAGCCTGTCGACCTGACCGAGGGTCACGGTGTCGGTGGTATTGACCGTGTGCCAGAAGTTGGTACGGACGTAGGGTTCGATCGGCAGGCCCTTGATGTCATAACTGCCTTTCAAGCTTGCACCGACCCTGCCGCTCCACGACGTCAGGTCGCTGGATGAGGCATTGCCGCTACCGGCATAGGGGGTGTCCAGGGAAATACGCTGGTTGATCAACTCCGCCTGGGGTTCGATGACCCAGTTTTCACTGATGCCGATGGGGAACCCGCCTTCCACCGAAAGGGTCATTGCGCTGCCTTCGGCGGTCTGGCGCTGGCCCTGGTCATTGAGGCTGTAGCCATTGACCCGACCACCGCTGGCGGTCAAATCCACGTGCCAGCCGCTTGCGCCGGTCAGGCTCCAATAGGCGCCAAGGTTGGGGCCTTGCACGTTGAGGGTGTTGTTCGGGTCGACGACGGCAGAGCTGATCAACAAGCCATTGGCATTGCCCTGAATCTGGTTTGTACCGCCCACCAGGCCAACGCGCTGGGTGCTGCCGCCGCTGCTTTGCAGGGTAATCAACGCCGGCCCCTTGAGTTCGGAGCCGGTCGTGCCGGAAAACGGGGAGCCGAGGACATCGCGCTCCGCGCTCCTGGCAGGCTGGCCGTAGAATCGATCCCAGGCAGAAGGAGCGGCTTGCTCGACTGTCAACAGCTGGTTATCAAGGCCGGGATTGCGGGTGAAGCGGATGCTGTGACTCGTATCAGGCGTCGGCAGGCTGAGCGCCGGGACATCTTGCTCAAACCAGGGTATAGCCTCGTCCTCGGCAGAGGACGCCTGAATCTCCATGGATGTGCACAGCAACAACGAAGTGGAAACGGTGTACAGGGTGATTTTGATCTCATGTTGGAAGTGGGAGGTGTTCATGGAGGTCTACCTTGCAATCGCATGCCATGACTCTGTTTGGCGTCTCTCCTACCCCGAATGAGGGGCGACCGATTTCATTGAGGCAAACCCCTCCGGCCCGCTTCAGCGGGTTTCCGGGGCTTGCCCCAGAAGGTAATTCCGGGGGTAGTAACGTTTAGCTAAGAAGATTGTTGGCGCTGCGTCAAGAAATTGAACGATGAGTGGTATGGCTAATTTAGATGTTGCAACTGACTGATTTTTGGTAATTATCTAAGTTGTTGTTTATCTGGAGAATCATATTTTGACGTCAAATCAGCGGTTCTTTTCGCGTCAAAAAGGCTTTGAAAATGCACTCCAACCAGCCGCAGCAAGGGGGCGCAGAAGTGGAAGCACGGCTTGTTCCGTGGAGTCTTCGGTTCGTGACCGCTGGCACTGATGCATTGGCCGACAGTTCAGCATTTCGGACAGGGCCAAGGCATCAGGCCTTTCGCGATCACACAAAAACGATTTCATAGGGCTGACGCATCCGCGCCAGGATAGCCCTGGGCAGTTTTGGCGCGATGCCGATCTCCGGTTCACCGTTCAGCTGGCTGGCGTACGCATGGGTGGCGTGGCATTTGCGCGCGACGGTCCAGGTGTCGAGGCGAACCTTGCGGGCGCGGTGCCAGGGAATCAGCCCCTGATCGCGGGCAGGCCAGTGCCAGGCCCAGACCGGCACTTCATTGAAACTCGCGCCCGCCATAAGGGCGGCTTTTGCGCTGGCCCGACCTACGGTGTCATGGTCGATGATGCCGTCCTCGCTCCAGGTGGTGAACACCACATCACCCGGTCGCAGGTAGCGTGCGATGAATTGCGTCAATTGGAGTTCGCGCTCGGCCAGTCCGTTGTCGGTAAAACCGCCGCGAATCCATTTCAGGCTATGCATGGGCAAACCGAGGCGACGCAGGGCTTCGACGCTCTCCTGGGGGCGGAACACACTCAGGCGCTTTTCCGACCACAGGTTCGAGCCTGGGTGACTGGCGCTGCCGTCGGTGATCGAGATCAATTGCAGAGGGTGGCCGAGAGTGCTCAACAATTGCAGCAGCCCACCGCAGGTCACGACTTCATCACCCGGATGCGGTGCGATTACCACCGCGCGAGCACCTGCGGGAATAAGGGTAGATGTGCTGATGACTGGAATATTGTCCAGTTGCCGGGCAGTGTTCCAGATCTGCACAGGCAAACTACTATCGACGAGGGTAGTGGATTTCATGGCGATACGTCCTTGTTCTGGTGTGCCGTCACACGTATTGCAGCTGGCTGAACACGCCGGCGCAGACCCCTTGCGGCCGGATGATCGCAGGGCACAGCGCTCCAAACCCTGGATTGCTGCGAGCAGAGTATTGCTCATGGATCACCATTCGTCGCCCCGTCACCTCCTCAACGAGCGTTTTTTTATGAAGTAGATCGCACAAGCGCTGCCGATAAGGGGCAATTACGTATCAGTCTTGCTCCTCATGCTGCAACTCGAACAACAGCAACGAGCGTCCGGTTACTGAATATTGATGATTGAAGTCGAACCGCTCCTGGCCCTGAATCGAGGGTTGGTTGGTGTCGATCATGCAGGTCCAGAATTCGCCGTCAGGCACTTCTGGCAGCTGAAAATTGACAATGTCGTGATGAGCGTTGACCACCAACAGCAAAGTAACATCGGCTCCTTTGCGACGGATTCCGGTTTCCTGGGCGCGGCCATCGAGCAACATGCCCAGGCACCGCCCGTGGCCATCGTGCCATTGTTCGGTGGACATTTCGCTGCCGTCCGGTGCCAGCCAGGTGACGTCCTTGACGCCAATGTCCTCGTTGTAATTGCCCACCAGAAAACGTCCGCGCCGCAGAACCGGATAGGCCAGGCGTAGCTTGATCAGGCGTTTGACGAATTTGAGCAGGGCCTTGCCGTCTTCGCTCAGGTCCCAGTTGACCCAGCCAATTTCGCTGTCCTGGCAGTAGGCGTTGTTATTGCCGTGCTGGGTTCGGGCGAATTCGTCACCGGCCACCAGCATTGGTGTACCTTGGGCCAGCAGCAGGGTGGCGAAGAAATTTCGCATCTGCCGCTGGCGTAGCGCATTGATCTCGGGATCATCGGTGGGGCCTTCAACGCCGTGGTTCCAGGACAGGTTGTAATGAGTACCGTCCTGATTGTTCTCGTCGTTGGCTTCGTTGTGCTTGTCGTTGTAGGAGACCAGGTCATTCAAGGTGAAGCCGTCATGGGCGGTGACGAAGTTCAATGAGGCGTAGGGGCGGCGCCCGCGTTGATTGAACATCTCACCGGAGGCGGTCATGCGTGCGGCGAAGTCGGCGAGCTGGCCGTCATCGCCTTTCCAGAAGGCGCGTACGGTGTCGCGGAATCGGTCGTTCCACTCGACCCAGCCCGGCGGAAAGTGGCCGACCTGATAGCCACCGGGACCAATGTCCCAAGGCTCGGCGATCAATTTTACCTGACGCAGAATCGGGTCCTGGCGGCAGGCGACGAGGAAGCTGTGGCGTTCGTCGAAACCGTCGTGGTAACGCCCCAGGATGGTCGCCAGGTCGAAGCGGAAACCGTCGACGTGCATTTCCGAGGCCCAGTAACGCAGCGAATCAGTGACCATTTGCAGCACACAGGGATGACTCAGGTCGAGGGTGTTGCCGGTACCGGAGTCGTTGATGTAGAAGCGTTTGTCATCGGGCTTCAGTCGATAGTAGGAGACATTGTCGATGCCGCGCATCGACAGGGTCGGGCCTTGTTCGTTGCCCTCGGCGGTGTGGTTGTAGACCACGTCCAGAATCACTTCAAGATTGGCTTCGTGCAGGTGCGCAACCATTTCCTTGAACTCGGCGATCTTGCCACTGGCCAGGTAACGCGGATCGGGGGCGAAGAAGGCGATGCTGTTGTAGCCCCAGTAATTGGTCATGCCCTTGTGCAGCAGGTGCTGGTCATTAACGAAGGCGTGTATCGGCATTAGCTCTACCGACGACACGCCAAGTTTGCGGATATGTTCCAGCAGATCATCGACCATCAACCCGGCGAAGGTCCCACGCAGCGCTTGCGGGACGGACGGGTGACGCATGCTGATGCCGCGTACGTGAGCCTCATAAATGATCGTTCGATCCCACGGCACACTGACCCGATGGTCGTGGCCCCAGGTGTGCGCGGGGTCGATGACCTTGCACTTGGGCACGAAGGGCGCACTGTCGCGCTCATCGAAACTGAGGTCGGCGTCGGGATGGCCGATGGTGTAGCCGAACAAGGATTCGGACCACTTCAATTGGCCCACCAACTGCTTGGCGTAGGGGTCGATCAACAACTTGTGGTGGTTGAAGCGGTGACCGTTTTGCGGGTCGTAAGGCCCATACACCCGGTAGCCGTAGATCAGTCCCGGATGGGCGTCCGGCAAATAGCCGTGAAAGATTTCGTCGGTGTACTCGGGCAGCTCGATACGCTCGAGCTCGACTTCGCCGGCGTCGTCGAACAAACACAGTTCGACCTTGGTGGCGTTAGCCGAAAATATCGCGAAGTTGACCCCCAGACCATCCCAGGTCGCACCGAGCGGGAAGGGTAAGCCTTCACGGATTCGCGAGGCCTCGATGTGAGGTTCTGGCGCGGTTTTTTTTGGCGTGGTCATCATTGCTCCTGCAATCGGGCTTGGGTGTTGGCGCCGGCATTGCCGGTTTCTCAACGTCGAGCCAACCCCGAAGTGGCGAGCCTGCTCGCCACGCGGTCAATCAGAGCCTGGTACGCTCAACTGGCTGGCTTGCGCGGTGCTCGAGGCTTTTTCGCGGTCACAGGCTTTTCACCCGGTGGCGTTACGACCTTGGCGGTTGTCGCTGCTTTGGTTTTAGGCTTGGCCGCCAGGGGCTTGCTGGCTGCTGTTTTGCTGCTGTTGGTTTTGCCGCTATTGGGTTTGGCGGTCCGGGCAGGCTTGGTCGGGGCCAGGGCTTCGGCTTCTGCCAGCTTGCACGCCATCTCCCAGTGGCGCGTCTCCTGGCCTTCGGGTTTCCCCTCGGACTCCCAGATCAGATAGGCAAATTCACGAACGCGTTTGTCATCGGTACTCATCGCAATGCTCCTGAGTTGAACTCAAGTCTGGATAAACAGATTGACCGGGAAGTCTCCCAGCGCGGCGCTGATCAGCAACTCCTTGTGGTGTGTGACTGCACCTGTTGTAAAAAGTCCCTTCAGTTTTTCTTCGGCGGCGGTGAACGGCAGTTTGACTCGGGTATCGCCCCAGAGCAGGGCAGGCACCTGCGGTGTGGCACTGCTTTCCAGCAGCGACGCAACCCGCACCGGCACCAGAACAATCGCCCGTTGGCCGTTGAGTTCACGGGCGAAAGCCAACACCCGCCCAGCCTGGCTGCCCACCACCTGCAACGCTTGATAACGGCCCCGCCGAAACAGGTGCGGGTATCGCGCGCGTAACGCCAACGTGTGGGCGATCAACGCATGTTTGATGCGCCCGTCACGCCAGTCGTGCAGCAACTGTCGAGTGTCCACCGGCGTGTGCAATGCTTGCTGGCGGACGGTGAAGTCAACCGGTCGCCGATTGTCCGGATCCACCAGGCTGAAGTCCCAGAACTCATTGCCCTGATACAGATCCGGAACCCCCGGCACCGTCATACGCAGCAAGGTTTGCGCCAATCCATTGAGTGCACCGCCGCAGGCAATCGCTTGCACAGCATCGGCGATGGCGCCGCGTAATGGCAGGCCTTCGGGACTGAGCAAAAGGCGCTCGATGAAGGCCCGCGTGGCCTGTTCATAAGGCTCGTTGGGTGCACTCCAGCTGCTCTGGAGTTTGGCTTCGCGCAGGGCTTTTTGCTGCCACTGCCACAGGCGTTCGGCGTAGCTCGTCAGCGACTGTTGATCATCGCAACGAAGCTCCAGCGGCCAACTGGCGAGCAAGGTCTGGTAGAGCAGCAGTTCATCGGCAGCCGAGGGCGTCGACGGATCGCTGCGCAGGACGCTGGCCCGTATCCGCCAGTCTTCGACCTGCTCGGCATACCAGGCGCTGCGCTCGCTGAGCAGCGCCAGGCGTGCGCGGCTGTCTTCGCCGCGTTTGTGGTCATGGGTGGCGCTGGCCAGCAGCGTGTCCGGGAACTCGCCGAGGCGTTGGCTGCACGCCGCGTGGAAGTCGGCGAATGGGGCACTGAACTGCTCGGTGTTGAAGCCGACATCGTTACGCGACAACAGGACGCCTGAGCGATAGAGCGCGGTGTCTTCCACGGCTTTGGCGGCGGTCGGCGAGGTCAGTTGCTGAAATCGCACGCAGGCGTGCTTGAGCATCTTGCGTTGACGACCTATCGGGCGCTTGCGCCAGGGTTGCCCACCCAGCCACTGCGCCAGATAGTCGAGCACCGGCCAGTCGGCTTCGCTCAAGGTCTGGCGCGCACCGTTCATGGCGTGCTGAAAAAACACCTCGTCTTGCGCCGAGCGCCCACACGGGCCGATGTACGTTCGGTACACCGGGAAATGCACGACCAGTTCCTGTAATGCCCGACGAATCGCACCGAGGGTCATGTCTCGGCTCATCAGGTCATCGCGGGCCACTTGCAGCAAGGCCTGCGCGACACTTTCGAAGTCGCCGGCCAGCGAACCGTTGAGAATCTGCTGGCGTGCCAGTTGTGCTTCTTCGAGGAAGGCTGAGGGCCGATCGGTGTGTCGGTTCCACAGTTCGCCAAGGACCTGCTCGCCTTGTGGAGCGTGTTGCAGCAACGACAGCTGATTCATGAACTCATAGCCGGTGGTGCCATCGACCTGCCAGTCGCGCCGCAGTGTTTCACCGTCGCCGAGGATTTTTTCGACATAGATCGGTACGTGTCGCAACGGTGACAGGGCGTTCACCCGACGCCTGAGTTTGCGGCAGTAACCATGCGGGTCGGCGAGCCCGTCGATGTGGTCGATGCGCAATCCATCCACCAGTCCCTCGGCAATCAGCTCGAAGATCTTTGCGTGGGTGGCTTCGAATACCGCCGGGCGCTCGACCCGTAGCCCGGCCAGTTCATTGATGTCGAAGAAGCGCCGCCAATTGATGTCATCGGCCGCCGTGCGCCAACTGGCCAGGCGATAGCTTTGGCGTTCGAGCAGTGTGTGCAGGCGGCTGAAACCTTCAGGTTGGCGGGAGTCATGGAGGCTGAGGTTGTGCTCGATGCAGCGCAAGATCGCCGGATCAGATGCCAGTGTCGTCAGTGCTTGCTGCAAGGGGCGCGCAAGGGAATGGGCATCGGTCTGGTAGCGGAGGGTGGTGAACTGATCAGCTAATACCTTGAGTTGCAGTGCCCGTTCAACATCGAGCGAGTCGTCAGGCTTGAGCAGTTCAGCGTAATCGGTGGGGCAGATCGGGAAGTGATGCTCATAGTGTTCGACATGGAAGCTGCCCCGTCCCGGATCGAAGTGCAACGTCAGCGTGCCGTCCTGCAAGGCGCTGCCGTAATCGCTGCCCAGAAACGGTAGCAACAGCTGGCCTTCGAGCAATGGGTCTGGCGAATGCCATTGGATGTCGAAAAACTCACCGTAGGGACTCAGTCGCCCCCATTCCAGCAAGTCCAGCCACCAGGGATTGTCGGCACCGCCCACGGCCATGTGGTTGGACACGATGTCCAGAATCAGCCCCATGTTCTGTGCCCGCAGCGCACTGGCCAGTCGCCGCAGGGCTGGCTCGCCGCCCAGCTCGGGATTGACCCGGCTCGGGTCGACCACGTCGTAGCCGTGCATCGACCCGGCCCGCGCACTCAACAGTGGCGAGGCATAGAGGTGGCTGATGCCTAAACCACAGAAATACGGCACCAGCGGCACGGCGTCATCCAGGGTGAACCCCTGATGAAACTGTATGCGCAACGTCGCCCGTACCGGCGAGCTTTGCACCTCGCTCATCGATCACGCTCGGCGGCCTGAAGGCGCGCACAGGCGAGCATCTCCAGGCGCCGCGCGGCATCGACGTCGTCGAGCAGCACTTTGCTCTCGGCAGACAGGCGCCGACGCCAGTTCGGATGACTGTCGGTAGTGCCGGGGAGGTTGGCCTGTTCATCAATGCCCAGCGCATCTTCCAGCGGCAGCAACACCAAGGGGGCACGGGTGTGGCCCAGGAAACGCACGCTGGCGTCGAGCACCTGGTCAGTCTCGTGGGTCTCCTCGCGAAAATTTTGCGGGTCCTGACTCAAGGCCCGACGCAAACCTTCGCGTTCACGCTGACGGTGTTCGCGCCATTGCTGTTCACCGTGGCTGTCGACCAGCCCCAACCGGACACTCCATTCGATGTCGCGACTATGCCACCAACCGTTGAGCGTCGGCAGGTCATGGGTGCTGGTGGTGGCCAGCGCGTTGTCCGGCCAGTCGAGAATCGGTTTGAAGTGTGCTCCGTGGTCCTGTTCGAAGAGCAATACGCGCATACCCAGGATCGAGCGGGCGATGAGTTTGTCGCGCAGGCCATCGGGCACGGTGCCGAGGTCTTCGCCGAGCACGATCGCCTGATGTCGATGGGACTCCAGCGTCACCAGACGCAGCAGATCGTCCACCGGGTAATACAGATACGCGCCGTCACTCGGCGGCGCACCGAGGGGAATCACCCACAATCGCTGCAGACCCATGACATGGTCGATGCGCAAACCGCCGCTATGGGCAAAATTGGCCCGCAACATTTCAATGAACGCACGAAAACCATTGCGTACCAGTCCTTCGGGGGAAAACGCAGAAATCCCCCAGCCTTGACCCGTGCGGTTGAGAATGTCCGGGGGCGCGCCGACGGTGAGGGCCGCGAGCAATTCGTCCTGACGACTCCAGGCCTGGCTGCCACCGCCATCTGCACCGACCGCCAGGTCGGCGATCAAACCGATGCCCATGCCGCTGCTGCGCGCAACGGTTTGGGCGCGTTGCAAGCTGCGAGCGATCAACCATTGGCAAAAGGCGTAGTAGCCAATGCGGTGGGCATTTTTCTCCGCAAATACCGCCAATTCGGCGCTGCGCGGGTCGCGCCAGTGCTCAGGCCACTGGCGCCAGTCGAGGCTTTCGCCAAGGGCGGCACAAGCTTCCTGGAGCGCCTCGAAACGGCAGTGGTTTTCCAGGGCCTCGCCACCGCTGTGGCGAAAGCTGCTGAAGTCTGCGTGCAAGGGATGTTCACCCTGGGAGAATCCTTCATACAGCGCTTGCAACAATTGCTGCTTGGCCTTCGCGGCGGCGGGCCAGTCGATCAGCGGTTGCTTTTCCAGGTGTTTGAGCTCATCGGCTAATTCTGTAATGTCGATGGCCAGGCGCAGGGCGCGCTCACCGAGAATTTCCCCGGGTGAGGCGTACAGGCTGTTGAGAAACAAACGGCTGGAGGGGGAGTAAGGGCTGTAGCGTTGCGTGTCGTTGCTGAACATCGCGTGCAACGGGCTGATCGCCAACGCATCGGCGCCGCGTTCACCGGCAACGCGGGCGAGGTTTTCCAGTGCCTGCAGGTCGCCGAAGCCGCCGTCGCCGGGGCGCCGCAGTGAATACAGCTGGACACTCAGGCCCCAGGCCCGGGGTATCGGGCTGTCAACGGCGGCGGCCACGCTATGGCAGTGCAAGGGGGCGACGGCGAGTGTGAAGCGTTGGCCCGCGATGCGAACGTCCTGATAGCCGACCGGGATCAACCCCGGCAGAACCGCTTCATCATCGAGTTTAAGGTGGAGGATCGCACCGTCTTCCAGGTGAATCTCGCAGGGTGTTTGAGGGGCAAAGTGACGCGCGAGGTCGAGCCCGGCGCCGACGTCGACGGTCATCATTGGCGGCAAGCGTTTGTTTTGTTGGTTCTGTTGCAGTTCCTGCAGGCTGGCGTCGATTTCCTGAGCGCTACCGGCCGGGTGGCCTAGCCCGCTGAGGATCGCTCGCAATGCCGCCGGAGCGACTTTTTGTGGCCGACCGTTGGCGTCGATCCAGTCAACCGCCAGGCCAGCCCGGCTGGCGAGGATTTCCAGTTGCGCATCGCTCATGGGCGCTCTCCAGTGGGGGGTGACAAGGGTGTGGCTGCCGTCAGGCTGACCAGCGCGCAGCAGGGGGCAAGGGTGCCTTGTTGCAGGTGTTCGAAAGACTGCTGCGGGTACTCGAACAACAGCCGGGAGTGGGGTTGTGGTAAATGGGACACAGGCCCCGCGCTGAGGTTCAGGTCGATGCACAACAGGCTGCCATCGCCCATGTGCCAACGCGCACTCACCGCGCCTGTTGCCAGCACCGTGGCGCCCAGCGCGTGGGCACCAGGCAGGCGCGGAATGATTTCCCGATGACGGATCAGCAGCAATTGTTGATAAAGCATCAGGGTCGCGTGCGGTGTCAGCGGTTCAGATGACGTCAGTGTCGGACGCGAAGCGGTGAACGTGTGCAACGCGTTCGGGTCGGGAATCCGCTCGCGGGTGTGCGGATCGGCAAAGGCGCTGAACGCTGCGAACTCATTGCGTCGACCTTCTCGCACCTGCCTTGCCAACACCCCATGGTGGCTGGTGAAAAACAGAAACGGCTCGTCAGCGGCGTATTCATCGCCCATGAACAGCAGCGGGATCATCGGTGACAACAACAAAAGGACCGTCGCCGCGTGCAATGCCTGAGGTGCAGTCAACTGGTGGAGACGCTCGCCAAAGGCCCGGTTGCCGATCTGGTCATGGTTTTGCAGGAACAGCACGAAGGCGCTGGGCGGCAAATGCCCACTGGGTTCGCCTCGGGCACGGCCATGGCGATTGGTATGGCCCTGATAGGCGAAGCCCTGGCTCAGGCAGCGGGCCAGTTTTTCGGTGGGTTGCTCGGCAAAATCGGCGTAATAAGCCTCGGTTTCTCCGGTCAGCAGCACGTGCAGCGCATTGTGCCCATCGTCGTTCCACTGCGCGTCGAAGCCCTGCTCCAGCAGGCTGGCCTGGTTGTGCTCGTTTTCCAGGGTGAGCCAGACATGGCGGGGTGGATCGATGTGCTCGCGCACGGTTGCCGCCAGCTCCTGAAGGAAATCCGGATCTTCGATGGCGTGTACCGCATCCAGACGCAAACCGTCGAAACGGTACTCAAGGAGCCACATCAGCGCGTTGTCGATAAAGAAGTCGCGCACCTCGCGACGGCGGAAATCAATGGCCGCCCCCCAAGGCGTGTGCAGGTCTTCGCGGAAAAAGCCCTTGGCATAGTGATGCAGGTAATTGCCGTCCGGGCCGAAATGGTTGTAGACCACGTCGATGATCACCGCCAGACCCAGGCCGTGGGCGCTATCGATCAGGTGCTTGAGCGCATCAGGCGTGCCGTATGACGATTGGGGCGCGTAGGGCAACACGCCGTCGTAACCCCAATTACGCTCGCCGGGAAACTGCGCCAGCGGCATCAATTCGATCGCGGTAACACCCAGTTCGGCCAGCCGCGGCAGGTGCTTTTCGACTTCGGCAAAACCACCCAGCACACCCACATGCAGTTCGTAGATCACCGCTTCATGCCAGGGCCGGCCTTGCCAGAAGCAGTGCTGCCAACGGTAAGCATGCGGGTCAACCACCACGCTGGGTGACGCCAGACTGCCGGCTTGCGCCCGGGACGCGGGGTCCGGCACGTCGCGTTCGCCATCGATGTTGTAGCGATAGCGGGTGCCGGCCGGGCAACGGGTCTCGATCACGAACCAGCCGTCTGCCTGAGGCAACATCGGCAGTGATTGCCCGTCTTCCAGCTCGACACTGACATAAAACGCATCGGGCGCCCACAGGGCGAAACGGGTGTGTTCGGCATCCAGCATGACGGCGCCGTGGGGCCAGGTTTCCGGAGTCCGTAACGGCATTCAAGAATCCCTCTCACTGCTTGACCGACTGACCCAACGCCTTGGCGACCAGTTGTTCATAGAGTTCAGCGTAGGGTTCGACCGCTTTGCACCAATTGAATGGCGCAGCCATGGCCCGGCAACGCATCGCGTTCAACAGGGGCGGGTGGGCGAACACCTTGAACGCCCGGCTCAAGGCTTCCTCGTAGCTGGCAACAGTCGACTCGTCGAAGAGAAAACCGGTGACGCCATTGTCGATGGTGTCGGCCAGACCGCCGGTGTTGCGCGCGACCGGCAACGAGCCGAAACGCTGTGCATACATCTGGCTCAAGCCGCACGGTTCATAGCGTGAAGGCATCAACAGAAAATCACTGCCGGCGAACATCCGTCGCGCATCGGTTTCGTTGAAGCCGATACGCACACCGATCTGCCCTGGAAAACGCAGGGCGAGGGCGCGCATGGCTTGTTCTTCTTCCGGCTCGCCACGGCCGATGATCGCGATTTGCCCGCCCGAAGAGACGATGAACTCGGACACGGCTTCAGTCAGGTCCAGGCCTTTTTGGTAGACCAGTCGCGAGACCACGGCGAACAGCGGCCCCTTGGAGTCCTTCAGGCCGAACAGTTTGCGCACGTGGGCGGCATTCACTGCTTTGCCGTCCCAGTCGCCGATGCTGAACGGGCAAAACAGGTGGGGATCGGTCGCAGCATCCCAACTTTCGTCGATGCCATTCGGGATGCCGCTGAGCAGGCCTTGTTGGGTCTTGCTGGCAAGGAAACCGTCGAGACCGCAGCCGAAGGCCGGGGTAGTGATTTCCTGGGCGTAGGTCGCGCTGACGGTGGTGATATGGCTCGAATAGGCCATGCCCGCCTTGAGAAACGACAGTTTGCCGTAGAACTCCATGCCTTCCTGTTGCAGGGCATGTTCGGGAATACCCAGTTCGGGGCAAGAGGCGAGGCTGACCACGCCTTGATAAGCCAGGTTATGAATGGTGAACAGTGTCGGTGTGCGCTGACCACGCCAGTGCATGTAGGCCGGGGCCAGGCCTGCGGGCCAGTCGTGGGCGTGCACCAGATCCGGGCGCCAGTGGATGTGTGCGAGGTTGGCGGCGATGTCGGCGGCTGCCAGGCCCAGACGGGCAAAACGAATGTGGTTGTCCGGCCAGTCACGGCCATTGTTGGCGCCGTAGGGCGAGCCCTCGCGTTCGTACAGTTCGGGGCAGATCAGGACGTAAATGACCAGCCCGTCGGGCATGTCCATGCGGCCGATCTTGCAGGGTGGCAAGGCGGCGTGTCCGCCCAGTTCGCCGATGATGTGGATCGGGTTTTCGCTGTGCATCACTTGCGGATAACCGGGGATCAATACCCGAACATCGTGCAAATGGGCCATGGCGCGGGGCAATGCGGCAGAAACGTCACCCAGGCCACCGGTTTTCACCAGATCGGCGATTTCCGAGGTCACGAATAACACTTTCTTCTTGTTTGGATTCTGACGTGGAGCGGGCAGTACCGTTTTCGCACCCGGGGCAAGAACCGACATCGAAGTCGGTTCGCCGATTTGCTGGTGAGAACGCTCTCCCTGGATTTCTAAAGCGGCACTGTTCATGTGTTTCTCCCGTTTTATTGATCTGTTTCAGGCATATCTCACCCGTGATGCAAGTGGCCAGTGACTGTGGCCGGGCGCAAAAGCGCCACGCAAGGAGCAGCAAACGCTGGTCGATGCGCCGAATCTCAAAGGCTGTAGTGGTCGTTGCAAGGATTGCACCAGTCGCTGCGGCCCCACCTTTAACCTGACCCGTTGCTTCGGCAGAAAGTTTCGGGTTTTTCCCCACAAAATGACCGGCCGGTTTCCAGTCACGAAATGGAGTCTAGGTCAGAACTTAGAGCGGAGTGTGTGACGATTTGAAATTGTTCGACAATCGGTCTGGCATCACGATTTTCAGGCCCCATGAGCCGCATCTGCACCGACGAAGTGCAGGTTTATTCGCCGCCATGGCACAAAAAGGGGGAGAGGGTTGCCAGAGAATGGGGCGTGGTAAAGCGCTGTCCGCACCCTATTGGTGCGACCAACTGACAGAAGAAGACACCACCACCCCTGTAGCAGCTGGCGCAGCCTGCGTTCGGCTGCGAAGCAGTCGTAAATACTGACGACTCGGTGAGCCTGACGCACCGCAGGGCATGGTTTCACGACCGCTGCGCGGCCGAACGCAGGCTGCGCCAGCTGCTACAGGGTGTGTGTCAGGACGCTGCGGCCTAATTCAACATCCGGATCGAGTGGCCGGTTGTCCAGGCTTGAATATCTTCAATCATCTGTGAAAAGAACAGCCGGTAGTTCTGCTCACTGACATAGCCGACATGCGGTGTGGCCAGTACGTTGGGCAATGTCCGAAACGGATGGTCGGCGGCTAATGGCTCGCGCTCGAAGACATCCAGCGCTGCACCCTTCAAACGGTTCTGTTCAAGGGCCTGGATCAATGCGGCTTCATCGACGATCGGCCCGCGCGCGGTATTGATCAGCAACGCTGACGGTTTCATCCAGCCCAGTGCCTGCTCATCGACCAGGCCCCGGCTGCGCTCGCTGAGCACCAGGTGGATCGACAGCACATCGGCTTGCTCGAACAATTCGCGCTTGCTGACATAAGTGACTCCGGCTTCGGCCGCACGCTCGGCGGTGAGGTTTTCGCTCCAGGCGATAACGCGCATCCCGAACACCTGACCGAACTCGGCGATCCGTTTGCCAATGCTGCCCAGGCCCAGAATACCCAGGGTCTTGCCGTACAGGTCGCCACCGAGGCCTTGTTGCCAGTGACCGGCCCGCAGGGCGTTGGCTTCTGCAAGCAGATTGCGGGTCAGGGCCATGATCAGCGTCCAGGTCAATTCGGGCGCCGCCTGTTTGTAGCTGTCGGTTCCGCAGACCTGAATTCCCAACGCCGCGGCGGCCTTGAGGTCGATGGCGGCATTGCGCATGCCGCCGGTGACCAGCAATTTGAGTTTGGGCAGGCTACGCAGGAGAGCTTCGTCGAACAGCGTGCGCTCGCGCATCACACAAATCACCTCGAAGGACTGCAAGCGATCGCTCAGTGTGGCGTGGTCGGCAGGGTACTCATGCAAAAAGCTGACCTCGCCGATACCGTCCAGCACCGACCAATCCACCACGTCACGGGCCACGCCCTGCCAGTCATCGATCACCGCAATCTGCACAGCCATGAGCATTGCCTCTTCAAAGGGTTGGCGTGGTCTTGGCCAGCCAGCCAAGCAACGCCTGATGAAATTGTGCGGGTTGTTCCATTTGTGGTGCGTGACCCAAGCCGGGGAATTCGATCAGCGTCGATTGTGGAATCATTTGTGCGACCTGTTTGCCAAGGACGTCGTAATGGCCAATCTTTGCCTTGACCGCAGGTGACGCAATGTCGCTGCCGATGGCCGTGGTGTCGGCCGTACCGATCAATAGCAAGGTCGGCATTTTCAGGTTCTTGAACTCGTAGAACACCGGTTGGGTGAAGATCATGTCGTAGATCAGCGCCGAGTTCCATGCCACCTGTGTATGGCCCGGTCCCCTGTTCAGGCCGGCGAGCATGTCCACCCAGCGGTCGAATTCAGGTTTCCAGCGACCTGCGTAATAGGTACTGCGTTCATAGTTGCGAATGCCGTCGGCGGACAGTTTGAGTTCACGGTCATACCATTGATCGACGGTTCGATAAGGTACGCCGAGGGCTTTCCAGTCTTCCAGGCCAATGGGATTGACCAGTGCCAATTGCTCGACTTGTTCGGGATATTGCAGCGCATAACGGGTCGCAAGCATGCCACCGGTGGAATGACCCAGCAGGCTGGTCTTTTGAATGCCGAGTTTGGTCAGCAGTTTGTGGGTGTTGCTCGCCAGTTGCTGAAAGCTGTATTGATAGTTTTCCGGTTTGCTGGAAGTGCAGAAGCCAATCTGATCCGGGGCGATTACCCGGTAGCCGGCATCGCTCAGGGCCTTGATCGAACTGTCCCAGGTCGCACCGCAGAAATTCTTGCCGTGCATCAGCACTACGCTGCGACCGTTGGCTTTGCCGCTGGCGGCGACATCCATGTAACCCATTTGCAGGGTTTTACCCTGAGATTCAAAAGCAAAATGCTTGAGGGTATAGGGGTAGTCGAAGCCCTGTAGCTCCGGCCCATAGGCGGGCCCTTCGGCGTGGGCCAGGACGGGCAGGGCGAGCGTCAGTAACAGGCCGGACAACCAAAGAGGACGTGAGCTGGGCATAGGTGAACTCCGTTGCGAATCGGCCGATGCTGGATAGTAGCGATTAGGGCGACATTAACAACGTGGCCGCACCCAAGGTTCAAGGCATCCAGCCCAGTGTCGCCAGGGCCAGCACACCATAACGCGCACCTTTGGCGAAGGTCACGATCAGCAAAAAACGCCCCATGGGTTCTCGCATCACACCGGCCACCAGTGTCAGTGGGTCGCCAATGATCGGCACCCAGCTCAGCAGCAATGACCAATGGCCATAGCGTTGATAGTGAGTGCGGGCCTTTTCCAGATGAACAGGGCTGACCGGAAACCAGCGACGCTCCCTGAAGCGCTCGATGCCGCGTCCCAGCCACCAGTTCAGCAACGAACCCAGCACGTTGCCGAGCGTGGCGACGGCGAGCAGCAACCACAGTCCATGCTCGCCGTTGAGCAGCAATCCCACCAACACGGCCTCGGACTGCAATGGTAACAATGTCGCGGCACCGAATGCCGCGAAGAACAGCCCGAGATAGCCAACGAGCATTACCGGGCCGGGTAGTCGGCGATCACTTTATCGGTGCCATTTTTAGCCAACCCAATGACCTGATAGGCATCGGCCATGCCGTCCATTTCCATGCCTGGCGAGCCCATGGGCATACCCGGTGCGGCGACGCCGAGCAGGTCGGATTTGCTCAAGGCCAGAACCTGCTCAGCGGGAACATGGCCTTCGACGAATTTGCCGTTGATCACCGCGGTGTGACACGAAGCCAGTCGCGGCGGGACGCCGAGGCGCTGCTTGACTTCGCTCATGTTGGTTTCGACGTGATCGTTGACCTGGAAACCATTGGCTTCCAGGTGCGCGATCCACTTTTTGCAGCAACCGCAATTGGCATCGCGGTGTACATCAATCGGAATCAGCTCGGCGGCCTGGGCCAGGGAGCTGATGAACAGGGCACCAAGGGCGGCCAGACGCAGTGTGGTTTTCATCGGTTATCTCTCGTTGATCATTTCACGCAGCGCATTTTGACCATTTTATCCGATGAAAAAGGCTGCTTATGTTTCAAAGTTATTCATGGATATCCCTTGAAGGTTATGCCCGCGCGAAACGCGCGGGCGGCATTCACGGGTTCACTTGACCTTGAAACGGCCCATGATCGAACTGACCCGGCTATTGGCATCCAGCAACTGGCGCGTATTGAGGTCGGTGGCGTGACCGCTTTGCACCAGTTCTTCGACCATATGGCGGATCTGCACCATGCTGCGGTTGATCTCCTCGGTCACCGCGCTTTGTTGCTCGGCGGCAGTGGCGATCTGGGTGCTGAGGCTGTTGATGTGGCTGACCGAGCCGGCCATTTCGTCCAGCCCGGTGTTGACTCGCGCTGTCGCATCGGCGGCGGACTGACAGCTGGCCTGGGTGTTTTCCATCGCTGCCACCGAAGAGCTGACACCTTGGGTCAACCGGCTGAGCATCTCGTTGATCTCCGAGGTGCTGGCCTGGGTGCGGGCGGCGAGGGCGCGGACTTCATCGGCGACCACGGCAAAGCCTCGACCTTGTTCGCCGGCCCGCGCAGCCTCAATCGCAGCGTTGAGTGCCAGCAGATTGGTTTGTCCGGCAATCGCACCGATCACCCCGAGGATTTCGGTGATGCGCTGGGCGTCCTGCTGCATGCTTTCGACTTTGTGGGTGGCACTGGCCACTTCACCGATCAACGCGATCACGCTGCTCGAGGCTTCGCCCACCACCACCCGCGAGCGGTCGGCGTGTTCGTTGGCGCGCTGGGTAAACGCAGCGGTTTGTGCGGCGTTCTCGGCGACGCTGTCGGCGGTCGAGCTCATCTCGGTGATGGCGGTGACAGTCTGGTCGGTCTCCGAGGCGTGACGCTGCAGGATCTGGTTGGTATGCGCCGAGGTCTGTTGCAGGTTTTCCAGGCTTGAGGCCATGGCGCCCGTGGCCAGGGTGACTTCGCCAATCATGTTTTGCAGGTAGGCGATGAAGGTATTGACCGAATGACCGATCGCGCCCAGTTCATCCTCGGCGCGAATGGTGATGCGCCGGGTCAGGTCGGCGTCGCCGGTGGACAGCGCGTCGATGTTGGCTTTCAAGGCTTTCATGCGTTGGATCAGTTGGCGGATTGCATAGATTTGCAGCAGCACCAGCAGCAAAACCATCGGGATCTGCAACAGGCTCAAGGTGCTCAAGACATCGTCGCGTTGAGCGGTAATCAGTTTGGTCGGCAGGGCGGTGGCAAGGAACCACGGTGTGCCTTCGATCGGACGCATGAAGAAAGTGTTCGCCACGCCTTGATTGTCGAACTCGACGCGTTGCAGCGAAGCATCACGGCGCTCCAGTGCGGTCTTGATCTGCGCCGCAAACGGTGAATTGCCAGCCAATTCACTGATGTTTTTCAGGACAATCGGGCCATTGATGCGTGAGCTGTTGCTGATGATCTTGCCGTCGGCCTCGACGATCAGCATTTCGGCGCCCAGGTCTTTTTCCTTGCGCGCGACCAGGTCATTGAAGAAGCCCAGCGTGACGTCAATGGTCGCGACCCCATACGGTACGCCGTTGCGCGCAATCGCCATGGCGCAGTTGGTGCGCGGTTCGGCGCTGGCGTCGTCCTTATAGGCCGCGGCCCAGGCGCATTGGCCGCGAGGTGTCTGCATACCGCCCTTGTACCAGGACTGGTCGTAATAGTTAGGCGCCGCGTCGCTGTTCCAGAACGTATTGACGGCCAGTTTGCCCGACGCATCCCGGTGCCAGAAGGTACTGAATTTGTTGCGCCCGGCTTCGCGCTGGCCAGGTAACGGCCAGATCCCGCCACCAAACACCTTCAGTTCACCGTACTGGTCCACCAGGCCCGGCAACACGGTGTCGATGGCCGCGCTGTCGAGCAGGGGGATGGTCTGGGTGATGCTGCGTTGTTGCGCTTGAACCTTGTTCAGCTCGCCCTGGATCTGTTCGGCCACTTCGGCAATACGGTTCAGGGCCACCTGTTCTTCCGTGTGCCGAAGTTTCGGCGCGACCAACTGGCTGATGCCCACCACCGTCAAGGCGAATAACAACAGGATGAACAGCACCAGAAACAGCGTGTAACGGGCTTGAATGGTACGGAATGCGGGCATTGAACCTGTCCTTGTGCTAAGCGCTCTTGTTGATTTATTGCGGCGTTTAGCAGCTATCGACCTGCGGCAGGCTGACTTTAGTACCATGGTGCCAAAACAGGCTTTTTATGGACGACCGGTAAGTCACGGGCGTGAGCCATTTCCACGTTCCTTCAGGATTGGCAACGTGGTTTATTTCCGGAGGATTCAAGTGAATTCAATGACAATCTGATTGTTAAACAATTCTTTCAGGCCAATGAATTCAAGGGGTTGGTGGTTTGTATCCTAATTGTACAAGAATTGTAAAAATCAGAAATATTTGTAGTCCGAGGGAGGCTGGCACATTGATACTTACGTACCAATTCATCAGTTGAACAAGGACTTTTTATGGTCACCTTACAAGGACGTCTGCGCGCTTCGGGGCAGTTCCCGGTCTGGCTCACGCCGCGCTCAGGAGCACTCTCATGACGATCGGTTATGTCGGTGGCTGGACCAGCAAGGCCGGATTACTGATTCGCGAGGGCGGGGCGAATGGCGGTAAACCCGTATCGCAGAGCGTCAAGGTCAAGCAGATGCTCACCTTGGTGGGTAACGATCCATTGGCGCTCAACACCGCGAAAATGAACGAGCAGAAGCTCTACAAGAATTTCAAGGGATTCGACCCCGAGACCGTCACGGTCAAACAGCTCGGCAATATCAGCGCCTTTTTGCGCGATCGTGGTTTGATCAGCGATGTGACGGCCCTGACGCTGCTCAACGCTGGCGACAAGTTCGATCGCTTTGGGGTGCCGAAAAACCTGGACGAAAAATTCAATGCGCTGGAGTACTTCGCCACGCAACTGGATAACATCCAGAGCAACAACCTCAAAGGCAACAAGTACGCCAACCACCTGGTTCCCGAGTACAAGAAGGCGATTTACGTACTGCAGAACCTGAAGACTTATGGCATGGGCAATGGCACCGCCGTTCCGAACACCAAGGGTGTCAACGGCAAAGCTTGATCCTCAAGCGCAACAGGCCCGTCATGTACAGCATGAACGGGCCTGCCGATGGCGATGTTATCGATTGAGCATCTGCATCACGTCTTGCGGGTAACGTGCCCCGAGCACCGCGGCATCCGGAAAAATCGCCTCCAGCGCCGACAAGTCTTCCGGGCTTAATACAACGTCCAGCGCCGCGACATTCTCCTCCAGATACTTGCGTTGCTTGGTGCCCGGAATAGGGATCAGGTAATCGCCTTGCGCCAATACCCAGGCCAACGCCAGTTGCCCGGCGCTCACGCCTTTATCCGCCGCCAGCGTTTGCACCTGCTGGACCAACTGCAAATTCCGATTGAAGTTTTCGCCCTGAAAGCGTGGGCTGAAGCGTCGGTAATCATCCGCTGCAAAGTCATCGGGACTTTTCAGGGCGCCGGTCAGAAAGCCTCGGCCGAGGGGGCTGTACGGCACAAAGGCAATCCCCAGGCGCTGACAGGTGGCCAGGCAATCGTTGTGCTCCTGATCGCGGCTCCACAGCGAGTATTCACTTTGCAGCGCGCTGATCGGGTGAACCTTATGCGCTCGCTCAAGGGTTTTCGCTGACGCCTCGCTCAAGCCGAGGTAGCGCACTTTACCGGCCTGGACCAGTTCGGCCATGGCGCCCACGGTCTCTTCGATGGCCACATCCGGATCGACGCGATGCTGGTAATACAAGTCCAGAGTGTCCACGCCCAGGCGTTTCAGTGTGCCGTCGATGGCGGCACGGATGTAGTCCGGTCGGCCGTCGACCCCGCGTGCGGTGGGGTTGGCCGAATCACGCACAATGCCGAATTTGCTGGCCAGAAACACCTGGTCGCGCTTGCCAGCAATGGCTTTGCCAATCAGCTCTTCGTTGGTGTGCGGGCCATACATGTCGGCAGTGTCGAGCAAATTTATGCCCAACTCCATGGCGCGATGCAATGTTGCCAATGCCTCGCGAGTATCGCCGCCCGTGGTGTAGAAGTCGGTCATGCCCATGCAGCCCAGACCGATCGCAGAAACCTGAGGGCCGTTTTTGCCCAATTGACGAGTGTGCATGGTGTCGCTCCTTTTTTTGATGTGGCGCCATTGTTGCGCTCGACAAAAACAAGATAAACCGGCTAAAAACGCTATCACTGTTTGTAATTTCTAAATAATCCTCGGGTAACCAAAAGCAATGAACCGTTTTAATGCCATGCGGGTGTTCACTCGCATTGTCGAGCTGGAAGGGTTTGCCAAGGCCGCGGACAGCCTGCAAATGCCCCGGGCTTCGGTGACCATCCTGATCAAGCAGCTTGAGGCGCATTTGGGCGTGCAGCTGTTGCAGCGCACCACACGGCACGTCAGTCCAACCGCCGATGGCGCGGCGTATTACCAGCGTTGCGTGCGATTGCTGGCTGATCTGGATGAGGCAGAGGCGGCGTTTTCCACCTCCCGGCAAAATCCGCGCGGGCTTTTGCGTGTCGACATGCCTGCCGGCATCGGGCGTTTGCTGGTGATCCCGGCCTTGCCGGAATTTACTCGCCGTTACCCGCTGATCGAGTTGGAAATTGGCTTGAACGATCGCCCGGTCGACCTGATTCGCGAGGGCGTCGATTGTGTGCTGCGCGGTGGCTTATCGCTGGATGATTCGCTGGTGGCGCGACCGCTGGCGTTGCTCGATCAGGTCACCTGCGCCAGTCCCGGCTACTTGCAACGCCAGGGCACGCCACGGTGTCTGGAAGATCTGGCGGGGCACCAGATGGTCGAGTATTTCTCCAGCACCACCGGCAAGCGTTTCGGCCTGGAGTTTGAAATAGAAGGGCAGGTGCACCTGGTAGACCTGCCCAAACAGGTGGCGGTCAACAGCGCTGATGGTTACCTGGCTTCCTGTGAAGCGGGTTATGGCCTGGTCCAGACGCCGTACTATCACGTTGCACGGCAGTTGCGCGAGGGAACGTTGTGCGAGGTGTTAGAGCATCTGCCGCCGCCAGGGTTACCCCTGACGGCGCTCTATCCTCCGCACCGCCAGTTGTCTCTGCGGGTGCGGGTGTTTGTCGACTGGCTGGTGCAGCTCTGCGCTCAGCCGGGCAACGGGCTGCTGCGCAGAGACTCGGGTAACTGACGGTGAGGCGTCTCTGGCTGCTGGTGGATTAAGGTGTCATACAGTTGCTGCATGTGTGGACAATAAAAACTGACGGGCCGCCGCTTTGCGCCACGATGAAACAATGCATACCAGCCAGACGCCGCGGGTGCAGGCATCAGCCCGGTAAATACGAAATCGATGGAGCAGAGTCGACGCATGTTCTGTGGAGAATGATGCGACAGATCGAGCTTGATCGAGATCATCCAGTGCGCGGGTAGCTGTTCGAGCTGCAACAGCACACTCTCGTCCAACTGATGGAGCACCACTTCCACTCGTTCATGGTGCTGGCTGATCTGAATTGGAAAAGAGCGTTGTGATGGCGAGTCATTTCGGGTGCCGAATGAGGCAGACAGTCGCCCCATGAAGGTTGCGCAGGCTTGCGGCCATTCCAGTAGCGGTAACGGACGTGCATGCCCTTCGACCATTTGATAGCCAATGACAACGCTTTCCTCATGGGGCTCACCAAAGGGCGAGGGAACATAGTCGGGAAGCAGTCCGATGTTTTTGAAACCGAGTTTTTGCGCCATCTGCTGAGTGTAGAGATGATGGGTGACCTGCTTGATCGAGACGCTCTTGAGGCCGAGTCGGCTCGCACGCTGCAACAGTTCGCGACCCAGTCGGGTGGCGATGTTTTTGCCCCGGGCTTGCGGATGTACAAGGCACAAGGCTAATTCTGCGTGATCCCGACAGTGTGTATCCCTGCACAACGCCGCGTGGCCAACGATGCGTTCATTGACCAAAGCCAGCATGGAGTGCCATTGGTTGTCGGCGTTGTGCTGGCCAATCAGCGACGGTAAATAGACATCAGGCTGTACATAATTTTCCCCGTACACCTGACGAAACAACGTACTGACAGCCGTAGAGTCCGCTTGCCTGAAACATCGGAAACTTATTGTACTCATGGAGCAGGCTCCCGCTGAGGGGTGCTGTACACACGCAGGTCAACGATCCGACACCGTTTTCCAGAGCGTGGATGCAGCTGCAATGCGCTGGCCGGGCAGGGGCTGACGACACATTCAAGCTGACCATTACCGATCATTTGGCTGATTTCCGGGTGCTGCTCCAGCAGTGCCGCATGAATGGCCGCAGTGGTGGCTTTTATTGACGTCGAGTCTTGCGCGGGTACCCAGATCAAGGTCATTCGATCCTTGATCCCGACACTTTCGATCACTAACTGCCATTGCCAGCATTCAGCCAGGCGTTGAAGAATTTCGGCGATCTCTTCCTGGAACAGCGACATGACACCGATCCGAATACGAATGCTCTGTTCGCTACGTCCCAGCAAGGCGAATTTGCGTTGCGGGGTGCCGCTCGGCTCGCGCCAACAAGCGCGATCACCAACCGGATAACGCAGCAGTGGCATCAACTTTCGGGTCAGGTTGGTGATGATCAGTTGGCCGGGGCGATGACATTCCTCGATGACCTCGTGGGTGTGTTCATCAACAATTTCCACTACGGTTTGCCCATCGAACACCCGGTGCTCACCCACCTCGCAATCCCGGGTGCTGGCGCCTACGAGTCCTGCGTCGACACAGGCATAGCCAATGGACGCGACGCGCGCATTGGGAAAGACCTGGGCCAGCATCGGCAATTGTGCGGCAAACAGACTTTCACCACCGTAGAGCACAGTGGTTATTTGTGGCAGGACGCAGTGTTGCTCGGCCAGACCGGCGGCAAATCGCAGAAGTTGTGCAGGTACGCCCGCGAGGACATTGATCTGGTGCTCGACAATGGCCGCTGCCAGCGTTGCGCAATCAACTTCGCCGGCAAATGGGAATTCACAGATGGAAGGACTCACATGGGCCAATGATTCATGGATAAACAGAAAACTGGCGTAAAGGTCGCCGGCAAAAAACAGATTGGCAACCCGGTCGCCGTCGCACAGTTGCCCCGAGAGGGCATTCCCGAAATGGGTCACCATGGTCTGCCATTCACCGCGGGTGTACGCCACCAGTTTTTCCTGGCCAGTTGAACCACCGGTTGTATAAATCAGGGCGTTTTCAGTTTTACCAGTCAGTACCGGCCAGGTATTCAAGTTGTTGCTGCCTTCCCAATAATCCGAGGCGACAGTCAGCGGAAGATTGTCGAGAGTGCAATGATGTTCTGGCAAGTGGTTGAAGTGTGTTTTGTAATAGTGTGAGTGCGTTCGTGAGTGCAATAGCAACTCTTCGAGTGAATAGCTAATGTTCATAGGGTTGTGTTCCTGGGAATTAAAAAAACAGGCAATCAGTTGTGATGTTTGCTAGCTGAGAAATCAGTTCTCAAGTCAATAATCAACGGCGTTTTTCCGCTGTGCTTGTTGCGATCGAAGAGGCTGGGAGAACACCGCTGAACATCAAGTTCCAGCAAGCCGTTATTCACGGCCGTTGAAATAACGGCGATGTCCAGCACGCGCCGACGCAACGACTGCGGATCGTGTTCTGCGCGCACCGTCAAGCGTTCGGTTCCGTTCGGGTCGTGATCAAGGACAAGCTGTAGTGGAGTGGCGGCTTTTGCTTCCAGATCGCTGATTGAGACAAAGTCCGAGGCGACCCGCAGCAGTCGACCGTGTCTTCCTTGCAGTTCAAATCGGGGCGTGTCCAGGCCGCAAGGGCAGGTTCCCGGCACCCAACGTCCACTGTCCCCGACTTCGTAACGGTTGATCGTCTGACCTTCGCGGGCCCGCGAGGTAAAGAGCAAGCGACCGACTTCGCCGGGTTCGACGGGAGCGTCGTGCTCAAGGTTGACGATTTCAAGCCACTGGATGTCGCTCATCAGGTGAAATACGCCATCTGCGGTCGCCGGACAGGCATGCCCGAGAGGGCCGGCGTCGACAGAACCGTAGAGGGCGGAACGAATCGTCGAAACCCCACAACTTTCCATCAACCGTCGGCTGGCATCGCCAGGATGTTCACCGCCCATGAAGACTTTAGTGACCCCGCTATAGGCCCTGAGGCGATCCTGCTCACTGAGAAACAGGCGCTGCAAGGTGCTTGGCATGCCAATCAGGGTGTTGATGCGCTGGTTCACAATGAGTTGGGCTAATTCACTGAAATCGTCGTCGTGGGGGCCGCCCATGGGGAAGTGCGTGACCCCCATTTGTTCGAGAATCCTGGAGAAACTGAACAGCCCGCCATAGAGGCTGCCACCGTAGAACAGATTCATCACTCGATCCTGACCCGGGGTCAGTCCCATGGCAAACATGCCGTCAGCCGCCGCGCGCATCTGCCGGTTAAAGTCTCGATAGCTGAAGCCAGCCAAGGCCGGAACGCCGCTGGTGCCGCCTGAGCGGAAAAACAGTTGAGCGTCGGGCGACTCGGGTTGTGCGATGAAATCGGCCTTGCTCATCACTGCGCAAGCGTTCAGTCCTGCAGGCGCGCGAGGAGGCAGGTCCAGCGTCGCGCGGTTGCTCAGTAACTGCGCTGGCAACGTTACCGAGGTCCTGCGGGTCAAGCGTGACAGGGCCAAAACACCGTCATGGGGTTCGCCCGCGTAGCCCTCATGAATCAGCTCGGGCGGTGCGATTCGATTGACGCCGGCGCTCAGCAGTTGCCTGACCAGACCTGGCGTTTGCCCGGGTGTGCTGATCAGTGCACAACTTTGCAGATACGCCCGCCACGGCATCAGTGACTCGGCGATCAACGCATTTGGCATCGGCCGTAACAGCAGCGTTCGAAACAACGGTGAAGGCGCCAATCGGCGATGGTGCTCCCACATGATGCGCCATCCATCACCGGACCAGACGCGTCCGGTCTGATCAGCAAAACTCTGATCGAGTTGCGCGAAGGCAATCCGGGTGGTGATCTCCGAGGCTTCCTGAGGCGTGGGGAGCAACGCTGGCCAGCGGCTGGCACGGCGTTCGAACGCTTCAGCGAGTTGTCCGCCGACAGCGTGCAGGGTTTGCGGATCATCACTGTCCACTAGCAGCCACTGCGGGCTGGAGCATGCTTGTTGATCGAGTCGACATACCTCATCGACCAAGGCATCCAGCGCTGAGGGGGACACGGCTTCAGGCGACAGGTAGGCAAAACTGATCTTGTGACCCCAGTCGATCCAGCGGCAACCGCTGGGAACCAGCCGGCGAATGGCATTGAGCGCTGTGTTACCGCCCCATGCGCTGACGCCATCGGCGTGAGCGCATAGAAGACCAAGGCGATCGGTATCGACGGGCAGAACGGCGATGCAACTGGCCAATAAACCGCTGGTATCGCACTCGAGGAACGCCGCCAGTAATTGCGCACTCAGGCTGTTGTCACTGGAACTTGGGCGCAGCCAGTTGATGTTGCCCACCAGCAGGCTTTCCAGCACTGCGCAGAAGCCCAGCAATGGCGCATTGGCAGGCGTGATATGCACCACGAGTCCTAACGGGTGCCAGTTTTCGAACCGCGGTTGATCGTAGGCAATACGCCGTAATGAACGCGGCTGGACGCCCAGTTCACGCTCCAGTTTTGTACTTAAGGCGCTCCGTTGGCAGAACGCGATCAGTTCCAGGCGTTGCCCCTCATCGAGTTCAAGTGGGTGCTGATGGGCCTGCAGTTTCTGTGTGAAAAGGTCCGCGCATTCAAGAACCCTTTCGCTGGTCGGTGGTTGCTCCAGTTGTTGCGCCAATCCTGGCAACAGCGTGTCGAGGGCTGCATCAGGTGTGAGTGAATCGTGCAATTGGCCGTTGATCAGGTACATATCAAGCTCCCCCGATCAGTTCGGCTGCGGCCATCGCACAACTGCGACTGGCGCTGGTTCCGGCGCGACCATGCAGCTCAAACCAGTCGGTGGCCAGGCCACAACCACAGGCTGCGCCGGCGTGCAGCGTTGCCAGGTCACTCATGACCACGGCGTGCGCCGGGCTCGATGAAATATAAGGCGATACGAAATGCAACAGACCACGCTTGCCGTAGGTCTGGACGGCGAAGTCGCTCGGGTTGCGCACAAACACCTTTGAGTAAACCGGTGCATGAAAGTGATGGTTCGCGCATTCGATATACGGCACGGCATGCTCGACAGCGCCGTACCCGTCTCGACAACGGCTGGCATCTATCCTCAGTTGCTGCGCAATGCGCGAATAAAGCTGTTGCCTGGGGACTTCCTCGCTCGCCCGGGATTTCCAGCCTCCGCCAAGGAACACCAGCGATTCGGGATGCAGCTCAAGGTTGGGTGTTCCAAGGTCTTGCATGCGTTGCAAGGCCTGCCAAAGAAACGCTGGAAAGCCAAATATGCGCACCGGTAAACCTTCAACTGCAAACTGACGCAGGGCTTCGATCACGCCGAACACATCGAACTCGTGGCCACTGCCGGTGGCCCGTAATGCATAGACCACCCGATTGACCGGCGCGTATTGGCACAGGAACTGGTCGGTATAGGACGTTCCCAGGCTGATGGCGCCTACAGGCTCATAACTCAGCAACAGGTAGTTGCACGGGGTGTGGCTGATCCAGTCGTAATGCTCGAAGATCCGGCTCACCATGTTCTGCGCCGCGGTGATGCTGCGTACGTCATAGCGCATACGGCTTTTCTGGCCGCTGGTGCCCGAGGAGGTCAGCTCCAGGGCGTCCTGCCCGGTAGGGCTCAGCAGCAGGCGTTGCTTGAAATAGTTGGCGTACAGCGGAGGGAGGCGCGACCAGTCGTCCAGCTCATCCAGCGCGCTGGCACTCAGGCCGTTAGCCTCCAGCCAATGCTCATAACCGGGTGTGTGATGGCAGTGAAAGAGGCTGGTTTCGCGCATCGAGTTGTCGAACAGCCCGGGCGGGACAGCGTCCAGGCAATACGGCTGTGGCAATGCACATAAGGCATCGGTGTGAGGTAGATGAATCATCAAAAATCCTTTTTTTGATTGAGTTATAGAGGGTGCACGGGCACAGGTGCGGCCGGCAGCAAAACCCAGCGCAGTGGCACCAGCGCCAGAAGTCCGGCGATACCGACTGTCAGGGCGAAGTCCCCCGGATTTTCGCCAGCAACCAGCATTGCGATCACCGAGCCTGCACCGGCCATCAGTGCAATGGAGATCATCCCCAACATGGCCGAGACCAATCCTTTGCTGTCGTCACTGGCAAACAGCGCCGCGCGGTACAGCGCGGCATTGCTCATCCCGAGACCTATGCTGTAAAGCATCAGGCCACCGACGAGAACCGGGATTGAAAGGGCAAACCGGCTGGCGATGATGAGCGCCACAAGGCCTGCGCAGAATGGCCAGAGCGCCCATTGGATCAAGCCTTCCAGGTGAGTCCTGGAAATAATCAGGTTCAGTATCAGGTTTCCGATGATGACAGCAGCGAAGACCGGGATCTGCCACAGGCCGTACTCAAGAACGGACAATCCTTGCCCTTGAATCAACAGCAATGGGGACAGGCCGATCCAGGCGATCAGCGGCAAACTCATCAACCCGAGCGCGACACTGGCGCAAATAAATCGATGGTTCCTGAGCAGGGCGATGTATCGAAGCGCTATTGCACGCAGCTTGAACGGCGTGGGGTTTAGCCGCTGACCGTCCTGACGTTGTACGCCTATGGTTTCCGGCATCAGCCAATAAAGCGCCAACCAGACTGCGGCGCCGAGGACGCCGAGCATGAAAAACAGCTCACGCCAGGAAATCCATTTCAGCATCAGGCTCCCAAGCAGGGGGCCAAGGAGCGGAGAAAGCAGGGCAACATTACCCAGCAATGCCATGATCCGCACTGCGTCGGCTTCACAGAACACCTCCTGCAGCGAGGGGTAACTGACGGCGATGACAAACCCCAATCCCATGCCCTGAAGCAGGCGCAGCAGGTTGAATGCAAAAATACTTTGCACCCAGATGGTCATGACGCAAGTCATGGCAAAGGCTGCACAGCCAATCAGGAGTACTTTTCGGCGTCCAAAACAATCCGCGAGGGGGCCAATCAACCATTGCAGAAGAACACCCCCCAGCAAGTAAAGATTGAAGGCCGATGGAATATGCTGAGTACTGGCATTCAGGTCATCGGTTACGGTCAACATGGCAGGCATTATCATGTCGCTGGCCAGGTAGGTCAGTAATTCAAAAGCTGTAATCGCCAGGCAAAAACCTAGCGCTCGGAAAGATCCGATTTTTATAATGGGCTTGAGCATAAAATTCCAGGGTGTATTGCTGATTTATATAGAAGTATCGCGATGCGGGTGAGAATAGTCTGGAATAGTAATAAGCCAAACCAAATTATTGTTTTGTTGGCAGTAATAGTTGTCGCGTTATTTCTGGTGGGTATGTTGGGTGAATGTGCTGATGCATGTTTTAGATATTGTCTTACGGACTAAAGTGTAATGCCCTTGTACGAAAAAGCCCGCGGGGTGGCGGGCTTATGTCGTGGTGTTCTCAACAGTCATCAACTATTGAGAATATGGGAGCACTTAATGAGGTGAGCGCCCCCGCTTAATTCAGGTCACCGGCGGTAGTAGCCTTCATGGTGGTAGCGATGGTCGCCATGCCAGCCACCTCCGCATGGGAAACAGACGCAACCGCTCATGGTCAGGATAATCAGCAGGGGAATCAGCAGTGTGATTCGACGGAACATTTCTCAATCCTCATCGTTTGAACCGCATGCAGCCAAAATGCTTCATGGGCTGTAACATGAGACCCCGCTTGCAGCCGCTCATCCCCGAGGAAGCGTATGAGCTTGGCATGCATCACGATACAAACCAGATACATATTTTCAGGTTCAGGAATCCGCAATGACCCAGTCGCAACGTTTGAAATATTCGATTCTGATCTCCCTTGTCGTGCTGGGGATCATGCTTGGTCTGTCGTACATGCAGAACGCCGGAATGATCAGCGAGAAGCTGTTCCAGTACATCGCCATTGGCGTTGCGGTGATCGTTGTGGTGATCAATGGCGTGATGCGTCGCAAGGTCAAACCTTGAACGACGCGGCAACGTTTCACTGGCTGCCGTAGAGCACGGCTGCGGCTTGAGGGTGCAGGCTGTAGCTCTTGTCTTCTTTCAAGACAATAACGCCTTCGCTGCACAGTCGCTTCAACACTTCGCGAACGCTGAGAAAGGACAGGGGAATATCCAGGTCCAGCAAGTGGCTGTGCACGCCGCGCACCCCCAGCGGGCGATCGTTCTCGGCGGCGGTCAATAGCGCGTCGATCACTTTCAGGCGAATCAGGCTGGTTCGCAGGCCGAAGCTTTTGAGCAGTTGCCTGATGCGTTCGTTGTTGTGGCGTTCAGCGTTTTTGGTGAACGCGTCAGCGTCCAGGTTCAGCTTACTATTTGGCGCAGGGTTGCCATCCGTTGGCAGTTGCGAGTTGTACATGCAAAAACTCCTTTTCAGAGCCTGATCAGGAAAAAAGTGATGGGTGCTCTCATTGATTAATGACGAATGAGCTGCGCAAATCATGAGGGTTGGTATGTAGAAAATTTGTCGGAACCACGTCAGCGCAGGGTGAGATGCACTGTTTTGCAGGGTTCTGCACCATTAAATTTTTTTCATGTTGATTCGTTACTCTGGCAAGGCAGATTCCCGTCAGTCTGGTGCGTCGGGTTCGGTCCGAATGTTTCCCGGTACCAAGGCACTGACCTCAGGTCAATGCCTTGGCCTCAAGACCGGCTATGTTGCATAGCCTTCATGTGTTCAAGGTGTAGTGATATCCAGTTGGCGTCCCAGGTGGCTGATAAGCCAGGCTACGGAGTCGGCATTGCCCAGTTGTACCGCCAGCCTCACGTTTGAATCGCTCATGAAAATTGCGCGGGCTGCATGCAGGGTCCGTTGCCCGGTCAGCTTCAGAACATGTTCTAGTGCGTCGGCAGTGTTTTCGTAGGTCGTTTTACCCAAGTCTTCCCACACGCCACTGTGGGGATTAAAGCTCTTGAAGAGCTGACCCAGCGGCGATTGGCTCGATAACGCTTCCTGCTGGAGTGTCGTCAACGTGTCCTTAAGTTGTCGCGCACGTGGACTGACCGTTTCCAACAGGTCGAAAAAGGGTTTGCTGGAATCCAGGTAGGCAATGTCTTCGGTGTTGCTGGCGAGATGCGAAAGCTCATGAATCAGTGTCGTTGCGCGGGCATGAGCACTGATGGCGAAGGATGGCTCGGTCATGTAGTTGCGGTAGTGATCGAACTTGGGGAGAAAGAACTTCTCCAGCAGATAGAGTTTTTTCCCCGCGTCATCCGGAATGGTGAAGGCGAATACGCTCTCGGGGGCTTCACGACTCGCCCCCACAACAAAACGTCTGGAGTTGGCTTTTCTGAGATCAGGGTCCAATAAAGCGCCAAAGACCTCGCCGATGACTTTCTCAAGCTTCACTACATGATCGGGCAATATTGCCGGCACGCCGAGGAAGTCTTTGAGGAGTCGATGCACGCGCGTCGTCTGTGTCACGCTTGTCTTGATCAGCCTCAGGTTTTGAAAACTGTTCCAGGCGTAGGTGGTCGCCAGGTCCAGTCCTTCATCAATCAGCCGTGCCCTGACCGGATAGAGCTGGCGAATGGCACGCATGCCGGTGGCTTCTACGTTCATAGCCGCCTGACGGCTGATGCGTACCTGTAGCCGGTTGAGCATTCCGTAACGTGGGCTTTGCGCCGACAGGTCGAGGACCCACTGTTTTGAAGTGTTTTGCAGTAGTTTGGGGCCCTCGCCGCGATCACTGACAATGCGCCAGGGACTGCCACGTTTTTCGACGCGATACACCTTGCCTTCGACGGGGGCGTAGTACTTTTTGGTCGTTGGGTGTGTGTAGAGCCCCGGTTCCGACGAAGGCGTGAGCGACTGCAGATCAGTATCGATATTTTCATGGCGCTGCAGACCGGTTCGTTCGGGGGCTGTTATGTCGATGTCCTGCCATTGATGTTTCGCGGTGGGTTCTGTCGCCGAAGGTTCGGGTTCGGCCACTGTCTCCGTCGACGGTGCTTCCTCCATCGATTGCCGCAACATCGCCAATTCCGCGACGCCACTGATAAATGCCTTGAGGGCGCTTCCCCATTTATGTTCTTGAAGGTCCTCAGCAGATGCTTTGAAAGCGTGATAGCTATTCCAGACGGTGATTGGGTAAGCGAGCTTCCCGCTGACGAAGGTGAGTGCCTGCTCCAGGTCTTCACCGAATACACTTTTTATGATCTGCCACTCGCTTTTGCCATCGTGGTCAGACTGAGAATCGAGAAATCGCGTCAGGATTTTTCTATTGTCGTCGAACAACTTCCCGAGCAGATTTCCGGTGATGAGGTTGGACGCCAGTTTGATATCGCTTGGCGTGCCGAGTGTTGAGGCCCACAAGTTTTTATAGGTTGCACGGTGCTCCGTCGGCAGGCATTGCAGTACCCAGTCCTGCAACGTCCCTGGTGTATTGAGCTCGGCCAATAAGCTGCTTTCACTGTCATATTCCTTGATCCCGTGGGGGGAGCAGTAGGGCGCCAGGAGAATGTGCGGACCCTCTTTGCTCTGACCTGGTCCGATCAGGTAGACCCCGAGCGCCTTTGCAACTTGCGCACCAGGTGTGGCGATCAGTTCAAGCGGACGAATCACAGCATTCGCGCCGACGACCGCCGCGCGGGCGATGTTGTCCGGCATGTTCATGATCTGGGCAATCAGGTTGAAGCCGGCCTCGCTGAGACGTTCCTGGAGTTTTTCCGTATGGGCGTAGTGCAGCAGTTGCCAGGGCAACTGTCTGGCGAACAGGGTTCTGCACGACGCAGCGTTGGCATTGGACGAAGCGAATGCTGTTTCGATGACCGATTGGTGGAGCGCCCCAAGCTTGAGATTGCGTACCAGTTTTTTCACATAGTCTGCGTTCAGCCCAGGGGGGAGTGCGGCCGCAGTGAGTGAAGTGATCTTCTTGATTGGCAGGGTATTCAGGTCGTCAAAATGAGTCAGCGCGAATGTGGTCAGGGTCTGGGTCAGGCCAGTGGCGGTCAGGCGCGGGCTGAGCTGTAATTCGACCTTGTCCGGATCAACGTCATGGTCTTTGAAGGCTGTCTTGAGTTGTTGTTTGAGTCCAGTGTGAGCGGTACGCCTCAGCGAGGTCACGCTGGACAGGTAGTCTTTGTCGTTCTCGGCATTGTTCAGGTATTGCTGAAGCAGTTCAGCATGCAGTACTTGATCGACGATTGATGCTTTCGCCAACCAGGCGGGTAGCTTTTGCTGGGTGATCAGGGATTGGGCAATGCTCACGCCTCGGTTCAGACCTGTGATCGGAATGCGTGGTGCGATCAAGCCCAGTAGTTTTTTCAGTGAGTCTTCGGGGAGTTTCGAGGCAAGCGCACGCTCGATGGATTCTCTGTGCAATTGGCCATAGGGGCTTTGCAGGTGATCGAGGAAGTGCTCGTGAATAAGTTGCAAGGGGGCCAGTGTGAATGCCTGACCGATGGCTCGTTCTCCATGCTCAAGGTTTTCCAGCAGCCCCATATGCACATCCGGGTCGAGCAGGCGCCTCTGAAGCTCGGCCTTCAAGGGAGTCAATGCACCAAATGCTTCAAACCCACGCGCCGGGGTCCACAAAATAGCCCTCCCTGAATGGTTCGGGTCCAGGCCACCGCGCTCGGTGATTATGAAACAGTTGGCCAGCTGCAGCAGGAGCCCGGACGTGCCAGTCTCGACTGCCAGGGAAAAGACATCGGGCAGAAAACCGTTCAGAGCCCTGCGCTGCAAGCGCACAGGGCTGTCGAGTAGCGTAGTGATAATGTCCTGGTCCACGGGGCCCAGCGTGCGGCTCAAAGTTCGCAATTTGACTTCGCTGCGCAGGGCTACAGATTGGCTATGGGCCAGTTTCGGTGTAAGTACACTCAAAAGTGGATCGACAACGGCCTGTACGTCCTCGAACTTCCTGGGCGCTTTTGGTAGGTCTGGCGGCGCAAGCTCCAATTCAAGCGCTGCCCCAATGCCGGAGAGTTGTGCCAACAACTGTTTCGCCGATTCTGCTCGTACAGTGGCCGGCTGGCTATTCCATCGCTGATCTGCCCGGGTACTCCAGCGTCCGTCGACGTCGGTGTTCAACAGGCGCTTGTCGATCAACATCCGTACATCCAGAGCGTTATCGAGCAAGGCATCCAGTGCAACGAGACCCTCAGCTTCACGGTAAAGGCTCAAGGCTGACTGCAGATTTTGCGCCTGCTTGTCGAGGATATCCGCCATCAGGTGGTGAAACACCGGACCTGATATCGGAGTACCGACAATCTTTCGTGTTTCCGGATCCAGTGAAAGGAAGGTATTGCGCTCTTCCAGTGACAAGAAGTTGAACAGGTGGTCTTCATGCCCATCGGCTTCGGTCATTTTCAACACGATGCTCTGGATCTCTGACAGGTCAGTGCTTGCTTCAATGCCTCGATAATGGCTGTACAGAAAAGCCGTTGTCTGCGAAACGTCGCCGGTGCTGATCATCAGGGTGGAGGCCAGTGTCACGTAATGCTTGTGGAGGGCCGTGATACGGACTTTTTCGACCTCTATCGAATGGCCTGACGCCAATTGACGGGTCGCATCCGCGCGGCAGATGGCGATCAACTGTTGATGTTCTTCCGTTGTTAAAACACCCTGTTGGCGCTCGTACAAGAGATCCACGCAGTAGGCATCACGCAGGCTTTCGGCGAAAAAATCCGTGCGTGAGCCTGCGGTACTCATCGGGCTGTTCCAGAAAGTTTCGAGCAAGCTCTGCAGGCGAGGCGTCAAACTTTGTGCGACCTCCTTCAAAGTCGATTCCCAGGCCAGGTTATCGTCAGCGCTGCTGACGCCATGTGCTGGATTGGAAAAACTCCTGGAGTCACCTTCCGGCCAGGTGTTGGTCAGGTAAAAATGCAGGACCACATCACTGAGCGACAGGGAAGACACCTTGCGCTGATTGATGCTATTACCCTGCGCGGTAACAAAGCTGTCCATCCGGGTATGACGTTGATCCAGTGCCGCAAAGCGCTTGCCCAAGGCGATAGTCAGTGTTTCGTCGAGCATTGACTGCAGCGTCGGCGTCTTGATGAGCTCGGCCAACATTGTTTTGATATTGCTTGATTGATTCAGCTCAACGACCCTTTCCTGATCTTGAAACACGGCGCCTTCGATGATCTCTGTCGAAATGGCCGGATTGTCGATCGCCTGAAGGGCGTGACGTTGTTCGATGGAGAGGTAGCGCAGCAGTTCGTCCCTGCTGACAGCGTTGCTCAACCATTCCATGAGCTTACTGCTGAGGTCGTCCAGGTCCGCATATTTGGCGAGACCTTGATAGGGTGTGTAGAGCGTCATTTCTCCGCCCGCGGGCCTGCTCATCAGAAAGGCTCCGGCCAAGGGAATTGCCGTCTTGCCTGGAGGTGTCAGGAGCAAGCGGACTACTCGCATTGGATGAGCATCGGAGATACGTGTGATGTGGGAGGGCAGATACACCTGTTTCAACCATTTCAGGTCAGCCATGGTAAATCCCAGGGCTTTCTCACGATCGCCGGGCTGCTTTGCACCGGCAGCCAGATTGGCTTCGTGGAAAAAGTACGGAAGAGCGTGCGCAGTCATGATAATTCCTCGCCTTGCTGCGGTTAGCAGGCTGTTGGGTGAGGAAAAACACTACGGTCAACAGAACGTCCAGATGCGGTAGATATTGCTTGAGGTGTTTGTGTGCTTCTGAGTCTTGACAGACCCCCTGCAAAACAGCACTTAATCGGCATGATTTTTTCGGTTGCTGTGCAACCCGGTTTCACGCTGTTGCCCGTATTCAATAATAAAAGTGGAGCTTCAGATGCCTGTATCGTCCGAAACGGCCGTCAACGCCAACACCTCAGTGGTGAGTGTTGCGGATCTCGTGCAGTTGCTGACCCGGATTTTTTTGCAGAATGGCACTTCGGCCGAGGTTGCCAGGGTACTGGCTGAAAACTGCGCCGGCGCCGAACGCGATGGCGCCCACAGCCATGGGGTATTTCGGATCCCGGGTTATGTCTCGACGTTGAACAGCGGCTGGGTCAATGGCCAGGCGGTTCCGGTGGTCGAGGACGTGGCCTCGGGGTTTGTCCGGGTGGACGCCGGCAACGGCTTCGCCCAACCGGCACTGGCCGCAGGTCGCGCATTGTTGGTCGAGAAAGCCCGCAGCGCCGGGATCGCGGTCATGGCGATCCGCAATTCCCATCATTTCGCGGCACTTTGGCCGGATGTCGAACCCTTTGCCTATGAAGGCCTGGTGGCGCTGAGTGTGGTCAACAGCATGACCTGCGTGGTGCCGCACGGCGCTGATCGCCCGTTGTTTGGCACCAACCCGATTGCTTTCGCTGCACCGTGTGCGGGTGCAGACCCGATCGTGTTTGACCTGGCTACCAGTGCCATCGCCCATGGCGACGTGCAGATCGCTGCGCGCAAGGGTGAGCGTCTGCCGCCCGGCATGGGGGTCGACGGCCTGGGGCAGCCAACGCAGGACCCGAAAGCGATTCTGGAGGGCGGTGCATTGCTGCCGTTCGGCGGGCATAAAGGCTCGGCGCTGTCGATGATGGTCGAACTGCTGGCGGCGGCCTTGACCGGTGGCAACTTCTCGTTCGAGTTCGATTGGTCGAATCATCCTGGGGCGAAAACCCCGTGGACCGGCCAGTTACTGATCGTGATCGACCCGAGCAAAGCCGCCGGGCAGAGTTTCGCCGAACGCAGTCAGGAACTGGTCAGACAGATGCATGCTGTGGGGCTGCGGCGTTTGCCGGGTGATCGACGTCATCGCGAGCGGGCCAAGTCGTTGGCCGGGGGCATCGCGCTCGATGCGCAGACCCTGGCGCAATTGCGTGAACTGGCGGGTAATTGAGGTGAAACGGTGAGCCTGTGTGGCTTAACGCCAGTCAGTGAAGCGAACACGACGTTTGAAACAATATAGAACCAATGTGGGAGCGAGCTTGCTCGCGATAGCGGACAGACAGTCAACTGAGATGTTGAATGTGATGGCCTATTCGCGAGCAAGCTCGCTCCCACATTAAATTTTTGCCGTTTCGAACATTGTGTTCGCTTAGTTAACTGCCATTAAGCCCACAGGCTCGCCTTTGTTGTTTCAGCGTCGCCCCAGCAGCAACCCTACCACCAGACCAAAACCGGCCGAGATTGCAACGGTTTGCCAAGGGTGACCGCCGATGTAGGTTTCAGTCGCCTCGACCACCGGCCGGGTGCGCTCACGTACGCTGGAGACGGAATCACGTGCCTGCCGCAGTTTCAGCGCGACTTGTTCGCGCAGGTTCTCAGCTTCCTCACCGACCAGTGAGGCGCTGCTTTTGAGCAGTTTCTCCGACTCTTCGATCAACGCTTGCAGCTCGCTGAAGACCTGATCCTTGATTTGCTCATCGTTTGCGTGCACCGGGGTTTTTCGGGCCATCAGGTGACTCCTTGCAGGTAAAGGGACAGTGATCAATGGAGTGTAGGCGCGGCGGAAAAGTTGCAGTCTTTTTGCCCTGAAACTCAACGCCAATGGAAAATCCGCCTCCGGAGATTTCCACCTACAGTGTAAGATGTTGCCTATTTTATGCAGCAGGTAACTCCCATGAGCTTCAATCTGGCCGACAAGCCCCTTGCCGAGCGCGCTGCGCTTGAAGATGAAAAGTCCCGTCTGTTCGACCTCTGGCAGAGCAACCTGGGTAAATCCAAAGGTGAAGCGGCACGCTTGTTCGGCGAGCGCTCCAAGCGCAAAGGCAAATGGGCCGAGTGGGTGCGCTCTGAACTGGACGCCATGTCACCACCGGAATACGCGAACATGGTCCGCAGTGAAGTCAATCGCTTGATGGCCGCCAAGTAGGCGCTTGTAAAAAGCTCGCGACAATCGCTTCGCGCACTTTCAGCAGCAGCGGATCGAGCTGGCTGTTGGTCCGCCAACCCAACTCGATCGGGTAACGCGGCAATGCCAGCGGGCAGGGCAGCACTGCCAATCCGCTGAGTGCCGCAATGCTCTGCGCTGCATGGGCCGGGATGGTTGCCACGGCCTGGCTGCCCTTGAGCAAGAACGGCAGCGCTGCAAAATGCGTGGTCGACGCGCACACTCGACGACTCAATCCCAGCCCCGCCAAACCCTCATCGGTAATGCCGATAAACCCTCCAGACGACACCAGAATGTGCTCGCGAGCGACAAACTCGTCGAGAGCGATTTCCTGTTGCCCGTCGATCAGGCTGCCGGGGTCGACCAGGCACTGATAGCCGCCTTCACCCAGCACCTGACGACTGAGCAAGCGCTCGGCAAAACCGCCCGCGGTGATCGCCAGGTCAACGCTGCGCTCCATCAAGGCCTGAGCAACGATCTGGCTGTGGGTCTGACGAAAGATCAGCCGCAGCTTTGGCGCTCGTTGGGCGATTTCCTCGATCAATCGCCGGCCATAGGCAATCTCGAAATCATCCGATAAGCCCACAATCACTGAACGACCTTCGTACTGGTTGGCCGCCGGATCGACCATCGCCAGGCTTTGTCGGCATTTGTTCAGCGCGTCGCTGACGACCGGTTTCAATTGATTGGCGCGCAATGTCGGCGCCAGACCGCGGCCAGTGCGCACGAACAATTGATCGGCGTACACGTCGCGCAGTCGGCGTAATGCTGCACTCACGGCGGACTGCGTAACCCCTAAACGCAGGGCGGCGCGGCTGGCGCTGGACTCGTCATGCAGCGCTTCGAAGACTTTGAGCAAGTTGAGGTCGATGTCGGCGATATTCATTTGGCTCATATCTTTCAGCAGTGAACGGGGCTTTATTCATGATCGGTGGTGGCCGGAGAATGAGCAATACCTCAATGCTCAGGGAGTTACCTCGATGCCAAAGTCCATTGTTGCTGCACTGCAAATCGGTTCGTTGCCAGGCGGCAAGGGCGAGACCCTGGAACAGATTCTGTCTTATGAACAGGCGATCAACGAGTCCGGCGCCGGGTTGGTGGTCATGCCCGAGGCATTGCTTGGCGGATACCCCAAGGGTGAAGGTTTCGGCACGCAGTTGGGCTATCGATTGCCGGAAGGGCGTGAGGCGTTTGCGCGCTATTTCGCCAATGCCATCGATGTGCCAGGCGCCGAAACCGAAGCCTTGGCGGGATTGTCTGCGCGTACCGGGGCGAATCTGGTGCTGGGAGTGATCGAGCGCTCAGGCAGCACCTTGTACTGCACCGCATTGTTCTTTGAACCGCAAACCGGGTTAGTGGCCAAGCACCGCAAACTGATGCCCACCGGCACCGAGCGGTTGATCTGGGGCAAGGGCGACGGCTCGACACTGCCAGTGATCGACAGCCTGGTCGGGCGCATTGGCGCCGCCGTGTGCTGGGAAAACATGATGCCGCTGCTGCGCACCGCCATGTATGCCAAGGGCGTGGAAGTCTGGTGCGCGCCAACGGTCGACGAGCGCGAAATGTGGCAGGTCAGCATGCGCCACATCGCCCATGAAGGGCGTTGCTTCGTGGTCAGCGCCTGCCAGGTCCAGCCATCACCCCAAGCCCTGGGCCTTGCGATTGCCAACTGGCCAGCCGAGCGCCCGTTGATTGCCGGTGGCAGTGTAATCATCGGCCCGATGGGCGAGGTGCTGGCCGGGCCGTTGTTAGGCGGTGCAGGTTTGCTGACAGCCGAGATCGACACCGACGAACTGGTGCGTGCGCGCTACGACTACGACGTGGTCGGGCACTACGCGCGCCCGGATGTGTTCGAGCTGACCGTGGATGAACGGGCCAAGCCTGGAGTGCGGTTTATCTGAGGCGCTGTGCTCACCAGATGCCTGCTGTCGAGCCCGGCAGGTTAAGTGTGCCTTTGTCGACAAAACGGACGGTGCCTGACGCGCCGCCAGACAGCTTGCCGCGTAATACAAAAGGCAGGTTGTTGAGGGATTGCGTCTGGCTCAGGCCAAGGGTTTGGCGCAGCACGGAGAACGCCGAAATACTCACGGGTACGCTGATGATCGCTTCCGAGTAACGCGGGATCGATCCGGTTTGATTGCTTACGCCAGTGGCCAGGGGTTGGCCATTGACCTCCAGGCTCAGGGCCACGCCGTTGTAGTCGATGGGGGTTTCGTTGGGGTTTTGCAGACGCAGTTTCACCGCAAAGCGCACTTCCAGGTCCTGGTTTTGCAGCGGTTCAATGCCAACCACGTTGATGTTCAAAGGATCACGGTTGGGGAACAGCGCACAGGCGCTCAAGCTGAGCAACAGCAGGGAAAGGCTTAAAGCGAGGAATCTGCGCATGAACGAGCTCTCGTAAAGATAAGGGTCGAACCGCCAGCGGCTCGACCCCCGAGCAGCGTTAGCGGTTCACCTGTGCGACCACGGAAGGCTTGAGTGGTTCGCCGTGGAGCGTGACATCCGGGTTCTCCATGACCGTGAGGATCGAAGCTTCCGGATCGAAATCGTCTTCTTCCAGCTCGATGAATTCTTCGGGTAGAAAGATATTCAGCACGATAGCGCACAACGCGCCGACGGTGATCGGCGATTCGAAGATGTTGTGCAACGCCTTGGGCAATTCGCGCAGCACTTCCGGTACAGCCGCAACACCCAGCCCCATGCCAAGCGAAATGGCAACGATCAGCATGTTGCGTCGATGCAGGCCGGCCTCGGCGAGGATCTTGATCCCGGCCACCGCCACGGTGCCGAACATCACCAGCTCGGCGCCGCCCAATACCGGTTTGGGCATCAGTTGCAGCACGGCGCCTATCATCGGGAACAGCCCCAGCAACACCAGCAGCCCGGCGATAAAGAATGCAACGTAACGGCTGGCCACGCCGGTGAGCTGGATCACTCCGTTGTTCTGGGCGAAGGTCACCATCGGCATGCTGTTGAAGACTGCGGCCATCGCCGAGTTGAGACCGTCGGCGAGCAAGCCGGATTTGATCCGCCGAATGTAGATCGGGCCTTTGACCGGTTGCTGGGAAATCATCGAGTTGGCGGTCAGGTCGCCGGCCGCTTCCAGCGGTGAGACCAGGAAAATCACCGCCACCGGCACGAACGCCACCCAGTCGAAGTTGAAGCCGTACTTGAACGGCACAGGGACGCTCATCAACGGCACGGCGGCCATGTTGGCGAAATCGACGTCACCCATCAGCCACGCGACGACGTAGCCGAGGGTCAGGCCGATAACGATGGCGCCCAGACGCAGGAACGGCACATCGACCCGGTTGAGCACGATGATAGTGCCCAGCACCAATGCGGCCAGAGCCAGGTGGCTTGCGGCGCCCAGGTCCGTCGCGCCAAAACCACCGGCGATGTCGGTCATGGCGACCTTGACCAGTGACAAGCCCATCAGGGTAATGATGGTGCCGGTGACTACCGGGGTAATCAGCATCCGTAACTTGCCGATGAACTGGCTCAGCACCACTTCGATGAACGCGGCAAAGAAGCACACGCCGAAAATCGTCGAGAGGATTTCATCGGTGCCGCCACCACGCGCCTTGACCATGAACCCGGCGCTGAGAATCACGCTGATGAACGAGAAGCTGGTGCCTTGCAGGCACAGCAGGCCAGAACCGATCGGTCCGAAGCGCCGCGCCTGAACGAAGGTGCCCAGGCCCGAGACGAACAGCGCCATGCTGATCAGGTACGGAATTTCGCTTTGCAGGCCCAGGGCGCTGCCCATGATCAGGGTCGGCGTGATGATCCCGACGAAGCTCGCCAATACGTGTTGCAGGGCGGCGAAGATGGTCGCAGTGAAGTGCGGGCGGTCGTTGAGGCCGTAGATCAGGTCGGAACGAAGCGCAGTTTTCGAGTGGTCAGATGAGGTCACGGGGAGGGTGCCAATAAGGCCAGGTCAGAAAATGGAGGCGCAGGATGCCAGTGACGGGCATCGAGGGCAACGCGCGGATTTTCAAAACGGACGGGGCCGGAACGACAAACCCGCCAGCCTAGTGAAAAGGTGGCGGGTTTTGTGTTGTTTGGGGCTACCGACCAGTTAAGCCGCTACACACGCTCCGTAGCAGCTGCCGAGCCCGCGAGGCTGCGTTCGGCTGCGAAGCAGTCGTAAAATCAGGCAATGCGTTCTTTCAGGAATACCGGGTGTGCAGGATTGGCGAGGACTGTGTCCTCGAACGCAGCCTCGCGGGCTCGGCAGCTGCTACGGTTGCTGTTACTCCGGTGGATCGAGGTGATCCAATGCGCGATTCACCGCCAACTCGGCCAGGGAAATCATCTGCTGAATCGCCAGTGCGGTATTGCGTTTGGGGCCTTCGAGGTCGAACGCCAGATCGCTGGCCATGACATTGGCTGAGGCGAGGGTTTCGCAGGCGTGGGCCAGCAGGGTTTCAGAGTCGACGTCGGGGGCGATAACGAAAATGCAGCCGGGACGTCGGTCGGTTAACAATGCCTTGGTCTCGGGCAGCACCAGGTAATGATCAAGCGCACGGTGCGCGGCGGCGTGGAGTTCTTTTGAGTCGAGGGAGGCGTAGGGGGAAACGGGGTCGGTTTCGGGGGGATTGGGCGTGGCTTTGAACATGGCGAATCTCCTTACTTAAAAGTGGAATCGCAACCTATTGCTACCAAACGATAGGGTGGCGACTGAACGCAGGTTGGTAGACCGGGTAAGGAAACCGGCGCACCCGAAGGCGCCCTGCGCACAGCCGCCATAACAAACAGCAGACGAAAAAAAGCGTCACTGAATGGAAGTGTCGGAGCTGTGCGCCTTACCCGGGCTACCAAACCCGATCGCTGATAATCAGCGACACGGAAACGATAGAGGCGGGGCTCAAAGCGCACAAGCCGGCGGATTCTGGCGCAGGTGTAGGCCGTGACGCAAGGCGTTGTAGCCCGCGACTGAGGTTACGTGGGCAAACATAAACACCCGTAGCAGCTGCCGAGCCCGCGAGGCTGCGTTCGAGGACGCAGTCCTCGCAAACCCTGCAAACGCGGTTTGCCTGAACGAACGTGTTGCCTGATTTTACGACTGCTTCGCAGCCGAACGCAGCCTCGCGGGCTCGGCAGCTGCTACGGGTGCGGCGCTACTGCACAGGAAGTGCAAACGCCGCCAACAAATCCGCTTCAAACGCCAACTGCGCATCGCCGGGCACCTGCGCCCGGTGTCGGGTCAGGTGGAAGGTCACGTCAAAACTCAACTCTGGCTGTCCAACCGCTTTAAGCAAACCTTTGTCTTCCCACGACTGGGCGAAATCGACTGGTTGGACCCGGCGTTCGCGCCCGGCACCGGCACCCCGGTGTGTGGTGGCTTGAGCACGGTACAAGCGCTGGAGATTCTCGGCGGGCTGCGCGGGATCAACGTGGTGGGCATGGACGTGGTGGAAGTCGCGCCGGCCTACGACAGCGCGGAAATCACCTCACTGGCGGCAGCGACGCTGGGGATGGAGATGCTCTGCTTGTATGCAGCCAAACATAAGGTCGATCAATAACCCTGTGGGAGCGAGCTTGCTCGCGATGACGGTTTTACATTCGACATCAATGTTTACTGTCACACCGCTATCGCGAGCAAGCTCGCTCCCACAGGTTTTGCGCTGCTGACAGTTTCTGACAGTGGCCTCTGCTAAGCTCCGTCGACCTTCATTCCACAGAGCAGGCTGATCGTGTCGCGTACCAGTCGGTTGTTGACCTTGTTGCAAGTGCTGCGCGGTAAAAGTCGTCCGGTGACGGCGGCGACATTGGCCAGTGAACTGGAGATCTCCGAGCGCACGCTGTACCGCGATATCGCCGAGCTGACGGCGCTCGGCGCGCCGATCTTTGGCGAGGCGGGTATCGGCTATGTGCTGCGCAGCGGTCTGTTTCTGCCGCCGCTGATGCTTAATGCCGACGAGACTGAAGCGGTGGTGCTGGGTTTGCGTTATGTCGATCAGCGCGGCGATGAGGTGTTGAGCAAAGCCGCGGCCGATGCGTTGGCGAAGATTGCCGCCGTGTTGGCGCCCGACGCCCAGGAAGCCTTGCGTAACCCGACGGTTTTGCCGGGGCCGCCGGGCTATGGCTATCCGCAAAACACAGTGGAATTGAACGTGTTTCGCCAGGCGATTCGTGCGCAGGCCAAGTTGCATATCGATTACGCGGACGTGAATAAAACCCCCAGTCAGCGGCTGATCTGGCCGTTGGCGCTGGGTTTTATGAATGAGGCGCGGGTGATCGTCGCCTGGTGCGAATTGCGCGAGGCTTTTCGAACCTTTCGTACCGACCGGATTGCCGCTGCCCGAGAGCTGGGTGAACGCTATCCGGGGCGTCGCAGTGACCTGTTGCGGGCTTGGCGCAAGGCGATGCAACTGGATGAAGCGGGGCGTTTCACTCCTGACAAGAATTGACACAGTGCTGCTTTAAAATGGCTCCAGAATCAATCAACAAGGAGCCGTACCATGTCGAACCCAGCTGTTTCACTTGCACCTGCCATTGCCGCCTATATCGCTGCCGCCAATGCCCGTGACAGTTCGGCGGTCGCCAGTTTTTTTGCCGAGGATGCCAACGTTTTCGATGAAGGCGCCCATCAGGTCGGCACCCACGCTATCGCGCAATGGATGGAAGACACCGCGCGCCGTTACCAGCCTCGAGTCGAGGTGCTGGATGTGCAGCAACGCACCGGCAAAGTATTGGTCAGCAACCTGATTTCCGGCACGTTCCCCGGCAGCCCGCTGGAACTGCGCTATGTGTTCCGCTTGAACGAGCAAGGCAAAATCGCCCGACTCGATATCTCCCTCTAATCCACACCTCCGCTGATCGTTCCCACTCTGCGTGGGAATGCAGCCCGTGACGCTCTGCGTCACTGGACGCGGAGCGTCCCAAGAGGCATTCCCACGCAGGAGCGTGGGAACGATCATCCGTCTACAAACACATGCCATACTTCGCGTTTTCCGCTGCGAAACAGACCGGTATGACCTTCGACTCACCCCTTAGCGCTTACCAATACGCAATCAAGCAAAAAGGCTTCGTGCCGGATGCCGCGCAAGAACACGCCGTTCTGGCGTTGCAGCAGTGTCACGAAGCCTTGCATCAAGGCCGAACGTCGATCACCGGGGTTTACCTCTGGGGCCCGGTCGGACGCGGCAAGACCTGGTTGATGGATCAGTTCTACCAAAGCCTGCGGGTTCCGGCGCGGCGTCAGCACTTTCACCATTTCATGGGCTGGGTGCATCAGCGCTCGTTCCAACTGACCGGCACTGCCGACCCGCTGCGAGCGCTGGCCCGTGAGTTGGCCCGGGACGTGCGAGTGCTGTGTTTTGACGAGTTGTTCGTCAACGACATCGGTGATGCGCTCATTCTCGGGCGGTTGTTCCAGGTGATGTTCGACGAAGGCGTGGTGATGGTCTGCACCTCCAATCAACCCCCGGATCAGCTCTACGCAGACGGTTTCAACCGTGACCGGTTTTTGCCGGGGATTGCCGCGATCAAAAGCCACATGCAAGTGGTGGCAGTGGACGGTGGTGAAGATCACCGATTGCATCCTGGCGCAGCGCTGCAGCGTTATTGGGTCAGTGCACCCGGTCAGCCCGATCCGATGAGTGAGGTGTTCAAGCAACTGACCGAAGGACAGCCGGTATCCAGCGATCCGGTGATCATCGGCTATCGCTCTGTGGCTGTCGTCAAGGCCAGTGAAACCGTACTCTGGTGCCGTTACGCGGACCTGTGCGAGCAACCGTTCGCGGCGATGGACTTCATGGCGCTGTGTGACCGCTTCAACGCTATTCTGTTGAGCGAAGTCCCCAGTCTCAGCGCCCATCAGCGCCCCGGCCGCATTGCCCGTGGCACTGAGGATGGTGCCGAGCGCGTCGAGGCCGGCGACCGTGAGCTGCCGCAATTGTCGGTACACGATGACAGCGTGCGGCGCTTCATCGCGCTGGTCGACGAATGCTACGACCGTAAAGTGCCGCTGTACCTCGAAGCTCTGGTGCCGATGGATGAGCTGTACACCGAAGGTTACCTGGAGTTCCCGTTTCGCCGGACCCATAGCCGGCTGAAAGAAATGCAATTAAAGCGCTTTGCCGAGGCCTGAAAGATCGCAGAGTGCGCTATGCAATCTGCGATCTTCAACGTTGTCTTACCAAAGCGTGACACTGTAACTGAGGACCAGGCGGTTTTCATTGGTGTCGCGCTGGTAGTTGCTCTTGCTCATACCGTTGCGCCAGCGGGCGCTGACGTTCTTCAGCGGGCCGCTCTGGATGGTGTAGCCCAGGTCGATGTCACGTTCCCATTCCCGGCCTTCACCAACAAATTTGCGGATCTGCGCTTGATCGCCCTTGGCGTAGCGCGTGGAGAACAGCAGCCCCGGAATGCCCACCGCCGCGAAGTCGAAATCGTAGCGGGCGTGCCAGGCACGTTCCTTGGTTTGCGAGAAGTTGCTCAGTTGGTACTCGGTGAACAGGTAGGTGTTGCTGCCGTCGATATACGCAAACGGTGTTTCACCGTACTGCTGCTGGAAGCCGCCACCGATGGAATGTCCGTCAATGGCGTACATGAAGCGCGTGCTCAAGGCGCGGTTGTCGACGGTGCCGGCCAGACCTGCACCGGCAGCGTCGGCGCTGAAGTAGCGGATATCGCTTTTCAGCGTGCCGCCGCCCAACGCCAGGCTGTGCTTGAGGCCGACGTAGTGCTGCTGATAAATGTCCTCTAGTTGCGCGTAGTAATAGCTGCCGGTCAGCGTTGGGTTGAACTGGTAATCGGCACCGCCGAAACGGAATTCATCGCTTTTTGCCGAGCTTTTGTAAGCGCCGTTCTGACTGGTCAAACCCATCTTTTCATAATCAGTGGATTCGCGCTGTTTGACCTGGTCGATTTGGCCGCCGCGTAAGGTCAGGCCCTTGATGTCTTTGGAACTAAGCATGCCGCCTTCGAAGGTCTGTGGCAGCACCCGGCTGGTGTTGGGTTGCAGCAAGGGCAGGTCGGGCAGCAAATGGCCGACACGCAGCTCGCTCTTGGCAACGCGGGCCTTGGCGGTCAGGCCGACCTTGGAATAGCTGTCGTGGGCACGCCTGGCGTAGCTCGGTTTACCCGGTTCGGCCTGACTTTCTCGGGACAACAAACCGCTGCCGGAGCGATCCGGGCTGGAGTCGAGCTTCAGCCCGAGCATGCCGAGCGCGTCCAGGCCAAAACCGACCGTGCCTTCGGTGTAGCCCGATTGCAGGTTCAGCAGAAATCCCTGGGCCCATTCATCGCGCTTGGACTGACCATCGCCTTCGCGGTAGTCACGGTTGAAGTAGTAGTTTTTCAAGTCCAGCGTGGCCTTGCTGTCCTTGAGGAATTCCGCTTCGGCGGCGATCGGCAGCAGGCTGGTGCCGCCGATCAAGGTCAAGTGCTGCATGAGTCGGGTGTTCATGGTGTTGGCTCCTGTGAGGGCTTTTTGTTGTTTTTGCTTGGGCATGGCTTCGCCATGGGCGCATTCAGTGGTGTCTGAAGGCGCCCGAGGTGAAGTCAGTGAGAACTAAGGCGTGGGCTGCAGGTTTTCGGGTTTTGGTCGCAGCCGGTAGCCGCCGCTTGCCAGTTGTTCCAATGGACTGGCGGCTGCCAGCAATTGGCGGGTGTAGGGGTGCAAGGGTTTATCGAAGACTGCTTCGCGGCTGCCGATTTCCACGATATGGCCCTGATACATGACCGCCACTCGATGGGCGATGCGTTCGACGGCCGCCAGGTCATGGGAAATGAACAGGCAGGCAAAGCCGTACTGCGCCTGCAAGCGCTCGAACAGTTCAAGGATTTGCTTCTGGATGGTCATGTCCAGCGCCGAAATCGGTTCGTCGGCGATCACCAGTTGCGGGTGCCGCACCAGTGCTCGGCCGATGGCCACTCGCTGGCGTTGACCGCCCGACAGTTGATGGGGAAAGCGCTCCATGAACGCTTCCGACAACCCGATATCTACCAATGTGGTGGCGACACGCTGACGTTTTTGCTCCTCGCTCAGCTCCGGCAGATGGCGCAACGGTTCGGCGAGGGTTTCGCCAATGCGCATCCGCGGGTCGAGGGACGAGTAGGGGTCTTGAAAGATCATCTGGCATTGCAGCCGATGATCGCGTTGACCGGCCTTGAGGATATCGATGCCCTTGAAGCGAATCTCGCCGGCACAGGGTTTGACCAGTCCCACCAGCGCACGACCCAGCGTGGTTTTGCCCGAGCCACTGCCCCCGACCAGCGCCAGGGTTTCACCCGCAGCGATGCACAGGTTGGCGCTGTGCACGGCGCGCTTGGGCTGTGATTGACCCCAAAACCGCGCGTGACCCGGATGCTCGATGCTGACGCCAGTGATTTCCACCAGAGGTTTGTCGGTCGCCGGCAACGCGGCCAGTTCGCCGCGCTTGGGCAGCGCTTCGAGCAATTGGCGAGTGTAGGCGTGTTGCGGGGCCAGCAGAATGTGATTGATCGCGCCTTGCTCCACCGCCTGACCGTGGCGCATGACCACGACTTTGTGGGCATACCGCGCCACCAGCGACAGGTCGTGGCTGATGAACAGGATCGCCGTGCCTTGCTCGCGGGTCAGCTCCAGCATCAGCTCGATCACGTCCAGTTGTGCCAGGCAATCGAGGGCGGTGGTGGGTTCGTCGGCAATCAGCAGCGCCGGGCGCAGCAGCATCACCGAGGCGAGCATGATCCGCTGGCGCATGCCGCCCGAGAACTCATGGGGATAGGCGCTCAGGCAGCGCTCGGGGTCGCTGATGCCGATGCGAGTCAGCATGTCCACACAGCGTTGGCGAATCTGTGCCTTGTTCAGGTCGGTGTGCAGGCGCAGACCTTCGGCCATTTGCTCACCAATGCGGATGGCCGGGTTGAGCGAAACCATCGGCTCCTGGAACACCATGCCGATTCGCGCACCGCGGATGTCACGCAATTGCGCACAGCTCAGCTGATTGAGGTCCTGACCTTCGAAGCGGATCGCACCGCCACAGACTTCCATCGGCAGTGGCAGCAGGCCAATCGCTGCGCGAGCGGCCATGGTCTTGCCGCTCCCGGATTCGCCCACCAGCGCGACAATCTCGCCGGGTGCGACGGTGAAACTCAGGTCGTTGACCGCCAACGGGCCTTCGGTGCCAGCGCGAATCAGCAGATGGTCGACTTCAAGCAAGGGTTTTTGACTGGGCATGATCAACGGCTCATTCGAGGGTCGAGGCGGTCGCGCAGGGCGTCGCCGAACAGGTTGATGGCGACCAGCGCCAGGGCGATGAACAACCCCGGGAACAGGCCGAGCCAGGTGGCGTTGGCAATGTACGGGCGGCTGGCGGCGAGCATGTTGCCCCAGGTCGCCGCGGGCGGCGGAACTCCCAGGCCGAGGAAGCTCAAGGCGCTTTCCGACAGCAGCGTCCAGCCGAACATGCTGGTGGCGAGTACGCACAGCGGCGCGACACAGTTGGGTGCAACGTGGCGGTACAGTGTGTAGAACTCCGAATTGCCGATCACTCGTGAGGCTTCGATGAACTCGCGCTCTCGTAGCGACAGCACGCTGCCACGCACCACCCGAACCACCGACGGCGTGTAGGCGATGCTCAAGGCCAACACGATGCCGTACTGGCTGGCCCCGATGATTGCCATCAAGCCCAACGCCATCAGGATGCCGGGGAACGCGAGCAATGCATCGTTGATCATCATCAGCAGGCGATCGGTCCAGCCCCGCAGGTACCCGGCGAGCATGCCGATCACACTGCCGAAAAGCAGCGCCAGGCACACGGTCAGCAAGCTGATCCACAAACTGGTGCGCGCACCGATAATCAGTCGGCTGAGCACGTCACGACCAAACTCGTCGGTGCCCAGCCAATGCAGTGCCGAGGGTGCCTTGAGGCGAGACAGCAGATCGATTTTCAGCGGGTCGTAAGGTGTCCAGAACACACCGAGCAGCGCCATGCTGATCAACAACACCAGCAAGGTGCCGCCGATCAAGGCGTTTGCCGGTGGCCAGCGCAGCGGGCGACGCGCAGGTGCAGGGCTTACGGAAGACTGGGAGACAGTCATAGCTTCACCCTCGGGTCGAAGAGTGGATAGAGCAGGTCCACCAGCAGGTTGACCGCCACGTAGATGAAGGTGATCAACAGCAGGCAGCCTTGCAGCACGGGGTAGTCGCGAGCAAAGATGGCGTCGACCATCAAGCGGCCGATACCGGGCAGGGTGAACACCGTTTCCAGCACCGCGATGCCGCCCAGCAAGTTGCCGAGGATCAGGCCGATCAAGGTCCAGGTCGGCGCAAAGGCATTTGGCAGCGCATGACGCCACAGCACCGCGCGTTCCGATAAACCCTTGGCTCTGGCGTGGGCGATGTATTCCAGGCGCAGTACCTCGATGGTGCTGGCCCGGGCCATCCGGGTAATCGCCCCCAACTCCACCAGCGTCAGGGTGACAATCGGCAGCACCAGATAGGTCACGGCTTCAGCGGGGTTCTGGGCGAACGGTACATAACCCACCACGGGCAGCCAGTTGAGCTTGATCCCGAACGCGTAGAGCAACAGCAAACCGAGCCAGAAGCTCGGAATCGACAGCAGCAGGGTCGCGCCGGTGACCAGCCCCAGGTCCAGCGCGCTGTCCTGTTTCCAGGCTGCGAACAGGCCTGCTGGAACGGCAATCAACGCCGCCAGCAGCACCGCCACCAGTACGATGCTGGCGCTGACCGAGAAGCGCTCGAGGATCAAATCCAGCACCGGTTGTTTGCTGGTGATCGACACACCGAGGTCGCCACTGAGCACCGACTGCAACCAATACACGAATTGCACGCCGATCGAGTGATCCAGTCCTAACGCTGCACGGGTGCTGGCCAGGCTATGCGGGTCGGCCATATCGCCGAGCATCAACAGCGCCGGGTCACCGGGGATGAAGCGGATCAGCGCGAACACCACCACGGAGATCAGCAACAGGGTCGGCACGGACAGTGCCAGGCGTTGAGCGATAAATCGCAACATGATCGATCTCCTAGTCGGCCAGTTTCACGCCCCACAGGCGCGGTTTGGCGATGGGCCAGGAGCGGTAACCTTCGACCCGATCCTGAAAGGCACCGACGGTGCTGCCGTTGTACATCACCACCATCGGCACATCGGCGAGCATCTGTTGGTGCAACTGATCGAACAGTGCCTGACGTTTGGCCGGGACGATTTCGCGCATGGACTCACGCATCCAGTCCTGCGCCTGGGGGTTGTCCCAGACCTTGCGGGGTTGCTGGTTTTTGTCGCCCATCACCGACTCGAAGTTCAGCGCTGCGTCGAAGCGCGCCGAATAAGGGAACGCCATGATCTGGTACGCACCGCTCTGGTAGCGCTCCAGTTGCGTGCCCCATTCGAGGGTTTCGATATCGATGTTCAACCCGGCTGCCTGGGCCATGGCCTGGCTTAACACCGCCATGTCGAACACACTCTGGTAGCGTTTGTTGGTGATGATTTTCAGCGGCTGGCCGTTGTAACCGGCTTCCTTGAGCAGGCGCTTGGCTTCTTCGATGTTGGCTTTGTAGCCCTGTTTCTGAACGGCTTTGTAGTAGGGGCTGGTGTCTGGCACCACCGAGTTGTTGGCGTGGGAAGTGCCTTCGGTGAGTGCCTGGACCATTTGTTCGCTGTCCAGCGACAGCGCGATGGCACGCCGAATACGCACGTCCTTGAGCAGTGGGTCACGGGTCTGGAACAGCAGGGCGTTGAGCGACATGTTGGAGCTGCTGGAGGTCTTGATGCCTGCCAAGGCGCCGAGTTCGCGGGCATCCATTACGGTGACATCGGGCAGCACGTCGACGCCTTTCGATTGCAGCGCGGCTTTGGCTGAGGCGGCATCAGGGATGACCATGAAGCGCAGGTTATCGATAAACGCCTGCTTGTTGCCGGTATAGCCGTCGGTGACCGTCTCCGGGCGGGCGCTGTAGTCGGTAAAGCGTTGCAGGTCGACGTATTGGCCCGGTTTCCATTCGGCGAGCTTGAATGGCCCGGTACCGATCGGTGCTTGCCACTTGCCGTTCGCATCGACGGAGGCGGGGTGCAGGATGCCGGTGCCGCCGCAATCGGAGCGAGCCATTTGCGCAAGGAACAGGCCATTGGGTTTGTCCAGGGTGAAGACCACGGTCAACGGATCCGGTGCGCTGATGTCGACGATTTTCGCCACGCTTCGGCCACCGAAGTCTGCGAGGCAGCGCCACTGGGTCTGCGGGTCGAGATAACGTTTCCAGGTCCACAGCACGTCGGCGGCGCTGAGTGTGGCGCCGTTATGAAACTTCACCCCGTCACGCAGGGTGAAGCGGTACTCCAGGCCATCGGCCGACACCTCGACCTTGCTGGCCAGCAGCATGCCTACCGAGGCGTCTTCGCGGTACGCCACCAGGCCTTCGACGATGTGCAGAACCACCGCGTCGGTGTTTTCGTCGCGATTGACCCCAGGGTCGGTACTGCGGATGTCCGCGTTGAGGGCTACCCGCAGGGTGCTGGCGGCTTCGGCGTTGAGACTGCCAAGAGCGAGACTGCTGAACCCTAGCGTCAGGGCGATACGAGTGAATGTATGCACGGGAGTGATTCTCCATTGGCGGTTTGCGACGGTGAGAGCCGGCAGGCGTCGCAAACCGTTAGTTGTTTATTGTCATTGTTCTTGTCGTGCCGCCCGGAGGGCGTGGGTGTCGCGTGAGTTACTTCAGGTAGCGGTTGATGTCGCCCTCCATGGCCAGCGAATAGGCGGTGAATTCCCGGTTTACGGCCGGCAGCGGTGCGACTTCCATCAACCCCTTGGCCGGACGCATCACCACCATGGCCACGGTGGCCGACAGGTTGCCGGCCATGTTGGAAAGCGGTGGACGACACACCGCCCACGGCGTGCCGAAGTCATCGAAGAAGGCTTTTTTCAGGTGCTCCGCGGTTAATTGCCCAGGCGTTTCGCTGAGGATTTGTCGCACACGCACGTCGCGATACAGGCTTTCCGGAACGCTGTTCAAGCCGGCTTCACGCAACTTGCCCAGTGCCACCGGGCTCTGCCAATGGTTGGCGTGTACCAGCAACCCCTGTTCGGCCTGAATCGGGAAGACTTCATCCGGGGCGCATTCAAAGTTGATCGCATACCCGCCAGCGTGACTGAGCATCATGTTGTTGGAGGTGGATTTGGCCGTGGTGGCGACCACCTTGATCGACAGCGCGAAATGCGCGGCCTCCAGCGCCTTGCGTCGAATGAACGGCAGTGGCACGCCGACCTGGGTGTAGTCGCGTTCGGACTCCAGGTAGTTGGCGGTGATTGCGGTGCCGATCGAGTTCAAGCCGTTGCGGGCCAGGCCGCCGGCTTCGGTGAAGGTCAGTACATCCGGACCGTCTTCGCGCAGGACTTTCAGCACAATGGCGCTCTCGGCACATTCCGCGCGCCAGTCCCAGTTTTGTCCGTGAATCACTTCGTTGGCGGCCGATGCCGTCGGCAGAATCACCGCCCCGGTGCAGCCGTCAGGATCGGGCAGACGCGCCTTGCGTCGGCCCAGCTGGATGATCTCGGTGCGGGCGTTGATCAGCACGATGGCTTCGAAATCGCAGCCCGCACCCTCTGCGATACCGCGCATTTCCTGAGCGTACTCCGGCTCGAATGCTTCGATGCTGGGCACGAACTCATTGGCAAAGGCGCGGATGTCGGCCCAGGTGTAACCCATCTTCAGCAGTTGGACAGAGTAGATCTCGATGCTTTTGTGAATGCGCTGACTGACCGCTTGACCGTATTGGATGCCGCGCTCAAAGGGGGTGCCGCTGATCTCGACGAGAGGGAAAGGGGAGTGACTCATAGTTGGCAATCTCATGTTTTTTGTTTGTGTTGGGTACAAGAGTTGCCGGATATAAACGCCCTGTCAATGCTTTTGGTTTACCAATAAAACCTTGCTGTAGGAGTCCTACAGAGGGCTCTCAAGTGAGTTATGCACGCAAAGGCCCTGTTTATCGGTGGTGTAGCGATGTTTAGGGTGGGTCGGCTGTTTTGTTGTTTATGTTCTGTGTATTTAGCTTTCGCAAAAATCGGAAAGGTCCTGCTTTTGGTGCGCGTGAGGGACGAAGGACGTTGCTCTGTAGTGCATTGCGAAAAAAACACCGGGTTGTAATGATCTGGCGGTTGTCCGCAGTGTTCCCGGCACGCTAAGGTCGGCTAACCGAGCGCTGACAGACCATGCGCGCAGGGATGCACACTCATTGTTTGATCGAGGATGGAAATGGAATCCGCAGAAATCCTGGTACTCCAGGCCAGCTACACCAACCCGGTACACGCCGAAGCGATCAGTCTGGTTCTGAATCACTACGCTGAAGACCCGATGGGCGGTGGCACGCCGTTATCGGCCGATGTCTTGCAGCAAGTGCCCGGCGAACTGGCCAAGCGACCCCACGCGTTTAGCGTCCTGGCGTTTGTTGGCGGGGAGCCAGCGGGGCTGGTGAACTGTTTCGAAGGTTTTTCGACCTTTGCTTGCCGTCCATTGGTCAATGTCCACGACGTCGCGGTGGTCGGTAAATTTCGCGGCTTGGGCCTGAGCCAGAAAATGCTGCAAAAGGTCGAGGACATTGCCCGTCAGCGCGGCTGCTGCAAAATTACTCTGGAAGTGCTGGAAGGCAACGCGGTTGCGCAGGGCTCTTACAGCAAGTTCGGGTTTTCGGCGGGGATGTTCGATCCCGCTCATGGCCGCATGCTGTTCTGGATCAAGTCGCTTTAAAAAGAAGGGCGCTTCTGATGAGGGGAGTGCACATCAATGCTGTGCAGAAAGCGGGGGCTGGAGCCAGCCCCCGAAGAGATTACGGCCGGGTCGTTGAAGCACTGACGGCGGCAGCCTTGGGTTTCATCAGGCTGAAGTCGATCAGCGCTTTCTGTTCGCGCTCATAAGGGTTGCCGATCAACAGCGGACGCGGTTTGAAACTGTCGCTGACCAGGCTCTTGCTGCGGTCCAGTTCATCGAAACTCAAGCCTGCAAGGTCAGCCCAGGTGTGGATCAGCTGCGAACTGCTGTAAGGCCGTTGCAGGTCCGCGGCAAAGCTCCAGTCGTGGGTTTCTCGCCATTTCGGCGACGCCCAGGCGATAAACGGAATTGTGTACATCGGCGCAGTCGGTTTGGCTTCGTTACGACCCAGCGTGGTGTGCCCTGCAGAGTCGAAAACGTCTTCGCCATGGTCGGAGAGGTACAGCAGGAAGCCGTTTGGATCGGTCTTGGCGTAGTCCTTGATCAGGCTCGAGACCACGAAGTCGTTGTACAACACCGCATTGTCGTAGCTGTTGTAGGTCGGCAACTGGTCATCGCGGATACCGGCCGGCACACCCTGACGATCGTTGAACTTGTCGAACGTCGGCGGGTAACGGTACTGGTAACTCATGTGCGTGCCGAGCAAGTGCACGACGATGAGCTTGCGCGGAGCGTTGTCGGCCAGGGCCTTGGCGAACGGCTCCAGCACATCGCCATCGTACTGGCGGGCGTTCTGGTTGCGGTTGTTGTTCAGGTAGACCTGTTCATCAGCCTGCTCGGAGAATGTCGTGAGCATGGTGTTGCGCTTGGTCATGGTCTGCTGGTTGGTGATCCAGAAAGTCTTGTACCCCGCCTGTTTCATCACACTGACCAGTGACGGCGTCTTCAGGTACAGGTCCGGATTTTCTTCATCGGCAAAGGTCAGAACCTGTTGCAGCGCTTCGATGGTGTAAGGGCGCGGGGTAACGACGTTGTCAAAAACCGCCAGTTGATCCTTGAGCTTGTCGAGTTCCGGCGTGGTGTTACGCGGGTAGCCATACAGGCTCATGCGCTGACGGTTGGTCGACTCGCCAATCACCAGCACCAGGGTCGCGGGCTGGTTTGCCATCGCATCCTTGAAGTTGTGCAGCGGCGGGATCTGACTGGTGTTGTCGAGCATGCCTTGCATGCTGCCGAGCGTTTCACGGTAGCGACGATAGGCAACCATCATCTGCCACGGCACCGCTGGCTCGACCCGCGTTTCGAATTTTTCGAAGCCACTGGCAAAGCTGCCGGTACGGGCGGTCTGCTTGATCAGCGGATAACCAATAATGGCGACCAGAATGGCAGTCGCGGCCAGCAGGGCTTTGCCACGAGACAGGTAAACCGGGCGCAGACGCGTCCACAGCAATACCGCAACGGCGATATGCGCGAGGAAGGCCAGGACCATCCACCAGGCGAAATACTGAGTCATGTATTCGCCAGCTTCCGACACGTTCGATTCGAACATGATGAAGATGACGCTTTGCGAGAATTCCTGCTGATAGATAAAGAAGTAACCCAGGCTCGCCATCGAGCAGGCCCAGAGCACGACACCGATCACTGCCGCCAGCAGGCGCGTACGCGCGGGGAACAGTAGCATCGGTGCCAGCCAGATGGCACTCATGATGAAGGCCTGGCGGAAACCGGCGAAACCCGCGGTGTCGGACAAGAGGATGAGGAGTTGGGTGATGCCGGAGAAATACCAGAAGAACAGAAACAGCCAGCCAAGTCCGGCCCAATCGAAACCATTCGCAGACGTACTGCTGCGTTTAAACATCGTCATTCAGCGCTCCAGCCGATTAATTACTGCGGATACTGGAGCATTTCCAGACACCAACACGTGCACCGCTCACAAAGTGAGCGGCTATAACCGCGGAATTATCATCAGGCAGATGTGAAAAAAATGTGAGCTTCGTTCAGCTAACTGACAGCTTGCGTAGTGGCTGTTGCCTGGTTTCAGCGCGCTACCGGCTGTGCAGGCAGTTGTGCCTGGGCAAGCAACAGGCGCAGTTGCGCGACCTGGTCGAGCAGTTGTTCGCGTTCGGCTTTGAGCTGGCGCAATTCGTCACGACGAATCGTCACGTAGAGGGTCTGTGGAGGGTGTGCGTTTACTACGGTGCCCATTGCTCACCTCGCAAATGGCGTGTCACATCTGTGGTCGGGCTGCTCTGGAGCCTTGCCTGAACCACTGTCGGCGCCGATTCTGGTTTCTTTTTGTTATTTATGGAACTTTTTTATTTTTCGTGGTCCCTGTGTCTTCGCCAACGTTTGGGACGTTATCCCTATAGCTCGGACAAATCGTCCGGAAACTATGTTGCAGCGCTCTGGACTAACCTTAATCAGGCTCATTGCGCTATAACCTTTGGCACACCTTTATTTGTAGTAAGGAGCATCAGCACATGCAACTGGGGATTATCGGACTGGGCCGCATGGGCGGCAACATTGCGCGGCGCCTGATGCTCAATGGGCACACCACTGTGGTCTATGACCGTAACACCGCGTTCGTTGACACCCTGAGTGAAGAGGGCGCCATTGGCGTTGCGGACTTGCCGGCACTGGTCGCGGCACTGGATAAACCCCGAGCGGTCTGGGTCATGCTGCCAGCAGGCGCGCCAACCGAAGAAACCATCGACACCCTGAGCCAGTTGCTGGATGCCGGCGACGTGATCATCGATGGCGGCAACACCTTCTATAAGGACGATATCCGCCGGGCGAAAACCTTGTCGGAAAAGGGCCTGAAGTACATCGATGTCGGCACCTCCGGCGGAGTTTGGGGGCTGGAGCGCGGCTACTGCATGATGATCGGCGGTGACGCTGACGTGGTTGATCGCCTCGATCCGCTGTTCGACGCATTGGCGCCTGGCCTGGGTGATATCCCGCGGACCAAGGATCGGGTTGCCGAGGATGATCGTGCCGAACGTGGCTACATTCATGCTGGCCCTGCAGGTTCCGGGCACTTCGTGAAGATGATTCACAATGGCATCGAATACGGGATGATGCAGGCGTTTGCCGAAGGTTTCGACATTCTCAAGACCAAAGCCTCGGAGAACCTGCCGGAAGATCAGCGTTTTGACCTGAACGTGGCCGATATCGCCGAAGTCTGGCGTCGTGGCAGCGTTGTCTCGTCCTGGTTGCTGGACCTGACGGCCGATGCCTTGGCCAGCGATCCGAAACTCGATGGCTACTCCGGTGCCGTGGCTGACAGCGGCGAAGGTCGCTGGACCATCGAAGCGGCCATGGAGCAATCGGTTCCGGTGCCGGTATTGTCCAACTCGCTGTTTGCCCGTTTCCGTTCGCGCCAGCAAAGCACCTATGGCGACAAGCTGCTGTCGGCCATGCGCTTCGGCTTTGGCGGCCATGTCGAGACGCCGAAAAAATGACTTCGATCCGCAAGAAATCCAAGGCACACCCCGCACCACCCACCACGCTGTTCCTGTTCGGTGCTCACGGCGACCTGGTGAAGCGCTTGCTGATGCCGGCGCTGTACAACCTCAGTCGTGACGGTTTGCTCGGCGATGGATTGCGGATCATCGGTGTCGACCACAATGCGATCAGCGACGCGGACTTCGCCAAAAAGCTTGAAGACTTCATTCGCACCGAGGTGGCCAACAAGGTCGGTCATGACTCTCTGGACCCGGTGCTCTGGGCCAAACTGGCCAAGGGCATCAGCTATGTCCAGGGCGATTTTCTCGACGACAGCACCTATCAGGCGCTCGCCGCAAAAATCGCCGAGAGTGGTACCGGCAACGCGGTGTTCTATCTGGCCACCGCGCCGCGCTTTTTCAGTGAAGTGGTACGCCGCCTGGGCTCGTCCGGGCTGCTGGTGGAGGGCGACGACGCCTTCCGCCGGGTCGTGATCGAAAAACCCTTCGGCTCCGACCTGCACACCGCCGAAGCCTTGAACGCATGCTTGCTCAAGGTCATGACGGAGAAACAGATTTACCGGATCGACCATTACCTGGGCAAGGAGACCGTGCAGAACATTCTGGTCAGCCGGTTCTCCAACAGCCTGTTCGAAGCGTTCTGGAACAACCATTACATCGACCACGTACAAATCACCGCCGCCGAAACCGTTGGCGTCGAAACCCGTGGCAGTTTTTATGAACACACGGGCGCTCTGCGCGATATGGTGCCCAATCACCTGTTCCAGCTGCTGGCGATGGTCGCGATGGAACCGCCGGCGGCCTTCGGTGCCGATGCGGTGCGCGGTGAAAAAGCCAAGGTGGTGGGGGCGATTCGTCCCTGGTCCACCGAAGAGGCGCGGGCCAACTCGGTACGCGGTCAGTATGTTGCCGGTGAAATCGCCGGCAAACCGTTGGCCGGTTACCGCGAAGAACCCAATGTCGCGCCAGACAGCACGACGGAAACCTTCGTCGCGCTCAAGGTGATGATCGACAACTGGCGCTGGGTCGGCGTGCCGTTCTACTTGCGCACCGGCAAGCGCATGAGCGTACGTGACACCGAAATCGCCATCTGCTTCAAGCCTGCGCCCTACGCGCAGTTTCGCGACACTGAAGTCGATGAGTTGCAACCGACTTACCTGAGGATCCAGATTCAGCCCAATGAAGGCATGTGGTTCGACCTGCTGGCCAAGCGTCCCGGGCCGGCACTGAACATGGCTAACATCGAGCTGGGTTTTGCCTACAAGGATTACTTCGAGATGCAGCCGTCCACCGGTTATGAAACCTTGATCTACGACTGCCTGACCGGTGATCAGACGCTGTTTCAGCGCGCTGACAATATCGAAAACGGCTGGCGCGCGGTTCAGCCGTTCCTCGATGCCTGGAAAGAGGACGCCAATGTGCAGACCTACGCTGCGGGCGAAAATGGCCCAACGGCTGCCGATGAGTTACTGACCCGTGATGGTCGCGTCTGGCACAGCCTCGGATAAGCCACACACAAAACCCCTGTGGGAGCGAGCTTGCTCGCGATGACGGTGTGTCAGTCAGCATCTGAGTTGACTGACAGCCCGCTATCGCGAGCAAGCTCGCTCCCACATTAGCCATGAGTTACAACCAGTAGCTCACCGCATACCAGCCCAACACGCCCATCACCACGGTGTACGGCAACGCCATCCAGACCATTCGCCCGTAAGACAGCCGAATCAGCGGGGCAATTGCCGAGGTCAGCAAAAACAGGAACGCTGCCTGACCATTGGGTGTTGCCACGCTGGGCAGGTTGGTGCCGGTATTGATGGCAATCGCCAGCGTTTCGAAATGCTCGCGGCTCATATGGCCGGAGATGAATGCCTGTTTCACCTCTGTGATGTAGATCGTCGCCACGAACACGTTATCGCTGATGGCCGACAACACGCCATTGGCGATAAACAACATGCCCGGTTGCTGATCTGCCGGCAGGGACAGTACCCACTGGATCAGCGGCGTGAACAGTTGCTGATCGTGGATCACTGCCACAACCGCGAAGAACACCACCAGCAAGGCAGTAAACGGCATCGCATCCTTGAAGGCGTTGCCGATCCGGTGCTCTTCGGTAATGCCGGTGAACGCCGTGATCAAGACGATCACCATCAAGCCGATCAGCCCGACCTCGGCAATGTGAAACGCCAACCCGGCAATCAGAATCAGCGCGGCCGCGCCTTGTACCAACAGTGCAGCGCGTTGGCGGGCGGTGCGTTCGGTGTTGTCCTGTGCCGCATAGTCAGCCAGTACCGTGCGAACGTTGTCTGGCAGCAAGGTGCCATAACCGAACCAGCGCAGTTTCTCCAGCAACACACAGGTCACCAGGCCCGCCACCAGCACCGGAAGCGAGACCGGGGCGACCTTCAGGAAGAAGTCTGCAAAGTGCCAGCCCATTTCATGGCCGATCAGCAGGTTCTGCGGCTCGCCCACCAAGGTGCAGACACCACCGAGCGCCGTGCCTACGGCGCCGTGCATCAGCAGACTGCGCAGGAATGAACGGAATTGCTCGAGGTCTTCGTGATGCAGGACGGGCAGGTTGTGGTCACTGCTGAATTCGCTGTCCTGCCGCGGATCGTTGCCCGACGCCACGCGGTGATAGACCGAGTAAAACCCTACGGCCGCACTGATGATCACGGCGGTCACTGTCAACGCATCGAGAAACGCCGACAAGAACGCCGACAGAAAACAGAACATCAGCCCCAGCAATGCCTTGGAGCGAACCCCAAGCAACAGCCGGGAAAACAGGAACAGCAGCAGGTCTTTCATGAAGTAAATACCCGCCACCATGAACATCAGCAACAGGATCACCGGGAAGTTATGCAGCAGCTCGTCATACAGCGCTTCAGGTGTGGTCATGCGCAGCAGCAGCGCTTCGACCATCAACAAGCCACCCGGCATCAGCGGGTAGCACTTGAGTGCCATGGCCAGGGTGAAAATGAACTCTGCCACCAGCAACCAGCCCGCGGCCACCGGACCTGCGGTCCACAGCACCAGCGGGTTGAGAATCAGGAAGGCGAGAATGCTCGCCTTGTACCAGCGCGGTGAATGCCCAAGGAAATTGTGCGCAAACGCCTGGGCCATTGAACCGGACATCAGTTGCTCCTTCTATCAAGAAGCGCGCAACTTGCCGTAACAGTCCCGGAAGATCAAGCTCTTGAGTTTCATTATCAATCGGTGATGGCGCACCTGCATCGTAACAACGGCAAAGCACTACCCCAGATAGCGCGCCAATACCGCCCGGTAGTGGCCATCCAGCGAGTAGCCGCTCACCACAATTCGCGCATCAGCCTGCACGGCCAGCGCGGTTGCCGTGTCCAGGCTGCGCCCCAGACGAGTACGAACATAGCCTTGGCCATTGGCGAAGTGGCGATCCAGGCGTCCGTCCGGGAGGTGCCGTGCCAAAAGAAAATCCGCTGCAATGCCGCCAACGGTTGCACCGACGCTCAGCACCCGGCCATCGGCGAGAACCTGGGCCGCTGTCCATTGGCAGCCGCTGCTACCTATTTCGGTGAGCCGCGCGTGACCTCCGTTGCAATGAGTGTCCGGCCGACCATTTTTGCGCACGATCAGCGACAGGCATTGCATCGGGTCGCGACTACTACCGAAACACTGCAGGCGCCCATCCGTTTGCTCGATCACCTGACTCACCAGGGCGCCGTGGCCCTGAATCTTGAAGCTTAAAAAACCGTCTTCAGCAAAGTCTTCGTCCAGCCGGCCGGTGTTGTCGAAGCGTGCCAGCAAACCTTCCTGCGGCAGATTGATGGAGCCTGCGACCACAATCTGACCATCTGCCTGCACCAGGAGACTGCTCAGCCAGGTATTCATCAGCAAGTGCCTGACCATGACAAATCCATGGCCGTTGAATGTCTCGTCCAGCGTTCCGTCCGGATTGAGCTGTATCAGGATGCCGACGTGATCCGCGAATTCGTAGTGATGGTTGGCCAGCAGCAGGATTCGGCCATCGGCCAGCACCTGGAAGTCGCAGGCTTCGGCGCCCGGGACGCCTGGCGGTAACCAGTCGTCACGCAGGCCTCGGGACAGATCTCCGGGCAAACGCACGATCTGCACCCCCTGGTTGCCGAATTGCAGGACCGGGCGTCCATCTGAGTCAAACATCGCCAGTGCAGGGAGCGTACGGTGGGGGTTTTCGTAATGTAGACCGGATAACAGAATTCGTCCGTCGGAGAGTTCCTTGACCTTGCCTCCTGTGGCTTCGAAGCCGCTTTCGAACTGTCCGGTAATGCTGCCGTCAGTGCCGAAGCTCCGATCCGCTGAGCCATTCTCAAGTAATCGGGCCAACCCATAACGGCAACCGTCGCAGGTTTCGACCTTGGCCGCGACCAGCAGGCGGTTCATCGAATCGACCGCGACATCGTTGGCCATGCTCGAAAGGCTGCCCGCGAACTGCAGCCAGGCCTTGCCGGATGATGCAAAACTTGAGTCGAGTTGGCCCGCTGTACCGAGAGGGGCCGTGAAGGCAAAAGCGTTATGGATGGGCATGTCGCATCTCCTTGCGAGTCGACCGGATCCAGAACCGTGGAGGAAGACTTTGAAAGAGATATTCAATCCCTGATTGATGCAATGTACAACGGGCAGGAATAACAGACGGAGCGTCGTTCTGTGCCAGAACGATGTCTTTGCGAACCGGCGAAAAGTTGGTCTGGCGAATACGACCGTCTATCGCAATAAGGCATCAACCGAGAGGGCCGAAGAAGAGCGGATATCTTGAGATGTATCGATAAAAAAGTGCGGATCACGCTGCAGTGATCCGCACTTTTCGTTTACTGCGGCATTGTCCAGGATTGCAACTGATAGCCTTCTTCGCTCAATTCGGCGCGAACCTGTTCCAGCAAGGATTCAAGTTGGGCCGGGTCGGTGTAGGCGCTGCTCGGGATCTGTTTGCGGCCGATAGGGGTGCTGGTGCGGTCGATGACGGTCAGGCTGAGTTCGCCAGTACCGTCCTGTGGAGCCCAGGCCACGCATTGGAAGGGGGTAAATGCGCGGTCGGCAATCAAAAGAGCTTCGTTGATACGGAGCGGGGCGTTCATGGGGTCTTCTCTCGTCTGTGCCCAATCAAGTGATGTGCCGTCGGTTGGGCTTACCGTTCGGCTGGTTACTTGTACTGATGCGCGCAATGGGGGGGCGGGTCACACACAATCAAAAGAAATTTCAACTTTCTTTTATAAAGGCAGCGACAAGGGACGCATTGAAAGCTGGATGAAAGGTTCAAGCGTGTCGGGGAGCTAATAAGGGCATGGTTTATAACGTAAACATCGTTGACCTTATTATTAAACGATACAAGGCCGCGTCAAGATCTTGCTAACGTTACATTCAAGGACGCCAAACGACTGTTTCTAATAAATTTTCCAATTTTTGGCGCCAAGGAACAGTCATGATCGAAACGCCCGCATTGCGACGTTTGCTAGTGGTTGATCCGTGTGACGACTGCCATCGCTTATTACCCGGCCTACGCACGATAGGCTGGGATGTCGACAGTTGTACCCTGGAGAACGCTTCCCATCGCTCCTGTGATGTCGGCCTGCTGCGCCTTCAACCTGTTCATTTTGAGCGTCCTGAAGCCGTCAAGGAGCTGATCAGCCGCAGCGGTACTGAATGGATCGCTGTTCTCAACCAGGACGTCCTGCGGTTGCAGAATGCCGGCGATTTTGTCTGCGAATGGTTTTTCGATTTCCATACCTTGCCGTTTGACGTCTCCAGGGTTCAAGTGACCCTTGGGCGGGCATTCGGCATGGCGCGTTTGCGCGGTCAGGGCACGATTCATATCCACCAGCCTGAACATGAACTGCTCGGCGACAGCCGGCCGATCCGTGAATTGCGCAAATTGCTGAGCAAATTGGCGCCTACCGAGTCGCCGGTGTTGATCCGAGGGGAAAGTGGCACCGGTAAAGAGCTGGTCGCCAGAACCTTGCACCGCCAGTCACAACGCCACAGCAAACCGTTTATCGCGATCAATTGCGGTGCAATTCCCGAACATTTGATTCAGTCCGAGCTGTTTGGTCACGAAAAAGGCGCTTTTACCGGTGCACACCAACGTAAAGTCGGACGGATTGAAGCGGCCAATGGTGGCACCCTGTTTCTGGATGAAATAGGTGATCTGCCCCTTGAACTGCAAGCTAATCTGTTGCGTTTCCTGCAGGAGAAACACATCGAACGGGTGGGCGGCAGTCAGCCGATTCCGGTGGATGTCCGGGTCTTGGCAGCTACTCACGTGGATCTGGAATCCGCGATCGAGGCCAAACGCTTTCGCGAGGATTTGTACTACCGGCTCAACGTCCTGCAGGTGGTCACCGCACCGTTACGCGAGCGTCACGGTGACCTGGCGTTGCTGGCCAACCATTTTTCCCACTTCTACAGCCAGGAAACCGGACGCCGGCCGCGCAGTTTCAGCGAAGACGCGCTGATTGCCATGGGCAAGCACGACTGGCCGGGCAATGTCCGTGAGCTGGCAAACCGGGTGCGTCGAGGGTTGGTGCTGGCCGAAGGCCGGCAGATCGAGGCGCGGGACCTGGGGTTGATTGGCCAACAGACGATTACCGCGCCGATGGGCACCCTCGAAGACTACAAGACCCGCGCCGAACGCCAGGCGTTGTGCGACGTATTGAGCCGTCACAGTGACAACCTCAGCGTAGCCGCTCGAGTACTGGGCGTTTCACGGCCGACTTTTTACCGATTGCTGCATAAGCACCAGATCCGCTAGGGCGCGGAGAAACGAAAGGGCCCGCTGCGATTTACGTCGCAGCGGGCCTTTTCCTTGTGTGGCGTTTAGAAGTAGTACGGGAATTTCAGGCTGAAGGAGAAGGCCGGTGCGTCCTGGGTCAAGCCGATGGAGAGGTTGGGGACTATCGTCAGTTTGTCGGTTGCCGCCATGGTCAGGCCGATGTTGAAGTTGGCAGCGTTGTAGTCGCTGTCCGGGATTGATTGCCAGTCCTGGCCGCTTGGTTTGACTTTGCTTTTGCGGGCGAATTGGTCGGAAAACGAAAACGACATACTCATCTTCTCGTTCAAGGCAAACGCAATGCCGGCGCCGATCTGCCAGGAATCGCCCAGTTTCACGTCTCCCGGGACCGTGGAATCTACAGTGGGGCTGATATCGCTGAAGGAATGCTGCATGTTGTAGGTATAGGACAGGCTGCCGAAGAGCACAGCAGGGTCGAAGGTCTTGACCAGTGAGATACCCGGGGTAATCGACCAGACACCGTTGCCGGTAGGGAGTGACTGAGGTACCGACAAATTGTCGTTGCCCGGGTCCTTGATCAACTTGATTCCGTACGGATTTTTGCCGGTCGGCGCCTTGATTCGCAGAGTGGCGACCGCGTCGGGCAGGTTTTCCGATTCATCCAGGAACTTGTAGGCAACACCAAAGTTGACATCGCCTATGGTCGGATCGCGCTTGACGGTGGCGTCGGATGAGACCGGGGCTGCGCCTCCTGCACCACCAGAAGAGTATGTCGATTCTCGATAGACGACCGGGACGTTGATGTCGAACTGCCAGCGTTGCGCCACGTTGTAGCGGCCTGTCAGGTCCAGGGTCCAGTTGTCGGCCTTTATGCGGTCAATGTTGATGTTGCCAAGAAAAATCGAGTCAAGAGCCAGAAAGCCATTGAGCACCAATGCACGGGTGTCATAGTGGGTATAAGTCATGCCCGTTTCGAAACTGAACTTGCCACCACCGAAGAAGCCGCTGGCTTCGTCATACAGGTTGGACACGCTTTGCGCCGGTCCCGAGTCGTCCTTGAGCGACTGCCCATACGAAGTGGTCCCTGGGGCACCCGTGGCCACGGTCTTGGCGCCTGTGGTCTTCTCGGCAGGGGAGCGGGTCAGGCGCTTGGGAGCAGGTGTTGCTGGTGTTTCTTCGACTTGTTTAACGCGCTGCTCAAGTACCATCAGCGCGTTTTGTTGTGCTTCGTAACGCTGTTTCAGCTCCATGAGTTCTTGTTTTAAGGCTTCTACCTGGGGGTCCGGTGCTGCTTGCAGCAAAGTGGCCGGGACCAGGGTACTCAAACAAACGACAGCTCTGAACGTCAAAGATCTGTGCATGGGTTTGTCGTCCCTTCTGACTACATTCGATGAGACTCAGCGTAGATCAGTATCCAAGAGTGCGTAGGCCTTTTAGTTGGTCCAGACTGCAGTCCAGCGCCCCGACGGTCGGCAGGTTATTGCGCAGGACAACATTGAGGGACGTCAGGTTGTTGACCTGGTTTCTTCCGCCGAGCAAGGTCGCATTCTGCATCAGGCCGCCCTGGGCAAGGCGTTGCACGGTACTGCCCTGATTGTTGTTGGCCTGGATGCTCAACTGCACGCCAGTGTTACTTGACGACATGCTGAAGGTCCCGGCACCGTTGGACGCAGACAGGGTCGTGCCGGCGGCCAATGGCTGGCCCTGGGTATCCATTTGTGGTGCCTGGTTGGCTTCTTTGACGTTGATGTCGACATTGTTGTAAGCGCTATTGTAGTCACCGGCGGCGCGCACGACCTGGGTTACACCCTGGGAGGTGCTGAGGCCGCCACCGCCACTGACATTGCCGGAACCCTGGGAAACCGGCGAACCATCACCTTTCTTGTCGATCATCGATACATAGAACTGTGGCTTGATGGTCGATTCCTGAATCTGCATCGAGGAGGTTGCCCCGATCACTTCACCGCTGGCATTTTGCCAAGTGCTGGTCATGACAATCCCGAAACTGATGATCCGGCCCGGCATGACATACCGGCCGCGAAGGGTCGCCAACTCCTGATCCTTGAGTTCAATCGGTTTGAACGTGAGTGCTTGTGTTGGCAGGCTGGCGGCCAGGCAAACGACGGCCAGCCAGTATGGAGTCTTCATTGGATACTCCCGGAGCTTCGTGCTCCCTTGTCATTAGAAAAAGTCGCTCTGGATGAATCCGAAATCCATCAATTCTGTGTCCGGCACCGGGCTGAAGGTGTTGATGCGGTTCTTGGCGGTCAGTGGCAAAGGTGGTTCGCGCAAGATGTTGGTCTTGTCGTAGCCTTGACCTATGACGGCGAAGATGATGCCGTTCCAGCCTTTGACAAAGTCGTCGAACTTGAAGCGTTTGTGACCGAGTACCGGATCACCGATATACACCCAGTCTTTCTCCGCTTTTTGCATGACCACGAAGTGCTTGTAGCCACGGATGTCCATGAGCACGATCACCGGAATGGCGACGCTGGTCAGACCTTCCGGCGTTACCCGGTAACCACGGGCTCGCATGCCGATACTTTCCACGTAACGCTTCATGTCGAGCATGGAGAAGCCCTGGACGCGGACCAGATTCTGGTCGGAGTGAGCCAGCATGCCTTCGATGATTTGTGCCTCGGTTACGTCCAGCCAATAGGCCTGGCGCAATATGGTCGCCAGGGAAGCTGCACCGCAACTGAAGTCGGTTTTCTGTTGGACCAGGTCGGCAAATTTGCGCTCACGCATGCTCTGGACCGGTTTGAAAACGACCGCTCCGCCTGGCAAGACGGAAAGCGGCATTTGTCCCGCTTCGCTCAGACCAGCCAGAAAAACCAGGAACGCCAGGGCGAAAATGCGCATGATCGTAAGCCTTCCGTGCGAGAGTGAAAAAAAGCCCCCCGAAGGGGGCTCTCCAGACTCTGGAGCTAGGTTTACAGGCAGGTTCTGCAACCGGATGCAATGGACAGCGAGTTGCTTTGTTGGTTGCCAGCACCGGCAGCCACGTTGACGCCCAGGTTGCCGCTGCCACCATTCACCGAACCGTTCAGGTTGGCAGTGTTGGTCACAGGGTTTGCCCAGCCAGTTGGGGTCAGCACTTGCCAGGACACGGTGTGGCTCAAGTCAAAGGAGCTGGACTCGCTGAAGCTTTGCGACTTATCTTTAGATTCGCGGCCAGATGCGTCGAACGATGTGCTGCCCGATGCGTCGCGCGATACGCTGCTCGATGCGCTGTGCGATTTGCTGTTCGATTTGTCGATCGATGCGTTGAGCGATGCGTCGATATCCGCGTCGAAATTCGCACTGCTGCTGCTGTGACGGCGACCCTCATTCCTGCTAGCGCTAAGATCCACGTCCACGTTCACGTCCAGGTTAGCTTTCACAGCAGCGTGAGAAGCAGAGGCGCTGGCAGATTTCGAAGCAGATTTCGCATCAAAGTCTGAAGTAAAGGCCGTAGCAAGGTGCTTGCTAAAGTCCGAAGCAGACTGCGATTTGGATGCCTCTTTGAAAGACTCATGACCGCTGGATGTGACGGTACGCGACAGAGTATCCAGGCGGTACGTCCGGTCGGCCCCGTTTTCCACCCTCAGGCCTGGGCCTGATTGATCGGCACTCGCGGTTGCAGTAGCGTGCTTGCCGCCAGACACAGCGATCGCCATGGTGTTTTTCTGTTGGTTAAGGTCGCCAGCAGCCATGTTGATACCCATGTTGCCGCTGCCGCCGTTGGCCGAACCACTCATATTGGCGCTGTTGTTGGTGGAGTAGTTGTCGACATAGTTGTTGTTTTGGGTTTGCGTTACCTTGGCGTTTGCCACCACAGACCCGAAGACAAACGAGCCATCGCCGCTGGCAATGGCCGCAGCGTTGTCTTGTTGGTTACCGTCGCCTGCTGCAACGTTGACACCGACGTTACCGGAGGCGCCCGTGGCCGAGTTGGTCATGTTGGCAGTGTTTTTAGTCCCTTCATTGCTGATGTAGTTATTAGTGCTGGTTTGTTTATCCATAGCGTTGGCAGTGGCGCCAGCATTGGTGGTGTCTTTTGGATTTACATGATGACGATGATGATGCTCGTCATCACGCTGGCCAGCTTGTACAGCAATAGCCATTACCGCAGCGATTGCGAAAACCAGAGGCTTGAGTGCCATTGAGGGTTTCATGCTGATTCTCCGTACTTTATTTTTAGGTTAAGTGTTGTTTTTTACCTTTTGGGTCAATCCGCGACCCGTACGCTCAGGGTGTTGGCCGTTCGGTTTCCCACCCCGGCGCTCTGATTCAACTGGATCACCCCACGGCTACCGGTGAAGGCCTGGTCGCTGATAGCGACCTGGCGATGGCCACGAGTAGGATCCGTTGAATCGGAGCTGTTGAGCAGCGCCACGTTCTGTTGCTTGAGGACGCTGTCGTCGATACTTTGCGGCGTAGCACTGATGCTTATCCGCAGGGCGTTGGCTTGCTGGTTGCCGGTGCCCGAACTCTGGTTGACCCCCAGTACGCCATTGCCGTTACTGAAGGCGTTGCCTTTAATGGCTGATTGAGCATCGATCCTGGGATCGACCTGAGTACGCAACCGTTGGCGAATCTGCGTGGTGGCGCTGGCGTTGGTGTCAATGGCGATGGCTCGGGCGTTGGCCTGTTGTTGCTGATCGCCGGCTGCCTGGTTGACCGAGAAGTTGCCCTGGTATTGGCTGCCGGAGTTGTCGATGGTGGCCGTATCGATGACAGGCGGTTGGGCAAAGGTCGGTGCACTGCAAAACATGGCCAGAATCAGCAGAGTGCGATTCATTTCATTGTCCCCCCGATAACATTCAGACTGCCCAGGCCTTGCTGGATGGTGCCGTCGATCCTGTTGGCAATGCCGTTGCCGGAGCCCGCGGAATGTCCTGCGGACAAGCCGGGCAGCTGTGACTGACCGTTGATGTGGTCGCTCAGCGTGCCGGTGGCTTGAGTGATCGTGCCGGCGATGCTTGCACCGCTGCTGATGCCGGAAATGTCACTGTCCGACAGTTCGTTGGTTGCACTGATGACTTGCCTGGACGGGTTGGCATTGACGGTCAGGGGGTTAGGGTCGGGAACCATGGGGCGGCGAGTCGCGTTACGCGTTTGGACTTCCCGCTGGATGACGATGATCCCATCGGCGGCCGGGACAGGCAGACTGATGACAGAGCTGAACGCACATCCGATCAGCAGGAGGCGGATAAAGCCTTTATCGATTGTCTCCACGTCGGCACTCCCTCTTCTTTTTTGCGCTGGCTCTGGTCAGCGTTGTGAAGGAGAGAGCAGAAGCTGTGCCGCTTTTTATTTATTGATTGAATTCAATACGTTATGGGGTAGGGCAGGCAGGGGGATGTTTGAGCTGTATCAACCGTGAGACAGTGCCCGCCATCGCGAGCCGGCCCCATCGGTCGAAAAGCTCTAAATCAAGTGTTTGCGGGCGAGTGTACCAATGACTTAACAGTCAGCATGACAAGAGGATGAAGGCCGTTGATAGGGCTGTTGCGCTGCACTGGAGTGTTTCAGGAATGGACACATGGCCCAAAAAGCGGTGGGAAACCGGGGACGTTCCGAGCGGAGGTAACTTCACGGCGTGAGCAATTGCTCCACAGCAGCAAAGGCCTGACGACGGCGCTCAACCCAGTCGCCATTGATGACTTGTAGTCGTTGCTCGTGTTGTTCCAGCCAGGCTTTTGTTGCGTTGAAGAACGCCAGGCGCTGGTTCAGATCCGGTTGGCAGCGTTGGCCGTCATCCGTCCAGTCCACCACTTCAGGGGAAAGCAACAAGTGCAAGTCATACTGCCTCGCCAGCAGCGCGTCCTCGATCCACGCGGGGCATTCGCCAAACAGGGTTTGGCTCCACAGTATGTTGCTCAGCAGGTGCGTGTCGAGAATCAGCAGCGCGGGGCGCTGGGCCCGGGCACTGTCTTCCCAGGTCATTTGGCCACGGGCAATTTCCGGGATATCGGCAAGGCAGGTATCACGAGGGTTCTGTTCGATGAAGTAACGTACGTATTCGCCCACCAGCAACCCACCAAAGTGGCGTTGAAGTTCTGCCGATAACCAGCTTTTGCCACTGGACTCAGGGCCGGTGAGTACCAGGACCTTCATGCGCGTAACGCCGGATCGGCCTGCCATTCGCGCCAGCCTTGTACGGCGATCAGCGTAAACAGGCCGTAGAGCGCAGCCGTCAGGTACAAGCCCTTGTAGGTAAACAGCCCGACGAAAATCACATCGACGGCAATCCACAGCGGCCAGCACTGCAGGCGTTTTTGCGCCATCCACAGTTGCGCCACCAGACTGAAGCCGGTCAATGCTGCGTCCAGCCAGGGCTGCGCGGCGTCGGTCCAGTGAGCCATGGCCGCGCCCAGCAGCAAGCTGCCGACGGCACCGACGGCCAACCCCGCCCACATCGAGCGGCCATCCAGTTGCGTGACTTGCCGTCCATGTTGCGCTTCGCCGGCGCGAGTCCACTGCCACCAGCCATAGAGCTGCAAGCCAGCGTAAATCACCTGCAGCAGCATGTCCGAATACAGCTTCACCTCGAAGAAGATCCAGCTATAGAGCAGCACCATGACCAGTCCGATCGGCCAGCACCAGGGGTTCTGTTTGACCGTCAACCAGACGGCAATCACGCCGAGTGCGGCGGCAAACAGTTCAAGCCCGGACATGAAGGATCCTTGGTGAAGTTGAAAAGGGCGCCGATTGTAACGCAGGTGGGGATTGTGGCGAGGGGGGCTTGCCCGAAGCCGGTCAGTTAAGCCGCGGACCCTGTGGGAGCGTGGCTTGCCCGCGAAGCGAACACCGCRRTTTTTCAGGCATTGCGCGTTATCGTTCTTCGCGGGCAAGCCCGCTCCCACATGGGCAGTGTTTCACCGCAAGGTGTGTCTACACCCGAAACTGCTTGAGCAGGCCATTCAACTGCTCACTGAGCTCTTTCAAATGCACACTTGCGACGCTCGATTGCTCAGCGGCCAAGGCCGTGCTGTGGGACAAGCCCGCGGCCTGGGTGACGTTCTGGTTGATGTCCTCGACCACATGCGCCTGTTGCAGGGTTGCGCTGGCAATCGAGGCGTTCAGGCCGTTGAGATTATTCAGCGCCTGGCCGATCGCGTTCAGGCTGGCACCCGCCAACCCGGCCTGTTCAATGGTCAGCTGCGAGGCGCGGCTGCTGTCGCCGATCACTTTGACTGCCGCCTCGGAATGGCTCTGCAAGCGCTCGATCATTGACTGGATTTCAGCCGTGGACTTTTGTGTGCGCTGTGCCAGCAGCCGGACTTCATCGGCCACCACGGCGAAGCCCCGTCCTTGCTCACCGGCGCGGGCGGCTTCAATGGCCGCGTTGAGCGCCAGCAGATTGGTCTGTTCGGCGATCGAGCGGATCACCTCGAGTACGCTGCCGATCTGTGTGCTTTCGGTGGCCAGGGTGCGGATAACCTCAACGGCTTGATCGATGGTGCTGGACAGCTGATCGATCTGCTGCAAGCTCCCATCGATGTTCACTTGCCCCTGTTGTGCCTGCGCTTGCGCGTCGCGCATTTCGCTGGCGGCGTGTTCGGCATTCCTGGCCACGTCCTGCACGCCATAGGTCACTTCATTGATGGCAGTCGCCACCAGTTCCATTTGTTGTGACTGTTGCTGGCTGCGTGCCTGGGCTTGGGCCGCATCATTGCCCAAGTCGCTGGATGACTGCCCCAAGGCACTGGCGGACAGTTGCAACTGGCTGATGACCCGCCGCAGTTTTGCCGTGAACGCGTTGAAATGCTGCGCTAACTCAGTCACTTCGTCCTGGCCGTGGGTATCAAGGCTACGGGTCAGATCGCTTTCACCGCTGGCGATATTGGCCATGGCGTGCACGGTTTCCTGGAGTGGGCGCACGATACTGCGCGCAATCAGGATCACCAGCAGCGCCATCAGCACGGCAATCGCGAGCCCGACAAGCGATGTCTGCCACATCTGTGCGTAGAACTCGGCCTGCATGTCATCGATGTACACACCCGAACCAATGACCCAGCCCCAGGGTTCGAAGAGTTTCACATAGGAGGTTTTCTGGACCGGTGTACTGGCGCCCGGTTTTGGCCAGCGATAGTCAACCATGCCGGCGCCCTTGGCCTTGGCGATGACCACCATCTCGTTGAACAACGCGAAGCCGTCCGGATCCTTGATCGCGGAAAGATTCTGGCCTTCAAGTTTCGGATTGGTCGGGTGCATGACCATCACGGGTGTCAGGTCGTTGATCCAGAAGTAGTCGTTCTGGTCGTAGCGCAACCCGCGTACCACGCTCAATGCCTGTTTCTGCGCGGCTTCGCGGGTCAGGGTGCCGGCGGTTTCCAGGTCGTGGTAGTAGGCCAGAATGCCGCTGGCCGTCTGCACCACGTGCTGGGTTTTCTGTGCCTTGGCTTGATAGAGGTCATCGTGGATCTGCTTGAGCATCAACACACCCAACGTCAACAGCATCAGCACAGCCACAATCAGGATGAGCCACAGACGACGGCTGATCGACACACTGCGCAAGCTATTCATAACCTTGTTACTCCGGTTTTTGTTCTTGTTCTGTCATAAACGACCGCCAGCATTGAGGCACGCTTTTGCCGCTGGGCCTATCCGACTCAAGTCCAATTACGACGCAGCGTTATTCAGGCATGTCTGATAGGATTTCGGCCGCGTCAGCAAAAACCTGAAGTTGCGCGGATTTTTCAGCGGATTTTTACGGCTTCGCGTGGGGATCGTGCGTGTTGTCATTCGGTGACGCTGATCGCAGTGGACGCGTAAATTTTATGAACGAGGCATGCTTTGGAGGCATCGCTTCATTGGGGGATTAATGGATTTTTGGACCGCCGTTCAGGCTTTGATTCTTGGCGTTGTAGAAGGACTGACAGAGTTTTTGCCCATTTCCAGTACCGGGCACCAGATTATCGTCGCGGATTTGCTCAACTTCGGTGGCGAGCGCGAGAAGGCATTCAACATCATCATCCAGCTCGGCGCGATCCTGGCCGTGGTCTGGGAGTTTCGCCGCAAGATACTCGACGTGGTCACCGGGTTGCCAACGCAGCGCAACGCTCAGCGGTTTACCGTTAACCTGTTGATCGCTTTCATGCCGGCTGTGGTGCTGGGTGTGATCTTCGCCAATATGATCCACAAATACCTGTTCAACCCGATCACCGTGGCGACGGCGCTGGTAGTGGGCGGGGTCATCATGTTGTGGGCTGAACGTCGCGAGCACAGCGTGCACGCCGAAACTGTCGACGAGATCACCTGGAAAGATGCCCTGAAAGTCGGTTTTGCCCAGTGTCTGGCGATGATTCCCGGCACTTCGCGCTCCGGTTCGACGATCATCGGCGGCTTGTTGTTTGGCTTGTCGCGCAAAACCGCCACCGAGTTCTCGTTCTTCCTGGCCATGCCGACCATGGTCGGTGCCGCGGTGTACTCCGGCTACAAGTATCGCGACCTGTTTCAGGCCGCTGACCTCCCGGTGTTCGCCATCGGCTTCGTCACTGCGTTTATTTTCGCGATGATCGCGGTCAAGGGCTTGCTCAAGTTCATCGCCAGCCACAGCTACGCTGCGTTTGCCTGGTACCGGATCGTGTTCGGCTTGTTGATCCTGGCGACCTGGCAGTTCGGTTGGGTCGACTGGGCAGCGGCTACATCATGATTGAGCCACGCAATGGGCGCGGGATTCAACACCCGCGCCTCAAAGGCCTGGTGTTCCTGGCGCTGTGCGCCTTGCCGGCATTTGGCTCGATGCTTCTCTGGTGGCGCGGGATTTCGCTGATTCCGCTCGTGGCCTATGCGATTGTCAGCCTGCTGGCGTTCTACTTGTACTGGAGCGACAAGCGCAAGGCCCGGGTCGATAGCTGGCGTACACCGGAAAACGTGCTGCACGCAATCGAACTGGCCGGTGGCTGGCCGGGCGCTTTGCTCGCCCAGCAGGTGTTTCGGCACAAGACTCGCAAAGTGTCTTATCAACTGGTGTTCTGGATCATCGTGCTGTTGCACGAGGTGTTCTGGATCGACCAGTTGTTTCTTGGCGCCGGCCTCTTCAGGCTCTTCTAAATCAATAACCCGACCTGTACGCGCTTGGGCAGCTTGCTCACCACCAGTTGGTGAGAGCGTTGCAGCAAGCCTTGCAGCTCATCGGCGCCAAGTGGGTAGGGCGTTTGCATGATGATCCACTGCGCCCTTGCCAGATAGGGCGCAGGCGCGATACCGGGGCGGTCGACATGCCCCAGAAACAGCTCTTTGTCGACCTTGAACGCTAATGACTCACCCCGCAGGTTTTGCAGGGCAAACATCTTGTTTCCGGCCACTGAAAACACCCGCACGCCACCCCATTTGTAATCTTCTTGCGCGCCGGGCAGTGCCAGGCAGAAACGTGCCACGTCTTCTTCAGTCATCGGTTTGGCCGTCATAACAATCGATCCCCACAGGCTTTGAATGATTCGGTCAAATGGTCGATCCAGGCGCGCACCGCCGGCAGTAAACCGCGCCGATGAGGGTAGACCGCCAGCAGCCAACCGCCAGGCAGCGACCACTCGGGCAAGAGTTGCACCAGCGAGCCGTTTTCCAGTTCCTCTTCGCAGTACATCATCGGCAGCAGGGTGAAGCCAAGACCCGCCAGCGTGCAGGCTTTGCGTACGATGAAATCATCGATCCCGAGCCGTGCTTCCAGCGTCAGGTCGCAGGTTGTGCCCTGAGCATCGAGCATGCGCACATGCACCATGCGATCAGCCTCCAGGGCGCCGAGCACCGGAACCTGCTTCAGGTCTTCCGGGTTGTTGATCGGGTGATCGCGTAGAAAGGCCGGGCTGGCGATCATCACCATTTGCGCCTGACGCAGGCGCCGGGTGACCAGCAACGGGTCTTCATCTCCCAGATCACGCACTCTCAAGGCGACATCGATGCCTTCGGTCACCAGATCGACCCGGCGGTTGAGCAATTGCATTTCCAATTGAACTTGAGGGAAGCGTTCCAGAAACGAGCTGATGACCGATGGCAAAAACTCATGAGCCAGCCCAACGGGGCAGGAAACCCGCAATCGCCCTCGGGGTTCGCTGGACATACTGGCGACGGCCTCGTCAGCCATCTCTGCCTCCAGCAGCATTGCCTGGCAATGGCGCAAATAACGCTCGCCGACAGCGGTCAGCTTGAGCTGGCGGGTGGTGCGCTGGAGGAGGCGGGCCCCCAGACGCTCTTCAAGTTCGGCAATACGCCGCGACAACCGCGACTTGGGAATGCCCAATACGCGCCCGGCAGCGGCGAAACCGCCGGCTTCGACCACTTTGGCGAAGTAGTAAAGGTCATTGAGGTCTTGCATGGCGCTACTCAACTGTCCTATCAGTGGGACAAACTATCGCATAACTGCTAACTAATCAGCTATTGGTTTCGCCTGTAGGATTATCCCCACTAGATCGCCCGGTGGCGATCCTCACTTGGAGATCCCACATGAAACTCTTGCACATTGATTCGAGCATCCTTGGCGATAACTCTGCTTCCCGTCAGTTGAGCCACAGTGTCGTCCAGGCCTGGAAAGCCGCCGAGCCTGCTGCCGTGGTGACCTACCGCGACCTGGCCAGCGATGCCATCAGCCATTTCTCTGCCGCGACGCTGGTTGCTGCCGGTACTACTGCCGAATTGCGTAACGCCGCACAACAGCATGAAGCCGAGCTGAGTGCTTCGACCCTGGCCGAATTCCTCGCTGCCGATGCCGTCGTGATCGCAGCACCGATGTACAACTTTACTATCCCGACTCAGCTCAAGGCCTGGATCGACCGCATTGCCGTTGCCGGCCAGACTTTCCGCTACACCGAAGCCGGCCCTGAAGGCCTGTGCGGTAACAAGAAAGTCGTCGTGGTATCGACTTCTGGCGGTATGCACCTGGGGCAGGCGACTGGCGTAGGTCACGAAGAGTACTTGAAAGTCATGCTGGGCTTCATGGGCATCACCGATATCGAGTTCGTCCGCGCCCATGGCCTGGCTTATGGTGACGACGTTCGCAACAAAGCCATGAGCGACGCTCAGGCGCAAATCAGCGAGCAATTGTTCGCTGCCGCGTAAGGCTTGCGTAAAGAGTCAAAAAGCTCAGGCAATACCCACTAGACTCTGTATTCTGATCGTCGTAAAACGATCAGGGTACGGAGTCTTTTTGTATCTGTTTCAAAAACGCTGTCGTTTCAGGTGTTGGCCCAGGTTATGCAGTCTCGGGTTATCGGCCCCGTTCTGCGTAGACCTTGAAAAAAGTGGCAAACACCGACACAAGGCTCTAAGTCCAAGGGATTGGCGGAAAACGGGTATTCCAATCGGGTAACAAGGTGGGGCATCCCATGATGCGTCTTTGTGCAATGTTACTGATTTGCCTGCTCAGCAGCCTGAATTCAGTGCAAGCCGCGCCTGCGCCGCACCCTCATTGGAGCGTTGGCTACCATGAGCTGACGTTTCTCGATCCGCTGGATTCACAGCCCATGCGGGCCATCGCCTTTTACCCGTCGACCGGTATCGAGCATTCAAGCAAGCTCGAGGGTTATCAAGTCCAGGCGACCGAAGACGCAAGAGTCGCAATTGGCCGCTTTCCGATGTTGATGCTGTCTCACGGCAACATCGGTACTCCACTGGCATTGCATGACCTTGCCACATCGCTGGCACGCAAAGGCTTTGTGGTGGTGGCGGTGATTCATCCCGGCGACAACTCCAAGGACCACAGCCGCCTTGGTACGTTAAGCAACCTTTATGGCCGGCCGATCCAGATTTCCGAAGCCATCACCGCCACCCTGGCCGACCCGATGCTGTCGCCGTTCGTCAATCCCGACGAGGTCGGGGTGATCGGCTACTCGGCCGGTGGCGAAACGGCGTTGATTCTTTCGGGCGCCACACCGGACCTGAATCGTTTACGCCGTTACTGCAAAGAACGCCCTGACGACGGGGACGCCTGCAGCACCAACGGTGAACTGATTGTCGACCGCGAAGACTTGCAGCCAGTCGCTGACCCGCGGGTTCATGCGCTGTTACTGATGGCGCCATTGAGCCTGAAGTTCGGCCGCCATACCCTGGCCGGTGTGCATGTGCCGGTGCTGCTCTATAGCGGCGATGGCGACAAACTGGTCGCCCTCGATAAAAACGCCGCGGCGCTCGCTCGCAAGCTGCCTGTTGCTCCGGATTTCAAACTGCTGGCCGGGGCCGGGCATTTCGTGTTCATGGCACCGTGTACCCAGGAGCAACTCGCGGCGATGCCGGCCTTGTGCACCGATGCTGACGGCGTTGACCGCGAGGACATTCACCGCAACCTGATCTCCGAAGCCGGGCGCTTCTTTGCCCAAACCCTGAGCAAACCGAGCGGGGCGGGGATGCAGACGGCTGACCAGACGTTGCCGTAGACGCCAGGGGCTTACGAGGGGCTGAGTGCTGAGCGACGTTTCAGCAGCAAAGTCAGCCCCAGTCCGGTGATCGACAACAGCGCCGCGCAGAAGAAAATCCACGAGTACCCCAGGTTCAGCGCCACCGCGCCCATCAATGGCCCGGCAATCGCCAGCGCCAGGTCGAAAAACACCGCATAGGCACTCAAGCCGGCACCACGGCTGCTGCTTGGTACTTGCTTGATGGCTTCGACACCCAATGCCGGATAAACCAGTGACAGACCGAACCCGGTCAGCCCCGCACCAATCAACGCCACCGCCGTTGAAGGCGCCAACCAGAGCAGGCCCAGCCCCAGGGTTTCGATGCTCATGCAGGCGATGGCCGAGTTGAACCCGCCAAAGCGGTTGATGCTGGAGATAAACAGCAGGCGCGAGAGGATGAAACAGATGCCAAAAACCGTCAGGCACCAGGCCGCACCGGTCCAGCCGCGACTGATATAGAACAGGGTAATAAAGGTGGTGAGCGTACCGTAGCCAATCGAAGCCAGACTCAGGCTGGCGCCAAAGGGTGCGACGCGCCCGAACACCGCCCAAAACGGCAACCGCTCACCGCGAATGACCGGCACCGAGGGCTTGTTGCGAATCAGCAGCAGCGCCGCCAGCGCGAGCACCGAGAGTGCAATCCCAAGGCTCACGAAACCCAACTGACTGACCATCACCACACCCAGTGGCGCACCAATCGCAATCGCGCCATATGAGGCAATGCCGTTCCAGGAAATCGAGCGGGCGGTGTGTTCGGCACCGACCTGGCCCATGCACCAGCTGATGGTACCGACGCCAATCAAGCCTTGGGCGATCCCCAGCAACAAGCGACCGCCGATCAGAATCATCAGGCTCAGCAACGGCAGGCTTTGCAACAAGGTCGACAGCAACGTCAGCACGCCACTGAGCACGATCCCCAGCAACCCGTACACAATCGCCCGTTTGGTGCCGATGTTGTCAGACATACGGCCTGCCATGGGCCGGCTGAGCAGGGTGGCAAGGTACTGCGAGCCGATGGTCAGGCCGGCAATGACGGCGCTGAAACCCAGTTGCTCATGGACATAGCCTGGCAACACCGCAATCGGCAGACCGATGCAGAGGAACGCGACGAAGGTATAAAAAACGATGGAGACGATCTGCAGGGTGATCGCCATGGAGCTGGTGGGAGGCGTTTGTTGCGCAGACATGAGGGCTCGTTCGCGGGCGGGCGGTTAGAGAGCTGCATCATGGCGCGGGTCTGAAATAAAAGGAAGCAGGCTAACGGTTGTTTTCGGGGGATGGGTGCCTGTAAGGCCGCCATCGCGAGCAAGCTCGCTCCCACATGGGTTCTATGTTGATCACAACAGTGTGGTCAGACACAGATCCAGTGTGGGAGCGAGCTTGCTCGCGATGGCGTCAGTTCAGGCAACGTTGAAACAACGCTTAGTTCAGACCCAACTTGCCACGCAGGGTCGACAGGTCTTCAGCCAGGGTGTTGACCGGGCCGACCAGCGCCTTGCGGTCGTTTTCCTTGACCTTGTCGTAGGTCTCGAAACCGCCGCCAGCGGTTTTGTACTTGGCCAGAATCGTGTTCACGCTGGCGAAGTTCTTGTCGACTTTGGCGACGAAGGCCTTGTCCTGTTTCTCGAGCTGCGGACGGAACAGGTCGACGATTTTCTTCGCGCCGTCGATGTTGCCCTGGAAGTCATACAGGTCGGTGTGGCTGTAGCGGTCTTCTTCACCGGAGATCTTGGTCGCAGCGACTTCTTCGAGCAATGTAGCAGCACCACCCACGACTTTTTCCGGAGGGAAGGTCAGGCCGGCAACGCGGGTTTGCAGGTCCTTGACGTTGTTGTTCAGACCATCGGCCAGGTCACCAAGGCCCTCGGTGGTTTTCTCGGAGAACAGGCTGTATTCGATGCGGTGGAAACCGGTGAAGTCTTCAGCCTTGACGCCTTTTTCGTGGTCGTTGACGCGCGAGTCGATGGACGCATCGAGGTCACTGAACAGCTCGGCAATCGGCTCGATCGACTCGTAGTAAACACGGGTCGGTGCATAGAGTTTTTGAGCGGTAGCCAGGTCACCTTTCTTCACCGCGTCGGTGAACTGCTGGGTGTGGCTGGCAAACCCGTCGAGCTGCTCGGTGACGTAGATTTTGTAATCCGAGATCGGCCCCACCAGATCCAGCGGCGCTGTGACGGCGAAAGCTGACAGTGGAGCGTGGAGCAGGCCAAGGGCAACCAGCAAAGCGAGAGGCGACTTTTTCATGGGACTTTTCCGTGAGTTTGTTGTGTTTAGGGGGTTAAGCCGTGGTTTTCGGTTGAGTGGAGTCAAGCAATGAGCGACCGATGAAATCCTTGTCGCCGGTTACGCCTGGCAAGGTGAAGAAGTAGCCGCCGCCGATGGGCTTGAGGTATTCCTCCAGCGGCTCGCCGTTGAGTCGGGTTTGCACGGTGATGAAACCGTTGTGCAGGTCAGCCTGATAGCAGATGAACAGCAAGCCCATTTCCAGCTGACCGTTTTTGCTCACGCCGTTGGAATAATTGAACGGCCGACGCAGGATCAGGTTCGCCTGGGTCGCGGCAGTGCGCGGGTTGGCCAGACGGATGTGCGCGTCCATTTTGGTCAGCTTGCCGTGAGGGTCCTTGGCATAGTCGGGCACCTGGCTTTCATGGCTCCCACCGATGGGCGCGCCGGTACTTTTGACCCGACCGAGAATGCTTTCCTGTTCTTGCAGCGGCGTGCGGTCCCAACGCTCGACAAGGTTGCGGATAATCCGCACCGCCTGATAGCTGCCATTGGCCGCCCAGGCCGGCTCATCGCTGCCCGGTTGCACCCAGACAATCTGCTCCATGGCTTTCTTGTCGTTGGAATCGGGGTTGGCCGAACCGTCACGAAAACCGAGGAAGTTGCGCGCACTCTGCGCAGGTGTTCCAGGCTTGGCCGGCGCTTGCGGCGGAACGCTGCCTTCCTGTTTCCAGCGCACCAGCAGCAGGTCCGGCAGGTTCTTCACGATGTCGCGCAAGGCGTGAATATTGGTGTCTGCGGTGTTGGCGCAGAACTGCAGACTCAGGTCGCCATGGCAGAGCTCCGGTTGCAGTGCATCGTTGGGGAAGCCGACCATGCGGATCAATCGCTTGGGCTTGGCGCTGGCCAGGCCGAAGCGTTCGTCGAACAGCGATTCACCCACCGAAACGGTGATGGTCAGGTTGTCGGGTGTCACCACCGGGCCAAGAATTCCCGAGTCCACGGGTGGGAACTTCGGGTCGACCTGAGCCACCGGGCCACCGGTCATCAGGAACGCAATGCGTTGGTTCAGCGTGCGAAACAGCCGTTCGAGGTCTTCGCGGTCGGTGGCCAATACGTCGAACGACACCAGCATGCCGCACGCCGGGCGCGGCGTGACGATGCCGGTCTGGTGCTGGCCGTGGAAGTCATGGCGATCCTGGGTTTTGTCGCTGTTCGGTGCTTCAGTGACTTGCGCCGGGCTGGCGGCCATGGCCGGACAGCTCAACGTGCTGCCCGCCAACGCGACACCGGCGGCGCCCATGCCCAGCAGTACGCGGCGACGCTGGGCATTGATCTGATCTAAATCGTTCATCTGGATTTTTCTTCTGCTTATAGGCCGGAGAGGCCAAGGGCGGGATCGATTCCATCGAGTGCATCGGCCAGAACCTTGGCCTTGTCGGCGAGTTGTGCGCGTTGATCGGCGCCGACGCTGTCGTAACTGCTGTAACCGTCTTTCACCTGCAAGCCATTGAGTTCGGCATCGAGAGCGTTGGTAGCCGTGTCCAATCGGGTCAGTAACGCGGCGGCAGGCTTGGTCAGTAACGGACGCAACAGATCGACCACTTTGCGGGTGACGTCCAGGTTGGCGGCGAAACCATTAAGGTCGATGTGGCTGTAACGTTCTTCTTCACCGCTGCTGGCGCGTACATCGGCCATGTTGCGGAGATTGCGGGCGACGATGCTCACCAGTTGTTCTGGCGGCAGCGATTGGGCCAGCAGTTGCTGCTTGAGCTGCGTGACGTCGGCGACCAGACGCTGGGCGATCGGCGCCAGACCGTCGATGTTTCGTTGTTGAAACAGCGCGTACTCGAGACGGTGGAAGCCGATGAAGTCCGGATCCTGTTCGCGCTTTTCAAAGTAATCGGCGCGAGCGTTGATGACCTTGTCCAGCTCCGCCATCCGTTGAGCCGCTGGCGCGATACGTTGATAGGCCACGCGGGCCGGCACGTAGAGTGCCTGGGCCTGACCCAGGTCACCGGCGTCGATGGCCTGTTGCAACGCGGTGACAGCGTTGATCAGTGCGGTGCCCTGACTGCTCAGGTAAACCCGAAACTCCGACAAAGGACCGATAAACGCCACCATCGACGGACGTGCCTTGGCCGCTGCATCGGATGCGGCGGTGGGCGTGACGTGCAGCGTGCCGCGCGGATTGCTGAGCAAGCCGCAGGTAATCGCGTAGTCTCCAGGCAACAAGTTGGCGGTGACCACCTGACTCAGGCCGGGTGCGATGTTTTCCCGTTCAACAAGCACCAGAACACCGTCGAGGACTTCCCATTCAACGGCGCGATCCGAGCGGTTGACGATGCGAAAACTGCTGTGGCCCGCCGGGACGCTTAGAGCATTTGGCTCGCAGCTGTGCGGATTAATCGTGACGGTGATCTCGTCATGATTGGTCTGGCGCTTGGCCGCGGCCATTTGCGACGCGTAATAGAACAACCCGCCAGCGGCGATCATCACGATCACCGAACCGGCCACCGCCCAGCGCAAGGCGCGGGGAGGCGAGGTCTGAAGAGGGGCCTGGTTTGACATGAATGCCCTTAATGGCTGGAAACAGAAGAGGGTGGCGTGGTGGCCGGTTTGGCCGGCGCGCTGCCCGGAAGGAAGAACATCACCAGCGCGACCAGCAGATAAATCAGGTAAGCGCCGAGAGTGCTGACGGTTGGCGCATCCTGATAACCGAACATGCCGGCCAGCACCGAACCCAACGGGCCATCCATCGGCAGGGTTGCGCTGAAATCGAACAAAACGGTTTGCAGGTGATTCCACAGCCCGGCTTCATGCAGTGCGCGCACCGAGCTTGCGAGAATTCCAGCCGCCACCATCAGAATGAACAGCCCGGTCCAGCGGAAGAACGCGGCCAGGTTCAGGCGCATGCTGCCGCTGTAGATGAGGAAACCGATGACAATCGACAGCGCCAGGCCGAGCAGGGCGCCGACAGGCGCTCCCGGACCTTCGCTCTGCTGGAATACCGCGAGCAGGAAGAACACGGTTTCAAGGCTTTCCCGGGCGACGGCGAAGAACACCATGGCAATCAGTGCAGTGATCTGGTGTTTGGAACCGGCCATCGCGTGATCGAGGGAAACGTGCAGCGAGTGCTTGATCGAGCGCGCCACTTTGCGCATCCAGAACACCATGGAGCTCAGAATGCCGACCGCCAGCAGGCCGATCACGCCTTCGAAGAGTTCCTGTTGTTTTTGCGGGAATTCAGCGCTGACTAACTCCAGGCCACCGCCCACCAGCAGAGCCAGCGCGACGGCGAGGAAAACCCCGATCCACATGGCGGGCATCCATTGGCCGCGTCCGGTTTGCTTGAGATAACTGGCAATGATGCCGACGATTAACGCCGCTTCAACGCCTTCGCGCAGCATGATTAGAAAGGGAACCAGCATTCAGCACCGCGTCATCTGTAGAGTGGAAGCTAATTTGTAACATAATGATACTCATTACTAAATAGAGGTGATTGTCATTTACCTGAACGGCAGCTGAACGAGTCAAAATATCGATGTCTGCGCTAAGATGGCCGACAAACAAAAAACAGGGTTCACCACGTTCAATGTCGGAAAAAGACACCATCTCCATTCATCTGGTGCGCGAAGCACTGCTGCAAAGCTGCGAGTCGAGTGCGGTCAGCATTGAAGTCTTGCTCAAGGTCGGGATTGAACCGCGCTTGCTCAGCGTGGCTGATGCGCGTGTTCCAGCCACGGCCTATGCGCGGCTGTGGCGACTGCTGGCGCGGCGCATGGACGATGAGTTCTTTGGCATGGACCCGCGCCGGTTGAAATCCGGCAGTCTGGAGTTTCTCTGCCGTTGCGCCATGGCCCAGCCGACGCTGGCAGCGGGATTGACGGCCGGGTTGGGGTTTCTGTCGTTGATGCTGGAGCGCATGCCCGCGCAGCTGGTTCATCAGCAAAGCCTGGCGGAAATCGTCCTGCTCGAAGACGACCAGGATCCGCGTCGCGCCTTCACTTACTTCACCTACTGGATGATCGTCCATGGCGTTGCCTGCTGGCTGGCGGGGCGACGGATACCGATTCTGGCCATCGAACTGCGCTGCGCGGAACCGGACTTCTGCGATGACTATAAGGTGATGTTCTCCGAGAACCTGCGCTTCGACCGACCGCGCACCCGGATGATCTTCTCGGCTGATTGCCTGGATCTGCCGATCAAGCGCAGCAGCGACGAGCTCAAGCGCTTTCTGGCCCATGCGCCGGCCAATATCCTGGTCAAGTATCGCGACCCGCAAAGCCTCGCCAGCCGGATCAAACACGATTTGCGGCAACTGCCTGCCGAACAGTGGCCGGAAACCGACAGCCTGGCGCAGCGCTTGTGTATGTCTGCTTCGACGCTGCGTCGACGCCTGGCGGAAGAAGGGCAGACCTATCAGGGGTTGAAGGACAGCGTGCGCAAGGAACTGGCGATTGTCTGGCTGGCCGAACCTTCGATCAGCTTCGCCGAGATCGCCACGCGGCTCGGGTTTGCCGATGCCAGCTCGTTCTACAAGGCATTTCGCAAATGGTCGGGGTCCAATCCCGGGCATTATCGCAGTTTGATTCTCAACGAAGCCCATTGATCCAGACCCAGCGTTGATACGGCCGGCCTCATCGCGAGCAAGCTCGCTCCCACAGGGGAACGCGTTCAAAATGTGGGAGCGAGCTTGCTCGCGATGACGTCCGCCCAGGCGCCACATCTCTTGAACCTTGGCCAAACCAGTCACGCAACTTGAAAGCTTTGACCATTGTCCCGCGCCGCCCGCGGAGCGAGTATTTCCTGGATTTTTACGGTTCCCCCAACCTAATAAAAATACAGAGGGATTCTGGCAATGCGCGATTACCTGTCTGCGACTTCACAGTTCAACTATCAGCACACCGTCGATGCTGCGCTCAGCGGCTCGTTGACCGCACTCAACGCCTGCGTTGAATGCTGCGACCGTCATGCGATACCCGGGCGCATTGCCTTGTTCTGGGAGGGCCGCGACGGTGCCAGCGCCACGTTCACCTTCAGCGACCTGCAGGACAAAGCCGCGCGCTTTGCCAATTTCCTTCTGGCTCAAGGCGTGAAGAAGGGCGACAAGGTCGCAGGTCTGTTGCCGCGCAATGTCGAATTGCTGATTGTGGTGTTCGCCACCTGGCGCATCGGCGCGGTCTACCAGCCGCTGTTTACCGCCTTCGGCCCGAAAGCCATCGAACACCGCCTCAACAGTTCCGGCGCCGCGGTGGTGGTGACCGACGCGGTTAATCGCCCAAAGCTCAATGACGTTGCCGACTGCCCGATCATCGTCACCGTCGGCGGCCAGAAAGGTCAGGGCATCGTCCGCGGCGATTTCAGTTTCTGGGCTGAACTGCCCAATTATTCCGCTCAATGCGAACCCGTGCTGCTGAACGGCGAAGACCCGTTCCTGCTGATGTTCACCTCGGGCACCACCGGCCCATCGAAAGCCCTGTCGGTGCCGCTCAAGGCGATCGTCGCGTTCCAGAGCTACACCCGCGACGCGGTGGACCTGCGCCCTGAAGATGCGTTCTGGAACGTCGCCGATCCGGGCTGGGCTTACGGCATCTACTTTGGTGTGACCGGACCGTTGTCCATGGGCCATCCGATCACCTTTTACGATGGTCCGTTCACCCTCGAAAGCACCTGCCGGGTGATCAACAAATACGGCATCACCAATCTCACCGGTTCACCGACGGCGTACCGTTTGCTGATCGCTGGCGGGGATGAGTTCGCCCGTTCGATCAAAGGCAAACTGCGGATTGTCAGCAGCGCCGGCGAACCGTTGAACCCGGAAGTGATCCGCTGGTTCGCCGACAACCTCGGCGTGGTGATCCACGACCATTACGGCCAGACCGAACTCGGCATGGTGCTGTGCAACCACCATGGCCTTGAACATCCGGTTCATGTCGGTGCTGCAGGGTTTGCCTCGCCTGGCCACCGGATCGTGGTGCTGGATGAAGCCTATAACGAATTGTCGGTCGGTCAGCCGGGGATCCTCGCCATCGACCGCACACAGTCGCCGATGTGCTGGTTCGCCGGTTACGAAGGCGCACTGACCAAGGCCTTCGTCGGCAACTATTACCTGAGTGGCGATACCGTCGAACTGAACCCGGACGGTAGCATCAGCTTCGTCGGCCGTAGCGATGATGTGATCACCACCTCCGGCTACCGGGTCGGCCCGTTCGACGTGGAGAGTGCGTTGATCGAACACCCGGCAGTCGTCGAGGCGGCCGTGATCGGCAAGCCGGATCCGGAGCGCACCGAGCTGGTGAAAGCCTTCGTCGTGCTCAGCGCGCAGTACCGTGCATCCCCCGAGCTTGTCGAAGAGCTGCGTCAGCATGTGCGCAAGCGATTGGCGGCGCACTCATACCCGCGTGAAATCGAATTTGTCAGCGAATTGCCGAAAACCCCAAGCGGCAAATTGCAGCGCTTTATCTTGCGCAACCAGGAAATCGCCAAGGCTCAAGAGGCCACGGCGAAGAACGTTTCAGCTTGAATCCAAGGAAACAATGATGCAGATCGAAAACAAGGTTTTTCTCGTCACCGGCGGTGCGTCGGGCCTGGGCGCGGCCACCGCTGAAATGCTGGTGGGCGCCGGTGCCAAAGTGATGCTGGTGGACTTGAACGCTGAAGCTGTCGCCGCTCAGGCAAAACGGCTCGGCGCGCATTGCGTCGTGGCCGACATCAGCCAGGAAGCAGCGGCAGAAGCGGCGGTACAGGCAGCGGTTGCAGCGTTTGGCGGCCTGCACGGGCTGGTCAACTGTGCCGGTGTGGTCCGTGGCGAGAAAATCCTCGGCAAGAACGGCCCGCACGCGCTGGCCAGCTTCAGCCAGGTGATCAACGTCAACCTGATCGGCAGCTTCAACATGCTGCGCCTGGCGGCTGCGGCGATTGCCGAAACCGAAGCCAATGAAGACGGCGAGCGCGGGGTGATCATCAATACCGCCTCGGTGGCGGCTTTCGACGGCCAGATCGGCCAGGCTGCTTACGCCGCCTCCAAAGGCGCGATCGCCAGCCTGACGTTGCCCGCCGCCCGTGAGCTGGCGCGCTTCGGTATCCGGGTGATGACCATTGCCCCAGGCATCTTCGAAACGCCGATGATGGCCGGCATGACCCAGGAGGTGCGCGACTCCCTGGCCGCTGGTGTACCGTTCCCGCCACGCCTTGGCAAACCGGTTGAGTACGCCGCGCTGGTCAGGCATATCATAGAAAACAGCATGCTCAACGGCGAGGTGATCCGTCTCGACGGTGCCTTGCGTATGGCCGCCAAATAAGGAGTATTTGTCATGACTATGTCCCACGATCCGATCGTTATCGTCAGCGCCGTCCGCACCCCAATGGGCGGTTTTCAAGGTGAACTGAAAAGCCTCACCGCGCCACAACTGGGCGCCGCTGCGATCCGCGCTGCCGTCGAACGCGCCGGTGTGGCTGCCGACGCAGTAGAAGAAGTGCTGTTTGGTTGCGTGCTGTCTGCCGGCCTCGGTCAGGCTCCGGCGCGGCAAGCTGCGTTGGGCGCAGGATTGGACAAGTCGACCCGTTGCACCACCCTGAACAAAATGTGCGGCTCGGGCATGGAAGCCGCCATCCTGGCCCACGACATGCTGCTGGCCGGCAGTGCCGACGTGGTAGTTGCTGGCGGGATGGAAAGCATGTCCAACGCACCTTACTTGTTGGACCGCGCTCGTAGCGGCTACCGCATGGGCCACGGCAAAGTGCTTGACCACATGTTCCTCGACGGTCTGGAAGATGCCTACGACAAGGGCCGCCTGATGGGCACCTTCGCCGAGGACTGCGCCGAGGCCAACGGCTTCACGCGTGAAGCGCAAGACGAGTTCGCAATCGCTTCGACCACCCGCGCGCAACAGGCGATCAAGGACGGTAGCTTCAACGCCGAAATCGTCCCGTTGCAGGTCATGGTCGGTAAAGAGCAGAAACTCATCACCGATGACGAACAACCACCGAAAGCCAAACTGGACAAGATCGCCAGCCTGAAACCGGCGTTCCGTGACGGCGGCACCGTGACGGCGGCCAACTCCAGTTCGATTTCCGACGGCGCGGCGGCGTTGCTGCTGATGCGGCGTTCAGAAGCTGAAAAACGCGGCCTGAAACCGCTGGCGGTGATCCACGGTCACGCAGCTTTCGCTGATACGCCAGGTCTGTTCCCGGTGGCACCGGTGGGCGCGATCAAGAAACTGCTGAAGAAAACCGGTTGGTCGCTGGATGACGTCGAGTTGTTCGAAGTCAACGAAGCCTTCGCAGTGGTCAGCCTGGTGACCATGACCAAGCTGGAAATCCCCCACAACAAGGTCAACGTTCACGGCGGCGCCTGTGCGCTGGGCCACCCGATCGGTGCCTCGGGTGCGCGGATTCTGGTGACCTTGCTTTCGGCTTTGCGCCAGAAAGGCCTGAAACGCGGTGTCGCAGCGATTTGCATCGGCGGCGGTGAAGCCACGGCCATGGCCGTTGAATGCCTGTACTAAGGCCCACGCCAATCCCTGTGGGAGCGAGCTTGCTCGCGATAGCGGTGTGTCATTCAGCAGGAATGCTGAATGTGAGTCAGCCATCGCGAGCAAGTTCGCTCCCACAGGTTCTCGCATTCAGGTTTGATTTTTAAGGAATTGGCATGATTCCCAATGACGAACAACTACAGATCAGCGACGCGGCCCGGCAATTCGCCCAGGAACGGCTCAAACCGTTTGCCGCCGAGTGGGATCGCGAGCACCGCTTTCCCAAGGAAGCCATCGGCGAGATGGCCGAACTGGGCTTCTTCGGTATGTTGGTGCCGGAGCAGTGGGGCGGTTGCGACACCGGTTACCTGGCGTACGCCATGGCCCTGGAAGAAATCGCCGCCGGCGATGGTGCCTGCTCGACCATCATGAGCGTGCACAACTCGGTGGGTTGCGTGCCGATCCTCAAGTTCGGCAACGACGATCAGAAAGAGCGCTTCCTCAAGCCGTTGGCCAGCGGTGCGATGCTCGGGGCGTTCGCGCTGACCGAGCCGCAGGCCGGTTCAGACGCCAGCAGCCTGAAAACCCGTGCCCGCCTGAACGGCGATCACTACGTGCTCAACGGCTGCAAACAGTTCATTACCTCGGGGCAAAACGCCGGAGTGGTGATCGTCTTCGCGGTCACCGATCCGAGCGCCGGCAAACGCGGGATCAGCGCCTTTATCGTGCCGACCGATTCACCGGGCTACAAGGTTGCGCGGGTTGAAGACAAGCTCGGCCAGCACGCCTCGGACACCTGCCAGATCCTTTTCGAGGACGTGAAGGTGCCGGTGGCCAATCGGCTGGGCGAGGAGGGCGAAGGCTACAAAATCGCCTTGGCCAACCTTGAAGGCGGACGTGTCGGGATTGCCTCGCAATCGGTCGGCATGGCCCGCGCCGCATTCGAAGCTGCCCGCGATTACGCCCGTGAGCGTGAGAGTTTCGGCAAGGCAATCATCGAGCATCAGGCGGTAGCTTTCCGTTTGGCCGACATGGCCACGCAAATCGCCGTCGCCCGGCAGATGGTGCATTACGCAGCGGCTCTGCGTGACAGCGGCAAACCGGCGCTGGTGGAAGCCTCGATGGCCAAGCTGTTCGCCTCGGAAATGGCCGAAAAGGTCTGCTCGATGGCCTTGCAAACCCTCGGTGGTTACGGTTACCTGAACGACTTCCCGCTGGAGCGGATCTACCGCGATGTGCGGGTTTGTCAGATCTACGAAGGCACCAGCGATATTCAGCGCATGGTCATTTCGCGCAATCTTTGAGAAGGAACGCTTACATGAGCTACGAAACGATTTTGTTGGAAGTCCAGGGCCGCGTGGGTCTGATCACCCTCAACCGCCCGCAAGCCCTGAACGCCTTGAACGCGCAGATTGTCAGCGAGTTGAACCACGCGCTGGACGGTCTGGAAGCCAATCCGGAAATCGGCTGCATCGTGCTGACCGGCTCGAAAAAAGCCTTTGCCGCCGGTGCCGACATCAAGGAAATGGCCGAGCTGACCTACCCGCAGATCTACCTCGACGATCTGTTCAGCGACAGTGACCGGGTGGCCAACCGACGTAAGCCGATCATTGCCGCTGTTGCCGGTTTTGCCTTGGGCGGTGGCTGTGAGTTGGCGCTGATGTGCGACTTCATTCTGGCGGGCGACAACGCCAAGTTCGGCCAGCCGGAAATCAACCTCGGCGTGCTGCCGGGCATGGGCGGCACCCAGCGCCTGACCCGTGCCGTGGGCAAGGCCAAAGCCATGGAAATGTGCCTCAGCGGCCGCTTGATCGACGCGGTGGAAGCAGAACGCTGCGGCATCGTTGCGCGCATCGTGCCGGTGGATGAGCTGCTGGATGAAGCGTTGAAGGTTGCAGCGCTGATCGCCAAGAAGTCCTTGCCGATTGCAATGATGGTCAAGGAAAGCGTCAACCGCGCTTTTGAAGTCAGCCTGTCCGAAGGCGTGCGCTTTGAACGCCGGGTGTTCCATGCGGCGTTTGCCACACAGGATCAGAAAGAAGGCATGGCGGCGTTTATTGCCAAGCGTGAGGCGCAGTTCCAAGGTAAGTAATGCAGCGCCCTCGCGGGCGCTTTCGCGAGCAAGCCCGCTCCCACATTTGATCTCGGGTGTTCACAAATACCGTGTACACCGCCGGACTAATGTGGGAGCGGGCTTGCTCGCGAAGCTTTTAGGGCCTCAAACCAGGTAGTTCTTGAGCTCCCGCGCAATCACCATCCGCTGAATCTCGCTCGATCCTTCGTAAATCTGCGTGATCCGCGCATCGCGGTAGTAGCGTTCCACCGGATAATCTTCCAGATAGCCGTAGCCGCCGTGGATCTGTATCGCGGACGAGCAGACTTTCTCAGCCATCTCCGAGGCAAACAGCTTGGCCTGCGAGGCTTCCGACAGGCATGGCTTGCCGGCGCTGCGCAACCGCGCGGCGTGCAAGATCAGCAAGCGCGCGGCGTTCAGCCGGGTGTGCATGTCGGCGAGCATATTGGCGACGCTCTGGTGCTCGATAATCGGCTTGTCGAACTGCACCCGGTCACGGGCGTAGGCCAGCGCTGCTTCGAAGGCTGCACGGGCGATGCCCAGCGCCTGCGCGGCGATGCCGATACGACCGCCTTCGAGGTTGGACAAGGCAATCGCCAAACCCTTGCCGCGCTCACCCAGCAGATTGGCTTCGGGGATCGTGCAGTTGTTCAGCGTCACCGCGCAGGTGTCGGACGCACGGATACCCATCTTGTGTTCGCTGCGGTCAACAATAAAACCCGGGGTGTCGGTCGGCACCAGAAACGCCGACAAACCTTTCTTGCCCAGGTCCGGATCGGTCACGGCAAACACAATCGCCAGTTTGGCCCGTCGACCGTTGCTGACGAACTGCTTGGCGCCATTGATCACCCACCGACCGTCGCGCAGTTCGGCGCGGGTGCGCAGGTTGTGCGCCTCGGAACCGGCTTGCGGCTCGGTCAGGCAGAAGCAGCCGATGGCCTGCCCGTTGGCCAGATCCGCCAGCCAGGTCTGTTTCTGTTCATCAGTGCCATAGTTGAGAACCGGCCCGCAGCCCACCGAATTGTGGATGCTCATCAGGGCGCCGGTGGCACCGTCGCCGGCAGAAATCTCTTCCACCGCCAGCGCGTAGGCCACGTAGTCGACGTAAGTGCCGCCCCATTCCTCGGGAACCACCATGCCGAGCAAACCCAGTTCGCCCATCTTGGCCACCAGCGCATCATCGATCCAGCCGGCTTTTTCCCAGGCCTGGGCGTGAGGGGCGATTTCGCCGCGGGCAAAATCCCGGGCCATGTCGCGGATCATCACTTGTTCTTCGGTCAATTCGATATCGTGCATGGCTCAGCTCCCGCTCTGGTCAAAACCGCTGAAGAAGCTCGCAACGTGTTTGGCGTCCAGCGCCTGCACGGTCGGAGGGTTCCAGCGTGGGCTCTTGTCTTTGTCGATCAGCAAGGCGCGGACGCCTTCGATCAGGTCGCCGCGTTCGAACCACTGGCGATCGAGGTGCAGTTCGAGGGCGAAGCAGTTTTCCAGGCTCAACTGACGGCCGCGACGCAGCATCTCTAACGTTACACCCATGGCCAGCGGTGAACGACTGTCGAGTAAATCGGCAGTGGTCATTGCCCAGTCGTGGCTGTCGGCAATCGTGACGTCGCGCAGTTGCTCAACGATGCTCGGCACATCCGGCAGGGCGAAGAAGTGGTCGATCGTTGGCCGCAGTGCCTGTAACGGTGCGTCGGGCAGTTGCTGTACCGCGAGTTTTGCCAGCAGGCCTTGCAGGTCCTTTAGCGGGGTGTCGTGCCACTGGAGGCTGTCGAGGCGTTGATCCAGTTCGGCAAGTTTCTGGCTTTCCAGGTACCAATCCGCCAACCCGCAATACAGCGCATCGGCGGCGCGAATCTGCACACCACTGACCCCAAGGTAGATGCCCAGTTCGCCGGGAATCCGTGGCAGGAAGTAGCTGCCGCCAACGTCCGGGAAATAACCGATCGCCACTTCCGGCATCGCCAGGCGGCTGCGTTCGGTGACGACTCGCAGGTCTGCGCCTTGCACCAGGCCCATGCCGCCGCCGAGGACGAAACCGTCCATCAACGCCAGCACCGGTTTGCGGTAATGGTGGATCGCCAGGTCGAGGGCGTATTCCTCGACGAAGAAGTCTTCATGCAGGGTGTCGCCGCTTTTGAAACTGTCGTACAGCGAGCGGATATCGCCACCGGCGCAGAAGGCTTTTTCGCCAGCCCCGCGCAGCACCACGGCGTGGACGTGCGGGTCTTTCGACCAGGCATCGAGTTGTCGGTGCAGGCTGCGGACCATGTCCAGGGTAATGGCGTTGAGGCCGGCGGGGCGATTGAGGGTCAGGTGGCCAATGTGGTTGCGGACCTCGGCCAGCACGTCGTTGGCGCTGGCATCAATGCCGTGGGTCGCCTGGGATGAAACCTGAGCAGTCATCACTAACTCCCTGCTTTTATTGTTCTTTATAGAAGTGTTCGCGCGCGAACGATGCCGGATCGTAGCAGTGCAAATTTGCGATGTACAACCCGGATAGATGCAGGTCCGGTCTGCATTTTTGTAATGCCTGCACACTGATTCATCGCATAAACGCCCTGATAGGGCATTCACGACAGAATCGGCTGTGAAAATGCCGACATCAGCACAAGCGAGCTGTCTGCGACGGCCCTTTCGACACCTCGGCACAATCGTCTGTTGGCATTCTGGCCTTCCATTCGAAGCCGTCTGCGCCAAGGGTTTCAGGGTGGGGTGTGGCCGGCCTTTGGCGGTGCACCGAACACAAACAATAAGAACGCTGCTGCGGCAGACGCCGCATCGACTCTCTGTTCCTGCCCATAAAGGCGCCCAGGCATTCGTGCCCGGTCGCGATAATTCCAATCAAATCGGGACTTATGAAGATGAAAACCCAATGGCTGACGTTGCCTGTACTCGCGATGCTGTTCTGCTCGGCCGGTGCTAGCGCCAAAGAGTGGACCGAACTGCGCTTTGGCACCAACCCAAGCTACCCGCCGTTTGAGTCGACCACCGCCGACGGTGGCGTGCAAGGCTTTGGCGTGGACCTGGGCAACGCGATCTGCGCCGAACTGAAGCTCAAGTGTGTGTGGGTCAGCAATGACTTCGACGGGCTGATTCCTGCGCTCAAGGCCGGCAAGTTCGACGCCATCGAATCGTCGATGACCGTCACCGACGCCCGCAAGAAGCAGATCGATTTTACCGACCGTCTGTATGCCGGGCCGACGGCCATCGTCACCCGCAAGGATTCGGGGCTTGAGCCCACCGCCGAGTCGCTCAAGGGCAAGACCATTGGTTTCATGCAAGGCACCATTCAGGAAACCTATGCCAGGGCCAAACTGGCGCCGGGCGGGGTGAAACTGCGCGCCTATCAGAACCAGGATCAGGTCTACGCCGATCTGGTTTACGGCCGCCTCGACGCCTCGATCCAGGACAAGCTGCAAGCGCAGATGAGCTTCCTTGAGTCGCCACAAGGCGCCCCATTCAAGAACAGCCAAGGCATCAGTGATCCGCTGGTGCCGGCGGATATCGCCATCGGTGTACGCAAGGACAACGACGAGCTCAAAGGCATGTTGAATACCGCCATCAAGGCCCTGCACGAGAAGGGCATCTACGCGCAGATCCAGAAGAAATACTTCGGCGATCTGGACCTCTACAACAACTGATCAGCGCACCTGAGGCATTGGGCCGTGGTTCACGACCCAATGCCTCGCTGTGGTGCTTCAAGACAGGTGACTTGCGTGAATACCTTCCTCAATGCTCTGGGCCTGGATCTCTCGGCCCTGCAAGGCTATGGCCCACTGTTGCTGCACGGCACCTGGGTGACCCTGAAACTCTCGGCGCTATCGCTGCTGGTCAGTATGCTGCTGGGCCTGCTCGGTGCGGCGGCCAAGCTTTCGCCGCTGCGGCTGCTGAACTTGCCGGCAACCTTTTACACCACGCTGATTCGCGGTGTACCGGACCTGGTGTTGATGCTGCTGATCTTCTACAGCCTGCAAGGCTGGCTGAGCAGCCTGACCGAGTTCATGCAATGGCCGTACATGGAAATCGACCCGTTCGTGGCCGGTATCGTGACCCTGGGCTTTATCTACGGCGCGTATTTCACCGAGACCTTTCGTGGCGCGATCCTCAGTGTTCCTCGGGGGCAACAGGAGGCTGGTGCGTCGTTTGGCCTGAGCCGTTGGCAGCGGTTTTACTGCGTGGTGTTCCCGCAGATGATGCGCTTTGCCTTGCCGAGTCTGGGCAACAACTGGCTGGTGCTGCTCAAGGCTACGGCGCTGGTGTCGATCATCGGCTTGTCGGACCTGGTCAAGGTCGCGCAGGAGGCCGGCAAAAGCACCTTCAACATGCTGGATTTTCTGTTGCTGGCGGCAGCGCTGTACCTGCTGATCACCAGCGCTTCGAACTATGTCTTGCGCGTGCTTGAACGGCGCTACAACCAGGGCGTGCGAGGGATGACGCGATGATCGAATTGATCTCCGAGTACTGGAAACCGTTCCTGTTCAGTGACGGCTACAACTTCACCGGTTTGGCCATGACCTTATGGCTGCTGGTGGTGAGCATCGTGCTCGGCTTCTGCCTGTCGCTGCCGCTGGCCATCCTGCGTACGTCGCGCTGGGGGCTTTTGCGCTGGCCGGTGCAATTGTTTACCTATGTATTTCGTGGCACGCCGCTGTATATCCAGTTGCTGATTTGCTACAGCGGGATTTACGGCATCGCGGTGGTCCGCTCGCAGCCGCTGCTGGAAGCGTTCTTTCGCGATGCGATGAACTGCACCTTGCTGGCGTTCACCCTCAACACTTGCGCCTACACCGTCGAGATCTTCGCCGGGGCGATCCGCAGCATTCCCTACGGTGAAATCGAAGCCGCCCATGCCTATGGCCTGAGTGGCTGGCGTTTGTATGTGAAGTTGATTCTGCCTTCGGCGTTGCGTCGGGCGCTGCCTTACTACAGCAACGAAGTGATCCTGATGCTGCACGCCACGTCGGTGGCGTTCACCGCGACCATTCCGGACATCCTCAAGGTCGCCCGGGACGCGAATGCCGCGACCTTCATGACCTTCCAGGCCTTCGGTATCGCCGGGCTGCTGTACCTCGCGCTGTCATTTGGCCTGGTCGGCGCGTTTCGTCTCGCAGAGAAGCGCTGGCTGAATTTCCTCGGGCCGGCTCACTGAGATCCGGAACCGGCTTTTTTCCTCCCTCTTTCTGTCCAGAACGCTGTCGCCAACGGCAGCGCTCCAGGAGTGTTGCATGTACAAACTGACCGTTGAAAATCTGTATAAACGCTTTGGTGACAACGAAGTGCTCAAGGGCGTCTCGTTGAATGCCCGCGCCGGTGATGTCGTGAGCATGATTGGCGCCAGTGGCTCCGGCAAAAGCACTATGCTGCGCTGTATCAACTTCCTTGAGCGGGCGGATGAAGGCGCCATCGAGCTGGACGGCGAGCGGATCGTCACCCGCCAGGCGCCCGGCGGCATGCGGGTTGCCAACCCGGCACAGTTGCAGCGCTTGCGCACGCGGCTGGCGATGGTGTTTCAGCACTTCAACCTGTGGAGTCATCTGACGGTGCTGGAGAACATCATGCTGGCGCCGTGCAAAGTCCTGGGTGTCAGCCGCAAGGACGCTGAAGTCAGCGCTCGGGCGTATCTGGACAAGGTTGGTCTGCCGCAACGCGTGGCCGAGCAATACCCGGCATTCCTGTCCGGCGGCCAGCAGCAACGGGTGGCGATTGCCCGGGCGTTGGCGGTGGAGCCGCAGATTCTGTTGTTCGACGAGCCGACTTCGGCCCTCGATCCGGAGCTGGTGGGTGAAGTATTGAAGGTGATTCAGGCGTTGGCTGAAGAAGGCCGGACCATGTTGATGGTGACCCATGAAATGGGCTTTGCCCGGCAGGTGTCCAGCCAGGTGCTGTTCCTGCATCAAGGCCGGGTCGAGGAGCAGGGCGATGCAACAATTCTCGACCAGCCCAAAAGCGAGCGTTTACAGCAATTTTTATCGGGCCGTTTGAAGTGAGGCAAGACGTACATGGCGGACATCCGCGATATGTCGATCGTGCTTGATCGTATAGATCAGGCAATCATTGAGGTGCTGCGCCACGAAGGGCGCATCACCTATCAGAAGCTTTCCGAGCGCGTGCACCTGACACCAAGGCCATGCCTTGAGCGGGTGCGCAAGCTTGAACAGCTCGGCGTCATTCGTGGCTACGGGGCGATTCTCGACGAGAAAAAACTGACCCCCGGTCTGTCGCTGCTGGTGCTGGTGGCGCTGTCGAACCAGAGTGGGCGCGCCGCACAGAAAGCGTTTGAAGCCAAGGTCCGCGCCTGTCCGCAGGTGCTGGAGTGCCAATTGATCAGCGGCGCCTTCGACTACAGCCTGCGGATGCGCTGTCGCGACATGGAACACTACCGGGTATTGACCGAAGTCTGGTTCGACGACCCGGACCTGCACATCGACAAACTGGTCAGCCACCCTGAGCTGGCAATGGTCAAAACCTCGACGTAATCACACGACCCTTCTCGTTCCCACGCAGACGATCAAAGGGCCGCACCGCAGTTCCGTAGCAGCTGGCGCAGCCTGCGTTCGGCTGCGCAGCAGTCGTAAAACCATACTCTGCGGAGTTTCAGGCTCACCGAGTTGTCAGCATTTACGAGCGCTGCGCACTCGAACGCAGGCTGCGCCAGCTGCTACGGTAATCATCGTTTTCAGACGATTTATCACGCCCACCAAATCGGCTGCATGCCACCCCGTATTCAGCCATTTTCAGCACCAACTCCCTCCTTATCAGCCGGGTTTTTCCGGCGTCGAATCAGACAATGAGCACCTCTCAACCCTCATTGATTCTGTGCCCATGCAAACCACCAATACCGTTTTGATGATTCGCCCGACACGTTTCTCCTTCAACCAGGACACGGCCGCCAACAACCGTTTCCAGCGTCCGGCAGCGGCGGCCGAGGACGTACAACTCAAGGCCCTGCAAGAGTTCGACGGTTATGTCGCAGCCCTGCGTGAGCACGGCGTTGAAGTCATGGTGCACAACGACAGCGAAGCACCGCACACCCCGGACTCGATCTTTCCGAACAATTGGTGGAGCAGCCATCCCGACGGCACGCTCGTGCTGTACCCGATGCAGGGCCACAACCGCCGTCTTGAACGCGACAAAGGCGTGCTCGACTGGCTGCGCGATGCTTACCGTGTCGAGCAATTGCTCGACCTCTCCGGCCTTGAGCAGCAGGAAGTGTTCCTCGAGGGCACCGGCAGCATGGTCCTCGATCGTGAACAGCGGATTTGCTACGCCGGCTACTCGACCCGTACCCATGCCAAAGCGCTGGATCAGGTGGTTGAACACCTCGGTTATGAACTCTGCGCGTTCAACGCGGTGGACCGTCACGGCGTGGCGATCTATCACACCAACGTGATGATGAGCGTCGGCACGAAGCTCGCGGTGGTGTGCCTGGAATCGATCAGCGACCTGGATGAACGCAATGCACTGCGCTCACGTCTGGAGCGCAGCGGCAAGCAAGTCTTGGCCCTGAGCTTCGATCAACTGGAGTCGTTCGCCGGCAACATGCTTGAAGTGCACAACGCTACTGGCGAGCCGTTGCTGGTGATGTCGCGCACGGCCTGGCGGTCACTGCATGCCGACCAGTGCCGGATGGTCGAAGCGTATGCCAAACCTCTACCCGTGAACATCGACACCATCGAGCGGATCGGCGGCGGCAGTGCGCGCTGCATGCTCGCGGAAGTCTATCTGCCTAAACGCGTGAGCCCACAGGAGCAGCATTGATGATCGTCCGTCCTGCAACAATGAATGACCTGCCGGCGTTGCTGGCCCTGGCCCACAGCGCCGGCGCCGGTTTGACTACCTTGCCGGCCGATGCCGGGCGTTTGCGTCAGCGCCTGGAATGGGCCGAGAAAACCTTCGCCGGTGAAGCCGAACGAGCTGATGCCGATTACTTGTTCGTGCTGGAGGCCGACAACGGCGAAGCCGTCGGTATCTGCGCCTTGGCCGGTGCGGTTGGGCTGCGTGAGCCTTGGTACAACTACCGGATGGGGCTGTTCGTCGCCGCGTCGAAAAATCTCGGGATCAATCAGCAATTGCCCACGTTGTTTCTCGGTAATGACATGACCGGGCAATCGGAACTCTGTTCGTTGTTCCTGCACGCCGGTCATCGCAGCGGTCTGAATGGTCGTTTGCTGTCCAAGGCGCGGTTTCTGTTTCTCGCCGAATTCCGCCAGTACTTTGGCGACAAAGTGATCGCCGAGATGCGCGGTTACTCCGACGAACACGGCGTCTCGCCGTTCTGGGAAGGGCTGGGCCGACATTTCTTCAAGATGGATTTTGCCGACGCCGACTACCTCACCGGGCTGGGCAACAAGACCTTCATTGCCGAGCTGATGCCCAAGTTTCCGCTACCGACCTGTTTGCTGCCCGAGGCTGCGCGGGCGACGATCGGCCGGGTTCATCCCAACACCGAGCCGGCGCTGGGGATGCTCAAGGCGGAAGGGTTCGAGCACAAGGACTACATCGATATCTTTGACGGCGGCCCGTTGATCGAGTGCGCCACCGGCGACATCCGCGCGGTGCGTGACAGCCAGGTATTGCAGCTGAGTATTGGCACACCGGGAGAGCAGGCGGCGGTCTACCTGATTCACAACCGCCAGTTCGCCGATTGCCGGATTACCGCCGCGCCGGCGCGGGTCGCCGCCGGGACCTTGATTGTTGATGCGCAAACCGCCAAGACAATGGGCTTGAGTGCCGGTGCTTCGGTGCGCGCGGTGAGCCTGGCAGTGCCAGCGCGGCAGCAGTCGGCGGCCTAGTGGTTTAGTGGCTCAGGCCGAGTGCCGAACACTTCGCCGATGCTGCGGCGTTTAGCGTGCAGCTCGCTGGCGTGGATCAACTGCTCGAGGTCCTCGGGCGTGACGTCGAAGAACTCTTGCATATCGGCCAGGGCCAGCTTGAGGTCTTCGGCGGTAATCGCCAGGACGTCTGTGGGCGGATGATCGGCGGGCACCACCGCGACCGGCTCGCTGTGGCTCTTGGGGTAACGGATCCGCGTCAGGTTGTTATAGACCAGGGCGCTGAGCAGCATGCTCGTCGCGGCGAGCATCACCGGCCCGAGTTCGCGCCATTCCATCGCGATGGTCGCCGGGTCCGCCACCACCAGCAGCAACGCCAACGCGCCCGCCGGCGGGTGCAGGCAACGCAGCCAGCACATCAGAATCAGCGCCATGCCAGCCGCCAGACAGGCACTGCCCAGCGTGCGCCCAAGCACATGGGCTACCAGCAGCGACACCACCGCTGCACACAAATAGCCGCCGAGAATCGACCACGGCTGCGCCAGCGCGCCGGAAGACACGGCGAACAGCAATACCGCCGAAGCGCCCAACGGCCCGATCAAGTGCAAGGCCACGTCCATCCCGTACACCTGGGCACAAAGCCAGACACTCAGCAGTGTGCCCAGCGACATGCCGATGGCGGCACGGCTCCATTCAGAGGGGCGGGTGTTGACGGCAGCGGGTATCCAGCGAGCGAGCATAACGAAAACGATCCAGTGGCAAAGAACGGGCAAAAAGAAGGGCTTGTCTGGATCACCAGAAAGCCCTTTAAGTGTTCCAACATTTGGGGGAGGAACCGGCACAGTGTGCCGATCTATCTCACCCCTGACAAATTCATATTAATGAGCCTTCAGTGCATTAATTTTGAAGTGTGGCGACACGCCGACCGCTAAGGAAACACAGCAATCCGCCCATGGCCGTCAATGCACTGAGGGCATAAAACATCGTCGCCGGTGCCGTGTGGGTCAGCAAAAACCCGCAAATCACCGGGCTCGCCGCACCGCCCAACGCCGCCAGGTTCTGCGCGCCATAGTAGCTACCGCGCAGTTCTTCCGGAGCCAGGGTGTCGACGAACAGGAACTCCGCCGGGTAGATGATCATTTCGCCGAGGGTGAAGACAAACATCGCCAGGCACCACTGGACCAGGTTCTGCGCGAAGCTGAAGCCGATCAATCCGAGGATGAACAGGCTGCTGCCGATAACAATCCAGTAACGCAGCTGTTCGCGTTTAAGGAATCGGCCGATCTGGTACTGCAAGAGAATCACGCTGATCGCGTTGCAGGCGAGGATCGCTGCCATGGTTTGCAGGGCAATGTGCTCGTTTTGCGTCACCAGCAGGTATTGCGACAAGTACAGGGTGAAACGCCCGTGAACCACAGTGCTGAGGAGGCAACCGCAGGTGAACATGATCAGTGTGCGGTCGTTCTTCAGGGTCACCAGGGTTTTCAGAAAGCTTTGTGGCTGGCCAACAGTGGCGTCGTTGGCCGATCCGGGAATCCCTCTCATCAGGAAGGTACTGAAAAAAGCGATGCCACCAGCAATCAGGAACGGTGCCAATGGCTGCACGCCAGCGATCACCACCCCGAGCATCGGGCCGGTGGCATAGCCAATGTTGGTCAGGGTGTAACGCAATGAAAAGGCCTTGGCCCGCTGGCCCATCGGCAGGTTCTCACTGAGGATCGCTTTGGAGCCGATCAGAAACAGCGCCGAAGCGGTTTCGGTAATGACCAGCGTCAGCGTGGTCAGGTAAAGGTTGTGGGCGAAGGTCAGCAAGACGAAGCCGATAGAACTGGAGAGCATCGCCAGAATCAGCAACCGGCGTTTTTCCAGACGGTCGATGATGTAGCCGCCATACAACGCGAGCAGGGTGGCGATGAACACCGCGATGCCCAACAGCAGGCCAACGTCCTGTTGATTCAGGCCCAGCTTGTTGCTGAGGAATAGTGTCAGCAGCGGGCTGGTGATGGCGCGGCTGACGACGATGGTCAGCGAACAGATCATCAAGCGGCGAATAACGAGCGAGTAAGTGGCCACGGTGGTGCGAATGTCCTTATTCAGATTTAGCAATGCGGCGACGCCATTCGCGAGCAAGCTCGCTCCCACAGGGGAACGCATTCCAATGTGGGAGCGAGCTTGCTCGCGAAGAGGCCGGTCCTGACAACCCAGGAGTCATACCAGCCACTGATCCAGTTCCCAAACCGATTCCAGTTTTTCCAGTTGCCACAACCGTTCCAGCAACACGGTCGCCTGTTCCTCCGGCAGCACCCGCGTCGCCAGGCTGAGAAACTTCTGCTCCAGCGCTGCATCACTCAACGAATTCCCCGGCGCGCCCAACGGCACCTCGACACACACGCTCGCCGTGCGACCATCGCGGCTGCGAATGCTCACGACCGGCTCGCCATCCTCTGACAGTTGCGGATCCACTACAAGGTGAATGCGCGACATCCAATGAGCGATTTCTGACGCGCTGCGTTGTTCGTCGTCGTAAGCCTCAAGCCGACAATGCCCATGGACCAACCGAGCGGCGAGGGCATACGGCAGACTCATTTGCGCGGCGGCCAAACTACCGACATCGCGCCCGCCGCACATCTCGTTGAGAAAACCACACAGCGACACCTGAACGTCTTCCAGCTGATCGGTCTCGATCTGCAACTGCTCAAGCAACAAACCCAAGGCATCAATGGCCGAATGCGTGCCACGGCATGACGCGTAAGGCTTTATCGAGCAGCGGGCGAGTTTCCACACCACGCCAAGGTCTGCATCCAAGGCCTCGGGCTGCGCGTGTTCCGCCGCGAGGGTCTTGAGAAAGCCGCCCCAGACGTCATCGAACAACTTGGTTGGCCCGCTGATCCCTTGCTCGGCAAACCGCGCTGCCAGCAATCCACCTTCGGCGGCGCGGCCGCTGTGAAGCTTTTTGCTTTGCGAACCATCGTGGATAAACGCCCAGAGGCCACCGCTGAAACTGCCGGCAATGCCCAGTGCGGCGAGGGTTTGTGCCGGATCAAGACCGAGTATTCGCGCACTGGCCGCTGCCGCGCCGAATACGCCGCAGGTGGCGGTCGAATGCCAACCGGTGCCGTTGTGCGCCGAGTAACCGCCACAGGCCTCAAGCACCCGCCGACCGATCTCGTAGCCGATCACCACCGCAGTAATCAGCTCGCGACCGCTCACTGGTGCGGGACTCAGGCTGACCGCCGCCAGCACTGCGGGCAGCACCACCGCGCCGGAGTGATCGCAGCCGCCGGTATCGTCCAGTTCCAGCGCATGGGCGGCAATCCCATTGAGCATTGCTGCCTGCGCGGCGCCCACATGCTGTGCCGTGCCCCAGACCAGCGTTTTGCCGTTTTCATTGGCAAAGGTTTGCCGAACGGCGACGGCAATTTCACTGGCAGCCCCGGCCAGGGTCGCGCCGACCGTGTCGAGAATATGCCGCTTGGCTTGCGCCACCAGTGCCGGTGGCAAGTCTTCGAAACGGGTTTCGACGCAAAATTGCGCCAGACGCTGCAATCGTTCACTCATGGCAAGTACGCTCGATAATGCCGCTCATACACCGCGGCTGGATGCTCCTCGTCCATCGGCACAGCACGCTCGCTCCACCACTGGGCGACGTCGCCTGCCGTAGCGACCCACACGTCGTCGTGTTGCTGGATACTCAGCAGCAACTCGCGCAGGACACCGATGCGTCCCGGGGTTGCGATGATTTCCGGGTGCAGGCGCAGCACGTAGCACAGGCCAAAACGATGAAACCCGGCAAAGTCCATTTGCAGGTTGCCCAAGGTATGGCTGTAAGAAGCAATCCGCGATTGCGCGGGCGGGACTGCCGGGCTCAGGTTGAACGCGAAGTACGGTTCGTCCTCCAGTTCATAGTGCATTGGCAGTTCGATGACCTCAGGCACCGTCGGATGGGCGAACGGCAGGTCATCGCCACGCCAGCAGGACGACCAGCGAATGCCTTGCTCGCGCAACGCTTCGGTAAATCCCGGTGCCCAGTTACCGGCGGGAATCCGGAAACCCGTTGGCCGCTGACCGGTAATGGCCGCGAGTGCCCGGCAGCCGTGCTCAAGGGCGGCGGTCTGCTCAGCCAGGCTCAGGGTATCGAAGTTCTGGTGCCGATATCCGGCGCAGGCAATCTCATGACCGGCCGCCTGGATCGCGCGGATATGTTCGGGGTTCTCTTCGGCAACGATTCCCGGTACGCACCAACTGCTGGGGACGCCCAGCTCCTCGAACAGTGCGAGCAAGCGCTCGACCCCGCGCTGGGTGCCGTAGCGCCACACCGACAGGGTCTTGTCGCGGCCGGCGACTTCCGGGGCTTGGGTCAGGATGCCGTGCACGTCGTTGTAGTCGACGGTCAACACCACGGCGCACCGGTAGCCTTTGGGCCAGACCGTCGAATCAGTCATGTTGATGCTCCTTGAGCCACCATTGGGCGACATCGCGGCAGGTGGCGAACCACACGTCATCACGCTGGCGCATGTGTTCGAAGAGTTTCTCCAGCAGCAGAATGCGCCCCGGTTTGCCGGTGATCTTCGGGTGGAAGAGGGTGGTCAGGCACAGCCCTTCATTCATCGCGCCGTCGAATTCGCGGCACCAATTGTCGAGGGTCAGCTCATAGCTGGCGGTACGGTCCAGCCCCGAGGGGAAATCCGGCGCGCGGGTGTAGGCGATGGAGGCGTAATCGTCCATTTCCCAGCGGCCCGGGATTTCCACCAGCGGAGTATCAAAGCCGGGCACCTTCACCAGGTATGGCCGGTCATCGCCGCGCATGCTGCTGGAATAGGTCACGCCAGCTTCCACCAGCATGGCCGGCGTCTCGGCCCGCCAGTCGCCGGACGGGGTGCGAAAGCCTTCTGCGCGGATGTTCAAATGCTGCCAGAACACCTCGCGGCACTTATTCATGACGTCCTTTTGCTGCTCCAGTGTCAGCGCATAAAAGGACTCGTGTTTGTAGCCGTGGTAAGCCACTTCATGCCCGCGTTCGATGATCGACTGGCACTGTTTCGGCCAGTTCTCCACGACCCAGGCCGGGACGAAAAAGGTCGTCGGGATGCGGAATTCGTCGAGCAGGTCGAGAATCCGTGGCAAAGCCCGATACGGCCCGTAACCCCCGAAACCGAAGTACTCGGGCTTGTGCCAGATCGAACCGTTGAGCATCGCATCGCCGGTCGGGCCGTCGAGATCGAAGGCCAGGGCCAGGCAGGCTGTGTGGCCGTCGGGCCACGTCGGTTGAGGCGAGGAGGACATCGTGGCGCTCCGGTAATTTATGGGGGTAACACGAACCCTGTGGGAGCGAGCTTGCTCGCGATGAGGCCGTCACATTCAACATTGATGTCGCCTGTCGGACCGCTATCGCGAGCAAGCTCGCTCCCACAAAGGGCATCCCTCTGATGCTTACTTACCGGCGTTGATGGTCACGGTTTTGATGGCACCCAACTCCAGATCCCATTTCTTCAAGATCGCCTGATAGCTGCCGTCATCGATCATGCTCTGCAACGCCACCTTCACTGCTTCACTCAACTCAGGTTTTTTCTTGCTGACGCCCAGACCACTGAACTGCACCGAGATCGGCGCCCCCACGGTCTTGTAGGTGTCTTTTTCCTGGGTCTTCAGATACGACAACGTTTCGCTGCCCTGCATGGCCGCATCGATGCGGCTCTGGCGCAGTTGCGCACGGGCGTCGGCGGAGCCTTCGGTGCCGATCACGTTGATCGCCGGTTTACCCTTCGCTTCGCAATTGGCCTTGCTCCATTCAGCAATTTCCGCCGGGAACGTCGTACGTCGGCTGGTCCCGACTTTCTTGCCGCACAGGTCGGTGATCTCGTTGGTGTCCTTGTTCTTTTGCAGGGTGTAGAACTGCGGCCCGCTGGTGAAGTAGTCAACGAAGGTCACGCTCTGCTGGCGTTCGGCGGTGTCGGTCATGCCCGACAGCACCACGTCCACGCGGTCGGTGGTCAGGGCGTTGATCATTTGCTCGAAGCCGGTTTCCTGCCATTTGATCTTCACGCCTAGACGCTCGGCCAAGGCGTTACCCAGGTCGTAGTCCAGGCCAGTGAGGGTGTTGGTGGCCGGGTCCTTGAAATCCATCGGCGGATAGTTGGGCATGATCGCCACGACGATTTCGCCCTTGGCCTTGATGCTCGCGGGCAAATCAGCTGCCCAGGTCATCGAAGAGGCCATCAGGCCAGCCACTACTGCAGGGATAAGGAGTTTTTTCATGGTCGTTCTCTTTTTGAGTTGTCGTTAGGTGCGAACGGCAGAAATGAAGCTTTGGGTGCGCGGGTTTTGTGGACTTATTAGTATTTCTTCGGGGCTTCCTGCCTCCACGATCTGCCCGCCATCCATGAACACCATGCGATTGGAAACCTCGCGGGCGAAGCCCAGTTCATGGGTGACGACGATCATGGTCATGCCGGTCTGCGCCAGATCGCGCATCACCGACAGCACCTCACCGACCAGTTCCGGGTCGAGTGCCGAAGTGGGTTCATCGAACAGCATCAGCTTGGGCCGCATGGCCAGCGCGCGGGCAATGGCCACCCGTTGTTGCTGGCCACCGGAGAGCTCGATCGGGTAGCTGTTGCGCTTGTCGGCCAGGCCGACGCGGGCCAGCAGTTCCAGGGCTTCTTCGTGCGCTTCCTTGGGCGAGCGCTTGAGCACCTGACACGGGCCTTCGACAATGTTTTGCAACACAGTCATGTGCGGAAACAGGTTGAAACGCTGGAACACCATGCCGGTGGCCAGCCGCTGCCGGGCGATCTGCGACTCGTTGAGTTCATGCAGTTTGTTGCCGACGACGCGGTAGCCCACCAGTTCGCCATCGACCCAGAGGCCGCCCTTGTCGATCTTTTCCAGCTGATTGACGCAGCGCAGCAAGGTGCTCTTGCCGGAGCCGGACGGGCCGATGATGCAGAGCACTTCGCCTTGCTCGACTTCGATATTGATGTCCTTGAGCGCGTGGTACTGGTCGTAATATTTGTTCAGGCTCACGGCCTTGACGATGCTTCTCATGTCGGATTCCTCAAGAACGCTTGCCGGCGCCGCGAGCGAAACGACGCTCCAGACGGCTTTGACCAAAGGACAGGACGGTGACAGCGGCCAGGTACCAGATCCCGGCGACGATCAGCAGCTCCATCACGCGGGCGTTGGCGTAGTAGATGTTCTGGGCGTTGTAGAGCAGTTCCGAGTACTGGATCACGCTGGCCAGGGAGGTCATCTTGACCATGCCGATGAACTCGTTGCCGACCGGTGGAATGATGATGCGCATGGCCTGCGGCAAGATAATCCGGCGCAGCGCTTGCAGACGCGGCATGCCGATCGACTTGGCTGCTTCGTACTGGCCGGTGTCCACCGAGAGCAGGCCGGCGCGCACCACTTCAGCGGTGTAGGCACCTTGGTTGATGCTCAGGCCCAGCAGCGCCGCGACGAAGGGCGTCATCAGGCTGACGGTATCGAGTTCGAACAGCCCCGGAATACCGATCGTGGGGAAGATCAGCGCCAGGTTGAACCACAACAGCAGTTGCAGAATCAGCGGCGTACCGCGAAACAGCCAGGTGTACGTCACCGCGACATAGCGCAGGATCGGGTTCGCCGACATGCGCATCACGGCGGTGATCACCCCGAAGACGATCCCCAGCGCCATCGCCAGCACGGCCATGACGATGGTGTTAAGCAAGCCGAACAGAATCGCCTGGGAGGTCAGGAACTGGCCGATGTACGACCACTCGATCTTGCCCTCGGCGAAGGCCCTGACCAGGCCGACGATGGCGACGACGATCAGCGTGGCGAAGAAGATCCGCCCGTAATAGCGCCGAGGCACATGTTCGTACTGGGTAATGTCGAACTGGTTTTCGGCCTTTTTGCGCTCCGCGAGGAGCTCTGCCTGAGTCTGGTTCATCTGGTTTCTCCTTTCGCTGGTCTTTCAGATCAGCTAAATCCCTGTGGGAGCGAGCTTGCTCGCGATTTCGGTATCACATTCAACATCAATGTTGGCTGACCCACCGTTATCGCGAGCAAGCTCGCTCCCACAGGTTCTGTGCAGTGTTTCAGAGGCGGAAGCCTTGATAGTTTTCGGCCCATTGCTGCTGTGCGGCGAGGGCAGTTTTCAAGCGGCCGATCTGTTCCCGGACCTGCTGCGGCGCGGTTCCGCCCCAACCACTGCGAGCAGCGATGGCGGCTTCCAGGGTCAGGCTGTCGCGGACTTCGGGCGTCAGGCGCACATCGATCTCGGCCAGCAGCGCCGGCGAGGCTTCCCACAGTTCGATGTCGTGTTTTTCGCAGGCCTGAACCAACGCGCCGGTGATTTCGTGGGCCTCCTTGAACGGCACACCGCGCACCGCCAGCCAGTCGGCGACCTCGGTGGCGAGGGTGAAGCCCAGCGGCGCCTGACGACGCAGCTCTTCGACGTTGACCTTCATGGTCGCGACCATCCCGGCCATGGCTGGCAGCACCAGCAGCAGGGTGTCGACTGTGTCGAGCACGCCGTTTTTGTCTTCGCTCAAGTCGCGGTTGTACGACAGCGGCAGGGATTTGAGGGTCGACAGCAGACCGGTCAGGTTGCCGATCAAACGGCCGGCCTTGCCCCGGGCCAGTTCGGCGATGTCCGGGTTCTTCTTCTGCGGCATGATCGAACTGCCGGTGGCGTAGGCATCGTCCAGCGCAACCCAGCGAAATTGCCGTGAAGACCACAGGCAAAACTCTTCGGCCAGACGCGAGATGTTGATACCGAGCATGCTCGCCACGAACAGGAACTCGGCAACGTGGTCACGGCTGGCGACGGCGTCGATGGAGTTTTCGCAGACACCGCTGTAGCCCATTTCCTTCGCCGATTGCTGTGGCTGACGGGCGATAGCGGAACCGGCCATGGCCGCTGCACCCAATGGCGACAGGGAAGTGCGCACGTCCCAATCCACCAGACGTTGCACATCGCGCAGCATCGACTGGGCGTGGGCCAGCAAGTGATGGGCGAACACGATCGGTTGCGCCTGTTGCAGGTGAGTGAAGCCCGGGCAAATGCTGTCGATGTGCAGCTCGGCCTGGTCGATCAGCGCCTGTTGCAGGGCCAGCACTTCGCTGGTCAGGGTGCGAGCGTGATCACGCAGAAACAGCCGCAGATCGTTGGCGGTCTGGTCGTTGCGCGAGCGTCCGGCGCGCAGCTTGCCGCCCAGCGCGCCGAGGCGTTCGGTCAGCAGGCGCTCGATGAAGGTGTGGACGTCTTCGTCGTCGAGGGTCGGGCTGACAAAGCCAGCACGGAAGTCTTCACCGATACGTTCCAGCGCATCGAGCATGGTTTGGGTTTCCTGTGCGTCGAGCAAACCGGCGCGGTGCAGTTCCCCGGCATGGGCCTTGGAACCGGCCAGGTCGTAAGGGGTGAGGCGGAAGTACCGCTCAGGGCAGCGGGACAGGGCTGCCAGGGCTTCGGACGGACCGCTTTTGAAACGCGCTCCCCACAAACGATCGGTTGCTTGAGTCATTGTTGTTTTCCTCGTCGGTAACACGAACAGATGTCGTTACGCAGAGCCTTGAACACTCGCCGGGATCTTCCCGACGTGGTTCGGCTCATGCAGTTTTCAAGAGGGCAGTTGCAAGTGGCGAGAGCTGATCGAAGTGTCAGCTTTTAATAGTTTCGAATCAGCGACTTGGCGCTGATCGGGGAGAATTATTGGGAGTTGCCAAGCCTGGTTTTCTGTGTTCATTATTATTAGCCAGCACTATTTTTGTTGTTGGACACAGACTGTTGAATCGGGCGCCAGAGGTAAATAAGCATTATGGAAACCCCACTTTCCAATTCTGGAAACCCGCCGTTTAAAACGGCCCACCGAGCCCCTCTAGCCCTGAGCGGGCTGGACTTCAAACTGCTCAAAGTGTTCAAGGCAGTGGTCGAGGCCGGTGGTTTCAGTGCCGCTCAAAACGAGCTGAATGTGGGGCTTGCAGCCATCAGCAAACAGATCTCCGACCTCGAGATTCGCATTGGCATGCGCTTGTGTACCCGGGGGAGAGAGGGTTTTTGCCTGACCGAAGAGGGGCGTCTTGTGTACCAGGCGTCGATCGATTTATTTGCCTCGGTTGATAACTTTCGTGACCGGCTTAGTTGTGCGCAGAATGAATTGATCGGTGACTTGGGAGTAGGGGTGATCGATAATACGATTACCGATGAAAACTCCCCGTTAGTTGCAGCGCTCAAACGAATAAATGAAGAATCACCGAAGGTGCGATTTCAACTTCAGGCCTCGCAACTGGATGAGGTGGAAAGAGGCGTTGTAGAAGGTCGGCTAGTGGCTGGGATAGTTCCGGTTTATCAGAAAAGAGAAGAGTTCGATTACTTCGCGCTGTATGAAGAAAGGTCAGAAGCTTACTGCGCGGTGGGGCATCCGTTGTTCAGTGTTCCAGACGAGGAGATGGGCGAAGATGTGCTCAAGCATCACGAGTTCATCAACCATCGTTACGCCATTCACCGCGACAAGCTGACGTTTGCCCGGTACGACAGTTTTTCCGCTTCCGCCTCGCAGGTCGAAGCGGTCGCCATGCTGATCAAAACCGGGCGCTTTCTGGGGTTTCTGCCACAGCACTATGCCGCGCAACTGGTTGCACAAGGCACGTTCAGAGCCTTGCGGCCTGACCTGATCAGCTTCAATACACCGTTCAACCTGATCTTGCGGCACAACACGGTGCGCAGTCCTTTGGTCAAGGCGTTCGCCCAGGCGTTGGGGGTGGATCTGAAGGCGAGCGTTTGAGATTGGCTGTAGAAGTCGCCTGCTCGGTAGTCGCTGAGCGCGCGGCACGGAAGTCGCAGAGTTTGGCGTTTATAGCGCCTGCCGGGAGTGTCGAACACTTCCTCAAGTGGTCGGCGGACAAGTAAAACAACCTATCTGTTTTGCCCAAAGTATTGACTGATATCAATCTGAGATCTTTCAACGAAATCTCGGGCAATGCCGTTAAAGTTGAGGGCTTGGGACAACTTCGGGCGAACGGCAAACAAGGATTGCCCGTAGCAGCTGTCGAGAGACAGCTGCTACGAGAGTTTGAATCAGTTCAGGGTTGCACGGGTACCAGATGCAGCAGGACGTAATCGTTCTTGTCGAAGCTCCCGTTCAGCACCGGCTGCAATGCCGCCAGCCGAGAGCCTTTCAGGGCTTCGTAGTCGCTCTTGTCCATCACCAGCCAGGCAGGGCCTGTCAGGTTCTCGAGCTCTTGCACTGAAGAAGTGAACACCGGGAACAGGTCTTGCTCGACGTTGACCATGAACTTGATGGCCTTGGCGTCTTTACCCATGGCGTGCAGCACCACGGGAGCCGGGTCTTTCTGAATCAGCTCAACGACTGCGCGGCTGAACGTGCGGGTGTCGTAGAGCGTACGCTCCACCGGTTCAAACACCAGAATGTAGGCCGACCACAGCGCCAGTACTGCAGTGAACGCCAGGCCCACTGCACGCACACGTGGCTTGAACAACAGCCCCAATGCGATCACCTGCAACACGCCGAGAGCTACCATCATCGTCGTCCCCGAGGCGAGAGCCTCCGGAAAACGTCGCTTGGCGACCAGTAATCCGACGATCAGCAGACCAGGAATCAGCAGCCACAGGCCCTGCATCAGGCCGCGCAACCACTGGAATACCCGCCCCTGCGCGCCCTGAAACGGGTACGCAGCAACGATCGCCGCCATTGGCAGCATCGGTAGCATGTAACGGGCCTTTTTCGCCATCGGAATCGACAGGCCAATCATCACGACCAGCCCGGCAGCGGTGCACAAGGTCAGCAGACGCAACGCCGGTCCGCGCTCCTTGCGACCGACCAGTAACACAGCGGCCAGCACCACTACCGCCAACGGGTACGCCAGCGCATAGTTGCCCAGCGAGCTGCTGAAGTAATACAGCACGCCGCTCGCACCTTCGCGGCCATCCATGCGCCCCATGAACTGCATGCGGATCACGTCTTGCACGAAGGTCGGACCGCCACTGACGTTCGCCAGCCACAACAGCAAACCAATACCGGCGGCCAGCAGCACCGCCGCCAGCAAGCCGACCGTGATCATCCGCCGCCATTGGCCATTGAGCAGGTAATAACTGCACAAGACGCCAGTAGGCACCACCAGGCCAATCGGCCCGCGAATGGCAAAGCCCAGCACCAGCAACGCGAGTATCAGCAGCAGCCGTCGTGGCGCTTGAAAGTGGTCGGCGGCATAACCCAGATAGAACACGGCGAAGGTCACGGCCGCGACCATCTGGTCAAGCGATACGGCGCGGGTTTCGGTGATGAAGGTATTGCTCAGCATCATCATGGCAATGCTGATCAGCGCCCAGGTTCTGGAGTAGGGCGCTACCAGGCGGTACATCAGCGTGACAATTGTCGCCGAGGCAATGGCACTGGGTAACCAGGCCGTCAACGCATTTACCTGGCCAAAGGGCAGCGAAAGCAGCCAGGTAAAAAACGTCGAGGTGGCCCAGTAATCAGCATAAGGCTGGCCATAGGTGGTCGGGAAGAACCCTGGCCCATGGCGCAGCATTTCCTGGGCGAACAGTACGAACCGCGAGTCGAATCCGATCGCCGATTGCTGGTAGACGCCGGCGCAGAACAGCAGCAGCGCCAGTAGTCCCAGACCTAACGATTGTTGACGGATCCCTGTCGATGGATATGCGTGCACGCGGCCTCCTGGGCTTAGACGGACGAAGCTGGCCACTGTTGCTGAGGAATTGGCAGATTGCGCGACTCGCCACGGCCCATCGGGAAGTACTTGAAGCCTTTGCGTGCCAGACGTTCGGCGTCGTACAGGTTGCGACCGTCGAAGACCACCGGAGCTTTGAGACGCTCTTCGATCAACTTGAAGTCCGGCGCCTTGAACTGCTGCCATTCGGTGCAAACGATCAACGCGTCTGCGCCAACCAGCGCGGATTCCGGTGTGCCCATCAGCGACAGGTTCGGTTGATCCGGGTACAGGCGTTGGGTTTCCTGCATGGCTTCAGGGTCGAACGCACGTACGTGTGCGCCGGCAGCCCACAAGGCTTCCATCAGCACACGGCTTGGTGCATCGCGCATGTCGTCGGTGTTGGGTTTGAACGCCAGGCCCCAGAGGGCGAAGGTCTTGCCTTTCAGCTCGCCTTTGTAGAACGCGTTGATGCGTTCGAACAGCTTGTGTTTCTGGCGCTGGTTGATGGCCTCGACCGCTTCCAGCAGGTCGCTGGAGCAATTGGCTTCCTGGGCGCTGTGGATCAATGCGCGCATGTCTTTCGGGAAACACGAACCGCCATAGCCGCAGCCAGGGTAGATGAAGTGGTAGCCGATGCGCTGGTCTGCACCGATGCCCATGCGCACGGCTTCGATATCCGCACCCAGGTGTTCGGCCAGTTCGGCGATCTGGTTGATAAAGCTGATTTTGGTCGCGAGCATGCAGTTGGCTGCGTACTTGGTCAGTTCGGCGCTGCGCAGGTCCATGAACATGATGCGGTCATGGTTGCGGTTGAAGGGGGCGTAGAGGTCGCGCATCACTTCACGGACTTCTTCACGCTCGCAACCGATGACGATGCGGTCAGGGCGGCGGCAGTCGCTGACGGCCGAGCCTTCCTTGAGGAATTCCGGGTTGGAGACGATATCGAATTCCAGGGTACGCCCGGCTTTCTTGAGCACACCTTCAATGTGCGCGCGCAGGGTGTCGCCGGTGCCGACTGGAACAGTGGACTTTTCCACGAGAATCAGCGGCTCGACCCGATGGCGTGCAACTGCATCACCCACGGACAAGACATATTTCAGGTCGGCCGAGCCGTCCTCGTCCGACGGTGTGCCGACAGCGATGAACAGTACCTGACCGTGCTCGATGGCCATCTTCTCGTCGCTGGTGAAGTGCAGGCGCCCGCTCTCCAGGTTCTCCTTGACCATGCTCTCCAGCCCTGGTTCAAAGATAGTGACGTGGCCTTTCTGCAGCATTTTGATCTTGTTCTGATCGACGTCCATGCAGACGACATCATGGCCGACTTCAGCCAGGACAGTCGCCTGCACCAGACCGACATAACCGCTACCAATTACACTGATTTTCATGAGGCATTCCTGACTTCTGTGGCGCGAGCAGTTCGAGAGTTGATAGTGATGACACCGAGGATGACCAAGGCCACCCCGAGTGTTTTGGAAAGACTGAAATTTTCGTTGAACAGCGGCAGGCTGGCGGCCAATAGATACACCAGTGCATAGCTGATACTCAACAGCGAGTAGGCCCGGCCCAGCGGCAGATCGCGCAGAGCGGCGAGCCAGCACAGCATGGACAGGGCGTAAGCGCAGATCGACGCCAGTACCACGCCGATCGCGAGCAGGTCGATCGTGCCGTTGCTCAGGGCCTGCAGCCACTGATCGGGCAGCGGCAAATGGCTCATGCTCCAGCGCATGCCCAACTGCGCAGCACTGACCAGTGCGACGCTGCCCATGGCAAAGCTGATACCGCGACGAAGGCTCATGCGTGCCTCCCGAGCAGAACGACGCCGGCGATGATCAGCGCAACGCCGATCCAGTGACGGCGATCAATGGTTTCGTGGAAGACGAAGTGGGCGGCCAGGGTGATCAGCACAAAGTTGAGGCTGAGCATCGGGTAGGCGATACCGACTTCCAGGCGCTGCAACACCAGCAGCCATACCAGCAGCCCAAAGCCCAGGCATGCCAGCGCCAGCCACAACCACGGCGAGAGCAGTTTTTCACTCCAGCCGGAGTCCTTGCCGCGCCAGCTTTCCACGGCGTATTTCTGGGCAATCTGGCCCATGCAGGTCAGCAGACAGGCGGACAACAGCAGAATCAGGGTCATGGCGCGCTCTGTGGAATGATCAGAATGACCATGTTGCCTTGCTCGTAACGCTTGCCATCCTTGGGCAGCAGGTCGAGTTCGTGGACTTCATCATCACCCTTGACGCGCATGACCACACCGACCGGGCCGGTCTTGCGGGCTTCGCTCATCCACTGTTGCACGTGTTCGGTGTCGACCCGACGTGCCGCGGCGTCCGGGTAGTCCAGGCCGTACTTCACTTCGCCGATGGTGTTGTACAACGCCACTTCGGGGCGTTGCAGACGCCAGGCGACTGCAGATGCGGCCCCCAGGTCATTGCTCAGCAGGCTTTTGGTCTGGCTGAGTTCGTCAATGTGCTGGAGGACAAACTGGTCGGGCATTTTGTTGTAGACCACCGAGTGCGGCAGTGCGGCCGGCAGGATGGCGATCAGCAACCAGCTGCCGATTGCCGGCGCAGCCCATGCGCTCAACGGTCGAACCACCAGCAACAGGTTGGACAGGATCCAGCCCATGATCACGATGAACACCAGCACCAGGCTGTGCATTTCATCGACATACACGGGTTTTTTCAGTTGCAGGTACACCATCGCCAGCAAGGTGGTCAGACCGATGACCAGGTTCAGCAGGCCGTTGATCTTGAACAGCCGGCTTTGCCCCAGGTTCAGTCGGTCAATCAGTGCATTACCCATCAACAGTGCCAGGGGCAACAGGCACGGCAGGATGTAGGTCGGTAACTTGCCTTTGCTCAGGCTGAAAAACGCCAACGGCAGGACCAGCCACAACAGCAGGAAGCCGGTGCTGGCCTGACGTCTGGTTTGCCATGCTTGATTGAGCGCCGAAGGCAGGAACGCCACCCATGGCAGGCTGAACGCGACCAGCATCGGCAGGTAGAACCACCACGGCGCTGCGTGCTGCGCATCGTCACCGGCAAAGCGACGAATGTGCTCGTGCCAGAAGAAGAAACGCCAGTAATCAGGTTCCTGCGCATGCACGGCCAGGACCCACGGCAGGCTGACGACAATCGCGACCACGATAGCCATCGGGCCGTATGCCAACAGTTCACGCCAGCGTTTTTGCCAGATCATGTAGGGCAGGGCGATCAATACCGGCAGCAACCAGGCCAGGAAACCCTTGGTCAGGAAGCCCATGCCGCAGGCCAGCCCCAAGGTCGCCCAACTGATCAGCCGCGCATTGCGACTGCTGCTGTCCAGCGCAAACCACAAGGCCACCAGGCTCAGGTCGACCCAGAACGTGAATTGCGGGTCGAGGTTGGAATAGCCGCCTTGACCGGCGACCACGGCGAAACTCATGTAGAGCAATGCGCTGGCGATGCTTTTACGCGGATCGTTCCAGAGCCTGCGTGCGATCAGGTAGGTCAGCACGATGCTCAAACCGGTCGCGAGTGCCGACGCAACACGCACCCCGAACAGGTTCTCGCCGAACACGGCCTGGCCGATGGCGATCATCCAGTAACCGGCAATCGGTTTCTCGAAATAACGCAGGCCCATGAAATGCGGCGACACCCAGTTGCCACTCAGGAGCATTTCCTGACTGACCTGGGCGTAGCGGGTTTCATCCGGAATCCACAGGCCATGCGTGCCCAGCGGCAACAGATAGACCAGACCGAAAGCGATAAGCAGTAACGGCAAAGCCCAGCGTTTGGTCATGCGCCTTGCACTCCCAACCATCCTTCTCGGCCTTCGAGGGCGCCACGTATTACGCGCCCCTGAGGCAGGGTTGTCGGTTGGGCGGGCAAGAGGTTACCCAGCGGCTGGAACTGGATGTCACGCTGACGCGCATCAACCAGCAGTTGACGGAAATCATTTGCCATCAGAATCCCTTCTACCTCCGCATGTATCGTATATACGTTCAGCTTCGAGGGGCTGAATCGGTCAAGAATGTATGAGTTGAACTCATTGGCTGCTACGACGGGACCCACCACTTCATCGAAGGTTGGCAAGTCGACCGGAATTTGTGGCGTGCCGAGGCTGCCGTCTGCCAGCCGAGGCTGGAACAGGCTTTGTCCGCGACAGTCGCTGTTGTAACGAAAGCCAAAATGCTGCTTGGCTTCGATGACCCGCTCATCGGCACGCCAACCGGCGGCCGCCGAACAGTCCACGCGCTGCCCGATAATATCGCTGAGGGTGTCTACGCCCCGGCGAATCTGTTCGATCAGCTCGGCGTCGCTCCAGCGCCCTGCGTTGGCTTGCCAGCCGTGGTGATCCCAGGCGTGCAAACCCACTTCATGGCCAGCCGCGAGGGTCTGGCGCATCAGGTGCCCCAGGTCACGGCCGATGGGCTTGCCTGGCCAGGCGGTGCCGGCCAGCAAGATGTCCCAGCCGTACAGACCTGCGGCATTGGAGCGGAGCATTTTCCAGAGGAACTGCGGACGGATGAGGCGCCATAAATGGCGCCCCATGTTGTCCGGACCAACGCTGAAAAAAAACGTCGCCTTGACTTGTGCTTCATCGAGCATCTCCAACAACCGGGGTACCCCCTCACGGGTACCTCGGTAGGTGTCGACATCGATCCGAAGACCTGCCTGCATCAGCGCTTGTCCGCGATTTCGAGCATGGCTTCGCGCAGGAAGAAGTCCAGCGTGTTACCGATGGTTTCGCTCATCTCAACGGTTGGCTCCCAGTTCAGCAGGCGCTTGGCGTTTTCGATGCTTGGCTTGCGGTGTTCCACGTCCTGGTAGCCAGCGCCGTAGAACGCCTTGCTCTCTACGTCGCGGAAACCGGCGAACGGAGGGAAGTTGGCGCGCAGTGGGTGAGCTTCGAACTGACGCAGCAGCTCTTCGCCCAACTGACGGATGCTGGCTTCGTTGTCCGGGTTACCGATGTTGATGACCTGACCGTTGCACGCGTCATTTTCGTTATCAACGATACGGGCCAGGGCTTCGATGCCGTCGGCGATGTCAGTGAAGCAGCGCTTCTGCTCGCCGCCGTCGAACAGACGGATCGGGGTGCCTTCCACCAGGTTCAGGATCAGCTGGGTGATGGCACGGGAGCTGCCGATACGGGCCGAGTCCAGACGGTCCAGACGTGGACCCATCCAGTTGAACGGACGGAACAGGGTGAAGTTCAGGCCTTTGGCGCCGTAGGCCCAGATCACGCGGTCCAGCAGTTGCTTGGAGACCGAGTAGATCCAGCGTTGCTTGTTGATCGGACCAACGATCAGGTTCGAGGTGTCTTCGTCGAAGTTCTTGTCCTGGCACATGCCGTAGACTTCGGAAGTCGACGGGAAGATCACGCGCTTGTTGTACTTCACGCAGTAGCGAACCAGTTTCAGGTTCTCTTCGAAGTCCAGTTCGAATACGCGCAGCGGGTTGCGGGTGTATTCGATCGGGGTGGCGATGGCCACCAGCGGCAGAACCACGTCGCACTTCTTGATGTGATATTCGATCCACTCGGAGTGGATGCTGATATCGCCTTCGACGAAGTGGAAGTTCGGATGGCTGCGCAGACGCTCGATAGCGTCGGAACCGATGTCCAGACCATAGACGTCGTACTTGTCGTCACGCAGCAGGCGCTCGGACAGGTGGTTACCGATGAAGCCGTTGACGCCGAGGATCAGTACGCGGGTGCGACGCGGGGCACGGCCCGACTCGGCGCCACGCAGTACGGAACCGTCGACCAGGCCCAGTTCGTTGGCCAGTTGCGGGCCGCTCAGGAACAGACCGCTTTCGTTACGCTGGCCGGAAGTGATAACCAGGGAGTCTTCGCCACAAGCGATACGCAGCGGATCGACGCTGATCACGCGGCCTGGTGCCAGACCTTCGTTGCCCTTGACGACTTCAGCGCTCCAGACAATCAGTTTGTGCTCGCCCACGGCGCAGAAAGCACCCGGGTAAGGTTGGGTCACGGCGCGAACCAGGTTGAACAGCTCTTCAGCCGGTTTTTTCCAGACCAGTTTGCCGTCTGCTGCGGTACGACGACCGTAAACAGTGGCCTTGGATTCGTCCTGGGCGGTTTCGGTGATTTTGCCCTGAGCCAGCAATGGCAGGGTGTCACGCAGCAGGTTGGAAGCGGCTTCACGCAGCTTGCCGTGCAGGGTCAGTGCGGTGTCGGCACGCTCGATCGCAACGCGTTGCTGGGCAATGATTGCGCCAGCGTCGGCACGCTTGACCATGCGGTGCAGGGTCACGCCGGTTTCGGTTTCACCGTTGACCAGTACCCAGTTCGCTGGGGCGCGGCCGCGGTAGGTTGGCAGCAACGAGCCGTGCAGGTTGAACGCGCCTTTGCGGGCGGTAGCCAGCAGTTGCTCGCCCAACAGGTTGCGGTAGTAGAACGAGAACAGGTAGTCCGGGTTCAGTTTGGCAATGCGCTCGATCCACAGTGGGTGGTTGACGTCTTCCGGTGCATGCACAGGAATGCCTTTACGGGCGCACAGCTGAGCGACCGAGCCGTAGAAGGTGTTTTCCTTCGGATCGTCGGCGTGGGTAAACACGGCAGCAATCTCGAAACCTGCGTTTAGCAGTGCTTCGATACCTGCACAGCCAATATCGTGATAGGCGAAAACAACAGCTTTTGAACTCATGGCGAAACCTGATCAGTAGTGGTGGAAGGCAGACCGTCGACAGTGGCAACGGGAGCAGGACTAGCGGGTTTGTTACGTAGGATTTTTTCGATAAAGAACCGCGGGCGGGCGCGGACATCGCTGTACATGCGGCCCAGGTATTCACCCAGAAGGCCCATGCCGATGAATTGGCCACCGGTGAACACAAAGAGCACGGCGAACAGTACGAAGGTACCGCCACCCGCCCAGCTGGCGCCGAAGATCAGGCGCAGGAAAATCAGCAGGAAGGCAAACAACATGCCCAGCGCCGCCAGACTGAAACCGATGATGCTCAGCAGTCGCAGCGGGGTAGTGGTCATGCAGGTCAGCAGGTCGAACATCAGGCTGATCAGGCGCATCGGGCTGTACTTCGACTCGCCATGCTCGCGCTCGGCGTGCTGCACCAGAATCTCGGTGGTGTGGCGGGCGAAGCTGTTGGCCAGGATCGGGATGAAGGTGCTGCGTTCACGGCAGGCCAGCATGGCGTCGACGATGGTGCGGCGGTAGGCGCGCAGCATGCAGCCGTAATCGCTCATGGCGACACCGGTGGAACGCTGCACGGCCAGGTTGATCAGTTTCGACGGCCAGCGGCGCAGGGCCGAGTCCTGGCGATTGTTGCGCACGGTGGCAACTACGTCGTAGCCCAGTTCGGCCTGTTCCACCAGACGGGGGATTTCTTCCGGCGGGTTCTGCAGGTCGGCGTCGAGGGTAATGACCACATCGCCTTTGCAATGCTCGAAACCGGCCATGATCGCCGCGTGCTGCCCGTAGTTGCGATTGAGAATGATCGCGACAACCTGGCTGCCTTCACGTTCGGCGGCTTCTTCGAGAATTTGCGCCGAATTGTCGCGGCTGCCGTCATCGACCAGGACGATTTCGTACTCGTGTTTGAGCAGTTGACAGGCCGCTTCGGTCCGGCGCAGCAATTCAGGCAGGCTTTCTTCTTCGTTGTAGACCGGGATAACGATCGACACGCAGTTAATTGGATATGGCTTCAAAGGCTTCAGTCCAGAATGTTTTCAATGGCGCCAACGACGCGTTCGACATCGTCGGTAGTCATGTCGGGGAACAGCGGGATCGAGCACAGTCGTGCCGAGTTCCATTCGGTGTTGGGCAAATGAATGCCCGGGAATCGCTGGCGGTAGTAAGTGTGCAGGTGGGTGGCCACAAAGTGAATACCCGTACCGATATTCTGTTCTTGCAGGGCCTTCATGAATGCCTCGCGATCCATCCCGCAACGCTCGGCGTCGATGCGCAGGATAAACAGGTGCCAGGCGTGTTGTTGCGGGTAGGTTGGCACACTCAACGGTTGCACCGCCAGGCCTTCCAGGCGTTGCAGGTAGGTCTGCGCCAATGCTGTGCGCTTGGCGTTGATCTCGTCGAGGCGCTGCAACTGCACCAGTGCAATGGCGGCGTTGATGTCGGCCAGGTTGTACTTGAAGCCAGGCTCGATGACCATGGCCTGAGGTTTACGACCGTGAGTCAAACGGTCATAAGCGTCTACGCCGAGGCCGTGAAACTTGAGCATGCGCACGCGATCGGCCAGCGCCTGATTGTCGCTGACGAACATTGCGCCCTCGGCGCAGGTCATGTTCTTGATCGCGTGGAACGAGAAGATCGCGGTGCCCTGAGCGCCAATGGCGCGGCCACGGTAACGGGTACCGGCAGCATGGGCGGCGTCTTCGATGACGGCGATGCCGTGTTTGTCTGCCAGCTCATAGAGCGGGTCGAGATCGAACGCGGCACCGGCGTAGTGCACCGGAATGATCGCTTTGGTGCGTGGGGTAATGGCGGCTTCGATGGCCTGGACATCGGTCATCAGGGTGTCGCGGTCGACGTCGACGAATACCGGGGTAGCGCCCAACAGGCAGATCATGTTGGCGGTCGAGACCCAGGTCTGCGACGGCGTGATCACTTCATCGCCAGGGCCAATGCCCAGCGCCAGCAGCGTGATATGCATGCCGCCGGTAGCCGAAGACAGGGCTACGGCGTGCTTGCAGCCTGTGTACTGTGCAAATTGCTCTTCCAGCTCCTGGTTCTTCGGCCCGGTGGTGATCCAGCCGGAGCGCAACACCTGCTCGACGGCGGCGATTTCTTCATCACCGATGCTTGGGCGAGAAAAGGGGAGAAAAGCCTGATTCATGTGGACCTCGGGTTTGGATATGTCAACAGCCCTGGAAGGCGGCAAGTCGGTGGTCACAACCTGCGAATCAGCTCAAAGCAGTGCTTCAGAGCGTCATCCGTGACACAGCGTAGACGAAAAAACAAAAAGTATATCAATCAGTTAACCAATCTTTTGGAAAAAGTGCACTAATTGACTTCAATTTTGTCCCTCGGCGGTTTGAACGACACAAAAGCATCGCTCCGGACGCGCAGAGGGTAATCTCGAAAATGTGAAAGGGACATGAAAAACCGGTGTCGAGAATGTTTAACTGTAACCTTTACAGCAAATGTTCAGGGTTTTTCAATGCTTAAAGCCCTTTCTGGCAGCCATTGCCATTTTTCAGGCGCTGCGAAGAAACCATCACTTAGCCCGTACATCACCAAAAATGATAGTAAAGAGGTCGTCAAGACTACTTCAACCCGAGCCTGCGTCAAGCTGCAAACTATGGTGCCGTAACCGCCTGCTGGCGAACGGGCTCAGTCAACACGTGCGCGTGACCCAGAGTCGAAATGTGTACCAGGCTGCCAGCGGCCGGTGCATGCACCCCGGAACTGCGAACCAGCAGCGAGCGGCTCGCTGACTGTGCATCGGTAGCGGGTGAGGGAAGCTTCAGTTCCACCGTCAAGGTGCAGGTGTTGCCGCCAAAGTCGCGATCGGTCACCACCCCGATGCAGCCGTCCACCTGTTCCAGATCGGCGGGCTGACTGGAAATCTGCAACTGCTCGGGGCGCAACATGATCTGCGCCGCGCCGTTTAGCGAGGTATTGCTGACATGAATCCGTCCCAGGTCGCAGGTCGCGTAGCCATTTTCGACCCGCGCCGGCATGACCACGGCATCCCCCAGGAACAGCGCCGTTTCTTCATCGCAAGGATGCAGATACAGGTCCATCGGTTGCCCGGTCTGCACCAATCGGCCCTGACGCATCACGGCCAGTTGATCGGCAAATGACAACGCTTCGGACTGATCGTGAGTCACCAGGATGGTGGTCACGCCGGTGTCTGACAGAAGTTTGGCAACCATCTTGCGCATGGACGCCCGCAGTCCGGTGTCCAGTGCTGAAAAGGGTTCATCCAGCAGCATCAGCCGAGGCCGTTGCGCCAAGGCCCGGGCCAGGGCGACCCGTTGCTGCTGACCGCCGGAAAGCTCGTGCGGCCAGCGCTGGGTCATGCGTGAATCCAGCGCCACCATGTCCATCAACTCGGCGACGCGTTCCTGTTTCAAGGCGGCATCACCGGACAGTCCAAAGGCAATGTTGCCGGCCACCGTCATGTGTGGGAACAGCGCACCGTCCTGGGGCACATAACCGATCATGCGCTGATGCGCGGGGACTTCGGTCGAGCCGTCGACCAGCGTCTGGCCGTTGAGCGAGATACTGCCCGAATCGGGGAACTCGAACCCGGCAATCATCCGCAGCAAGGTGGTCTTGCCTGAGCCGGAAGGGCCGACGATGGCCGTGCGGCTGCCCGCAGGCACCGACAGGCTGACGTTGTCCAGGGCAGGCAGGGCGCCGAAGGTTTTGTAGATGGAGTTCAGTTCGAGAGCGTTCATCGGCCTGCCGTGCGTTTGGATTGATGATAGAGAAGCGCGGTCAACGGAAGCGAAAGCAAAATCATGATCAGCGCGTAAGGTGCCGCTGCGGCATAGTCGATTTCACTGGTCATGGCCCAAAAACCGGTGGCCAGGGTGCGGGTGCCACTCGGCGAGAGCAACAGGGTCGCGGTCAGTTCGTTGGTAATCGCCAGAAACACCAGTGCTGCGCCGGCGGCGGCGCCTGGTGCGGCCAGGCGCATGGTAATCAGCCAGAGCGCCTGACTCGGCGAACGGCCCAGGCTGCGGGCGATATTTTCCAGCTCGACCGGTGCCTGGGCAATACCGGCGCGCAAACTGACCAGCGCGCGTGGCAAGAACATCAGCAGGTACGCCAGCAGCACGGTGATGGTGGTCTGGTAAATCGGCCGGGCAAAGCTGATGGTGACGGTCACCAGGGCCAGCGCCACGACGATTCCCGGCAATGAGCTGGTGATGTAGTTGCAGCTTTCCAGGATGCGATGCAGGCGCCCCGGTGAACGTATCGACAACCAGGCCACCGGAACTGCCGCGCAGGTGGTGATCGCCGCGCCGACACTGGCCAGCACGAGGGTCTGCTTCAATGCCGGGAGAATTTCCGCCATGCGCCAGACGTCCGCGCCACCGGCAATCAACCATTGGGCCAGGGTAATCAGCGGTACGCCGAGCGCCAGCACGCTGGTGATGATTGGCAACAACAATGCTGCGGCTTTGGTGTTGCGTGTCAGCCGCTGGGTGCGTTGCAGGCGCGCACTGCCGGAGCCGACCCGAGCGTAACGGGCATGGCCTCGGGACGCGGACTCGGCAGTCAGCATCAGCAGGCAGCACAGCGCCAGAACCCCGGCCAGCATGTTCGCCGCCGGGCCGTTGAAGCTCGACTGGAACTGGTCGAAGATCGCTGTGGTGAAAGTGTCGAAGCGAATCATCGCGTACAGGCCGTATTCGGCCAGCAAGTGCAGCCCGACCAGCAAGGAACCGCCACAGATGGCCAGGCGCAGTTGCGGCAGCACCACCCGGAAAAACACCGCCCAGGGCTTCAGGCCCAGCGATTCGGAGACATCTTCGATGGCCGGATCAAGACGCCGCAGGGTGGCGGCGATGGGCAGATAGAGGAACGGGAAGTAGGCGATGACCGAAACCAGTACCCCGGCAAACAACCCGTGAATCGGTGGTACCAGGCTGACCCAGGCATAACTGTGGACAAAGGCCGGCACCGCAATCGGTGCCGTTGCCAGCACCGACCAGAGGCGACGGCCCGGTAAGTCGGTGCGCTCGGTTAGCCAGGCGAGTGCCACGCCAAACGCGATACATAAAGGAATCGTGATCACCACCAGTAGAACGGTGTTGATCAAAAGTTCGGCCACTCGAGGCCTGAAGACCAGCTCGGCAATCGTCGCCCAGCCGGTCTTGATGGAAATGCCGATGACAAACGCCAACGGCAGCAGGGCCAGCAACGACACCAGAATGGATATAGCCACCACCCACTTGCCGCCGCGACTCCCGGAGGCGCGACGAGGGTGTTGACGAGGGAGAGCCAGAGTCGTCAGCTGGACGACTTCACTAGCTTCTGGCAGCGCGACTGGCTTGGACATCGGATTACAACAACCCCGCCTGAGTCATCAGCTCGACGACTTTTTTGCTGTTGAGTTTGGAAGCGTCGACCGCAGGTGCGTCAAGTTGCGCGAGCGGCACCAGTTTCGGGTTCGACTCGGCATTCTGGCCTACGGCGTATTCAAACGAGTTGCCGTTTTTCAGAATGGCCTGGCCTTCTTTGCCGGTGATCCACTTCAGGAACGCCTGAGCTTCTTCCTGGTGTTTGCTGGACGCCAGAACAGCACCACCGGAGAGGCTGACAAACGCGCCCGGATCTTTATGCTTGAAGTAGTGCAGCGAGGTGTTCTTGCTGTTTTCGCCGGTTTTGCTCTGGTCGACGAAGCTGTAGTAGTGATAGATCACGCCGCCTTCAATCTGACCGGCATTCACTGCTTTAAGCACGGCGCTGTTGCCACGATAGGCGGTGGCGTTGGCTTTCATGCCCTTCAACCATTCCAGGGTGGCGGCTTCGCCTTTGAGTTCCAGTACGGCAGCGACGATGGCCTGGAAATCGGCGCCGGCAGGCGAACCGGCCCAACGACCTTTCCAGCTTGGGGAAGCCAGGTCCATCAGAGACTTCGGCAGATCGGCTTCGGCCAGTTTGCTTTTGTTGTAGACAAACACGGTCGAACGAGCAGCGATGCCCACCCATTTGCCATGGGCCGGACGATAGGCCGAACCGGTTTGCTCCAGGGTCGACGGTGCGACAGGGGTAAACAGCCCGGCGTTATCCACCAGCACCATGGCCGGGGAGTTCTCGGTCAGGAACACGTCAGCCGGGGAGGCCGCACCTTCTTGCACGAGCTGATTGCCCATCTCGCTGTCATCGCCGTTGCGCAGCGTGACCTTGATCCCTGTTTCATGGGTAAAACCTTCGACCCAGGCCTTGGTCAGGGTCTCATGCTGCGCGTTGTAGACGACGATGCCGTCGCTGCTTGGTGCAGCATAGACATGGCCAGCACCCATAAGAGCGGCGGCGAGCAGCGCGGTTTTCAGAAACGAAGGGCGACGGTGATTCATTTTGTTAGCAGCTCCTGCAGTTTATTGAGAATCAGGTGGGCGAGCCTATCGTTCGCTTCCCGCAATCCCTGCAGCTCGCCCGAACAATGCGAATCATTCGCATAAATTTTGGTGGCGGCAATGTAGTGCGGGATATGTGAAAAAAACGTCAAATAAGTCGTTAATCAATGTCGTTTGTATTTAGATTGAGGCGCTGAGGAGGGAGTTTGAAGGACAGAGCGGTTTGATTTCAAACACTATCGTCGATGAGGCCCACTGATTTCATGTGAGCGGTGTTGGAAAGGATCGAGAGGCCCACCGGGCCTCTCGATATTTTTTATTGGGCGGGGGCGTTGGGGATGAAGGCGACGCTGGCGTCCGAGCGCGGATGCAGCAGCCGTTCACCATTGTCTGGCTGCGTGACGACGGCCTGGTGGTCGACGCTCAGATAGTTCAGCGGTAGCTGATCGCCACGTTTGTAGTGCGCCACAATGATGGTGCGCTGCGGGTCCCACTGCTGGCCGCTGGTCTTTTCCAGCCATGCCATGAACTGCGCGGTGGTGCCTTCACGGGGGAAGTCCTGGGTGTCAGGCACATAGTAGAAAGGCGCACCGTCGTTTTGCAGGTACATCGGGACTTTGTTGTCGACCTCGACCATCACCATCCGCCATTGATTCCATGGCGCGATCAGGCTGGCCTGAGCCTTGACGTCCTTGCCGAACTGCACAACGCCACCACCCGTGTTGCTCCAGGGCACGATAATCCCGAGGATCAGCAATAGCAGGGCTGTCGTGACGCCAAAGCCGATCTTCAGGCCGCGTCCTTCGGCTTTGCCGGCTGCGCGCCGTTCTTCCATGCGGCGGGTGACCCACCAGGCTGCCAGCAACTGCGCAAACGGCACCAGCGGCAAGACGTAGTAACTGCGTCGGCTACCACTGGCCGTGAAGAACAGGAACAGCAAGCCCAGACCCCAGATCAACCAGCGGGCATTGGGTTCGAGCGTGCGCCAGTTACGAGCCGCGACCCACAGCCCAAGCACCCAGTACGGGGCCCACGGCAGGGTATAAACCGGCAAGTAGATCAGGTAGGTGTAAATGGGCCCGATGTGGTCGAACGGCTGGAAAAAACGCACCACGTTTTCCCGGAAGACCAGTCCCAGGCCATTCTCGGCGGAGGTGGGGGCGCCGTAGATATTCGACAACACGAACGGCACTGCGTAGACCAGACCGCCAACCAGCAGGGCGACGCACAGGCGCAGGTTGAGGTGACGTTTCCAGCGGCTGTCCTGCAGCAGATGGGGCAGCAGCACCAGTCCCGGCAGGATGAAACCGATCAGGCCTTTGAACAGCGAGGTCACCGACAGCAGCAGGAAGAACACGCAGTAGCGACCGAGTCGCGTGTCGTCCGGCCCGCGCCAATACCACCAGATCGCTGCCAGCACACCGCATACGGTCAGAATGTCAGCCGTTGCGACCCGGGCCCAAAAGACGAAATAGAAGGTGGTTGCCAGCATCCAGCCGGCGATCAGGCCGGTGCCTTTGCGAAACAGCTGCTCGCCGATCAGGTAGACCAGCCAGACACTGAGCCAGGCTGAAATCACCGAAGTCAGGCGCAAGGACCAGTGGCCAAGGCCGCCGGTGAACCAGGTGGTGGCGGTAATCAACCAGTAGGAGGGCAACGGCTTGTCGTAATAGGAGCCGCCCATGAGGTATGGGTCGAAGTAGTTACCGCTTTGCAGCATCTGCAACGTGATATTGGCCCAACGGGTTTCCGGGCCCCAAAGTTCCCGTGTGCCCAGTCCCAATAACAGGAGTAACGCTGAAACCCCAAGCAGGATCAGCAGCGCGCGTGTTTCCGTTTCCCGCGACTTCATGTGGTATTTCCCTTCGGTCTCGACCGCCAGCGACAGGATTGCGCCGTGCCTTTGAACGCCGCGACCTGCGCGCCGGGGTCAGAAAATGCAGATCATCTACTTGCCGGGTGACGATCTGTAGATCGTCACCCGGTAAACCGGTGCATCAGGAGTCTTCAGGGCAGTTTCGGGAAAATCAGGATCTCCAGTTCGCCCCGTTTGTAGTGCTTGCCATCAGTCGGCAGCAGCAAGACTTCCTGCTCTTCCAGCGCATTTTTCACCCGCATGACCACACCCACCGAACCCTTTTTACGGGCTTCGGTCATCCACTGCTGGACACTGTTCATGTCGACTTTGCGGTGTTCCGCCTCAGGGTAGGCGGCGCCGTATTGCAGCTCGCCGACGGTGTTGTACAGGTCAACCTGTGGGCGTTTCAGGCGCCAGGACAATGCCGAAGCCGCGCCCAGATCGTTACTCAGCAGCGAAGTGGTCTCGCTCAACTCCTGAACATGTTCGGCGATGAACTGGTCTGGCATCTTGCTGTTGACGATGCCTGCGGGCATGGCGGCAGGCAACAGGGCGACCAGCAGCCAGATTCCCAGCGCCGGAGTGGCCCAATAAACCAGCGGCCGAAGCGCTTGCAGGGCATTGGCGATGATCCATCCGGCCAGCACGATGAAGCCCAGCGACAGGGTGAACATCTCGGTGTTTTCGAAGATCGGCCTGGTGACCTGCAAATAGATCAGGACAATCAGGGCAATTGTCGCGATGGCTACGTTGATCAAGCCGTTGATGCGAATCGCGCGGCCACGAGCCTCGCTCACCAGATCGATCAATGTGCTGGCCATCAGCAAGGCCAGCGGCAGCAGGCACGGCATGATGTAGGTCGGCAGCTTGCCTTTGCTCAGGCTGAAAAACACCAATGGCAAGAGCATCCACAGCAGCAGGAAGCCCGTGGTGTTCTGAGTCTTGTTTTTCCAGGCTTGAACCAGTGTCGAGGGCAGCAGGGCTGCCCACGGCAGGCTCGAAACCACCATGATCGGCAGGAAGAACCACCACGGCCGGGTGTGCTGGGCATCTTCGGCGGCGAACCGGCGAATGTGTTCGTGCCAGAAGAAGAACCGCCAGAAATCCGGTTCGTGACTATTGATCGCCAGCACCCACGGCAGGCTGACGATGATGGCAACGACCATCGCAACCAGGCCATAGCGCAGCAGCTCACCAAAGCGCTTTTGCCAGATCATGTAAGGCAGTGCGATCAACACCGGCAACAGCCAGGCAAGGAAGCCCTTGGTCAGGAAGCCCATGCCACAGGCGAAGCCGAGCAGGGCCCAGGCACCGAGTTTGCTGCGTGGGGCTTTGTTATCCAGGGCAAACCACAGGGCAACCAGGCTCAGGTTGACCCAGAAGGTGAACTGCGGATCGAGGTTGGAGTAGCCAGCCTGGCCGGCGATCAGGCCGAAGCTCATGTAGAGCAGGGCGGCAGCGAAACTTTTGCGCGGATCGTTCCACAGGCGACGGGCGATCAGATACGCCAGCCACACACTCAGCCCGGTGGCGACTGCCGAGGCAATACGCACGCCAAACAGGTTCTCGCCGAAGATCGCCTGACCGATGGCAATCATCCAGTAACCGGCAATGGGCTTCTCGAAGTAGCGAAAGCCCATGAAGTGCGGAGACACCCAGTCACCGCTCAGCAACATCTCCTGGCTGATCTGTGCGTAGCGCGGCTCGTCAGGAATCCATAACCCGTGGCCGACCATCGGCAACAGGTAGAACAGGCCGAAGGCCAACAACAGGCAGGGTAGAGCCCAGCGCTTGATCATTTGACTCGTGCTCCCTGCGACTTCATGCGACGGTTCGGATTGCTGTGTGGGCAATCAGTAAAGTGATGCGTGACGAGTATTGTTTTTCGCTTCATGGGACGGCCTTGATACCGGAAGACGTTGCTCGGTTTTGGGTGTTTCGGTTATGACGTTCGAGGCTGCGCCGGTCTTCTTCAACAAAGAGGCGTGCAGGGGCGCAGACATCGCTGTGGCGAGCCGGCCGTATTATTCGGCAAAAGGATAAAGTCGACGCATGACATTCCTGGGCCTCCTGGCAGCGGACTGGACGGGTGTAGGTGGGTGAGCCGCTGTGAGCGGGCACCGCATGCTACAAGTGGAGCGTCGAGTCTTCCATTGAGGATTTCCCCAAGGCAGGCATTCAAGCGTGAAATCCCCGGATTTCCAGTAACTCGCTGAAAAAAATAAAGTTATTCAATTTGTTTCAAATGCACGCTAGCGCTGGCGAACTGTCGTAATGGTGTTCTTTTTTGAGTTCGTTAACAGCGCTGGCGTGTCCTGACCAACCGTACTACTTGCTGGCGAATCGCTTATCCAGCACGGCTGGCCAGTCCCCGGAATTCACAATGCCGAGTACTTTCAATTGCCCGTCGGCCGTCACCGAAACGAACAAGGCGCTGGTGTACTGACTGGTGGGTGCATGCTTGAAGCCGGTTTGTTTCTCGAAGTCACTGATGCAGCCACTGTGGGTGACCAGGACCAGATTACGATGCGCCGTTTTGTGTGCGACCACTTCATCACGCATGGTCTTGCCGCATTGGGCCAGCCATTCCTGATTCGACGCCTCTTTGCCAAACATGTACTGCGCGGTTTGCATCGTGCGGGTCGCCGGGCTGCTGAACACATCAGCATGGTCCATGCCCAGGGCGTTGAACCCCTTGCCGACGTCCGTCGATGCCGCGCTACCTACCTGGGTAATGCCATCGGCTGGGCCCAGGCACGGGTTTTTCGACTGATCGCAGCGTTCGGCATGTCGAACCAGTACCACCACATCACCCGCCTGCCAGTGTTGGAATACGCCAGCCGTTGCCATGTGATCACTTTCCGCGAGCAGCGCCGGAGACCGGGGCCACAGGGTGAAACCCGTGACCAGGGCGGCCACTATCACCGCCGACGCCGCTAGCGTGACTTTCAGAAACCGTTTTTTGACCGCTCGTTTAGGCGAGTCCTTGGGTAATGCAGTATTAACCACGCCTTTCACCTGTAAGTCGTATTGGGATGAAGAATTTCGATTCCGTTCAAGCAGGCAGCTTAGACAGTTCACGAGAAACGCGAGCATGAAGGTCGATTTGTGACGATCAATGTAGAGGCGCGCAAGTGGGGGTTAAGTGAAACGAATGTGAAAATTTCGCTGGTGCTCTTAACCATCCCTTAACGAAGGCTAATTATTTGATTCTAATTACATTGCCGTCGCGCCGGGGGTACCTGCGCCAAGACCATGCGCGGAATTTTCGCGAAGGCGGCAAGAGTCGCCCAAACCGGATTGTTTCAAGCTGTTTCGTGAGGCTGTTTTCCCAGCAGATCGATTCGGCAACCCGGGGCCGCGTCGTAGACCGCAAGCTTCATGTCATGTAACCGCGCCACCGCCGACACCATGCTCAAGCCCAACCCGTTACCGGGGGTGTGACGGCTCAGTTCTGAACGGTAGAGTCGACGAAATACCGCTTCGCGCTCGGCTTCCGGAATGCCCGGACCGTTATCGACGACCCGAATACCGACGCCCGTTGCATCGCTGATGACGCTAAGACTGACGCTGCTATGGTCGGGAGAGAATTTGATCGCGTTATCCAGCAGGTTGCAGCAGGCATCGAACAGCAGTTGTGCATCGCCAGCGATCAGCGTTGGCTGCGTGCCGGCATGGAATGCCAGACTGATGCCGCGCTCCTCGGCCAGCGGTTCATAGAGCTCGGTGGCATCGGCGCCGATCAGGTTCAGATCGACCGGCGCAAAGTGGCTGCGTCGTGCACTGTCTTCAATCTCGGAAATGCGCAGCAAGGCGCGGAATGTCATCAGCAGGCCCTTGGCCTCGCTCAGCGCCGAATCAATACTGGCCGCGTATTCGTCCTCGCGCAGGCCCCGGCGTTGCGCGCGCTCAAGGCCTGCAATCAGTCGGGTCAGGGGCGTGCGCAGGTCGTGGGCGATGTCGTCGCAGACGCCCTTGACCTCGCTCATCAAGCGTTCCAGCTCATCGAGCATGCCGTTGACGACGTTGGCGAGGCGGTCGATGTCATCGTTGTTGCCCAGGGTGGGCAAGCGGCTGCTCAAGTCGCCCTCGATGATGCCTTTGATCGAGTCGCTCAACTTGTCGAGCCGGCGCCGCGCTGAGTAGCCGAGGCCGATCGCACCTAACAGGCCGACCACCAACAGCAGGACCCCACCGGAAACCAGCGCATGGACCAACAGTTCGTCGAATTCGCCAATATCATGCATGTCCTGGGCGACCAGCAGGATTTTGCCGTCTTCCAGTTTATGGGCAATGAACCGCACCGGACGGGAGCGATCATTGGATTTTTGCCAGTCGAACTCGGCGGGGCGATCAAATTTTTTGAACGCTGGCAGTTGATGAATGGCGCCGACAATGTACTGGTTGTTTTCATCGAACAAACTATGGGGCAGGCGGCCCTCTGTGTCCGAAATGGTGTGTTTGCGGATTTCCTCTTCACGCAGTTGCGGGGTTTGCTGACTGCGGTTCTCCACCTGACGATAGAGCGCAGTGTCGGCCTCGGTTTTCAGGTAAAACGCGGTTTGCCAGTAAATGTAGCCAAACAGCGCCAGAAACGAGCAACCGAACAGCCCGAGGAACATCAGGCCCGTGCGAAAACTGATGGTGCGCGGAATCTCACTCAGGTGAACGGAGAACATAGCCGGCCCCCCGAATGGTGTGGATCATCTGCGGTTCACCTTCGGCGTCGATCTTGCGACGCAGGCGGCCGATATGCACCTCGATGACATTGGTGCGCTCGTCGTAGCTGTAATTCCACACGGCTTCAAACAACATGGTGCGCGTGACCACCTGTTCGGCGTTACGCATCAGGTGTTCCAGCAACGCGTATTCACGCGGAACCAGGTCGATGGGTCGATCGCCACGGCGCACACTGCGGCGTAACAGGTCGACGTGCAGGTTGCCGACGCGCAGTTGATTGTCCGGCTCGCGGGTGGCGGGTTCGGCACGACGACGGCTCAAGGCGTCCAGCCGTGCGGTCAGTTCGATGAATTCGAAGGGCTTGGTCAGGTAGTCATCACCACCGGCGCGCAAGCCTCGAACACGCTCATCCAGCGCGCTCAGGGCACTGAGGATCAACACCGGCGTGCTCACGCTCGCCGCTCGCAAGGCGGTCAATACGCCCAACCCGTCGATGCCGCCCGGCAGCATCCGGTCCAGAACGATCAGGTCGAAAGGCTCACTGAGGGCTTTGAGCAAACCGTCGCGGCCATTGTTCACACACGTGACGGTAAACCCGTGGTCCTGCAGGGCTGCTTCAATTTCACGAGCGGTGGAGTTGTCGTCTTCGACGACCAGAACGTGGGTCATGGGAGTTGAACCGGCCACTTGAACGGGTTAGAGATGGCATAGTGTGTCAAATCCAGGCAAGCGCCAACGTCGCCGCCGGATAAATAAAAGTTTAGGTTTCAGTTGAGAGAGAAAGCTCCTTGCGCATTCTAGTCGTTGAAGACGATGCCCAGACCGCCACCTACCTGTTGCGTGGGTTGACGGAAAGCGGGCACGTGGTGGATGTCGCCGAAGACGGCAACGATGGCCTGGCCATGGCCCTGGAAGGTATTCATGACGCGTTGATTGTCGACCGGCGCCTGCCGGGGCTCGACGGTATCGCCCTGGTGCGGGCGATACGCAGTCGCGGTTCGCGTATTCCGGTGTTGATGCTCAGCGCTCAGTCGACCACTGCGCAAAAGGTCGAAGGCTTGCAAGCCGGTTGTGACGATTACCTGGCCAAACCCTATGCGTTCGCCGAGGTGCTGGCACGTCTCGACGCTTTATTGCGCGGTGCCGATCAACCGAGTGCAGCAGGGCGCAAGCTGCAAGTCGGCGAACTCGAACTCGACTGCGCGACCCGTACGGCGGTGCGTCAGGGCCGTAGCATTGTCTTGCAACAGCGAGAGGCGCTGCTGCTGGAAAAACTCATGCGCCACAGCGGTCAGGTGGTCACCCGTGACATGCTGCTCGACAGCGCCTGGGATTACGCCTTTGACCCCAACGACAATGTCATCGACAAACATATCCATCGCCTGCGGCGCAAACTCGATGAAGGTTTCGAGTACTCGCTGATCAAGACCATTCCGGGCGCGGGTTACAGCTTTCAGGGCCGTCGCGAGCCCGATTAAATAAAAGTTTACCTGCAGACGAACGCTCTGCAAGGCGCTGTTGGCTATCTTCGGCTGATTCGTGGACAGGCTCCACAAACGTTTCAGCTGGAGATCGCGTGCCAATGTCAGTTGCAACCTCACCGAGGCGTAACTTTTTATCCTTATCGGTGCTGCTGGGCGTATTGATGCTCGGGGGCTGCTCGATGGTGCCCGCTTACCATCAACCGGAGGTGCCGCTGGCGGCAAACTGGAATGGCGCCGGGCAAACGTCCGCCGCACGGGGAGGGCAGTGGTGGAGTGAGTTCCACAGCGCTGAACTGAATGACCTGATCACCCGTGGCCTCTCGGCCAATTACACCCTTAAAGCCGCGGCCAGCCGCATCGAAGAGGCGCGCGCTTCGGCTCAGGTGGTCGGCGCCGGGCAATATCCGACACTGGCACTGGGCGGCAATGTCCAGCGTCAGAACAATTACGGCACCACCAAGAAAAGCAGCGTGTTCGCCCAAGCGACTTACGAGCTGGACTTCTGGGGCAAGCAGCGCGCTGCCGCGGATTCTGCCGAAGCACTGGCCAATGCCAGCGTGTTTGACGCACAAACCCTGCGCATGAGCCTGGGGGCGAGCATCGCCGACAGCTACTTCCAGGTCTTGTCGCTGGAAGAACGGCTGCGCCTGGCGCAGTCGATAGCTGACGACGCCAAGCAGGTACTCGATCTGGTCGAAGTCCAGGCCAGCCAGGGCGCGGTGTCCAATCTTGAAGTGGCACAGCAACGCAATGCCCTGCAAACCTTCCAGGCGGCGATGCCACCTTTGCGTCAGCAACGCGATCTGGCGCTCTACCAATTGGCGGTACTGGTGGGCGAGACGCCGCAAGGTTTTCAGCTGAAAAGCTCGGGTCTTGAGGGTTTGCAGATGCCGCGTCCGTCCGCTGGACTGCCGATCGGCCTGCTGCGTCAGCGGCCCGATGTGCAAGCAGCCGAAGCGCGACTGGTGTCGGCCAACTTCGATGTCGGGGTCGCCCGTGCGGCGTTCTTGCCGAATCTGTCGCTGGACCTGATTGGCGGTATCGACACCATTGCCGGCGGCAACATCTGGAGCGTCGTCGGCACATTGGCCCAACCGGTGTTCACCGGCGGCCAACTCACTGGTCAATTGCACGTTGATCAGGCCCACGTGCAGGAACTGACCGCCAGTTACCGTGAATCGGTGATCGAGGCGCTGCAAGACGTCGAAACCCAACTGAGCGCCACCCGCGAACTGGATAAAAGCTTTGCCTTGAATCAGGCCGCGGTGGACTCCGCCCGCGAGGCTGCGAGGTTAGCGCAGGTGCGTTATCGGCTGGGTTCCACCGACTTCCAGACTTTGCTGATTGTCGAGCGCACCCAGTATCAGGCCGAAGACACGCTGTTGCAGGTGCGCCTGCAACACCTGCAGGCCGCCGTCGGTTTGTTCCGGGCGCTGGGCGGTGATTTCACCCCCGACACCCTTGCTTCCCTTTCTCCTTCTCAGGCGTCACACCCATGAATGCTAAGCCACGCATTGCGAACCCTCGCCATCGAGCACTGTCCTGGGCGCTGCTGATCCTCCTGTTGGGCGCCGGCGTCGGTGGATTTCAGTGGGTCAAGCGGGCTCAGGCGGCACCGGCCAAAACCGAGGCAAGCGCCGTGCCGGTGCAACTGACGCAAGTCAGCCAGCAGGACCTGCCGATCTGGCTCAGTGCGATTGGCAATGTCCAGCCGCTCAACAGCGTCAATGTGCGGGTTCGGGTGGATGGCGAGTTGCAGAAAGTCCTGTTCAAGGAAGGCCAGACCGTGAACACCGGCAGTCTGCTGGCGGTGATCGATCCACGGGTTTACCAGGCTCAGGTGGCTCAGGCGCAAGCTCTGGTGGCCAAGGATCAGGCGCAACTGGCCAACCTGCGGGTGAGTCTGGACCGGGCCAGCAAACTGGCGGCCGCCAAGGCCGGGCCGAGTCAGGATGTCGACACCTATCGCGCCGAATTGGCGGCACAGCAGGCCACGGTGCAGGCTGACCAGGCGGCACTGGATAACGCGCGCCTGCAACTGGAGTTCACTCAGGTCAAGGCGCCGCTGACCGGGCGTACCGGCCAGCGCTTGCTGGATGTCGGTGCCATCGCCCACGGTGCGGAAGCCACGGGGCTGGTGACCATTACCCAGATGAACCCGATCTCGGTGGCCTTCGCTGTCTCCCAGGACGAACTCCCGCAGATCCTTGAAGAAAACGCCAAGGGCGCCTTGCAAGTGGTTGCCATGACCCGCGACGGCCATCAGGAAATCGCTCGCGGCCGTCTGAGCTTCATTGACAGCCAGGTCGCTGCCGCCAGCGGTCAGATCCAGTTGAAGGCCGAGTTCGACAACAGTGCCAACCAGTTGTGGCCTGGCGAATTGGTCAGCGCACGCTTGCTGGTAAGCACTCGCCAGGACGTCACGGTGGTGCCGGCCAATGCCGTGCAGTTCGGTCGTCAGGGCAATTTTGTCTATGTGGTGGGTGCTGACCAACGGGTGCAACCGCGTCAGGTCGATGCCGCTGCCGTGGTCGATGGCAAGCAGTGGATTCGCCAGGGGCTGGCCGCCGGAGAAACGGTCGTCGTGCAAGGCCAGTCACGCATTGCACCGGGCGTCAAAGTCGCACCGATCAAGGCTGAGGAAGCCGCTGCGCTGGCTGCTGCCACGCCAGTGGAGAGCGCACGATGAAAGGGCTCGCCGGACTGATTCAACGACGCGTGGGCCTGAGCTTGTTGGCGCTTGGGATTATGTTGCTGGGTGCTTTCGCGTACTTCCAGTTGCCGGTGGCGCCTTTGCCTACGGTGGATTTTCCGACCATTCAGGTCACGGCCAAACTCTCCGGAGCCAGCGCCGAGACCATGGCTTCGTCGGTTGCGACACCACTGGAAAGAGCCTTTGCTGCTGTTCCGCAAGTGACCTCGATGACCTCTTCGAGCGCGGCCGGTAAGACCCAGGTTGTGTTGCAGTTCGACCTGTCGCGGAACATCGACGGCGCTGCCCAGGATGTGCAGACCGCGATCAACACCGCGACCCCGAACCTGCCGAAGACCATGACCAGTACGCCGACGTTCAACAAGGTCAACCCGGCGGAAGGTACGGTGCTGTCGCTGGCCGTGACCTCGCCGACGCGCACGCTGCCGGAACTCGACCGCTACGCAGACAACTACATTGCCCAGCGTTTGTCGCAGATGCCCGGCGTCGGCCTGGTGGATTTCCACGGTGAGCAAAAACCGGCGGTGCGGATTCAGATCGACCCGGATGCGCTGGCCGCACGCGGCCTGAGCCTGGAAGACGTGCGCAGCGTGATCGGCGTGAGTACCGTCGATCAGCCCAAGGGCACCCTTGACGGGCAGACCCGTTCCGTCACGCTCGGCGCCACCGACCAGATGCTTGACCCGCAGCATTATCGGGATCAGGTGATTGCCTATAAAAACGGTATGCCGATCAAGCTCGGTGATCTCGGCCGGGTAATTGCCGGAGCCGAAGATACCCAGCAAGCCGCACAGTTGGGCGGCGAGCCGACGGTGATCGTCGACATTCACAAACAACCGGGTTTCAACCTGCTGTCGACCATCGCCACGATCAAGGCCAAGTTGCCCGAACTGACGGCATCATTGCCTCGCGACGTGCAGGTCCAGGTGGTGGGCGACCGTACCCAGACCATCGAAGCTTCGGTCAACGACATGCAGTTCACGCTGCTGTTGTCGATTGCCCTGGTGGTCGTGGTGATCTTCGTGTTCCTGCGCAAGGCCACCGCCACGCTGATTCCCAGCCTGACTATTCCGCTGTCGCTGGTGTCGACCTTCGGCGTGATGTATTTGCTCGGCTACAGCCTCGACAACCTGTCGATCATGGGCCTGGCCATTGCGGTCGGCTTTGTCGTGGATGACGCCATCGTGGTGATGGAAAACATCGTGCGCCATCTGGAGATGGGCAAGTCGCGCCTGCAATCAGCGGTCGATGGCTTGCGCGAAGTGGCGTTCACCATTGTCTCGATGACGGTGTCGTTGATCGCGGTGTTCTTGCCGATCCTGTTGATGTCGGGGATCGTCGGGCGCTTGATGCGCGAGTTCGCGGTCACCGTCAGCGTGGCGATCATCATGTCCTGCATCGTCTCGCTGACGATCACCCCGATGCTTTGTGCCTGGCTGCTCAAACCGCATGCCGAGAGCGAGGAGGGGCGTTTCGCCCAGGCTTGCGAGCGGGCGTTCACTGGCTTGCACAATGGCTATCGCCGCAGCCTCGACTGGGTACTCGACCATCAACGTCTGACCCTCGGCGTGGCACTGGCGACATTGCTGGCGACAGCAGTGTTGTACGTGAGCATTCCCAAGGGCTTCTTCCCGCAACAGGACAACGGCCTGATCCAGGGTGTCGCCGAAGCGTCTGCCGATATTTCACCGATGGCCATGCGGGAGCAGGTCAACCGTGTCGCCGAAGTCGTCGGGCATGACCCAGCGGTGGCCAAGGTGTATTTCTGGATCGGCCCGAACCCGACGGTCAGCCAGGGCAAGGTGATGATCAACCTCAAGCCGTTCAGCGAGCGCACCGACAGTGCCCAAAAGGTGATCAGCCGTTTGCAGCCAGCGCTCGATCAGTTGTCCGGGGTCAAGGTCTACTTGCAAGCTAACCAGGACATCCAGATCGGTGGCCGCGCCAGTAAAACCCAGTACCAGTACACCCTTCAGGACCCGGACAGCGCAGAGCTGGATCACTGGAGCGGGGTGCTGCTGGAAAAACTCAAGACCTTGCCACAACTGCAACATGTCACCTCTGACCAGCAACAGGCCATTGCGCAGGCAACCCTGGTGATCGACCGCGCCACGGCGGCGCGTCTGGGCGTGACGGTGCAGGCCATCGACGATGTGCTGTATGACGCCTTCGGGCAGCGTCAGGTCGCGACGATGTTCACCCAGCTCGACCAGAACCACGTGGTTCTCGAACTGGACCCGCACTGGCAGACGTCCACCACCACGCTGGAACACTTATACGTACGCGCAAGTTCCGGAACCCTGGTGCCATTGAATCTGTTGGCGAGCATCAAGACCGAGCAGGTGCCGATTATCATCAACCACCAAGGGGTATTCCCGGCCATTACCCTGTCGTTCGACCTGGCGCCCGGCCAGGCCCTGAGCGATGCGGTCAGCGCGATCAATCAGGCGTCTTTGGCGGTGGCGATGCCCGACTCTGTCGTCGGCAGTTTCCAGGGCACCGCCCAGGCGTTCCAGGACTCGCTGAAATCACAACCCTGGCTGATTCTGGCGGCGATCCTGACCGTCTACATTGTGCTGGGCGTGCTGTACGAGAACGCGATTCACCCGTTGACGATCATTTCAACCTTGCCGTCCGCCGGGTTCGGTGCGCTGCTGGCATTGATGCTCTGTGGACAGGACCTGTCGGTCCTTGGGATGATCGGCATTATTTTGCTGATCGGTATCGTCAAGAAGAACGCGATCATGATCGTTGACTTCACGCTGTCGGCCCAGCAACGTGGCCTGTCTGCCCGAGACGCCGTGCGCGAAGGGTGCCTGTTGCGGTTGCGGCCGATCCTGATGACCTCGCTGGCGGCATTGCTCGGTGCGGTGCCATTGGCGTTCGGCCACGGTGCCGGCTCGGAGCTTCGCCAGCCATTGGGCATTGCTATTGTCGGTGGCCTGGCGGTCTCGCAGATCCTGACGTTGTACACCACCCCGGTTGTCTACCTTTGGTTTGAGCGTCGGCGTCGCAGCCAAAAACTCGTCGCGCAGGACATCAAGGTGTGACCTCGGCATTCAAAACACTGGAAAGACATGGATTCCAAGCAAAGCCTGGCAAAAAGGATTGTGATTGTTTTCGCACTGATGACTGCGTTTGTCGCAGGGGTCTTTGCGGTTGGCATTGTCGCGACCGTGCATATCGTTGAAAGAAAGCTCACCACCACCAGCCTGGGTGGTGGGCTGCAACGCCTGCTGCTGATGGACAACACCGATGACTGGACCCATCGACCGGAGAAAGACGAGCTGTTTTTCTTTGAGGGCGGGCTGGGTGAAATGGCCCCGGACGCGCAGCTCAAGGCGTTGCAGCCGGGGTTTCAGGAAATCGTCTTTGACGGTGAGGACTACTACGCAATAGTAAAGGTGGTCGAAGGTCGCCAATACGTCCTGCTGAAAGATCAGCGAAGCCATGAACAACGCGAACGCGTGCTGTATGCGGTGGTAATTGTCGGGTTCGTGTTGAGCATCCTGCTGGCAATTTTGTTGGGCTGGCTGTTGGCCCGGCGCGTCATGGCCCCGGTGATCCGTTTGGCGCGCCAGGTGCGTCACCGCGATCAGCTACTGGAACTCGCGCCACCGCTGGCGCCCGAGTATGCCGTCGACGAGGTTGGCGAACTGGCGGTGTCCTTTGATCAAACCCTGGGCCGACTGCGCGAGGCACTGGGCCGGGAAAAACTATTCACCAGCGATGTCAGCCACGAATTGCGAACGCCGTTGATGGTGCTCGCCAGTTCCTGCGAGCTGTTGTTGAGCAATCGTGCCCTGGATCAGCGTTCGATGGCCCAGGTCAGCCGTATTGCCAGGGCCAGCGATGAAATGCGCCAGCTGGTCGACACGTTCCTGATGCTCGCGCGTGACCGGGACAACGACTCCGGTAACGGTGGCAACGCCTCCTTGAAAGAGGTTGCCGATGCGCTGGCGGAGATCTGGGGCCGGCTGATCCGGGAAAAAGGCCTGGAATTCATCTACCTCGACGAGCAGACCTCAAACAGCTACTACAACCTGACATTCCTGCAATCGGTGATGGGCAACCTGCTGCGCAACGCCTGGCACTATACTGATCATGGCTTCATTCGCCTGACATTGCGTGACCATGGCTTCAGCGTGGAAGACAGCGGTATCGGTATTCCGGAAGAAAAACGCCATGCGATGTTCCAGCCCTTTGTCAGGGGCGACGAACACCGAGGCGAAGGGCTGGGATTGGGGCTGTCGCTGGTTCAGCGGATCTGCACCAACCAGAACTGGCGAGTGGAGCTCACCACCCGCGAACCCCACGGCTGCCATTTCGCCGTGGACCTGGCAGAGCGTCAGAAGCAACTCCTGCTCTGACGGGATACGGTGCAGGACAATCCCGTAGCAGCTGCCGAGCCTGCGAGGCTGCGTTCGGCTGCGAAGCAGCCGTGAAATCAGGCAGCGCGTTCTTCCAGGTAAACCGCGTATGTCGGATTTACGAGGACTTCGTCCTCGAACGCAGCCTCGCAGGCTCGGCAGCTGCTACAGGCGTTGGAGCAAAAAAGATATGGGGATACTTTTGCCCGTTGGTCGGTTTGCCTGAAAGGCCGGTCGATTTGCGCTCTTGCAGATCGACTAACCGGTAAATCGATGACGCATTTCAAAGAGGAGAGTGATCATGTCTTATGTCGATGGCTTTGTTGCAGCCGTACCCACCGCCAACCGCGATAAATTCAAGCAGCACGCCGAGTTCATGGCAGGTATTTTCAAGGAAAACGGCGCTCTGAGCGTGACCGAATGCTGGGGCGACGATGTGCCTCAAGGCAAACTGACCTCATTCCCGATGGCGGTAAAACTCAAGGAAGACGAGACCGTGGTGTTTTCGTGGATCATCTGGCCGGACCGCCAAACGCGCGACACCGGTATGCAGAAGTTCATGGAAGATCCCAGGCTTCAATCCCTGGACAACTCAATGCCTTTCGATGGGCAACGGTTGATCTTCGGCGGTTTCGAGATGATCGTAAACGTGTGAAGCAGGTCGCATCATCCGGATGTCAGACGGGCCTGAAAAGGATGCAGGCCCGCCCCGGATAGCGCGCCGGTTATTCCGGAAGGGTGATTCGGCAGCTCTTGCGGTTGCGGATTTCGTTATCCGTCGGCCGCTCTTTCACAAACTCGAAACGCGGCTCGCCCTCGTTGTACGTGACCAGCCACCCCCACTCCAGCTCGGACTCATCTTGCCCGGGCTTCGGCGGCGCAGCCCACCATGGTTCCTTGCTGACAATCTGGCGCATACCCCCTCCACGTGGTTTGGGTCCCTTCAACTATAACGTGGATGGCTGGAGGCGCCAGAAATGCGTTTCGCGTGGGCCGGCAGACTCGTGCCGGCCCACGCTCATCAGCATAAAACGGTGTGTAAGGCAGGAATTTCCCGTCCAGGGTGATTACCCCTTCAGAATCGTAATAGCGGCGAAGGGCAGCGCTCGAACCAGCGGCTCGCCTGTTCGTAGGCATGGGCAATCTGCAGCACCGCAAAGTCAGCCTGGTGTTTACCGATGATTTGCAACCCCATGGGCAGACCGTTCCGGTTAAAACCCACTGGCACGTTTGCCACCGGGCAACCAGAGAGGGTGCCGGGAATCACCACCTCCATCCAGCGGTGATAGGTGTCCATGCTCACGCCTTCGATGGAGGTTGGCCAAGGCAGGTTTTTGTCGAACGGGAAGACCTGGGCGGTTGGCAACAGCAGGTAGTCGAAGCGTTCGAACAGCTTACTGATGGCGCGATACCAGTGACTGCGGGCCACCGAGGCGGCGAACACGTCGCTGGCAGAGAGCCTGAGCCCGTTTTCCACTTCCCAGCACGCTTCCTCTTTCAGCCGTGCGCGTTGACTCGGGTTGGCGTAGGCGCCGCCGAGGGAGCCGGCGACCATCCAGTGTCGCAACTTACGCCAACTGTTCCAGAGCTGTTCCGGGGCGAAGTCGATAGAGGCCGCCTCGATGCTGCAGCCCAGGCTTTCGAAGTCGGCGAAGGCCTTTTGACACAGCTCGAGAATGCCTTTTTCCATCGGCAGATAACCGTTGAAATCACCGAGCCAGCCCAGGCGCGTACCGTTGAAATCGCACTCCAGCGGAGCCGCGAAAGCGGCACCGGACTCAGCGATCGATAGCGGTGCGCGGGCGTCGGCGCCGGCCTGGACCGACAACAGCAACGCCGCATCGCGTACGCAGCGGCCCATGGGGCCTTCGTAGCCGAGCTGGTCGATAAACAGGTCGGCGCTGTCGTCGAAGGGCACCCGGCCCTGGGACGGGCGGAAACCGAAGACATTGTTGAACGCCGCCGGATTGCGCAGCGAACCCATCATGTCGCTGCCGTCGGCCACCGGCACCAGGTGCATGGCCAGCGCCGAGGCGGCACCGCCACTGCTGCCGCCGGCGGTTTTGCTCGGGTCGTAGGCACAGCCGGTGGCACCGAACAGCGGGTTGTAGGTTTGCGAACCGAGGCCGAATTCCGGGGTGTTGGTCTTGCCGATAATGATTGCCCCGGCCGCCTTGATCCGCTCGCACATGATGCCGTCGCGCTCGGGCACGAAATCCTCGAACAGCGGTGAACCGAAGGTGGTGCGAATGCCCCGCGTCAGCGACAGGTCCTTGATCGCGTGAGGCAGGCCGTGCATCCAGCCACGGTACAGGCCGCTTGCCAGTTCGGCATCGCGCTGGTCGGCCTGGGCCAGAAGGTCCTCCGGCGCTTGCAGGCTGATCAGCGCATTGACCCGCGGGTTGAAGCGTTCGATGTGGCTCAGGTAAGCCTGCATCACGTCCCGGCAGGAAACCTGGCGCAGGCGAATGCAGTCGGCGAGTTCATGGGCCTTTAGCAGGACCAGTTCGCTGATAGGAGTAGAAGTCATTGCGACACTGCCTTGTAGACGACGGGAGAAACGCCCCGCTGCACCAGCGGGGCGGTAAAGATCAACGCATCAGGTTGGTCCACAGGCGGTCGGCCAGGCGGATCGCGCCTTCACCGCAGGTCTTGCTGAAGACCACCTGGGTGCCCGCCGGGATGTGCAGTTCCGGCGCGTCCTTGAGACCGGCGTCGAGGAACGGTTCCACGCCCTTGATCGGACTCTGGTGCTTGAGGAAGTTCTGGGTCATCGCGGCGTTTTCAGGCTGGCTGAGGAAGGCGATGAAGGCCTTGGCGTTCGCCGGATTCTTGCTGCCGTTGGGGATGACCATGTTGTCGACCCAGGCCAGCACGCCTTCTTTCGGGTAGAGGTATTTCAGGCTCGGTTTCATCTCCCGCGCCCGCATCGACGAACCGCCCCAGAAGGTCGACATGTCGATTTCACCCGAAGCCAGGTTCTCGCGGATCGAGCCGGCCTTGGAGCTGTAGGTTTTGACGAACGGCTTCTGCGCCTTGAGCAGGGTCATCACTTGCTGCATCTGTTTCGGATCTTCGCTGCACAGTGGGACGTTCAGGTACAGGCTGGCCATGTCCACGACGTCGCTGACCGAGTCGAACATGTTGATCCGCCCTTGCAGCTCGGCTGGCGGCTCATAAAGCACCTTGTAGCTGTCGGTCGGGCCTTTGTAGCGCTCGGTGTTCAACACCACGCTGGTGGTGCCCCAGATGAAGGGCACCGAATACGCGCCTTCCGGGTCCCAGGTAGGTTTTTTCAGGTTGTCGACGACATTGGCGTAATAGGGCTCTTTGACCGGGTCGAAGCGCTCCAGCAGTTGTTCCTTGATCAGGATCGGCACGAACTGGTGCGAAGGAATCGCCACGTCATAGCCGGCGCCGCCCTGTTTGAGCTTGGCCAGCAGGGTTTCGTTGGAATCGTAGGAGTCGACCGTGACTTCAATGCCGGTCTGCTTCTGGAACTTGGCGAGAATCTCTGGCGAGAAGTAGCCACTCCAGCTCACCACATTGAGTTTTTCCGCGGCCTGAACGCTGCCGGCCATCGTTAGTGGCAATGTCAGTAACAACGAGGTGCCGATGCTTGCAATCAACTTGCTCATACTTATTCCCCACGGTGTTTGGAAGGTTCAGGTTTTCTTTTTGCCCAGCAGATAAGAGAGGCTGACGAACAACACCGAGACGCCGAGGATCAGCGTCGAGACGGCGTTGACGTCGGGTGTCACGCCCATGCGCAACAGGCCGAAGATGAAGATTGGCAAAGTGGTGGTGCCGGCCTGGGCGACCATCATCGAAATCACGAAGTTATCCAGCGAGACGATGAAGGCCAGCATCAACCCGGAGACGATTCCCGGCATCAACAGCGGCAGCGTGACCTTGCGAAAGGTCCGCCAAGGGCCGGCGTACAGGTCGGCCGAGGCTTGCTCCAGCGACAGGTCCATGTCATTGAGCCGCGCGCGGATCGGCAGGTAGGCGAAGGGAATGCAGAACACCGTATGGGCGATGATCAGGTTGCCGTATCCCAGCGACAGGCCGACCGTGGAAAACAGCGCCAGGGTAGCGACGCCGACCACGATCTCCGGTAACACCAGCGGCAGCATGATTGCGCCCATCGACAGTTGCATGCCTTTGAACTTCGCGCCGCGCGAGGTGCCGAGTGCTGCGAGGGTGGCAATCGCGGTGGCGATCATGCTCGCGCAGACGGCAATCAGCAGGCTGTTACTGGCCGCCTGGCGCAAGGCCTGATTGGCAAATGCGGCGCGGTACCAGTCCAGGCTCAGGCCGGTCCAGACCGTAGCCGACTGGTTGGCGTTGAAGGAGAACACCACCAGCACCACGATCGGCGCATAGAGGTACAGGTAGAACAGAAAACTGAAACCGCCGAAGCCCGGAAAGTCCTGAACGCTGAGGCCGGTTCGCTTGAATAGACGCTGCATTATTCACCTCCCTTGGCGATGCGCTGGCGCTCGGCGCGCAGGGCATACACGGTCAACACCAGCATCACCGCCGCCATCAGCACCAGCGACAGGGCGGCCCCGAACGGCCAGTTCCGCGCATCGCTGAACTGCCGGAAGATCAGGTTGCCGAGCATCATTTTGGTCCCGCCACCGAGCAGTTCCGGGGCGATCATTGCCCCCAGGCACGGTACGAAAGTGAGGATGGCGCCAGCGAAAATCCCCGGTTTGGCGATCGGTAGCACGACTTTGACCAGCGTTCGCCAACGTCCGGCGTAGAGGTCTTGCGCCGCTTCCAGCAGGCGGATGTCCATCTTTTCCAGGGTTGCGTAGATCGGTAGCACCACGAACGGTGCGTAGGTGTAAACCAGCCCCAGCAGCACCGCGCCGTCGGTGTAGAGCAGTTGCAGCGGCTGATCGATAACACCGAGCCCCATCAGGCTGTTATTGATGACCCCGGTATTGCGCAGCAGCAGAATCCAGGCGTAGGTGCGAATCAGCAGGTTGGCCCAGAACGGCACGGTGATCAGGAAAATCAGCAGCCCGCGCCGGTGTGCCGGTTGCATCGCCAGCCAGACCGCGACCGGGAAGCCGATCAACAAAGTGATCACGGTCGTCAGCCCGGCGATGCCAATCGAGCGCAGGGCAATGATCAGATAGGAATCGGCAAAGGCCAGACTGTCATCCAGTTGCCGCTCGAACAGCAAGGAGGTGTAGGCGTCGCTGCTGAAGACCTTGTTCACCCCGCCATAGGGGTTGGCTTCCATCAGCGAATAGCCGATGACGATCAGGATCGGCACAATCAGAAACAGGCCGATGGCGAGCAGTGCCGGAGTGACACCGAGAAAACTGCCGAAGGCTTTTCGCCGCGCCAGGGTGTTGGATATCGGTAAAGCGTGCATGACAAACCCTCGTGCTCAATCCAGCAGGACACTGGCGCTACCGCGGTCGAACAGCAGGCCGGCCTGGCTGCCGACAGCGAAGCGCAGACTCTGGTCGACGCTGTTGGGCGTACGCACCGTAAGACGCGAACCGTCGTTAAGGCTGACCTGATATTGCAGGTCGGTGCCGAGGTAGATCTGCGCATCGATCCGGCATGGCAAGGCGCCGGTGGTGTCGGCCGGCAACAGATGCAGGCGCTCGGGACGCACCGAGAGCGCCACCGTTGCGCCCACGTTTACGTCGCTGCAGGGTTGAGCGGGGAGCGGGTGACCCGCCGGCCCGGCGAACCAGGCCAGGCCTGCTTCCACGTGGGTGACCGTACCTTCGATGAAGTTGGTCTCGCCGATGAAGTCTGCGACAAAGCGATTGCGCGGACGCTCGTAGATATCCTCCGGGCGGCCGACCTGCTGCACTTCGCCTTCGGACAGCACGGCAATGCGGTCGGACATGGTCAGGGCTTCTTCCTGATCGTGGGTGACGAAGATAAAGGTGATGCCGGTCTTCGCCTGAATCGCCTTCAGCTCTTCACGCATGGCCTGGCGCAGTTTGAGGTCGAGCGCCGAGAGCGGCTCGTCGAGCAGCAGCACTTTAGGATGCGGCGCCAGGGCTCGGGCCAGGGCGACTCGTTGTTGCTGGCCGCCGGACAATTGCGTCGGGCGACGCGTGGCGAAGCGTTCCATTTGCACCAGCGCCAGCATCTCGCGCACTCGCTCGGCGATTTGCACCTTGCTCAAGACCTTGCCCATCGGATGGGACTCAAGGCCGAACGCGAGGTTCTCGGCAATGGTCATGTGCGGAAACAGTGCGTAGTGCTGGAACACCGTATTGACCGGGCGCTGGTAGGGCGGACGGTCGGCGATGTTTTCGCCATAGAGCAGGATCTCGCCCTGGGTCGGAAATTCGAACCCGGCGATCATCCGCAGGAGCGTGGTTTTACCGCAGCCCGAAGGGCCGAGGAGGGTGAAGAACTCGTTGTCGCGGATATCCAGATCGATGCTTTTCAGCGCCACCGGACCGCTCTGCGGATCACCGTAGACTTTGCGTACAGCTCGAATTGACACAGCCAGCGTTTGCAGCGAATGCAGGGCATTCATGCGTTACCTCCGATTCCCCCATCGCCTGTGCCGGTATGCTGCAAACAGCCGTGCCGTCAGGCCATGGATATTATTTTTTTGGGCAGGATCGAGATCTGTTCAGGTGTGCAGCGAGCCGCTTCGTCGGGCTCTTTGGCTATTTTTGTAGTTCTGTTGTGAGTCGATTATCAGTGAGGGGTTGCGGGGGCGAAACTTCAATTTTAACATAGCAGCTGTTAAATAATTTAATAGCGAAAGGCGTCCCAAGCCATGCCTGACCACCGTTTGCCACCGCTGAACGCGGTGCGTGCCTTTGATGCTGCCGCCCGCTTGGGCAGCTACGTCGAAGCCTCGAAGTCGCTGCACGTGACTCAGCCAGCCATTGGCCGACATGTGAAGCTGTTGGAGGAGTGGCTGGGAACCCAGCTGTTTGAGCGCACCTCGCGTGGTGTCACGCTGACCAGTGCCGGCGAGAAGTACCACCGCAAGATCGCTTCAGCGCTGCAACTGATCATCGAGGCGGGGAGGGAGTTGCAACCCAAAGACTCCGAACGATGGCTGCGAATCATGGTAGTACCGGGTTTCGCCAAACGCTGGTTGACCCCAAGGCTGGAAGCGGCACGGCGTCTTCGCCCTGGGTTGAAGTTCGCCATCGAACCCAACTCGACGTTCACCGATGTCGATGGCAAGACCGCTGACCTGGGGATCGTCTATGGCCTTGATGGGGAATACGCCCATTCCCGGGCCACACTGATCTGCCCGCGGGTGTTTCCGATCTGTACGCCGGGCTACCTCGCCAGCATCGAGCCGATCACCCGGCTCGCCGATTTGTTGAAACACAACCTGATTCACTTCGACGGCGAGTGGTGGAACATGTGGTTCGCCGCCAATGGCCTGGATGTCCACCTCACCTCGGACGTGTTGTACGTCAACAACGACCACGCATTGTCGGTGGCTGAAAGCGGGCAAGGCATCGCGTTGGCGAATGAGGTGCTGGTGCGCGAGGAGCTCAAGGCCGGCACCCTGGTGCGGGTGCTTGAGGAGCAGGTAAAACTGGAAAGCTACCGGGTGCTGACACCGTCGGCTGAACTGTCGGCGGATGCGCAGTGGTTCATCCAGTGGCTGACGACCGAGTTGGGACGCGAATTCAGCGATTGAAGGTGCTTGAGAACCCACTGCACGGTCAATGCAGTGGGCGTGTGCCAAACCCTCGAATCAGCTCTTTGCAGCAAACAGCTTCTGGGCTTCAGCAAAGCATTTCTCGGCAATGGCCGAGCGAGGTTCGGTTTTGCGCATCACCAGCCCCAGGGGCGCGAGCACACTTGCATCCGGAAGGTTGATAAAGGCCAGATTCTCGATTGGGTTTTCCAGGCCACTGCCCAGCGGCATGATCGAGCAGCAAAAGCCGTCGTGAATGGCCTGGAACAACTGATAAGTCGAATCGGTTTCGAGTATTGGCTGTGGGTCCAGCCCGCGGCTGCGAAAACTCAGGTCAATGGATTTTCGATAGTGCATGCCGTTGCTGATCATCCCCAATGGCAGCTCGGCGGCATCTTCCCAGCTCATTTCCGTTCCTTCGAAATGGAAGTGGCGCGTGTCGTACAGCAAGCCGACACGGGTTTCTCCAATTTCGAAAAAATCCAGATAGTTGGGATTCACGTGATCGAGATAGCAGATGCCCAGGTCCAGTTGGTTGTTACCGATCCCTTCGATGATCTGGTCCGAGCTCATCGATGACAGACTGAACTTGAGCTCCGGGAACGTATGGGAAAGCCCCTGAACGTAGCTGATCGGATTAAAGCCGCTGAGAGGCACCAGGCCCAGACGCAAGTTGCCGACTAACTGACCGCGACACGCAGCGGCTTCGGCAAACAGCCCGTCATGCGCGGCGAGCAGTGTTCTCGCCCATGCCAGCACGCGTTCACCGGCCTGGGTGAAACCTTCAAAGCGCTGGCCCCGGGTGACCAGCTCCAGACCCAGTTCATCCTCAAGATTGCGCAAGCGCATGGACAGCGTCGGCTGAGTAATGTGGCAGCGCGCAGCGGCCTGCCCGAAGTGTCGGGTCTGTTCCAGGGCGATCAGGAATTTGAGTTGCTTGATGTCCACAATGGCACCTGCTGAGGGATGAAAGTGATGTCAGTAAAGCAGGTAAGTCTCATGATTAAAAACACGGAAAGTGGGGTGAGCAAACGATCTCACTGTCCGTCTTGTCAGTCCAATCGCAAGTATTGACCGGCCGATTGGTTAGCTCTATCACGACCGAATTCAATCTGAATAAGTCATCGTGGCGGGTGAGAAAACTTTCGATAGAGGCGCTCGATAAACCGGTAGGCCAGAACGATTAGACACTAACTGTTTTAGCGAATTAGCCTCTGGCAATTATTTTCAATATGGCCTGCCGGAGAATGACATGAGTGTTAAGTCGGATGCGTTATTTGTACCGTTGAATATGGCTGTGCTGACCGTCAGTGATACCCGTGAATATGCCAACGATACCTCCGGGCAATTGCTGGTCAGTCGATTACTGGAAGCGGGACACACCCTGAGTGAACGAAACTTGCTCAAGGATGACCTGTATAAAATCCGCGCACAGGTAGCCACCTGGATTGCTGATGAAAATATTCAGGTCGTGCTGATTACCGGGGGGACAGGGTTCACCGGGCGCGATAGCACACCTGAAGCGGTGGCCTGCTTGCTGGATAAACAGATTGATGGCTTTGGTGAGCTGTTTCGGGCGATTTCCATCCTCGATATCGGCACCTCCACGGTCCAGAGCCGGGCCTTGGCCGGACTCGCCAACGGTACGCTGGTGTGCTGCCTGCCAGGTTCGACAGGCGCCTGTCGAACCGCATGGGAAGGCATTCTTGCCGAGCAGTTGGATGCGCGCCACAGACCGTGCAATTTCGTGCCGCACCTCAAGCCTGTGCAGGCCTGCGGGACACGGGGATGAGTCAGTCACAGCTGATGCCTGTGGAGGAAGCCATCGCCAGCCTACTGGCCATGGCTGAGACGCAACGTCTCCATGATAGCGAGCCAGTACTGCTGAGTGATGCACGGCAACGGGTGCTGGCCAGCGACCTGGTGGCAACCCTCGATCTTCCGCCGTGGCCGAACAGTGCCATGGATGGTTATGCCTTGAATGTGGACGACTGGAGTGGACAGCCGTTAGCCGTATCCCAACGCATTTTTGCCGGTCAGGCTCCCGAAGCCTTGCTACCGGGAACCTGTGCCCGAATCTTTACCGGGGCGCCGGTACCCGAGGGTGCCAACAGTGTCGAGATGCAGGAGAACGTCGAGCTTCTGGATGATGGCCGCGTCAGTTTCAAACAGTCGCTGACGGTGGGTCAGAATATTCGACCGCAGGGCCAGGAGAACCGTATCGGGCAGGTTTTGCTCCGTGCGGGCAAACGGCTGGGGCCTTTCGAGTTGGCCATCGCCGCGGCACAGGGATGTACGCATGTGCATGTCGTACGACGCCCACGGGTTGCGCTGCTCTCCACAGGCGATGAACTGGCCGAACCGGGCATGCCTTTGAAGCCTGGCTGTATCTACAACAGTAATCGCACCTTGTTGAGCCACTGGTTAAGTGCACTGGGTTGTGAGGTCATCGATGCCGGCATTCTCCCCGACCAGCCGCAACAGACGCGGCTTAAACTCGAACAGTTGCAACACGCTGCGGACGTGATTCTCACCACCGGTGGCGTCTCCGCGGGTGACGCCGATTGTCTCGGGCAGGTGCTGCGTGAGTGCGGTAAACCGTTGTTCTGGAAGTTGTCGATCAAGCCGGGGAAACCACTGACAGTAGGACACTTTGGCACGGTGCCGGTCATTGGCCTGCCAGGAAACCCGACCTCGGCGCTGGTGACGTTTGGACTGTTGGCCCGCGCCTATTTGTTGCGTATCCAGGGTGTTGAAGACGTGACGCCCTTAAGCTTCCCGATGAGCGTCGGTTTTGATTGGCCCAAAGCCGGAAGCCGCAGGGAGTACCTGAGAGCCAGGCTGGAGGCGGGTAGAGCCGTACTTTATCCGAACCAGAGTTCCGGCGTGTTGCTCGGCGCATCCTGGGCGGATGGACTGGTCGAGATTCCAGAGGGTTGTACGCTGCAGGCCGGTGACACGGCGCGGTTTATTCCGTTCTGCGACTTGTTCTAAGCGATCTATCCACCCCCTCAATTATTTGAGGGGGTTCCTAGCGCTAGCGCCCATCGTTACCTTCCCAGCGACGTGCTGCCAACTGATCACTTTCTCTGCCGCATACCCAACGGTCACCGGAGCCGGTTTCTTCACGCTTCCAGAAGGGCGCTCGTGTTTTCAGGTAGTCCATTAAAAAAGCGCAGGCATCAAAGGCCGCCTGTCGATGCTCGCTGGCAACGCCGACAAACACGATGGGGTCACCGACGTTCAAAAGACCCACGCGGTGAACGATGTCCACTCGTTGAAGAGGCCACCGTTCATTGGCCTGGTCGACGATGCGTTGCAAAGATCGCTCGGTCATTCCTGGATAATGCTCGAGAAACAGGCCGCTGACCTTTTCCCCCTGATTGATATCCCGGACATAGCCGACGAAGGTGGCCACGGCCCCGACTCCAAGGTCTTCGGCGTGCAAGCGGCTGTTCAGTTCATTCAGGTTGAATAGCTCGGTCTGGACCTGAACCGTCATCGCTCAACCTCCCGTTACTTGAGGGAAGAAGGCGATCTCATCGAAGTCTTCGATGGCGGCGTCGAGCGTACATAACTCCTGGTTCAGCGCGCACATGAGGCTGGTTTCACCGAGGACTTGCTCCCAAACCGCGCCTCTGGCGATCAGCAGTTTTCTGACATCGTCAATGCATTGCAATGACGATGTCAGCGCTATTTTTTCTCCGCCAATGCCGAGTTGTTCTCGATAACGCGCAAAGTAGTTGATAAGAATCATGGAGCGTCACTCGCTTCAAAGTTACCGGATTTACCGCCGTGTTTTCTGAGCAGCTGGATGCTGTCGATGATCATCCCTCGGTCGACGGCTTTGCACATGTCGTAGATCGTCAGTGCCGCCACACTCGCCGCCGTGAGGGCTTCCAGCTCGACGCCTGTTCTGCCGTTAAGTCGGCAGGTGCTCACAATCCTTACGCGATCGGGCTCGATGGCCTGCAGTTCGATGTGAATGGCGCTGAGCATCAGTGGGTGACACAGCGGGATGAGCTCATGGGTTTTCTTCGCCGCCATGATCCCGGCGATTCGAGCGACCGCAAACACGTCGCCTTTGGGGTGACCGTTTTGCTGGATAAGTTTCAACGTAGCAGGTTGCATCCGTATCCAGGCCTGCGCTTGAGCTTCACGGTTTGTCGGATCTTTTTCGCTGACATCGACCATATTGGCCCGGCCTTCAGCATCTAAATGAGTCAACATCGCGGAATCGGGCTGGTTCAATGCGTTCATGCTTATCCTTCACCCCGGCGGGTGCTTAATGGAAAGTGGGGTCGAATCAGTCCAGCACGAAGTCCACGGGCTGAAGCAGCGGAGGGAGTTCTGTCGCACCCAGGGCGTCAAGCACCTCACGCTCGATGGTGCGCACGATGGCATTGGTAGGAAGGTCATTTTCATCTCGACCAAAGGGGTCTTCCAATTCGTCACCAATGGCATCCAGCCCAAAAAACGTATAACTCACAATCGCGGTGAACACGGGCGTCAGCCAGCCCAGTGGCTCGGCCATCGCGAAGGGCAGCAAGATGCAAAATATGTAGATGGTCCTGTGCAGCAGGAGTGTGTAAGGGAACGGGAGAGGCGTGCTCTTGATTCGCTCGCAGGTCGTTTGTGTGGTGGTCAGATTGGTCAGGTGATTGGCCATCAACGTGTAACGCCATTCGTTGATTTCACCGGATTCGGCGAGCGTTGAGCACTGTTGGCCGACTTGGCGCAGGATCCTTTCAGGGATGTTCGGGGTGTTGGCAGAGGGCAACTTGCTGAGCCAGGTACTCGCTGCACTGAGTTCGTCTTCTTTGCGCAGCTTGGCGTTAAGCGCATGGGCAAACCCGCAGAGGTCGAGCAATACCTTGCTGCGTTGCTGTTTGTCCTTGATGACCTGGGTTTCCCGGATCATCGAGCGTACATCCATCACCATCGCACCGAGCGCTTTGCGCGCTTCATACCAACGGTCGTAGCAGGCGTTGTTGCGAAAATTCATGAAGATTGAAAGTGATAACCCCAGCAGCGTGAAGGGGGTGGCATTGACCTTTGAGAAGTACGCGGGATGGAGTGTTTCGACCAGGACAATAGCAGAGGCCAGGAGTGTCACCAGCAGGCTGCGCAGTGCGATACGCTTGGCAATCGAGCCTTTGAGTGAAATCAGGACATTGATCAGATTAGGTTTGGCTCTAACGATCATGGGAAACAGCCTTCTTGAGAGTAATGATCTGAAAACGGGGCAGGCTATCCGCCGGTCATGTTCATGAAACGGACAACTTGCACCTCATCATTGAGTTCAAAGTTGTGTCGGTACGGCTTGATTTTCATCGCCTCGATGATTGCCTTTTCCAGGCGCTCCGGCTCTGCTGGATAGCGGCGAAGCACTTCCTTCAGGTCGACGGAGTGTTCATTGCCCAGACACAGCAGGAGTCGGCCTTCGACGGTCAGCCGAACACGATTGCAGGTAGCGCAAAAGTTGTGGCTGTGGGGCGAGATGAACCCCAGGCGAATATGCGGCGCCTCTGCGAGGCGCCAATAGCGCGAAGGGCCCTGGGTCGATTCCGCGGATTCGATCAGGGTGTAGCGTTCGGCAATCCGTTCGCGCACCTGCGCGCTTGAAAAGAACGCGCCGGCGCGGCTGTGCTCGCTGATCACACCCAGTGGCATCTCTTCAATGAAGGAAATGTCCAGTCCACGATCGATCGCAAAGCCTACGAGATCATTTATCTCGTGATCGTTGCGGCCTTTCATGACGACGCAGTTGAGTTTGGTATGTTGAAAACCTGCCGCATTCGCTGCGTCAATTCCGCCGATGACGGTAGCCAGATCACCCGTGCGAGTCAGTTCGCGGAAACGATCGGCGTCCAGGCTGTCGAGGCTGATATTCAGGCGCTTGAGCCCCGCATCGAATAACGGTGCCGCGAGCTTGCCCAGCTGTGAACCGTTGGTGGTCATGCACAGTTCACGCAGCCCCGGCAGTGCTGAAATGCGCTCACACAGCGCTACCACGCCTGGGCGAATCAACGGTTCACCACCGGTCAGGCGGATTTTTCGGGTGCCCAGCGCTACAAAGCTTTCAGCTAATTGATAGATCTCTTCCAGCGTCAATACGCGCTGTCGCGGCAAGAACTCCATATCCTCGGCCATGCAATAGACACAGCGGAAATCGCAACGGTCGGTCACAGACATTCTGAGATAGTCGACCCGCCGGGAAAAACCATCCATCAACATTCGATCTGACATCTCAACCTCCATCAGCGGTCCAGGTCTATTAGCCATGGCGCTGGTTTTGCAAAGCCACTGCTATATAGGGCCTTGTTGAGCCGAGACTAAGGCCATTTAAAGTCGTCGTCTAATCACTATTAACAACCGATTGATCGATGGGATCTATTGAGCTGAAAGTAGCTCGGATTAGTGTCGTATTGAATTTGTAATTGATTGATTTTTAGTGATTATTTTCTTGATAGATCATTTCGATGATCCGGTCATTATTTGCAATTAGACAGGCATGTAATGCGCGGAATAGTCTGGGTTCGTATCCCTGAATTGGGCCCGTGAAGTGATTAACTGCGAATAATCTGCCGCTAAATAAAGTCGCCTTTTTATAGGCGCACAAAAACAGCCATTAACAATGACCTGACATTGGGTTGACGCCTACGTGCACGTCTTGGAGAAGTATCATGAGCGAAGTTGAACGTTATAAACCGTATAAGGGGGCGGCCGCTGGCTGGGGCGCGCTGATTGCTGTGACCAAAAACTGGTTGGGCAGCGAAAACGCGTTCAAGAACATTCGAGCCATGCTCAAGACCAACCAGAACGGCGGCTTCGACTGCCCGGGTTGTGCCTGGGGCGAGTCGCCGGAAAATGGCATGGTCAAGTTCTGCGAGAACGGCGCCAAAGCGGTCAACTGGGAGGCCACCGGCCGTCTGGTCAACCCTGCGTTTTTCAACAAATACACGGTGTCGTCGCTGGCGGCGCAGAGTGATTATTGGCTTGAATACCAAGGGCGCCTGACTCACCCCATGCGCTACGACGCCTCTGCTGATCGTTACGTCGAAACCAGCTGGGACGATGCTTTTGCCTTGATCGCCAAACACCTGAAAGGGCTGACGTCGCCTGATCAGGCCGAGTTCTACACGTCCGGTCGGGCCAGCAACGAAGCGGCTTACCTCTATCAGCTATTCGTTCGCGCTTACGGCACCAATAACTTTCCCGACTGTTCGAACATGTGCCATGAAGCGAGCGGCCTGGGCATGGATGACAGCGTTGGCGTGGGCAAAGGCACGGTGACGTTTGATGATCTGGAGGAAGCCGACGCGATTTTCGTCATCGGCCAGAACCCGGGTACCAATCACCCGCGAATGCTTGAGCCACTGCGCGAAGCGGTGAAGCGGGGTGCGCAGGTGGTCTGCTTCAACCCACTGAAAGAGCGGGGACTGGAACGCTTCCAGCACCCGCAGCATCCACTGGAAATGCTCACCAACGGCTCCGAACCGACCTCGTCTGCGTACTTTCGTCCGGCACTGGGCGGCGACATGGCGGCGATGCGCGGCATCGCCAAGTTTCTGTTGCAGTGGGAGCGTGAAGCACTGGCGAACAACAGCGAAGCAGTGTTCGATCGCGCGTTCATCGCCGAGCACACCTCGGGCCTGGAAACCTACCTGGCCGAAGTCGACGCCACGACCTGGGAGCACATAGTCGAGCAGTCCGGCCTGTCGCTGGCAGACATCGAACTGGCGGCCCGCATGTACCGCAAAGCCAAGCGGGTCATCATGTGTTGGGCGATGGGGGTGACCCAGCACACTCACTCGGTGGTGACCGTGCAGGAGATCATCAACGTGCAGTTGTTGCGTGGCAACATCGGTCGCCCAGGTGCAGGGCTGTCGCCGGTGCGCGGGCACAGTAACGTGCAGGGCGACCGCACCATGGGCATCAACGAACTGGCGCCGCCGGAGTTTATCGACGCGCTGGAAGCGCGTTTTGCCTTCAAGGCGCCGCGCCGCCACGGTCATAACACGGTGATGGCGATTGCGGCGATGGAAGAGGGGCGCTCGAAAGTCTTCATCGGCCTGGGCGGCAACTTCGCTCAGGCGACTCCCGACAGCCCGCGCACTCATGACGCACTGCGCAACTGCGACCTCACGGTGCACATCGCCACAAAGCTCAACCGCAGCCATCTGGTCACCGGCCGTGAGGCCTTGATTTTGCCGTGCCTGGGGCGCACCGATATCGACATGCAGGAGGAGGGGCCGCAAGGCGTGACGGTGGAAGACACCTTCAGCATGGTGCACATTTCCCACGGCCAGCTGAAACCCAAATCACCGCTGATGCGTTCAGAGCCGGCGATCATTGCCGGGATTGCCAACGCAACCTTGGGCAAACACCCGATTGACTGGCTCTGGGCGGTCGCCGATTACAGTCGTATCCGTGACCTGATTGCCGACACCATTCCCGGCTTCGAGGATTTCAATAAAAAACTGCTGCACCCCGGTGGTTTTCACCTGGGCAACGATGCCGCCAAACGCATCTGGAATACCTCAACTGGCAAAGCGCAGTTTGCCCCCAGCGAATTGCCGGAGCATCTGGTCAGCGAAGGCGTGCGCAACCTGGACGTGAAGCCGGACCTGATCCTGCAAACCATGCGCTCCCACGATCAGTACAACACCACCTTGTACGGACTGGATGATCGTTATCGCGGCGTCTACGGCATGCGCGATGTGGTGTTCGTCAACGAGCAGGACATTCGCAAGCTGGGTTACGAGCCCGGGCAAAAGGTCGACATGATCTCGCTGTGGGGCGATGGTCGCGAGCGTCGAGTGAGCGGTTTTACCTTGATCGCCTACGACATTCCGCCCGGTCAGGCCGCCGCCTATTACCCGGAAACCAACCCGCTGGTGCCGCTGGAAAGCTACGGCGACCGGACGTTCACGCCGACCTCGAAGTTCATCGCGATTCGCCTTGAACAGGCACAGGCCAGCAACCTGATCCAGTCCTTCGGCGCTTGAGCCTGGCCGGGGCGGCGTGAGTGCCGCCCCAGCCTCACCAGATCATTGGAAATCTGTTCGCTGCGAGCCGTGAGGCTCATTGCGGCCGGGCTTTGTATGCACGCGCATCGAGCCACTATGAGGGTATCGTCATGTTAAATCTGGAGGCGCTCGACCTGGCGCGAATTCAATTCGCGTTTACGGTCTCGTTTCACATCATATTTCCGGCCATCACCATCGGGCTTGCCAGCTTCCTGGCGGTCCTCGAAGGACTCTGGCTGAAAAGCAACAACCCGGTTTACAAGGACCTGTATCACTTCTGGTCGAAAATCTTTGCCGTCAACTTCGGTATGGGGGTGGTCTCCGGGCTGGTCATGGCTTACGAGTTCGGCACCAACTGGAGCCGGTTCTCTGACTTCGCCGGGAGTATTACCGGGCCATTGCTCACGTATGAGGTGCTGACGGCGTTTTTCCTCGAGGCCGGCTTCCTTGGGGTGATGTTGTTCGGCTGGAACCGGGTAGGGCGAGGGCTGCACTTCTTTGCCACGGTGATGGTCGCCATCGGTACGTTGATCTCGACCTTCTGGATTCTGGCTTCCAACAGCTGGATGCAGACGCCACAGGGATTCTCGATCGTGGATGGGCGGATCATGCCGATGGACTGGCTGGCCATCGTCTTCAATCCGTCGTTCCCTTTCCGTCTGGCGCATATGGCCATTGCTGCGTTTGTGGCCACGGCGTTCTTTGTCGGCTCTTCCGCAGCCTGGCATTTGCTGCGTAAAAATGACACGCCGCACGTGCGCAAGATGCTTTCGATGGCGTTGTGGATGGCGTTGATCGTGGCACCGATCCAGGCCGTGGTCGGTGATGCCCATGGTCTGAACACCCTGGAACATCAACCGGCGAAAATTGCCGCCATGGAAGGACATTGGGAAAACGTCGGTAACGAGCCGACGCCGCTGGTGCTGTTCGGTATCCCGGACATGGCGGCCGAGAAGACCCGTTATGCGCTGGAAATTCCTTACCTGGGCAGTCTGATCCTGACCCACAGCCTGGATAAACAGATCCCCGCGCTCAAGAGTTTCCCCAAAGAGGACCGTCCTAACGCGACCATCATCTTCTTCAGCTTTCGGATCATGGCCGGGCTTGGCATGTTGATGATCCTCACCGGTTTGCTGGGTCTTGTATTGCGTCGTAACGAGGCGCTGTACCGCAATCGCCTGTTCCTGCGCCTGGTGTTGTTCATGGGGCCGACCGGTCTTATCGCGATGTTGGCGGGCTGGATCACCACAGAAGTCGGTCGTCAGCCGTGGGTCGTCTATGGGCTTTTGCGAACCGCCAATGCGGCTTCCAACCACACGGTCACGCAGCTCAGCGTTTCGCTGGCATTGTTTGTGTTGATCTACTTCTCGGTTTTCGCAGTGGGCATCGGCTACATGATGAAGCTGGTACGCAAAGGCCCGCAGCCACATCACGAGCATCCGCCTCAAGGCGGTCCTGGCCAGGAGCGCACGCCACGCCGCCCCCTGTCCGCCATCTCCGAGACGTTCGCGTCCGGCGATCACGTCAACTGAGCAAGGGGATAGATCATGGGTATTCAAGGTATAGATCTGTCGTTGATCTGGGGCGTCATCATTGCCTTCGGGGTGATGATGTACGTGATCATGGACGGCTTCGATCTGGGGGTGGGCATCCTGTTTCCGCTGATCCCGGACAGGCAGGAACGCGATGTGATGATGAACACCGTCGCGCCGGTCTGGGACGGTAATGAAACCTGGCTGATACTCGGCGGGGCGGCACTTTACGGTGCGTTCCCCTTGGCTTACTCGGTGATTCTCGAGGCGTTGTATCTGCCGCTGGTTTTCATGCTGGCCGGGTTGATATTTCGCGGCGTGGCGTTTGAGTTCCGGTTCAAGGCCAGTCCTGAAAAACGTCACATCTGGGACATGGCCTTTATCGGTGGCTCACTCCTGGCAACGTTTTGCCAAGGCATCGTGATTGGCGCCTATATCGCTGGGATTCCGGTGGTCAATCGGCAGTTTGCCGGCGGCACCCTGGACTGGCTGTCACCGTTTCCACTGTTCTGCGGTTTCGGGTTGATCGTTGCCTACGCGTTGCTCGGCAGTACCTGGTTGCTGGTCAAGACCGAAGGCATGCTTGAGTCACGCATGCGTCACTACACTCGGCCGCTGGCGTTCACCCTCACGGCGGTCGTGGCGGTGCTCTGTGTCTGGACACCGTTGCTGCATCCGGAGATTGCGACTCGCTGGTTCACGCACGCGCATATCGTGGTCTTTGGCGGGTTGTTGATCCTCGGTGTGCTGGCGCTATTCGGGCTGCTTGGGACGTTACGCCAGTATCACTCGCACTGGCCATTCGTGTTCACGTTGGCGCTGGTATTTCTGGGATATATGGGTCTCGCCTTCAGTATCTGGCCGAATATCGTACCGCCCTCCATCAGCCTGTGGGAGGCCGCATCGCCGCCTTCAAGCCAGCTGTTCATCCTGATCGGCACGTTGTTCATTCTGCCCATCATTCTGATGTACACCTGCTGGAGCTACTACGTGTTCCGCGGAAAAGTGAGGATCGGCGATGGCTACCATTGACAGCGAAAACACTCGGACCCGTAAAGTGCCTGTTACGCAAAACCCATCCTCCCCCTGGTATCGACGGGTGCTTTGGTTGATCGCTATCTGGTTCGGCAGTGTGATTGCGCTGGGGGTAGTGGCGAGTTTGTTCCGGCTGATGATGCATATGGCCGGAATGACCACTCATTGATGACTGGTTTCATACGATAAAGGCCCGCAGATCCCTTGTGGGAGCGGGCTTGCTCGCGAAAGCGGTGTGTCAGTCGACATCAATAGCGGATGTCAGTCCGTCTTCGCGAGCAAGCCCGCTCCCACACTCGATTTCATCGTATTCAGGATTTTCACATCGCCATTTTGTACCCGTTCCTCAAGGCTCGCGATCAGCAAGCTCTTCGAGCAGATCTGTTGACGGAACGAAGAACAAGCCGCCGGTGACCGCCGTGCTGAAATCGAGCAACCGGTCATAGTTGCCCGCGGGTCTGCCGACAAACATATTCTCGAGCATCTGCTCGATCGGTTCTGGCGAGCGCGCATAGCCGATGAAGTACGTACCGAACTCGCCTGCGCCTGGCCGGCCGAACGGCATGTTATCGCGCAGGATTTTCACTTCCTGTCCGTCCTTGGTGATGGTCGTCAAGGAGCTGTGCGAACAGCTCGGTTTGACCGAATCATCGAGTTCGATATCGGACAGTTTTGTTCTTCCAATGATGCGCTCCTGAGCCTCGACGGATAACTCGTTCCACGCGCCCATCTTGTGCAGGTATTTCTGTACCAACACATAGCTGCCACCGCTGAACGACGGGTCTTCATCACCAATGATCGTGAAGTCGACAGCATGGCGGCCGACCGGGTTTTCGGTGCCGTCGACAAAACCGACCATGCTGCGCATGTCGAAATAGCGGAACCCCTGAACTTCATCAACGACCGAGATCGCATCGCCAAGCGCTGAGAGCAATTGCGTCGCCAATTCGAAACACAGGTCCATCTGATCCGCACGAATGTGCAGCAAAATGTCGCCAGGCGTTGCGACGGCTCGACGTCCCTCTGGACCGAACTCGCGAAATGGATGCAAAGAGGCTGGGCGCGGGCTGCCGAACAAGGTATCCCAGGCACTGGAACCAATGCCGCAGACACACGACAAATTACCCGAGGGAACACGTTTGCCGACCGATCGCGTGAGGGCTGCGATGTCTGCGCACCAGGCCCGCACTTTAGCGGCCGACTCACTACCGGGCGCTAGTGTGGCAACGATGAAAATCGCGCTGCTGGTAATGGGACTACAGACGGATTGAGGATCAGGCGTTTGATTATCCATTGGCATCAGTTTTGTCATTGAGAATTCCACAAGCGGCGCAGCGGGAGTGAAAGACAGTAGCAGGTAATGGTTTCAAAGCAGCAATCGAGACGGATGAGCAATTTATGCTGCGTACCTCGCTCATCGTGGCTTCCATGGAAAACGTTACGCTGAGCGTAACAGTTCACCGCTCATCTTGATTGATGACTCTACTATTAGCTCCTAAGGTAACTCCACGAAAGCGAACCCGTGGAGTGAGCATGACAACAACAATATCCCCCGACTCGCGCTGGACGCGGCGGCGTAGTGAAAAACAGCGCCGCCTGGAGCAGGTGCGGGGTCTCGCCGATGGCGTGGTGTTGCCCACCGACAAGATCGTTGCGGCGCTGGAGGCATTGATTCTGCCTGGCGACCGTGTGGTGCTGGAGGGCAATAACCAGAAGCAGGCGGACTTTCTTTCCCGTTCCCTGGCCAAGGTCGATCCGGCCAAGCTGCATGATTTGCACATGATCATGCCCAGCGTCGGCCGCTCGGAGCACCTGGACCTGTTCGAGCGCGGCATCGCGCGCAAGCTCGATTTCTCCTTCGCCGGTACCCAAAGTTTGCGTATCAGCCAGTTGCTTGAAGATGGTCTGCTGGAAATCGGCGCGATCCACACCTACATCGAACTCTACGCCCGACTGGTGGTAGACCTGATTCCCAACGTGGTGCTTTCGGCCGGTTTCATGGCCGACCGTGCCGGCAATATCTACACCGGGCCGAGCACCGAGGACACTCCGGCGCTGATCGAGCCGGCGGCCTTCAGCGACGGCATTGTGATCGTCCAGGTCAACCAACTGGTGGACGACGTCAGCGAGTTGCCCCGCGTGGACATTCCCGCGTCCTGGGTGGATTTCGTGGTGGTGGCCGACAAACCGTTCTACATCGAACCGTTGTTCACCCGCGACCCCCGGCACATCAAGCCGGTGCATGTGCTGATGGCGATGATGGCGATCCGCGGGATCTACGAAAAGCACAATGTTCAGTCGCTCAACCACGGCATCGGTTTCAACACTGCCGCCATCGAACTGATCCTGCCGACCTATGGCGAATCACTTGGGCTCAAAGGCAAGATCTGCCGCAACTGGACCCTCAATCCCCACCCGACGCTGATTCCGGCCATCGAAAGTGGCTGGGTCGAAAGCGTGCATTGCTTCGGCACCGAACTGGGGATGGAGAACTACATCGCCGCGCGCCCGGACGTGTTTTTCACCGGCCGCGACGGCTCCCTGCGTTCCAACCGAATGTTCTGCCAACTGGCCGGGCAGTACGCGGTGGACCTGTTTATCGGCGCAACCTTGCAGGTGGACGGCGACGGCCATTCTTCCACCGTGACCCGTGGACGCCTGGCCGGTTTCGGCGGCGCACCGAACATGGGCCACGACCCGCGTGGTCGCCGCCACGGCACCCCGGCCTGGCTCGACATGCGCCACGACGATGCCCCCGAAGCGCTGCTCGAACGTGGCAAGAAGCTGGTGGTGCAAATGGTCGAGACCTTCCAGGAGGGTGGCAAACCGACTTTCGTTGAAACCCTCGATGCGGTTGAAGTGGCGAAGAAAAGCGGCATGCCGCTGGCGCCGATCATGATCTACGGCGACGACGTCACTCACTTGCTCACCGAAGAAGGCATCGCCTATTTGTACAAAGCGCGCTCCCTGGAAGAACGCCAGGCGATGATCGCGGCCGTGGCCGGGGTCACTGCCATCGGCCTGCGCCATAACCCCAAAGACACTGCGCGCATGCGTCGCGAAGGGCTGATTGCGTTGCCCGAAGACCTCGGCATCCGCCGCACCGACGCCACCCGCGAACTGTTGGCAGCCAAAAGCGTCGCCGATCTGGTGGAGTGGTCGGGTGGCCTGTACAACCCGCCCGCCAAATTCAGGAGCTGGTAATGCACGCACTCAATCTGCAACCCAAGCGCCTGACCCTGGCCGAACGGCTGGCGGACCTGGCGGTAGAGGCCCTGATCGACGAAGCCGACCTGTCGCCCAAACCGGCGCTGGTCGATCGTCGCGGCAACGGTGCCCACAGCGATTTGCACCTGGGGCTGATGCACGCTTCGGCGCTGTCGCTGTGGCCGGCCTTCAAGGACATGGCTGAAGCGGCCATCGCGTTTGGCGAAGTCGGTCTGCCTCTGCGCGAGGCCCTCGGACGGATCGGCCGCGAGGGCGAGCAAGCGATGCTCGCGACCACCAACGGCGTGAATACCCATCGCGGGGCGATCTGGGCCTTGGGCCTGTTGGTCGCCGCCGCCGCGCTGGAGCCTGAATCGACTGCCGCCAGTTCGGTCACTGTGCGCGCCGCACGTCTGGCGTTGCTCGAGGATCGCCATGCGCCGCGGCCGTTCAGCCACGGCGCTCAAGTGGCACAACGTTACGGGGCGCGGGGCGCTCGGGAAGAGGCACAACTGGGTTTTCCGGCAGTGATGCAATTCGGCCTGCCGCAACTCCAACGCAGCCGCGCTGCGGGCAGCGGTGAACAGAATGCCCGGCTCGATGCCTTGCTGGCGATCATGAGCACGCTCGCCGATACCTGCGTGCTTTACCGCGCAGGCGAGCAGGGGCTGGAAACGATGCAGCTCGGTGCCCGCTCGGTGCTGGAGGCAGGCGGCAGCGCCAGCCTGGCCGGTCGGCGCCGGTTGCATGAGCTGGACCAACAATTAATTGCGTTGAATGCCTCGCCCGGCGGCGCTGCGGATTTGCTCGCAGCCTGCCTGTTTATCGACCGCATCTCATCCTGCGACGGCATCATCCAGGGAGCTTTCTGATGGAAACCTTATCCTTTGAATTCCCTGCCGGGCAGCCGGCACGGGGCAGGGCGCTGGTCGGCTGCGTCGGCTCGGGCGATCTCGAAGTGCTGCTCGAACCGGGACAGGCCGGCACGCTGACGATCCAGGTCCAGACCTCGGTCAATGGCAGCGAACAGCGCTGGCAGCATTTGTTCGCACGGATGTTTGATGGCCAGACGCCGCCGGCGATGACCATCGATATTCATGATTTCGGGGCCACGCCAGGCGTGGTGCGCTTGCGTCTGGAACAAGGCTTCGAGGAGATTGGCCATGAGTGACAGCGCAGCGCTGCTCAACAAACACAGCTTCGTCGAACTCGGTGCCCGACAACGTGCCAAGGCCTTGCTTGACGCCGGGACCTACCGTGAATTGCTCGACCCGTTCCAGCGCATCATGTCGCCATGGCTGTCGCGTCAGGGCGTGGTGCCGCAAGCCGATGACGGAGTGGTCATCGCCAAGGGCAGCATCGGCGGTTTGCCGGTGGTGATCGCCGCCATCGAAGGTGCATTCCAGGGCGGCAGTTTGGGTGAGGTCGGCGGGGCGAAGATTGCCGGTGCGCTGGAACTGGCTGCTGAAGACAACCGCAAGGGTATCGCTACCCGCGCCGTGCTGTTGCTGGAAACCGGTGGCGTGCGTTTGCAGGAAGCCAACCTCGGGCTGGCGGCGATTGCCGATATCCATGCGGCGATTGTCGATTTGCGCCAGTACCAGCCGGTGATCGGTGTGGTGGCCGGCAGCGTCGGTTGCTTTGGCGGCATGTCGATTGCCGCCGGGTTGTGCAGCTATCTGCTGGTCACTCAGGAAGCACGACTTGGCCTCAATGGTCCGCAAGTGATCGAGCAGGAAGCCGGAATCGAGGAATACGACTCGCGCGACCGTCCTTTCATCTGGAGCCTGACCGGCGGCGAGCAACGGTTCGCCAGTGGGTTGGTGGATCGGTATGTGGCCGATGACGTGGCGCAGATTCAGCAACAGGTCAGCGAATTGTTGCAGCAGGGACTACCCGCTGAACAGCGCAGTCGCCAGGCGGATCGGTTCCTGCAACACCTCGCCCGTCTGGATGCGGTGCCACAAATCGAACCGGCGACGGTTCGCGATCTGTACCAAGGAGAGCACTCATGAGCGGTTATTCCCTGAGAGGTTTGCACTGGTTTCAAGCCTTGAGTGCCGGCTCCACCGTCGTTGACGGATTGCCCGCTTCGTTGAAAGTCGCCGACGGCGTGTTGGGCGAGCAGCCCGTGCGGTTTATCGCGGTGGTGGCCGATCCACAGAACCGCTTTGTTCGTGCCCGTCACGGCGAGGTCGGTTTGTTGGAGGGCTGGGGTCTGGCCAAAGCGGTGGATGAGGTCATCGAAGCCGATCGCGCCAAACCGCAGAAGCGCGCGCTGATCGCCATCGTTGATGTGCCGAGCCAGGCTTATGGTCGTCGCGAAGAAGCCTTGGGTATCCATCAGGCGCTGGCCGCAGCTGCGGACAGTTATGCCCGCGCACGACTGGCGGGGCATGCGGTGATTGGTTTGCTGGTGGGCAAGGCGATGTCCGGGGCGTTTCTGGCCCACGGCTATCAGGCCAACCGGCTGATTGCCCTGCGTGATCCTGGGGTGATGGTTCACGCGATGGGCAAGGTGTCGGCCGCGCGGGTCACCCTGCGCAGCGTTGAAGAACTTGAAGTGCTGGCCGCCAGCGTGCCGCCGATGGCTTATGACATCGACAGCTATGCCAGCCTCGGCCTGCTCTGGGAAACCCTGACAGTGGAGCAGATCGAGCAGCCGACCGCGAGCGATCTGGCGCGGGTCAGCGACTGCTTGTGTCAGGCCATTGGCGACGTTGAAAGCACCGGGGCTGATTTGAGCTCGCGTCTGGGCGCGACCAATCGTGCGGCGTCGAGCAAGGTTCGCCAACTGCTGCGTGAGCAATGGTGAACGGCTTTCTGGCCCATGACCTGCTCTGGGGACTGACCCTGGAGCAGTTGCCGACGGACGCGCCGACGTGGGTGACCGAGGCGATCAGCCAAGGTCAGCCGGTGGTGGTTCGACGCGCCTTGAGTGCCGCAGATCAGATTGCAGTGGGCGTGCGTGGAGCGTTGCGCGAGCAGCGTTATGCAACGTGGATGGCGGTCGAGGCGATCCAGCGCCGGGTACGGCCGGAAGACCTTTGCCATGTCGACGGTGATCGCGATTTACCGGCCTTGCAAGCCCTGGCGCAACTGCGACCGATGCTCGATGCCTGCGGTTGGGTCTGGGGCGTCAGTGGCAGTGCCGGGTTTGAGTTGGCCAGTGGTGTGAGCGCATTGCATGAGCGCAGCGATCTCGACTTGATCCTGCGTACGCCGCAACCGTTGGACCGGGTTCAGGCGCGGGAACTGCTGACGTGGCTGGACGCCGCTGCGTGCCCGGTAGACATGCAATTGCAAACGCCATTGGGCGCAGTTGCCTTGCGCGAATGGGCTGGTCCGGCACAGCGGGTGTTGCTCAAAAACGCTCGCGAAGCACGGCTGGTGATCGACCCTTGGCATCCACTGGAGCAAACAGCGTGAGCAGCCTGTTGGTGTTCCCAGGTCAAGGCGCGCAGCAGCCGGGCATGCTGCATCGTTTGCCCGAGACGACTGTGATCGAGGCAAGCGAAGTGCTGGGGGAGGATGTTCTGTTACTTGATTCCGCCCAGGCGCTGAAGTCGACCCGTGCGGTTCAGCTGTGTCTGCTGATCGCGGGAACAGCGGCGGCGCGCAGCTTGTTGCAGCAGGGATGTACAGCGGATTACGTGGCCGGGCTGTCCATCGGCGCGTACCCGGCGGCGGTGGTGGCGGGTGCGTTGCGTTTCAGCGATGCGCTGCATCTGGTCAGCCTGCGGGGTGAGTTGATGCAACAGGCCTGGCCGCAGGGATACGGCATGACCGCGATCATCGGTCTGGACCTCGCGACGGTGGAAGGTTTGCTGGCGCAGGTTCACAGCAGCGAGACACCGGTTTACCTGGCCAATATCAATGCCGATAACCAGGTGGTTATCGCCGGCAGTGATGCGGCAATGAACGCCGTTGCCGAGTTGGCTCGAGGGTGTGGCGCAGGGTTGGCCAAACGGCTGGCGGTCAGCGTACCGTCACATTGCCCGCTGCTCGATGAGCCCGCGCAGGTACTGGCCGAGGCGTTTGCCAAGGTGCCGTTGCAAGTACCGACAGTGGGCTACCTGAGTGGCAGCCGCGCCCGGCCGATCCGTTCGGTCGAGGCGTTGCGCGAGGACCTGGCTTTCAACATGTGCCGGGTCGTGGACTGGCGCGGCACCGTACAAAGCGCCTACGAACGTGGCGTGCGGTTGCACATCGAACTGCCGCCCGGCGCGGTGCTGACCGCACTGGCGCGACGGGTGTTTGAACACGGCACGGTGATCGCCTTCGATGGCGCGCGCCTGGACACGTTGCAAGCGCTGCTGCGTGAGGAGGGACGTCGCCAACTCTAGACACCGCTCAGGCTGCGAAGGACAAAAACAATAACTTCGACGATGCACTTTGAGGACGACAACAATGATTATTTACGGTGTGGCACTGCTGGCGATCTGTACGCTGGCAGGGGTGTTCGTGGGTGACATGCTCGGCGTGTTGTTGGGCGTCAAGTCCAACGTCGGCGGGGTCGGTATCGCGATGATCCTGCTTATTCTCGCGAAGTTGTGGATGCACAAGCGCGGCGGCATGACCAAGGAATGCGAGCTGGGCGTCGGCTTCTGGGGCGCCATGTACATTCCGGTGGTGGTGGCCATGGCCGCGCAACAGAACGTCGTCACCGCCCTGCATGGCGGCCCGGTGGCGGTGTTGGCGGCCATCGGTTCGGTGGTGATCTGCGGTTGCACCATCGCCCTGATCAGCCGGACCCACAAAGGCGAACCGTTGCCGGACGAACCGGTCGACAGTGTGCCGACCACGCTTGCAGCAGGAGGTCGCTGATATGTGGAGCCTCTTGGAAGCGGGTCTTAAACATAACGATCTGGTCACAGCGTTCGCCTTCGTCGGGGTGATCATGTGGATCTCCGTCGTGCTCTCCAAACGCCTGACGTTCGGACGGATTCACGGCTCGGCGATTGCCATCGTCATCGGCTTGGTGCTGGCCTGGGTCGGCGGCACGCTCACTGGTGGGCAGAAAGGCCTGGCGGATGTCGCGGTGTTTTCCGGTATCGGCCTGATGGGCGGCGCCATGCTGCGCGACTTTGCGATCGTTGCCACGGCCTTCGAAGTCCAGGCCACCGAAGCGCGCAAGGCCGGTTTGATCGGCGCGCTCGCGCTGCTGCTCGGCACGGTGCTACCGTTTATTGTCGGGGCGAGCATCGCCTGGATGTTCGGCTATCGCGATGCGGTGAGCATGACCACCATTGGCGCCGGTGCGGTAACCTACATCGTTGGCCCGGTGACAGGCGCGGCGATTGGCGCCAGTTCCGACGTGGTCGCGCTGTCGATTGCCACGGGGTTGATCAAGGCCATCCTGGTGATGGTCGGCACGCCGATGGCCGCGCGCTGGATGGGGCTTGATAACCCGCGCTCAGCGATGGTCTTTGGTGGATTGGCCGGCACCGTCAGCGGTGTGACGGCGGGCCTCGCGGCGACGGATCGGCGGTTGGTGCCGTATGGTGCGCTGACGGCGACGTTTCATACCGGGCTCGGCTGTCTGCTGGGGCCGTCGTTGCTGTACTTCATCGTTCGCGGGATTGTCGGCTAGGTTCAGGATTTGATTCGCCTGTTCTGACGCCATCGCGAGCAAGCTCGCTCCCACAGGAGAACGCATTCCAATGTGGGAGCGAGCTTGCTCGCGATGGGGGCGCCTCGGTTTCAACCCTGCCGATTGGCATACATCCGACACTCCGCCAACAACGCCAGCAAGTTCGGGTCGCGCTCCTTGGCCTTCAGAAACACCACCCCAATGTGCTGCTGCAACCGATAGCGCTCCTGCAACGGGATCAGCTTCACCCGGTTCTCGTAGACCGCCGCAATCCGCCCTGGCAGCAGCGCATAACCGACCCCGGAGCTGACCATGCTCAGCAGGGTGAAGATGTCGTTGACCTGCATCGCCACCTTGGGCTCGAACCCCGCCTGCTGGAAAACCCGAATACCATCCTGGTGCGTGGCGAAGCCCTGGGTCAGGGTAATGAAGGTCTCGTTACGCACCTCGGCAAGGTCGACTTCGGCCCGTTGGGCAAACGGTGAATCGGCCGGCGTGGCGAGGAAGATGTCGTCGGAAAACAGCGGGATCTGCTCGCAGTCCGGGTCGTTGACGCTGTCGTCCAGGGACACCAGGATCGCATCGACTTCCATGTTCTTGAGCTTGTACAGCAGGTCGATGTTCGAACCGAGGATCAGGTCGATATTGAGTTCGCTGCGGCGAATCTTCAGGCCCATGATCAGCTGCGGCACAGTCTTGACCGTCAGCGAATACAACGAGCCGAGCTTGAAGCGTTCGGCCGAAAACCCCGCGGCTTCGCGGGTCAGGCGCACGCTTTCGAGCACATCCTGAATCAGCTTCTGCGCTCGCTCTTCGAGCACATAGGCGCTTTCCAATGGCGTCAGGTTACGTCCTTCATGCTTGAACAGCGGGCAGCGCAATGCGCTTTCCAGCGAGTGAATGGCCCGGTGCACGCTGACGTTGCTGGTCTGCAGTTCGGCCGCCGCACGGGCCAGGTTGCCGGTGCGCATGAACGCCAGGAACACTTCCAGCTTTTTCAGGGTCAGTTCTTCGTCGATCAGCATGGCCACTTCTCTTTTTCAGTCCGTTGATTATGCCCATGCGCTGTTGCGTTGTCCGATGTGCGGTTGCGTTCGCCTTTGTTAACTCGCAGGGGCGCCAACCGTCGCTGAGGAAGACGCCATTGCTGGCGTCTGTTTAGGCGTGGCGCCTGTCACGCAGTGAGCAGGCGCGAGGAGAATTCAGCGAAACGCTGGTACTACCTGTTTGATGAACAGCTCCAGGGATTTCTTTTTCTCCGCATGGGGCAGGCTGTTGTCGCACCAGAAGCTGAACTCGTCGACGCCCAGTTCCTGGTAATACTTGATGCGGGCAATGATTTCTTCCGGAGTACCGATCATGGTGTTCTTGCGGATGTTATCCAGCTCGAATTCCGGGCGCCCGGCGAATTTCTCTTCCGGGCTCGGCGCCAGGAAACCGTTGACGGGCACTTCCTTGTTGCCGAACCAGGCATCGAACGTACGGTAGAACTTCGAGATCGCCTTGGCGCCGACTTTCCAACCCTCGGGATCATCAACCGCGTGCACGTGTGTGTGACGCAGCACCATCAATTGCGGGCGCGGTACGTCCGGGTTGTTATCCAGGGCGGCCTGGAACTTGTTTTTCAGATCGAGGACTTCTTCGTCGCCCTTCATCAGCGGCGTGACCATGACATTGCAGCCGTTGGCTACCGCGAAGTTGTGGGAGTCCGGGTCGCGGGCGGCGATCCACATCGGCGGGTTAGGCTTCTGGATCGGCTTGGGCACACTGGTGGAGGTCGGGAATTTCCAGATGTCGCCGTCATGGGCATAGTCGCCTTGCCACAGCGCACGAACCACCGGGACCATTTCCCGCAGCGCTTGGCCACCGGAGGAGGCGGGCATGCCACCGGCCATGCGGTCGAACTCTACCTGATAGGCGCCACGGGCCAGCCCGACTTCCATGCGACCGTTACTGATCACGTCCAGCAGCGCGCATTCGCCGGCAACCCGCAAGGGATGCCAGAACGGCGCGATGATGGTACCGGCGCCAAGGTGAATGGTTGTGGTCTTGGCAGCCAGGTAGGCCAACAGTGGCATCGGGCTGGGCGAGATGGTGTATTCCATGGCGTGGTGTTCGCCAATCCACACGGTGCTGAAACCACCGGCCTCGGCCATCAGGGTCAGTTCGCTCAGGTCCTCGAACAGCTGCCGATGGCTGATGCTCTCGTCCCAACGTTCCATGTGCACGAACAGCGAAAATTTCATGACGCTTACCTCGAATCTTTGTTATTGGCGGTCGGTTCAGGCGAGGACGGGCAGCGCGCCCATCTTGCCGTGGCAGTACACCAGCGGGCCTGCAGTGTGGTGCGGCACGATCAGGTTTTTCACCGCACCGACCATGATCGCGTGATCGCCACCTTCATATTCGCGCCACAGCTCGCACTCGATGATTGCCGTGGCGTTGTTCAGCAGCGGGTTGCCCAGCGCGCTCAACGTCCATTCGATCCCTTGCGCCTTGTCCTTGCCTTTACGGGCGAAGGCATAGGCCTCGTTTTGCTGGCCGCCGGACAGTACGTGGATGGCGAAGCGTTTGTTCTTGATCAATACCGGGTAGGAATCGGAGCTGTAGTTGGGGCAGAACAGCACCAGGGCCGGGTCCATCGACAGCGAGCTGAAGGCGCTGGCGGTGAGGCCGACGACCTGCCCATCGTCATCCAGCGTGGTGATCACGGTCACCCCGGACGGAAACGAACCCATGACTTGTTTGTAGATGGCGGCATCGATCATTGGACGGTCCTCTGGCGTTGTACGACGGTTTTTATGTTTATATTGGTCTGATGGTATACCGTAATACATCGTTTGCAAGCGCTTTTTCTGAGGCCGGATCAGTGGGCGCCAGCGGCTTTGTTCAGGTCGCTTTCGGTCCATTCGGTATACACGCAAGCATCCGCTGTGGCCCAACGTACGCGTACGGGGTCGCCGGTCTTGAGTGGCATCCCGGCGGCAGAGAGCGCCTTGACGGTCATCGACGTACCGCCTGAGGTCATGACGGTGCAGGTCTGGCTTTCACCGAGGAACAGCACTTCGCCGACCGTCGCCGAGACTTCGTTCCAGCCTGCTGCCAGGGGTTCCTGAGTGGCTTGCTGGACGCTCAATGCCTGGGCCTTTTCCGGACGCACCATCAGCAGTACATCCTGATCGGTTTTCAGCCCGGCGGTCAGGCGGATCGACAGCGACTGCCCCTCGAAACTCGCGGCTGCGTTGCCCTGGGCCTTGAGCTTGAGGAAGTTCGAGTTGCCGAGGAACGACGCGACAAAGGCATTCGGCGGGTTCTGGTAGAGGTCGTAGCCGCTGCCCAGTCCGACGATCTTGCCGTGGCTGAAGATCGCGATACGTTGGGACAAACGCATGGCTTCTTCCTGGTCGTGGGTCACGTAGACGATGGTGATACCCAGACGCCGATGCAGTTGGCGCAGTTCATCCTGAAGGTCTTCACGGAGTTTTTTGTCCAGCGCACCCAAAGGCTCATCCATCAGCAGAATGCGCGGTTCATAGACCAGCGCCCGAGCAATCGCTACCCGTTGCTGCTGACCACCGGAGAGTTGCGAAGGGCGGCGATGGGCGAACTGTTCGAGTTGCACCAGTTTGAGCATCGCATCGACGCGCCGTTCGCGTTCGCTGGCGGCCAGCTTGCGGATGGCCAGGGGGAAGCCGATGTTGTCACGCACTGACAGGTGCGGGAACAGCGAGTAGCGCTGGAACACCATGCCGATGTCGCGCTTGTGCGGCGGCACGTTGACCAGCGATTGGCCATTGACCAGGATCTCGCCGCTGCTCGGGGTTTCGAAACCGGCGAGCATCGACAGGGTGGTACTTTTACCGGAGCCACTGGAGCCGAGGAAGGTCAGGAATTCACCGTCCTTGATGTCCAGCGAGATGTTGTCCACGGCAGCAAAGTCGCCGTAGTGTTTGTTCAGGTTGCACAGGCTTACCAGCGGCTGGTCGTTCTGCTGCGAGGAATCTTTGATTACGGCACTCATGTCGTACTCCTGGGCGCTCAGGCGCTGATTTCATTGCGCCGGCGAACGGCGGTGGCGACAACCATGACCAATATCGAGAGGCCGATCAGCAGCGTCGAGGCGACGGCGATCACAGGCGTCAGGTCCTGGCGCAGGGTGGTCCACATTTTCACGGGAAGGGTTTGCAGGGTCGGGCTGGCCATCATCACGCTCAGCACCACTTCATCCCAGGACACCAGGAAGGCGAACAGGGCGCCGGCAACCATGCCCGGACGAATTGCCGGAAAGGTCACCTTGAACACCGCTTGCAGGCGTGAGGCGCCACAGATCACTGCGGCATCTTCAATCGACTGATCGAACAGCTTCAGCGAGTTGATGATCGAGATGATGGTGAACGGCAGCGCAACGATGACGTGGCTGACGACGAAGGCGAACATTGTCCCGGTATAGCCGAGCTTGAGAAACAGCGCGTACACCGCCACCGCGATAATCACCAGCGGCACGATCATCGGCAGGGTGAACAGGCCATAAAGCATTTCCCGTCCCGGGAAGCGACCGCGCACCAGGGCAAACGCGGTCGGCAATCCGAGGGCTACGGCGCAGATCGTGGTCAGTACCGCGACCTTGAGGCTGGCCAGCGCTGCGTTCATCCAGTCGGCGTTGGAGAAGAACTGGCCGTACCATTTCAGCGTCCAACCCGGTGGCGGGAAGACCAGCCACTGGGAGGAGCCGAAGGACAGCAGCACGATGAACACGATCGGCAGCAGCAGGAACAGCGCGATCAGCCCAGTGGTGAAATACAGGCCGAAACGCATGCGTCGGCTCATGGCATTGGGGGTCAGGAGCATGACGGCTTACCTCGCGTTGCTGGCGCCAACCGGAGATTCCGGCTGGAGTTTCAGGTAGAAGTAGAACAACACCAGCGTGATCACGATCAGCAAGGCGGCGCCGGCACTGGCCAGGCCCCAGTTGAGGAACGACTGCACCTGCTGAATGATGAATTCCGGCAGCATCATGTTTTGCGCGCCACCCAGCAGCGCCGGAGTCACGTAGTACCCAAGGGACATCACGAACACCATCAAACCGCCGGAAAACAACCCCGGCCGGCACAGCGGCAGGAACACCCGGAAGAAGTTGGTCCACGGGCTGGCACCACAAATCGAGCCGGCTTGCAGGATCATCGGATCGATGGCCTGCATGGTCGCCTGCAATGGCAGCACGATGAACGGGATCATGATGTAGCTCATGCCGATCACCACGCCGGTCAGGTTATGCACCATTTCCAGTGGCTGATCGATGATGCCCATCGCCATCAACGCCTTGTTGATCACCCCGGACGCTTGCAACAGCACCAGCCAGGAATAGGTCCGCGCCAGCAGGCTGGTCCACATCGACAGCAGCACGATGTTCAGGATCCAGCGGCCCCAGCCACGGGGCACCAGCGTGATCGCCCAGGCCAAAGGAAAGCCCAGCAGCAGGCTGAACAGGGTCACCAGCCCAGCCACCGAGAAAGTATTGAGCAACACCCGCGCATAGGCCGAGTTGGCGAACAGCTGTTCGTAGTTACCCAGGCCTGGAGTCGGCTCCAGCACGCCACGCAACAACAGGCCGATCAACGGCGCCAGAAAGAACAGGCCGAGGAACAGCAGGGCGGGGAGCAGATTACTCGCGCCACGCCAGCGCTGTGCCAGTGACGGGGATTGCTTCATCACAGCCGCCTTGCCTGAGGACGAGCCGGCGGCGTCAGAGACGCCCCCGGTCGCAATAGAGTGACGGGACGCAGTGGCCGTCATTTTCATTTGACTAGCCATTCGTTCCACCGTGTCGCGATGGCCGGACCGTTCTTGGCCCAGTACGCGAAATCAAGAGTGATCTGATCCTTAGCGTAGGCAGTCGGCAGGTTAGGGGCCAGCACCGAATCCAGACGTGCCACGCTGTCGACGTTGACCGGCGCGTAGGCGGTCAGGTTGGAGAAGTCGGCCTGGCCTTTGGCGCCACTGGCGGTGGCCAGGAACTTCATGGCCGCCGCCTTGTTTTTCGTGCCTTTAGGCACCACCAGAATGTCAGCCATGACCAGGTTCTGTTTCCAGCTCACGCCCACCGGTGCGCCGTCTTCTTGCAGGGCGTGGATCCGACCGTTCCAGAACTGCCCCATGCTCGCTTCGCCAGAGGCCAGCAGTTGTTGCGATTGAGCACCGCCGCCCCACCAGACGATATCTTTCTTGATGGTGTCGAGTTTCTTGAAGGCGCGATCCAGGTCCAGCGGATACAGCTTGTCCGCGGCTACACCGTCGGCCAGCAGGGCCAGTTCAAGCACGCCTGGGCTCGGCCATTTGTAGAGGGCGCGTTTGCCGGGATAAGTCTTGGTGTCGAACAGTGCGGACCAGTCCTGAGGTTTGCTGGCGCCGAGCTTGCTCTGGTTGTAGCCGAGGACGAAGGAGAAGAAGAACGAACCGACGCCGTGATCGGAGACGAAACGCGGGTCGATTTTATCGCGCTGGATCACCGAGAAATCGAGAGGTTCGAGCAAGCCTTCGGAGGCTGCGCGCAAGGCGAAGTCGGCTTCGACATCGACCACGTCCCATTGCACGTTGCCGCTTTCGACCATGGCTTTGAGTTTGCCGTAGTCGGTGGGGCCATCCTGGACCACGGTGATGCCGCTGGCTTTGCTGAACGGATCGGCCCAGGCCTGCTTCTGCGCATCCTGGGTGCTACCGCCCCAACTGACGAAGTTGACGCTTTCAGCCGCCATCAACGCCTGGCTGGTCACGCTAAGCAGTCCCGCAAAAAGTATTGCGGTTGCAGATTTGTTCAACACCATTTTCACGCCCTCATTGTTGTGTTTATGAGCGGGGCTTTTGAGTGCCCGCCTATCGGGAGCAGTAGGTCCATCTGGTCAGTTACGACTGTCCGGTCTATGGAATATCATATTATGGTATTCCAAGCTTTGTGCAAGCACTTTGCCTGACCGGCTATCCGCCAAAAGTGCTTTTTTTTCCATCAGGCCGCCGGGTAGCGGCCTACGCGGGTATAGCGACAAGCCCGGAATCATTCGATGAAAGGGATGCTCTCGACCACTTCCAGGTCGTAACCGGTCAAACCGGCGTACTTCAATGGCGGGCCCAGATGACGCAGCTTGCGCACACCGAGATCCTGCAGAATCTGCGCCCCGGTACCGACTTCAGAATAGATGCGCGATTGCGAACGGCTGAACTGCCGTGGCGGCTGGGTCAGCTGGGGGACTCGCTCGAGCAGCGCCTGCGACGACTCATGGTTGGCCAGCACCACCACCACACCGCGACCTTCTGCGGCCACTCGCTGCAACGCGGCCCACAACGTCCAGTTGGAAGGGCCGCTGTATTGCGCGCCCACGAGATCGCGCAGCGGGTCGATCACATGCACGCGCACCAGCGTCGGTTCCGCCCGATGCAACTCCCCCATGACCATTGCCATGTGTACGCCGCCTTCGATGCGGTCCTCAAAGGTGATCAACCGGAAGGTGCCATGCACCGTGGGCAGTTCACGTTCGCCGATACGCACCACGGTGCGTTCGGTGCTGAGGCGATAGTGAATCAGGTCGGCGATGGTGCCGATCCTGATCCCGTGCTTGCGCGCGAACACTTCCAGGTCCGGGCGGCGGGCCATGGTGCCGTCATCATTCATCACCTCGACGATCACCGAAGCGGGTGTGAAGCCGGCCAGGCGCGCCAGGTCGCAACCGGCCTCGGTATGCCCGGCGCGGGTCAGCACGCCGCCTTCCTTGGCGCGCAACGGAAAGATATGGCCGGGTTGCACAAGATCGGCAGGCCCGGCGTTGGCGGCAACTGCCGCCGCGACGGTTCGCGCCCGGTCGGCGGCGGAAATGCCGGTGGTCACTCCGGTGGCGGCCTCGATAGACACGGTGAAGGCGGTGCTGAAGGCGCTGCCGTTGCTCGGCACCATCTGCTCCAGCCCGAGGCGTTGGCAGTGGTCGTCGGTCAAGGTCAGGCAGATCAGGCCACGAGCTTCGCGAGCCATGAAGCTGATGGCCTCAGCGTTGCAACAGTCGGCGGCGAGCAGCAGGTCGCCTTCGTTTTCCCGATCCTCGTCATCGACCAGGAGCACCATTTTGCCGAGGCGATAATCTTCGATGATTTCTTCGATGCTGTTGAAGGCCATGCTGGAACTCTCAGTGTTGGGTGGGTATATTTATTGGTATACCATAATACAAAATAAACCGAGAGGTCACTATGAAGGCGTACTGGATTGCACATGTGGATGTCACCAACCCCGATCAATACCTCCATTACACCCAGCGGGCACCGGCGGCCTTCGCGTTGTACGGTGGGCGGATGCTGGCCCGTGGCGGGCGCAGCGAAGCTCTGGAAGGGCGGCCCACACCGCAACGCAGCGTAGTGATCGAGTTCGACTCCTACGAGCAAGCGTTGGCCTGTTACCACAGCGAGCAGTATCAAGAGGCAAAACGGCACCGTGAAGGCGCGGCTCGGGCCGAAGTGATTATTGTCGAGGGCGTAGCGCCCTGAGGGCTGTCAGCGAATGAAGTGGATCTTGCCGGTGTCGTCGTTACCGATATAGATACCGTAGACCCCGGCCTCGCGTTCCTCGATGTAGCGTTCGAGGATCTGCCGGATCGCCGGGTAGTAGATGCTGTCCCAAGGGATGTCCTCGGGCGCGAAGAATTTGTAGTCGAGAGTTTCCGGCCCGTACTGGCCGGTGATCTCCAGCGCGATGGCGCGGAAGATGATGTACACCTCACTGATCGTCGGCACGCTGAAGATCGAGTAGGGCGAGAGAATTTCCGCGCGCACGCCGCTCTCTTCCCAGACTTCGCGCAGTGCTGCCTGCTCGGTGGTTTCGCCGGCTTCCATGAAGCCCGCCGGCAGTGTCCAGGTGCCAGGGCGCGGCGGGATCGCACGCTGGCACAGCAGGTACTTGCCGTCCTGTTCGATGATGCAACCGGCGATGATTTTCGGATTGACGTAATGGATGTAGCCGCAACCGCGGCACATCAGGCGCTCGTGCGTATCGCCCGGCGGAAGCTGAGACCTGAGGTCATTGCCACCGCACTTTGGACAAAAGCTCGGGCTGAACATGGTTAGCGACCTATGCGCGGTTCTTTGAGCGCGATGGGCAGGGTGATCTCCGGAATCACGCCGGTTTCTTCCTGCTTGCGCTTGAGGTAATCCAGGGCGACCTTGGCGGCGGCGCGCACGTGGTCGACACACGCCTGGTGAGCGGCCAACGGATCGCCGCTCTTGATCGCTTCGACCATGCGTTCCATTTCCTGGTTACTGCTGCTGCGACGGTTTTCCTGGGAGACCGACGTCGCCCGCAGGTAGCTGATCCGTGCTTGCAACTGACGCAGCTGGGTGGCAGCGACATGGTTGCCGGAGCCTTCGAGCAGGACGTCGTAGAAGCCCTGGACCGAGTCGATAACCTGTTGCAGTTCGCCATCCTTGAGGGCCTTGCGGTTTTCCTCGAGGGCTTTTTCCAGGGCCTTGATGTCCTTGGCCTTGGCGCGCAGGGTGAACAGCTGGACGATCAGGCCTTCGAGCACGCAACGCAGCTCATAGATATCGACGGCATCGGCCAGGGTGATGATCGCAACCCGTGGGCCCTTGGCGTCGGCGAACTCCACCAGGCCTTCGGATTCCAGGTGGCGCAAGGCTTCCCGTACGGAAGTGCGGCTGACCCCCAGGCGATCGCACAGATCGCGTTCGACCAGACGATCTCCCGGCAGAAGCTGGAAGTTCATGATGGCGCTTCGCAATTTATCCAGCACGATTTCGCGCAGGGTAACGGGGTTGCGATTGACCTTGAAGCTGTCGTCGAGTGGCAGGCGTTTCATGGGGTCCGCTCTGAATGTGGCTGTCCATGCAAAAAGAACACTTCGATCGCAAGAATCTCCGTGCCCGGTCAGATCAAACAGCCAAGGGTTAACTGGAGGCCTCGGCATCGACTTCGGCGAAGGCTTCACGGGCGAGCCGGAAACTGTCTACGGCAGCGGGGACACCGCAATAAATACCGACCTGAAGCAGAATTTCGCGTATTTGTGCACGAGTCAGCCCGTTGCGCAAGGCTCCGCGCACATGCAGCTTGAGTTCGTGGGGCCGATTGAGGGCCGAAATCATCGCCAAGTTTATCATGCTGCGCTCTTTAAGCGACAAACCCTCACGGCCCCAGACGTGGCCCCAGCAGTACTCGGTGACCATCTCCTGCAGCGGCCGGGTGAAGTCGTCGGCGTTCTCGATGGAGCGCTTTACGTAGGCTTCGCCCAGCACCTGGGTGCGGATTTTCAGCCCTTGTTCATACTTCTCGTTGTTCATCGCTGCGTGCTCCCGAAGTCTTCAAGTCCACCCATCAGGGTGTATTTGAGTTCCAGATAATCTTCGATGCCGTACTTGGAACCTTCGCGGCCCAGACCCGAAGATTTGATGCCGCCAAACGGCGCGACTTCGGTGGAGATCAGCCCTTCGTTGATCCCGACCATGCCGTACTCCAGCGCTTCGCTCATGCGCCAGGCACGGCCCAGGTCGCGGGTGTAGCAATAAGCGGCGAGGCCGAACTCAGTGTCGTTGGCCAGCTGTACGGCTTCGGCTTCCGTGTCGAAGCGAAACACCGCCGCGAGAGGGCCGAAGGTTTCCTCTTGAGCAACTTTCATCTCACCGGTCACACCGGCCAGCACCGTCGGCTGGAAAAATCCGTGGCCCAGCGCATGACGTTCGCCGCCGCAATGCAGCTGCGCGCCTAATGCGAGCGCGTCCTGGACGTGATCTTCGACCTTGGCCACGGCGCGTTCGTTGATCAGCGGACCCTGATTTACGTTGGCATCGAAACCGCTGCCAACGCGCAGTTGTTTTACGCGCTCGGCCAGTCGCGCGACAAAGGCGTCATGAATACCGCGCTGGACCAGGAAGCGATTAACGCAGACGCACGTCTGTCCGGCGTTGCGGAACTTGGCGATCAGCGCACCTTCCACCGCGCGCTCCAGATCGGCATCGTCGAACACGATGAAGGGCGCATTCCCTCCCAGCTCCAGCGAGACCTTCTTCAGCGTTGGCGCACACTGCGCCATCAACAGCTTGCCGATGGCAGTGGAACCGGTGAACGACAGTTTGCGCACCAAGGGGCTGGCGGTGAGCTCGGCACCGATGGCAACTGCGTCGCCAGTAATCACGTTGAAGATGCCCGCTGGAATTCCCGCCTGTTCGGCCAACACGGCCATCGCAAGCGCCGAGAACGGCGTCTCCGGGGCCGGTTTGACGATACACGGGCAGCCGGCCGCCAGCGCCGGACCGGCCTTGCGGGTGATCATCGCCGCCGGGAAATTCCACGGGGTGATGGCTGCAACCACGCCAATCGGTTCTTTGCTGACAACGATGCGCGCATCGGCTTTGTGGCTGGGAATGGTGTCGCCATAAATGCGTTTGGCTTCTTCGGCGAACCACTCGATGAAGCTTGCGGCGTATAGGATTTCACCCTTGGCTTCGGCCAGTGGCTTGCCTTGCTCGAGGGTGAGGATTTCGGCCAGGGCGTCGGCATGGTCCAGCATCAGTGCGTGCCAGCGCTTGAGCGTCTGGCTGCGTTCCTTGGCCGTCAGCGCACGCCAGGCCGGCCAGGCCTTGTTGGCGGCGGCGATGGCTTGGCGAGCTTCGGTGGCGCCAAGGTTTGGCACCCGGCCGATCAGTTCACCGGAGGCTGGGTTGAAGATGTCCTGACAGGCGCCATCCGGCGCATTCAGCCATTGGCCATCGATAAAGGCCTGCTGGCGGAACAGTTGCAAGGCTGCTGGGCTCATGCCGGCTCCTGAGAAAATGAGGGGGCGCGCCCCTGAAGAGAAATATCAGGCCAGGGCGGGCAACGGCCCCAGCTTGCCTTTGTGGTAGATCATCGGCGTCACCGGTTGCTCGGGCAGAATCAGGTTCTTCACCGCGCCGACGATGATGGCGTGATCGCCGCCATCGTATTCACGCCACAGTTCGCACTCGATGATCGCCGTGGCGTTGTCCAGCAGCGGGTTGCCCAGCTCACTGAGGTGCCAGGCGATGCCTTTGGCCTTGTCTTTGCCCTTGCCGGCAAACGCATAGGCTTCGGCAGTCTGGTCGGCTGACAGCAAGTGAATCGCGAACTGCTTGCTGTCACGCAGGATCGGGTACGTGTCGGAGGCATAGTTGGGGCAGAACAGCACCAGCGCCGGATCAATCGACAGTGCACTGAAAGCGCTGGCGGTAATGCCGACGATGCCGCCGTCCGGGTCCAGGGTGGTGACCACCGTGACCCCGGAAGGGAACGAGCTCATGACGTCTTTGTAAATGCCGGGTTCGATCATGTCGGCGGTCTCCTAGCGCATCACGAAGGGATCAGGCATCGGTGCCTGAGAGAGGTTGATCCACACCGTTTTCAGCTCGGTGTAGGCCAGCACCGAATCGATGCCGCTTTCGCGTCCATAGCCGCTGTTCTTGAAGCCGCCGATCGGCGCCATGGCCGATACGGCGCGGTAGGTGTTGACCCAGATGATCCCGGATCGCACATCCCGGGCCAGGCGATGAGCCCTGCCTAGATCGCGGGTCCAGATACCGGCGGCGAGGCCGAATTGCGAATCGTTGGCGATCGCCAGCGCTTCGGCTTCATCCTTGAAACGGATGACCGAGGCCACCGGACCGAAGACTTCTTCCTGCATGATCTTCATCGAGTTACGGTCGCACTCGAACAAGGTCGGTTCGTAGAACCAGCCGTCGCCCAGATTCTGCGGACGCTTGCCGCCCAGTCGCAGGCGCGCACCTTCGGCGATGGCATCGGCCACCAGCCCTTCGACCACGGCCAACTGCTGCGCGGTGGCCATCGGGCCCATTTCGCTGCTGTCTTCCTGAGGATTGCCGATGCGGATGCGCTTGGCGCGTTCGACCAGACGCGAGACGAACTCATCGTAGATTTCGTCCTGCACCAGCAGACGCGAGCCAGAAACGCAGCTCTGACCGGAGGCCGCATAGATCCCGGCAATCGCACCGTTGATTGCACTGTCGAGGTCGGCGTCGGCAAAGATGATGTTCGGCGATTTACCGCCCAGTTCCAGCGACAGCTTGGCGAAGTTCTCAGCGCTGCTGCGCACCACATGCCGCGCCGTGGCGGCACCGCCGGTGAAGGCGATCTTGCGCACCAGCGGATGGCGGGTGAGGGCCGCGCCAGTGCTGGGGCCGTAGCCAGTGACGACATTGACTACGCCTGGCGGAATCCCGGCTTCCAGCGCCAGGCGGGCCAGCTCAAGAATGGTTGCCGAAGCATGTTCCGACGGCTTGATCACGATGGTGTTGCCCGCCGCGAGGGCCGGGGCCAGCTTGATCGCTGTCAGGTACAGCGGACTGTTCCAGGGAATGATCGCCGCGACCACGCCCATGGCTTCATGCACGGTGTAGGCAAACAGGTCCGGCTTGTCGAGGGGGAGCGTGCCGCCTTCGAGTTTGTCGGCCAGACCTGCGGTGTAGTGGAAGAACTCCGGCAGATAGCTGACCTGACCGCGGGTTTCGCGAATCAGCTTGCCGTTGTCGCGGCTTTCCAGCTGCGCCAGTTGTTCTTTGTTGTCGGCGATCAGGTCACCGAGGCGGCGCAGCAGTTTGCCGCGAGCGGTGGCGGTCAGGCCGCGCCAGGCCGGGCTGTCGAAAGCCGTCTGCGCAGCCTGTACGGCGCGTTCAACATCGGCTTCGTCGGCATCGGGTAATTCAGCCCAGGCTTGAGCCAGGGCCGGGTTCAGGCTTTCAAAAGTCTTGCCGGAGAGGGCATCGACCCATTCACCGCCGATGCACATCTGGAAGCGTGCGAGTGTCATGCAACGATCCCCTTTATTTGGTTTTGTCGGGAGTACGTAGTGTCGAGAAACTCCAGCAACAGTTGGTTGACCAGGCGCGGCGATTCTACGGGCATCATATGCCGTTGCTCGGCGAGCACGGCCACGGTGGCGCCGGGAATTCGTTCGGCCAATTGCTGGGCCATTTCCGGTGTCGAACCAGGGTCGAGTTCGCCGGTGGCGACCAGTGTCGGCACCTGAATGCTGCCCAGATCTTCTGCGCGGTACATGTCCTGGGTAGCGAACAGCTCATAGGTGGTCAGGTAGCCCTGCGGATCGTTGCCCGCCAAGGTCTGGCGCAGCGCGGCGATCTGCGCCGGGTTGGCTGCCTGGTATTCACGGCTGAACCAGCGCGACAGCGCGGCTTCAGCGTTGGCATCCGGTCCGTGTTCGGCAGCCTGGGCGGTGCGGGCAATGACCCCGGCACGCTGCTCGGTGCTGCGGTTGAACACGCTATTGAGCACCACCAGGCCTTGCAGGCGTTGCGGGTAATGCAAGGCAAAAGCACGCGCCACCAGCCCGCCCATTGAAAAGCCGATGACCGTCGCCTGCGGCAATTGCAGATGGTCGAGCAACTCCAGCAACTGGTCGGCATAGCCCAGTAGCGGCGTGCCGCTTTCCGGGCGTGGGCTGGCGCCATGACCCAGCATGTCGTAGGCAATCACGCGGTATTTAGTGGACAGGCCTACAACCTGGCCGCCCCACATTTCTTTGTTCAGGCCCACGCCGTGGATCAAAACCACAGGCTGGCCTTGGCCGGTCGCCAGGTAACTGGTGCCAGCCGGGGTGCGTTCAGCGGTGAGCCGAATCATGGAGCGCTCCTGCATGCCTTTTTGTTGTTGTGGCTTTCACCGGAATTACTGGGCTTTCTCGGCAGCCAGTTCTTCCAGATCGATGTAACGGTTGCCAATGCGTGGGTGCAGGCGGCCGCCATCGGCACACCCGAGGACCACGACGATTTCGTCGGCGCGCGGTGCATCTTCGATCTTCATTTCCAGGGTGATGTAGTGCGAACGCAGACCTTCGTCGTCCTTGTGCATCATCGGAATCTGGATCGAGGTGCCCGGACCGCCGCGTTTGTTGGTAAAGCTCAGGTAACTCTTGGCTTTAACCGCTTCGCGGTAATGGTTACCGAAGCGCAGGGTGTGGATGACGGCTGAGGCGTGTTCGATTTCACCGTCGGCGCCCACTACAGCGGCCTTGCCGTAGGCTTCGATCTTCTCGGCGCCGCCAATTATGCCCACCAGGCGTTCGACCATCAGTGCGCCGAGGTCGGAGCAGTTAGCGCGAATTTCCGGTTTCAGGTCTTCGACAAAGCCGCGGCCCAGCCAAGGGTTCTTCATCACCACAGCCAGACCGACCATGGTCACCGGCTTGTCAGTGGCCTTGCCGCCTTCAATAAAGGTTTCTTCGACGTAGCTGACGATCTTGCGGATTTCGAAACTCATGAGCTGCTCCGTATTCGGGTTGAGAGGTATCAGTGCGTATGATGGTATACCATAATACTGTTAGCGCAAGAGGCTGAAATGAGTTTCCGGCCAGAAGGCGATAAAAAGAGCGAAGGGCATCTCGCAGGGGGGGTATGCGCTGTGCCGAGGGTACGGTGGAGATCGCTTGCAGACAGGACCGATCGGTCGGTTCGAAACGGGGACATCGCAGTAGGCTGGCCTGCCTGACGACGGGGAGTTCGATGGCACTTGAACGCTCATTCAACTGAATAGCGTTGTGCATCACTAGCAGGCACTTCAATTCCATGCGCAGCCATAGTGTGYATTTGTGTGCGCATTAATGGTGCAAGAATGCAAATTGATGTACGGGGCTGAAGGATTGGTATTACAAAGCTCATAAAAAGAGTGGGTAAAAATTTCCCGTTTACAGGGCAATAAAGTCAACTTATTTACCCAATGCACCGATTTTGTTCGCGCCAGAGTTGTGCAAACGGTAAGTGCAATAAACGTTTCAGCGTGTTACGAGAAAAACACCGTAAAAATGAAAGGAAATGTCGCTTCAGTATCATTATTTGGGGCTTTTCTGATTTTTACCGGCCCTGGCGTTGGGTGGGCACAGCCCTTGCAAAAGCACTTTAAAACCACCGGAAGTGTGGTTTTTGCGAGAAAAAGAAACTGGGGGCGTTACAAGTAGGAGCGCCAGTAAGCTAATCCGGAAACGGCCAGATCTCTGACGCCAGAATGCGTCAAGACGCTGTCGGAATCGTGAGCTTCCAGCTTCATAAAGGGACAGGAAGTTCTCGATGCACACTGAGGTGCTTTACAGAAACAGTACTCACTAAAACAACGTAAGGCTTCATCTATTGAAATGACAAAGTTATAAGAAAATGCCGGCTGTATCGCGGCAAGGAGTGGGGTATGTCCCGAGCTTTTTTTAATGAAATGTATGATGCGAGTGGTGGCTGCCGCCCACATTACCAGGAGTTTGCGCGCTGGTTGGCGGACACGCCCCTGGAGCTGCTGGATCAGCGTCGTCGCGAAGCCGACCTGCTGTTCCATCGAGCCGGCATCACTTTCACGTTATATGGGGACGAGCAGGGCACCGAGCGGTTGATTCCGTTCGACATCATTCCACGCAGCATCAAGGCCAGCGAGTGGCAGATGGTCGAGCGTGGCTGCATTCAGCGGGTCCAGGCCTTGAACATGTTCCTGGCCGATATCTATCACGGACAACGGATTCTCAAGGAGGGCATTATCCCGGCCGAACAGGTGTTGGCCAACGAGGGTTATCAGGTCGCCATGCAGGGCCTGAATCTGCACCGCGGCATCTATGCCCACATCTCCGGGGTCGATCTGGTCCGCGATGGCGACGGCAGTTACTACGTACTCGAAGACAATCTGCGTACCCCCAGCGGCGTCAGCTACATGCTCGAAGACCGCAAGATGATGATGCGCCTGTTTCCCGAACTCTTCGCCGCCCAGCGTGTGGCGCCCATCGACCACTATCCGAACCTGCTGCTGGACACCCTCAAGAGTTCCAGCCCCCTGGACAACCCGACGACCGTGGTACTGACCCCGGGCCGCTTCAACAGCGCTTACTTCGAACACGCGTTCCTGGCCCGTGAAATGGGCGTGGAACTGGTTGAAGGCGCCGATCTGTTCGTCCGCGACGATCATGTCTACATGCGCACCACCGCTGGCCCGAAACAGGTGGATGTGATTTATCGGCGCCTCGACGATGCGTTTCTCGACCCGCTGTCCTTCAATCCGGACTCCATGCTGGGCGTGCCCGGGCTGGTGGCGGTCTATCGCGCGGGGAACGTGATCCTCGCCAATGCCATCGGCACGGGTGTGGCGGATGACAAGTCGATCTACCCCTATGTGGGCGACATGATCCGCTTCTACCTCGCCGAGGAACCGATCCTCAAGAACGTACCGACCTGGCAGTGTCGCAAACCGGAAGAGCTGTCCCACGTGCTGGCCAATCTTCCCGAGCTGGTAGTCAAGGAAACCCAGGGTTCCGGTGGCTACGGGATGCTGGTCGGCCCGGCCGCCACGGCGGCGGAAATCGAGGATTTCCGCGCGCGTCTCAAGGCCCGCCCCGAAGCTTATATCGCCCAGCCGACGCTGTGCCTGTCCACGTGTCCGACCTTTGTCGAAAACGGCATCGCCCCACGCCACATCGACCTGCGCCCGTTTGTGCTGTCGGGCCGTGAAACCCGCCTGGTGCCTGGCGGCCTGACCCGCGTGGCATTGCGCGAAGGCTCGCTGGTGGTGAACTCGTCCCAGGGCGGCGGCACCAAAGACACTTGGGTAGTGGAGGACTAAGACATGCTTTCAAGAACCGCTTCGGACCTCTACTGGATGTCCCGTTATCTGGAGCGCGCCGAGAACCTGGCGCGCATGCTCGAAGTCAGTTACTCGCTGTCGCTGATGCCCCAGGCCGGGCGCACCGATGGCCATGCCGAGCTGGCGATGTCGCTGCTGGCCGCCGGCACGCTGGACGACTACAACCAGCGCTATGGCGAACTCAACACCGAGCGCATGCTGCATTTCTTCGCGCTGGATGAAACCAACCCTGGCAGTATCTATTGCTGCCTGCAAGCGGCGCGGGCCAACGCCCACGCGGTGCGCGGACGGATCACCGCCGACATGTGGGAGAACATCAACGCCACCTGGCTGGAGATGCGCAACATCGCCCGCAATGGCTTGGGGCGTTATGGCATCAGCCATTTCTGCGAGTGGGTCAAGGAACGCTCGCACCTGTTCCGCGGGGCGACCTCCGGCACCATCATGCGCAACGATGCCTACTGCTTCATTCGACTGGGCACCTTCCTCGAACGCGCCGATAACACCCTGCGCCTGCTGGATGCGCGTTACGAAATGTATGGCGAGGAGTCGGAGGAGGTGAGCGACAACTCGGCTCGCGGCTACTACCAATGGAGCGCCTTGCTGCGTGCCTTGTCGTCTTTCGAGGCGTTCAACGAGCTCTACCGTAATGCACCGAACGCCGAGCAGGTCTCCGAGATGCTGCTGTTGCGCGCCGCCGTTCCGCGTTCGCTGCACGCCTGCATCGAGGAACTGGACCAGATCCTCGCCAGCCTGCCGGGCAGTAACGGGCGGGCGGCCCAGCGGCTGGCCGCCGAATTGAATGCGCGGCTGCGCTACACCGGGATCGACGAAATCCTCGGCTTCGGTCTGCACCTCTGGCTGACTGACTTCATCTCCCAGGTTCGCCATCTCGGCCAGACCGTCCACGAATCCTATCTGGAGGCCGTATGAAACTGTCCATACGCCACGACACCACCTACAGCTACACCGACGATGTCTGCACCAGCATCCAGTTCCTGCGTTTGACGCCCAAGAACACCGAGCGCCAGCACATTCTGGAATGGCATCTGGAACTGCCGCGCCTGGTGCGCAGCCAACTCGATCCTTACGGCAACATCCTGCATGTATTGACGATGGACGAACCCCACGGTGCCCTCGTGCTGACCGCCTATGGTCAGGTTGAAATCGACCAGATGCTGGAGGTCGAGCACGACAATCAGTCGCCGCTGCCGTTCTTGCGCACCAGCCATCTGACCAAGGCCGACGACGCCCTGACGGCCTTTGCCATACAGCGCTGCGGTACGCGGCGTGATCGCGGGGCGTTGATTGACCTGATGAATGGCCTCGCCGAACACATGGCCTACAGCCCGGGCGCTACAACGGTGGACACCACCGCAGCCGGTGCCTTTGCCGCCGGCGTCGGGGTCTGCCAGGACCATACCCATGCCTTCCTGGCCTGCGCTCGCAGCCTTGGAATTCCTGCACGCTACGTCTCCGGTTATCTGTGCACAGAAGATGAAAGTCATCTGGCCAGCCATGCCTGGGCCGAAGCCTGGCTCGACGATGGTTGGTACAGCTTCGACGTCACCAACCGATTGGCCCGACCCGAGCGCCATCTGAAACTGGCGGTGGGTCTTGAGTACCTCGACGCTTGCCCGGTGCGTGGCATGCGTCGCGGGGGAGGGGCCGAGCAAATGCTCGCGCGGGTCCAGGTGTCGTCCCAGTTGCAGGTTCAGCACCAGTAAAGCTCACACCATAACCGGCCATACCGTCTCCATGACGGTATGGCCGCTCTCCATCTTGCCCGTGTTACTGCGAGAGGGAAATCAACTGGCGGGCTCGGCCGTACAACTCATTTCCTCTGAGCCCGGCTTTTGGAAAAGGACCACGTTGTCGTTTTGCCAAAAGCGGTAATTCCCCTGGTAATCCTTGCCTGTGTATTGGATTCCCGAATCACTCGGCACCTGGCTCAGGGTGATCGAAGTATTCGCCCATTTCAGGTACACGACACCAGGCTGCGTGCTGAAGAAAGTGGCGGCAATCAGCGTGTCAAACCCCGTACAACGAATAGCCAGGGGGCCTTCGGTGAGCCTGTCTGGATCCTTGGTTCTCACAATTGCCGAGCCTTGGCGCAACTGGTGCGCGCGTTCGGCATAACTTCGGATCGTGCACGCCTTGGGCGCAGGCGTGGAGGCACACTGATTACGGGCGTCGATCCAGAACTGCTGGTCGATCATGACTGTGTCTGGAGCCGGTACCGAATGTTCATCCGTGAGCGCCAGGCGATAAAGACGCGTCAGCTCGATATCCATCTGTGCCAGTTGCGGATCGCGACAGATAAGCTTTTCGATGGATGCCCTTGCCTGGGCACAGTCGAAACTGGTCTTGAAGGTTGGCGAAGGAGGGGCAGCATTCGCACAGGAGCTTGTCGCCGCGCACACGCTGGCAGCGAGCAGACCGGTGAAAAGGGCGGTGACCGTTTTCATGGTGGTTTCACCCAGATCATGAGGTGATGCCACGGATTGCCGTGGGACCTATCGATCCGATGAACAGTCCTTCGTTCGCAGTGGGTGTATCGCAGTGTACGTCAGTGCTCAAAACTTGCCACACCGCCCGGCGGACCCGGGTCGACGGCCTGGATGCACTTTTATAAAGCGCTATGCGTAACGATTTGCACCAGTGGGGGACAGCGCAATGAACTTTCGCCTCCCTCTATCGCTGAGGAGCCTGGGTTCGCGCACAGGATGAAGCTTCCTGCTGCCGACTGGCACAAAGGCTGCAAGGCTCGTATCAGGTTCATCTGGAACGGATTCCAGTGGACAGCCCCCTCGGTCAACGATGATCGATTGGCCGAACAAGTCATGGGCAACGTCGCTGCATCAGGCATGGACGTCTGGTTTTAACACCGTACAAGAACAGGCAAAGGCGCCTGGAACCGAAAGGTTTCAGGCGTTTTTTTTTGCTTTTTATTCGTGATTGGCTTTGGAGGTCCGTATGAAAACAGCCGCTCAGTTGTTGAAGCTGAAGGTCGTGCAAAACCAGCAGGTGCATAGCATCGCGCCAGACCAGATGGTCCTTGAAGCGCTGAAGCTGATGGCCGAAAAGAACGTCGGTGCGCTACCCGTCATAGAGGAAGGGCAGGTGGTTGGTGTGATCAGCGAACGCGACTATGCGCGCAAGGTCGTTCTACAGGGACGCTCTTCGGTCGGCACGCCGGTCAGGGACATCATGAGTGCGCCCGTCGTGACGGCAGACAGTCAGCAGAGCATCGAGCGTTGCATGGCGGTCATGACTGACAGTCATCTGCGCCATTTACCGGTGCTGGAAGGCGACCAACTGATAGGCCTGTTGTCGATTGGTGATCTGGTCAAAGAAGCGATCGCCGAGCAGGCCGATCTGATCCGGCAACTGGAACACTACATTCGCGGACATTAAAACGACCAGGAGTGAGGTGGAACCAGGGCTTACGCGGACATGAAGTTTCAAATGTGCTGCCCGTCGGGCAGGTACTAATCAGGGAGCATTTGATTTGGCCAAGTTAAGCACGGCTCAACGTATCGTCATCGGCTTTGCAATCGCGCCGTTGGTACTGACAGGCCTGGCATTTTATGCGTTGCACGATCTGGCAACGCTGAAGGAACAGGCGATGGTGATCGTCAAACAGGACTGGCCGAAAATCGATCCGATCATGGTCATTGCCACAGGTGTTCGGGACAACGCCAGGAACACCCGGGATTTGCTGATCGACAAAGACAATCAGCAAGCGCAACAGGCCATCGATACCACCAAAAAGCGCATCAGCCAGGCACTTGAAACGCTTGAGCCGTTGTTCGATCTGCCGGAAGGCAAGGCTGCCTATGTGGCCCTGAAAAAGAATCGCGAGGCTTACGTCGCCGCGTTCACCCAGGTGCAGGCGTTGATCAGGCAAGGTGCCTTTGATGCCGCAATGGCGCAGTTGAAACAGCAAGTCATCCCCGCCGAGCAGCAGGTTTATAAAAGCCTGGACGCCCTGATGGCGCTGCAAGGACAGATCTTCGCCGATCGTGAAAGGTCGGCGCAGGCCCTGTACAGCGATGCGCGCCTGAACATGTTGGGGTTGCTGGTTTTCTGCCTGGTCTCGGTCATCGCTGCGGCGGTCATCGTAACGCGCAGTGTCACCCGGCCCGTGGGTGGAGAGCCCGATGTTGCTGCGCGGGTATTGAGTCAAATCGCGCAGGGCGATTTGACGACTCAAGTGCCAGTGAATGCCAATGCCGACGGTAGCGTGATGATGAACATGCACCAGATGCAACAAAGCCTGAACGCGATGGTTAAACACATCGCGGCGTCGGTTGATCAGGTGGCCAGTTCGTCCGAAGAGCTGAGTGCGGTCAGCAGCCAGACCCGTGACAGTTTGCAGTTGCAGGGCCTGGAGATCGAGCAGGCTGCGACGGCGATCAATCAAATGACGGCGGCCGTCGACGAGGTCGCACGCAATGCTGTCAGTACCAGTGAGGCGTCCCGGGTGTCCGAGCAAACCGCGCAGCGCGGCCGTGAGCACGTTCAGGAAACGGTGGCCTCGATAAGCACGCTGGCGGACGGTATGACGGATACCTCGCAGCGTATCCAGCAATTGGCCGGGCGCGTGCAAGACATCAGCGCGGTGCTGGACGTGATTCGCAGCATTGCCGAGCAAACCAATCTGCTGGCCCTTAACGCAGCGATTGAAGCGGCCCGTGCCGGTGATGCCGGACGGGGTTTTGCGGTGGTCGCCGACGAGGTGCGGGCACTGGCCCATCGCACTCAGGTGTCGACCCAGGAAATCGAGCAGATGATTGGCAACATTCGGCTCGATACCGGGAACGCGGTGACTGCTATGCAAAGCAGTGGGCATCTGGTGCAGGCGACCCTGGAAGTCGCGCAACGCTCCGGCGAGGCACTGGAAGCGATCACCCGGTCAATCTCGCAGATCAATGAGCGCAACCTGATGATCGCCAGCGCCACGGAAGAGCAAGCATTGGTGGCCCGTGAGGTGGATCGCAATCTGGTGAGCATTCGTAATGTTTCCGAACAGGTCTTGCTGGGTGCCGAGCAGACCCACACCGCCGGTCTGGAATTGGCGCAGATGGCAGGAGCACTGCATCAGACGGTGGCGTGTTTCAAAACCTAGTCAGGCATGGGGCGGGTTGCGGGTCAATGCACCGGCGCGGCCCTTCAAGTCGAATGTTAAAAAATGTTATTTTAAAAAACAGCTTCACATTATCCGTTCATTGGAGGATTATCTGCTCAACCTGTATGACAACCTGATAACAAGACAAAAACAGGATCGCCTCGATGTTCGACAAGGTCCCGACTCACGTGCTGAGCGACAGCGTCGCTCAGCAGTTGCTGGAGAAGATTGAGACTGGTGTCTTCGGCACCGGGAGCAAACTGCCCAGTGAAGCCATGCTTTCAGAAGCGTTCGGTGTCAGTCGCACCGTGGTTCGCGAAGCCATTTCCCGTCTCAAGAACGAAGGCGTGCTGCAGCCCCGCCAAGGGCGCGGCATCTTCGTCACCGCCAACGCCAATATCCGTCCGCTGCGTATCGATTACGCCGAAGCCCATCTGCCCGGCAGTGTCTTTCACCTGTTGGCGCTGCGGCGTGCCATCGAAGCTGAAATCGCCTCCGAGGCGGCGCTCAATCGCAGCGAAGCCGATCTGGTGCTGATTGACGAAGCGCTGGTGCGCATCGATGAAGAGGTCGCTGAAGGGCTGGACGGTGTTCGCGCCGATGTGGCGTTTCACCGGGCCATCGCTCAGGCCACAGGCAATCCTTACTTCCTCAAAACCCTCGAATTCGTCAGCCAGTACCTGGAGGCCGCGACTCGAATCACCCGTACCAATGAAGCGGGCAGGGCGGATTTCTCCCGTCAGGTCCACGAAGAACACCTGGCGATCGTCGCGGCTATTCGGCTGGGCGACCCGCTCGCCGCCGGCCACGCCGCCCGCGCTCATATCTACAACGCGGCCCGCCGTCTGCGCCTTGCTGGCGCGGAATAAGCCGCTGTTTTCTCCTGGAGTACCCCATGAATAACAAGAATGTCGGTGTTGTCGGTCTGGGCGCGATGGGCTTGGGCATTGCCCGCTCGCTGTTGCGTAGCGGTTTCAATGTGCATGCCTGTGATGTGCGGGCGGCGGTGACGGAACAGTTTGCCAGCGAGGGCGGGGTGGCATGCTCATCCCCGGCGCACATGGCTGGCGAGTGTGACGTGATCGTTACTGTTGTGGTGAATGCCGAGCAGACCGAAACCGTATTGTTTGGCGAAGGCGGCGCCGTGGCGGCGTTGCGTCCTGGCAGCCTGGTGATCGGCTGCGCCACTGTGGCCCCGACCTACGCTGTCGATCTTGGTCAACGCTTGGCCGAGAAAGGCCTGCTGTATCTGGATGCACCAATCTCCGGTGGCGCGGCCAAGGCGGCCGCCGGCGAAATGACCATGATGACCTCGGGTCCGGCGGATGCTTACGCCAAGGCCGAGGCGATTCTTGCGGGCATGGCCGGCAAGGTCTATCGCCTCGGTGACGTCCATGGCTTGGGTTCGAAGGTCAAGATCATCAACCAGCTCCTCGCCGGGGTGCATATCGCAGCGTCTGCCGAAGCCATGGCGTTGGGGTTGCGTGAAGGGGTCGATGCCGACGCGCTTTACGAAGTGATCACGCATAGCGCCGGTAACTCCTGGATGTTCGAAAACCGCGTGCCGCACATTCTCAAGGCCGACTACACGCCGTTGTCTGCGGTGGATATTTTCGTCAAGGATCTGGGCCTGGTGCTGGATACCGCACGCGCCAGCAAATTCCCGCTGCCGCTGTCGGCCACCGCTCACCAAATGTTCATGCAGGCTTCCAGTGCAGGTTTCGGTCGCGAGGACGACTCGGCGGTGATCAAGATTTTCCCGGGCATTACGTTGCCCACTGCCAAGATCGAGCCTGTTTGAGGAACGCACAATGAGTACACGTCCATTACTGGGCTGCATCGCCGACGATTTCACCGGCGCCACCGACCTTGCCAACATGCTGGTGCGTGGTGGCATGCGCACCGTACAAAGCATCGGTATCCCGAGCAGCGAAGTCGCTGCCGGGATCGACGCCGATGCGATCGTCATTGCCCTGAAATCGCGTACCACACCGGTTGCCGAGGCGATCGAACAGTCCCTCGCGGCGCTGGCCTGGCTACGTGAACAAGGCTGCGAGCAGATCTTCTTCAAGTACTGTTCGACGTTCGACTCCACGGCAGCCGGTAATATCGGTCAGGTCAGCGAAGCACTGCTGGCGGCACTGGGCAGTGACTTCACGCTCGCATGCCCGGCGTTCCCGGAGAATGGCCGGACGATCTTTCGTGGTCACTTGTTTGTTCAGGATCAACTGCTCAGCGAGTCGGGCATGCAGCATCACCCGTTGACGCCGATGGCCGATGCCAACCTGGTTCGGGTTCTGCAATCGCAGACAGGTCTGAATGTCGGTTTGTTGCGCTACGACACCATTGCCCAAGGGGCCGAACAGGTGCGGGCACGAATCGCTGAATTGCGGGCTCAAGGTGTCGGCATCGCGATCGCCGATGCCTTGTCGGACAGTGATTTGTACACCCTGGGCACGGCTTGCGCCGATCTGCCGTTGTTGACCGGAGGTTCTGGACTGGCCCTGGGTTTACCGGAAAACTTCCGTCGCGCCGGAAAATTGCGCGACCTTGATGCGTCGAAACTGGCGCCGGTCTCCGGTGGCGAAGTGGTGTTGGCCGGTAGCGCCTCGGTGGCGACCAACGGCCAAGTGGCCGCCTGGCTCGAAGCTGGCCGACCGGCTCTGCGTATCGATCCGCTGGCATTGGCCGCCGGCGAACCTGTCGTCGCGCAAGCATTGGCCTTCGCCCGTGAGCACAAGGAAACCGTATTGATCTATGCCACCAGTTCGCCGGAAGAGGTCAAGGTGGTGCAACAGCAGTTGGGTGTCGAACGGGCTGGCAGTCTGGTGGAAAACGCCTTGGGTGAAATCGCCCAGGGCCTGCGCCAGAGCGGCGTGCGTCGTTTCGTGATTGCCGGTGGTGAAACCTCGGGCGCTGTGGTTCAGGCGTTGGGCGTGCAACTGCTGCGGATCGGTGCGCAGATCGATCCAGGTGTACCGGCGACAGTCAGCAGTACGGATGAACCTCTGGCATTGGCGCTGAAGTCGGGCAACTTCGGTGGCCGTGATTTCTTTAGCAAAGCCTTGCAGCAGTTGGCCCAGGTCGGAGATGCGAAATGAGCAATGAAAACGCCCTGCGCGAAGAAATCTGTGAGGTTGGCCGTAGCCTTTACGAGCGCGGTTATACCGTCGGCAGCGCCGGCAATATCAGTGCGCGTCTGGACGATGGCTGGTTGATCACACCGACTGACGTCTGCCTCGGTCGCCTCGACCCCGCGACGATTGCCAAGGTCAATCTGGCCGGCGAGTGGGTGTCCGGTGACAAACCTTCGAAGACCCTGGCGCTGCATCGCCAGGTCTATGACCGCAACCCTGGGGTTGGCGGCGTGGTTCACACCCATTCCACCCACTTGGTGGCGTTGACCCTGGCGGGCGTCTGGCAGCCAGACGACATCCTGCCGCCGCTGACCCCGTATCAGGTGATGAAAGTCGGGCATATCCCGTTGATTGGCTATCAGCGACCCGGTTCGCCGAAGGTTGCCGAGCAGGTCGCACGGCTGGCGAACAGCGTTCGCGGCGTGATGCTCGAACGGCTCGGCCCGGTGGTCTGGGAGAGTTCGGTTTCCAAGGCCAGCTACGCCCTGGAAGAACTTGAGGAAACTGCACGGCTCTGGCTGATGAGCAACCCCAAGCCGGAACCGCTCGATCAGGCAGCGCTGGACGAGCTGCGAGAGACCTTCGGTGCGCACTGGTAGAGCGCTGATCTTCTAATACGACAGATTGATAACGCAGGCCCTGTCCGGGAGACGCGCGCGACTCTCGATGGCCCCGGCTTGCTTGAAAAAACAATAACAACAGGAAATCCAGGCATGACTTATCTTCATCGCGGTATTTTCAGATCCAGTGGCAGCACCGCTTCGTTCACCCGGCGTGGAGGGTTTCTGAAATGAGCCCGTTAATCCTGATGGTGACCGCAGGGGTGGGCATCGCGCTGTTGTTGTTCCTGGTGCTCAAATACAAATTCCAGCCCTTCGTAGCCTTGATGCTGGTGAGCATTCTGGTGGCACTGGTGGCCGGGGTGAAGCCGGCCGAACTGGTCGCCACCATTGAAGGCGGCATGGGCAAGACCCTGGGCCATATCGCGATCATCATTGCCTTGGGCGCGATGATTGGCCGGATCATCGAGCTTTCCGGCGGTGCCGAGGCACTGGCCAAGACGCTGATCACCCGTTTCGGCAACCGGCGTACGCCTCTGGCGCTGACGATTGCCGGCTTCATGGTCGGGGTGCCGGTGTTCTTCGAAGTTGGCGTGATCATCCTCATGCCGCTGGCCTATAGCGTCGCTCGCAGTGCGCGTAAGCCGCTGTTGGTGTTCGCGCTGCCGATGTGCGCGGCCTTGTTGACCGTACACGCTTTCCTGCCACCACACCCGGGTGCAGTGGCGGCTGCTAGCCAGTTAGGCGCCGACCTTGGCCGCGTGCTGATGTTCGGTCTGCCGATGACCGCGCTGCTGTGCTACGTCGGTTACCGCGTGGCCGGGCGCATGACCCGTCGGGTATACCCGATGACCGACGATATCCGTGCCGAGGTCTACGGCCCGCATGTCACCAATGAAGATCTGGTCGCCTGGTCCAATGGCAACGGCAAGAGCATTGAGCGAGCCGCCGAGGCCGTGTCACACATGGGCCTGGAAGAGTCCGTCAGCAGTATCGTCTCCAAATTGCCACCGGCACCGCCGCCAGGTTTTGGCCTGATTGTCAGCCTGATCCTGTTGCCGATCATTCTGATTCTGCTGGGCACCCTGGCCACCTCGCTGCTGCCGGCCGAATCGCTTCTGCGCGGGATCATGACCGTGCTCGGCGCGCCGCTGGTAGCGCTGCTGATCGACACCTTGCTGTGTGCCTGGTTGCTGGGTTCGCGTCGGGGCTGGAGTCGCACTCAGGTGTCCGATGTGATCGGCTCGGCCTTGCCCGGTGTGGCGATGGTGATCCTGATTGCCGGTGCCGGCGGTGTATTTGGCAAGGTCCTGGTGGACACCGGAATCGGTGCCGTGGTCTCCGACATGTTGCGTACCACCGGTCTGCCGGTACTCGCGCTGGGCTTTCTGCTGACCATGCTGTTGCGTGCGGTGCAGGGCTCGACCACGGTGGCGCTGGTGACCACCGCCGGCATTATCAGTCCGCTGATCGCGACCCTCAACCTCACCCCGAACCACATGGCCCTGCTGTGCCTGGCCATGGGCGGTGGCGGGTTGGCCATGTCGCATATCAATGATGCCGGTTACTGGATCTTCACCAAGCTGGCCGGGCTGAATGTGGCCGACGGCTTGCGCACCTGGACGGTACTGACCACCTTGCTCGGTACGTTGGGTTTCGGTATTACCTTGTTGATCTGGCCGTTTGTCTAACCCTTGACCCTGGGAGCTACCATGCCTCGTTTTGCTGCAAACCTCAGCATGCTCTACCCGGAACATGCGTTTCTGGACCGCTTCGCCGCTGCCGCCGCCGATGGTTTCGAGGCAGTGGAATATCTGTTTCCCTACGACTACAGCGCCCAGGAACTCAAGCAGCGCCTGAGCGACAACGGGCTGGTGCAGGCGCTGTTCAACGCGCCGCCTGGTGACTGGGCGGCGGGGGAGCGGGGCACCGTGACGTTGCCCGGCCGGGAGAGTGAATTTCGCAGCGGTTTTGATCGCGCCCTGGAATATGCCGCCGTGCTGGGCAATTCGCGGATCCACGTCATGGCCGGCCTGTTGCCGTCGGAGAGCGACCGGGCCCGGCATCACGGTGTTTACCTGGAAAACCTCGCCTATGCCACGGCCCAGGCGGCCAAGGTCGGCGTCACGGTGTTGCTGGAGCCGATCAATACCCGAGACATGCCGGGCTTTTTCCTCAATCGGCAGGATCAGGCCCAGGCTATCTGCAAGGAAGTGGGCGCCAGCAACCTCAAGGTTCAGTTCGACTGCTATCACTGCCAGATCGTCGAGGGCGACCTGGCCAGCAAGTTGCGCCGGGACTTCGAGGGTATTGGCCATATCCAGATTGCCGGTGTGCCGGACCGGCACGAGCCGGATATTGGAGAGGTCAACTATCCCTATCTGTTCGAGTTGATCGACCAGCTGGGTTATGACGGTTGGGTAGGGTGCGAATACCGGCCACGCGGCGACACCTCGGCGGGCTTGCAATGGCTGCGCGACTGGAAGGCGCGCTAGGTTTATACGAGAGACCCGAAGGCGCGTTAGGGCCCTACACGCCACTCCCAGAGGGCAACAGCAGTTCCACACCTTGCTTGCGAATGCCATCGGCCGCCGCAGCGGTCAGCGCGTCGTCGCTGAGGATGATGTCGAACTGCTCGAGCCCGGCGATCCGGTACATGCTGAAGGTGCCGTACTTCGAACTGCTGGCTACCAGCACCGTTTGCGCGGCCGATTGCATCGCCACTTGCTTGACTTCCACTTTCAGCGCCGAAGGTGTGGTCAGGCCGCGACGCAAATCCCAGGAACTGGTGGAGATGAAGGCGATATCAGTGACCACCTGCCGCAAAGTGGCGACTGCCAAACCGCCTACGCAGGAATGGTTGGAGTGATCCAGCTGTCCGCCGGTATGAATGACCGTGACATGCGGCGCGTCCATCAAGGCTTGGGCAACACCGAAGTCGTTGGTCACCACGGTCATGCCGGAAAGCGCCTTGACGTACGGGACGATCTCCAGAGTACTGGTGCCCGCATCCAGGTAAATCGTCATATCGGCATGCAGCAGCCCGGCGGCAAGTTTCGCCATCGCCTGCTTCTGCGGCAACTCGACCACGGCCTTGAGCTGATGGCTGGGCTCACTGTGGAGTTGGCTGGCAATTCGAACGCCACCGGTGACCGAGTAGGCCCGACCTTCCTGTTCCAGCAGGGCGATGTCACGACGCACCGTCATGTGCGAGCACTCGAACATTTCCATCAACTGATGAACGCTCAGCACCTGGTGCTTGCGCAACTGGCGCAGCATCAGTTCACGGCGCTGTTCCGGAATCATCGGTGCGCCGCTTTCGGCGGCGATGTCCTTTTGGCTAGGCATTCGGGCTCCACAATGAAGAAATCCGCGGACAGGAACGCGGAGCAAACATAGTAGCGAATCTGCGTTGAAGGAACGAGTCGTTACGGATCACTAACGAAAAATGGGAGCGGACTTTTGTGGGAGCGAGCTTGCTCGCGATGACGGCTTAACATTCAACATTGCAGTTGACTGTCAGACCGCTATCGCGAGCAAGCTCGCTCCCACAAAAGCCTGCTCCCACCTCACCTCTGATCACCCGCCGTCAGCGGGTCAACAGCACTTCGGCCCAGCCTTGCTGCCGTAACGAGCCTCCTGGCGTTCCCGAAAGAACGCCTCGTAGCTCATCACCGGTTTGTCCGGGTGTTTGGTCTGCATATGCTCGACGTAAGTGTCGTAGTCGGGCATGCCGACCATCAGGCGTGCGGCCTGACCGAGGTATTTACCGAGGCGACTCAGGTCATTGAACATGCTTGCAACCCTCGATTACGCTTCCGGAATCGCCTGGAAGGGCGATTCTTTATCCGTGCGCTCTTTGCTGCCCCAGGCGGAAATACCGACCTTGATCGCATAGAACAGGATGCTGAAGACCACGAACAGGAACAGCGCCGTCAGCGTTGCGTTGGTGTAGGCGTTGTAGATCACGTGCTGCATCTGCGTGATGTCCTTGGCCGGGGCGAGGATCTGACCGTTGGCCAGGGCATCGCTGTATTTCTTSGCCAGCGACAGGAAGCCGATCGCCGGGTTGGCGTCGAACAGCTTGATGAAGCCGGCGGTGGTGGTGCAGATCAGCAGCCAGGCGGCGGGCAGCAAGGTCACCCAGATGTAGCGCTGGCGYTTCATTTTGATCAGCACCACCGTGCCGAGCATCAGCGCGATACCGGCSAGCATCTGGTTGGAGATACCGAACAGCGGCCACAAGGTGTTGATGCCACCCAGCGGGTCGATCACGCCTTGGTACAGCAGATAACCCCACATTGCCACGCAACCGGCGGTCGCGATCAGGTTGGCGGTCCAGGATTCCGTACGTTTAAGCGCCGGAACGAAGGAGCCAAGCAAATCCTGCAGCATGAAACGTCCGGCACGGGTACCGGCGTCGACCGCGGTCAGGATAAACAGCGCTTCGAACAGGATCGCGAAGTGGTACCAGAACGCCATGGTGTTTTCACCCGGCAGAACGCTGTGCAGGATCTGCGCGATACCGACCGCCAGGGTCGGCGCACCGCCGGCACGGGCCAGAACGGTGGTTTCACCGATGTCCTTGGCCACCGCTTGCAGGGCTTCCGGGGTAATCATAAAGCCCCAGCTGCTGACAGTCTGAGCCACCTGTACCACGTCACCGCCGACGATCGCCGCCGGGCTGTTCATGGCGAAGTACACGCCCGGTTCGATCACCGAAGCCGCCACCATCGCCATAATGGCCACGAAGGACTCCATCAGCATGCCGCCGTAACCGATGTAACGGGCATGACCTTCACTGGCCAACAGTTTCGGGGTGGTCCCGGAAGCGATCAGTGCGTGGAAACCCGAGACCGCGCCGCAGGCAATGGTGATGAACAGGAACGGGAACAACCCGCCTTTCCACACCGGCCCGGTGCCATCGATGAACTGGGTCAGCGCCGGCATTTTCAGCACGGGCATGGTGATCAGGATGCCGATCGCCAGGGCCATGATGGTGCCGATCTTGAGGAAGGTCGACAGGTAGTCGCGCGGCGCCAGGATCAGCCACACCGGCAGCACCGCGGCAACGAAACCGTAGCCGATCAGCATCCAGGTGATCTGCACTCCGGTGAAGGTAAAGGCTTTGGCCCAGACCGGATCAGCGGCAATCTGCCCGCCCAGCCAGATCGAACCCAGCAGCAAAAGCACGCCGACAATGGAGATTTCACCGATGCGACCCGGGCGGATGTAGCGCATGTACACGCCCATGAACATTGCGATCGGGATGGTCGCCATCACCGTGAACATGCCCCACGGGCTATCGGCCAGGGCCTTGACCACGATCAGCGCCAGCACCGCGAGGATGATGATCATGATCAGGAAGCAGCCGAACAGCGCGATGGTGCCGGGGATGCGGCCCATTTCTTCACGGACCATGTCGCCCAGGGAACGACCGTTGCGACGGGTCGACATGAACAGGACCATGAAGTCCTGAACCGCACCGGCCAGCACCACGCCGGCGATCAGCCAGAGCGTGCCAGGCAGGTAACCCATTTGCGCCGCCAGTACCGGGCCGACCAGTGGCCCGGCGCCCGCAATGGCCGCAAAGTGGTGACCGAAAAGAATGTGTTTGTTGGTGGGCACGTAGTCCAGACCATCGTTGTTGACGACGGCGGGGGTGGCCCGACCGAGATCGAGCTGCATCACCTTATTGGCGATAAACAGGCTGTAGTAACGGTAAGCGACAAGATAGATAGCGACTGCTGCGACTACGATCCAGAGGGCGTTGATGGCTTCGCCGCGGCGCAGGGCCACGACACTCAGCGCAAAAGCTCCCAGGACAGCCACGGCAAACCAGGCGAGGTGTTTAGCCAGACGGGTCATTGCGTGTCTCCTGCCGACAGCCAGTGGACTGCGGCGGTAATTTTTATAATTGTGTCCGCTATGCGGAGCTGGCCCAATATCCACGCATGCCGTCTACAAATAAATCCGCGTTACTACGTACGCAGCATCTGCGTAGTTCTACGTAGACGCCGCTGATCTCCGTGTGGGAGCGAGCTTGCTCGCGATAGCGGTACGACAGCCAACATCAATGTTGAATGTTATTCAGTCATCGCGAGCAAGTTCGCTCCCACAGGTTTCGCATTTCAACTGAGCCGCAGGTCATTCCGTCCAGCGCCGCTACTGGACGCGCGTATCTTTGGCATATGATGCCGGGCCTTCGCTTTCCCTCGGTCCGGTCAGGAGCAGAGATGCAGCTCAAACACAAAATCGTCGCGCTCGGGATTCTGCCGCTGGTGTTGGCGATTGCCGTCATCTGCGCGCTGGTGATTTCCCTGAACCGCCAACTGGGGGATCAGCAGGCACAACTGATCGAAGACAGCATTCTGGCCAGCAAGCGTGCAGAACTGAAAAACTACGTCGAAATGGCGCAAAGCCTGATCGCGCCTCTATACGACAACGGCAAGGGTGACGCGCACGCACAGCAACAAGTCCTGGAAGAACTGCGCAAGCTCAGCTTCGGTATCAATGGCTACTTCTTCGTCTACGACCGCCAGGGCCGTAGCCTGATGCACTCGCGGCAGTCGGAACTGGTGGGCAAATACCTGTGGGACATGAAGGACCCGCACGGTCTGCCGGTGATCCAGGCGTTGCTGAAAAGTGCGGAGTCAGGGGAGGGCTTTCAACGCTACGCCTGGAACAAACCCTCTTCCGGTCAAGTGACCGACAAGCTCGCCTATGTCGTGATGTTGGATCGTTGGGGCTGGATGCTCGGTACCGGCATCTACCTCGAGGACGTTGAGCGCGCAACACAGCAGGCGCGTGACGAGGTGGCTCAGGGCATTCGCAAAACGATGCTTGCCATTGCCATTGTAGCCCTCGTGGCAGTGCTGTTCGTCTTCGCTAGCGGCATGACGCTGAACGTCAGCGAACATCGTCTGGCCGACAAAAAACTCCAGCGGTTGACCCAGCGTATCGTCAGCTTGCAAGAAGAAGAGCGGTCACGGGTTTCCCGTGAACTGCATGACGGGATCAGCCAGGTACTGGTGTCCATCAAGTTTCAGTTCGAACTGGCCAGCCATGTGCTGGAGAGTGGACAAGACACGGGCTTGAGCATTTTAAGGGAAGCCACGGAGCGCCTGGGAGATGCGATTGGCGAGGTTCGCAGCCTATCTCACGACTTGCGCTCGTCGCTGCTCGACACGCTGGGGCTGTCGGCAGCAATCGGTCAACTCGCCACGGAGTTCGAGCAACGTAGCGGACTGGTGGTGACCTACAACAACAATGAATTCGAGTGTCATCTGGTCGATGGGGCAGCGGTCTCGTTGTTTCGCATTGTGCAAGAAGGCCTGACCAACATCGAACGACATGCCCAGGCGCAAAACGTATCCGTTACCCTGCACGGGTCCGAAGAGTCCATAAGGCTGACAGTGGTCGATGACGGTGTCGGTTTCAACGTCGCTCAAGTCGAACGCCGCCACGCCGGTATAGGGCTGCGGAACATCCGCGAACGGGTCGAGCATTTTGGTGGGCGATTCGAGCTTGCATCGACGCCGGGAAGAAGTGTGCTGGACGTTCTGCTGCCAATGAAAATACCCGGTCCAAAACACTGACTCAGCCAATAACAACAAGAGTGAATGCCCCTGATGAACCTGTCCTACCCAATCCGCGTCGCCCTGGTCGACGATCATTCCCTGGTCCGTGACGGGATCAAGGCGCTGCTGGCGGTCATGTCCCCCCTGGAAGTGGTGGGGGAAGCCGAGAGTGGTGCCGAGGCGATTGAGATGGTAAGGCTCTGTCAGCCGGACCTGTTACTCGTCGACATCAGTCTGAAGGACATGAACGGACTTGAGCTGACCCGGGTGTTGAGCAAGCAATATCCGTTGCTGAAGATTCTGGTACTCAGCATGTACGACAACTATGAGTATGTGAGTGAGTCTGTACGTTCTGGCGCCAGCGGCTATGTGCTGAAGAACGCACCTTCACGGGAAATCATTGCGGCCATTGAAGCGATTTCCAGCGGCGGAACGTTTTACAGTGCAGAGATCGCACAGCGGCTCATCGCCGACAAGAACACCGAGAACGAGCTGACGCCGCGCGAGAGTCAAGTGCTGCGCAAGATGGTTCAGGGAATGAACAACAAGGAAATGGCCCGCGAGCTGGACATCAGCGTTCGGACGGTGGAAACCCATCGTTTGAGCATCCGTCGCAAACTCAACATCGACAAGCCCGCGGCCTTGGTCAAGTACGCGATGGACCACGGGATCATTTCGCATTAGGCCCGTCTGGCCCGATCGTTTGGTGAGGCTAATCAGTCGCTGATACCTCATCGAGCCGGAAATGAGCTCACTGACGCAGCACGAAAGTCGCCAGGGTGTGCAGATCGTCCGGGCTTAACTGCGTGAATGGCGGCATCGGGATATTCCCCCATTTGCCGGTACCGCCGTGCTGAATGCTGGACGTTACCTTGGCCAGTGCCTGCGGGTCATTGGCATACTTTGCGGCTACATCGTGATAGGCCGGGCCTACAACCTTATGATCGGTCGCGTGGCAGCTCAGACAGGAGTTGCTCTGCAGCAAGGCCATGGCGTCGACTTTGGTTGCAGGCGCCGTCGGGGTCTGGCCTGCCGATGGGTTCGAGGCTGCCTGCACATCGGCATCGCTCGCATGGGCACTGCCGTAGGTCACCGCAAGGTAGGCGCCGATGATGCTCACATCCTGATCGCTGATCGGAGCGCCATACACGTGCTGCATCTTGCTCGCTTCCCCAGTCCACTGCGCCAGGCTCATGCCGGGAGGCTGGAAGTTGATGTAGTCGGCAGAATGGCAGGTGGAGCACTTCTGTTGAGCCAATGGGTAGCCGGGCAGGGCACTGGGTTTGAACACAGCTGTTTCGGGCGGCAAGGTGATCGACAGTGGCGCTGCGTTAGCCAGGGTCGCCAAACAAACCTGAACTGCGCAAAGCAAGGTGGTCATGCGTTTCATGCGGGGCCCCTCAGGCGACGGTCACGTGGCTGGTTTCTACAACGTGGCGGCGGTAGCCACCGGGGTTCCAGTCGGCTCGCAACGGCTGCGTCTCGCCCGCACGGTTACTGGCCCGCACCATCAACTGTGTGGCGCCCTTGCTGGTAAAGGTGATCGGCAGTGTCCACTCACGGAAGGAGAAACGGCCAAGATCCTGCCCAAGCGTGGCATCGCGCCAACTTTTTCCGCCGTCGATCGACACTTCCACCTTGTTGACCCCAACGCCACCGTCGAACGCAATGCCCTTGAGCACCACGCTTTTTTTCAACGGCAACACATCGCCGTGTTTGACGCTGGTGATGAAGCTGCGTACCGGCAACCTGGAAATTGGCGCCGTTTGCGCCGCAGTGGTGCCGGGGGCGATGCAGAAACAATCGTTATCCGGAACCCGGTAACCTTTAGCCATGAAGAAACCGTCGTAGGTATGGTCGACGACTTCGATCTCACTTAGGTGCTTGACCCAGTACGTACCGAAATAGCCTGGCACCACCAGACGTATCGGGTAACCGTTGAGGAATGGCAGGTCAGTACCGTTCATCGACCAGGCGATCATGGGCTCGCCGTCCATGGCATGGCTGATGTCCAGGGCTTTGATGTACTCCGGCGTGCTCGGTAGCACTGGCTTGTCGAGCCCACGAAATGTCACTTGCCTGGCGTCGGCTTTCACTCCGGCCTTTTCCAATACCGCCTTGAGCGGTATTCCCACCCAGCGGGCATTACCCATTGAACCATTGCCCAACTGAGCGCCGAACACCCGTGGCATCGAGAAGCCACGGCTGTTACCCGAACATTGATTGACGGCCACCACTTCTACCGGTTCGGCCAGAGCCTTGAGTTCTGCAAGGGAAAGCGACAGCGGTGTGTTGACCGAGCCCTTGATCGTCAGGCGGTAACTGTCCGGATCGATGCTGGTAGGGATATTGGCCAGGTGGTAGCGCACAAAAAACGCGTCATTCGGCGTGATAGGCCCTTCGTTGAAGATGGGGAATGGCGTCTCAAGGTGCGGCGGGCGGGTGGTTACCAGGGTCAACGGACGTTTTTGCGGGTATTGCACCAGCGGCCGCGGACCGGCAGCAAAGGTCACTTCTTCCGGGGTTTCGTCGGCTGCCTTGGCAAGGTTAGCCAATGGCGAAGCTGCCAACGCCAGGGCGAAAGCATCGCGTAGAACGCGCCGGCGACTCGGGTTGCCGTTATCAACAAGACTGAACTTCATGCTGTTCTCTCTTTGTTTTTTTACTGAGATGTATCTGACAGCACCCCCAGTTGCAGCGATGGGGGAGGAGAGGTATCCGATGTAATGCGTAAGTGTTTTTCAATTAACTGACCGACTTCGATGAGCAAGCCAGTATCGTCATGCGCAAAACGACTGCTTTTCATTGAGCGTCAGTGACTTGGCATTTGATGACAGACGATGTCGACAGGTGAGCTATAGCCTGCCCACGCTCACCACAACTGTAGCTCATAGGCTTCCCATCATTCGTTCAGTCGATAGTTGTCATCAAGGAATGCAAGTTCTGTTTTTCCGGCAAAGGAGGAAGATGGCGCTATACCAAAGGCGCTACTGAAGGAACTGCGCGATGAGAATCTCTACTTTGCTGGCACTTGTCGCCGTTTTGACCGGCAGCGTTGCGGCCACAGCGCCGGCCTACGCGGCCGAACAGTCCTGCCACTTTTTACCCGTGGTCGACAGCACCATCAGCCTGCAGCACGCTCAATCGGTGGGCGTGCTCTATAGCGAAAACACCCTCAACACCCTCGAATACCTGGAGCAGTACCATTCGGTAGCGCTGAACGGCGCGAAGAACCCTGCGCTCGACTCACGCATCAGCAACGCGTTCGTCAACAGCTCCGATCCGAAACTCGCGATCAACTGGCTCATGGGCTCGCTACAGAAAGAGTTCGCCTCGGTGACCGTCTACGACAACCTCGACGCGGTGGTGCAAGCCCATCCGGACGTGGTGGTGATGCTGGACACTTACAGCAGTCTGGTGTCGAAGCGTAACAACCAGGTTGAAGCGCGATTCATGGCCAAGTTCTACGATTCGAACCTGCAATACATCGGCCAGGCTGAAGGCTCGCGAGAACAACAAATGCCTTCGGTCTGGGTTCATGGCAAAGCAGCGCCAGAGATTGCCGCGCAGATCAACCAGCAAACCGAGCTGCAATTGAACGCGCTGAAGCAGTTTGATGCGTCACTGAAGGCACTCGTTTCATCCGGCGAAGTGGCTCGGCTTGCAACCAATTGATCGGGGCGATTCATTTCCCCGGTCAAGACTCGTGAACGGCTGCCTTCCGCCAGATTTCTGCGTTCAGAACCCCAGCGGGTACTGAATCACCACGTAGACCCGGTCAATGTCATCACCCGCCTGAGCGCTGTTGGCCCGGTGCGAGACGTGGGACAGTTGCACCGAAAGATCCTTGGCCGCACCGGACTGGACGATGTAGCGCAGGTCGATATCGCGCTCCCAGTGACGGCCGCCGGCGCCTTGTTGTGGCTGGTATTCACCGCTGACCGCGTCGAACGGGTTATAGGCGCCACCCTTGGGTGCGTGGGTGCCGTCGATGTGGCTGCCGGAAACGTAGCGGGTCATGAAATTCAGACCGGGAATGCCGAACGCACCGAGATCGAGGTCATAACGGGCTTGCCACGATCGTTCGTGAGCGCCGTTGAAGTCAGCGTATTTGATCGAGTTGGCCAGATAGATCGAGTCACCGCCGACGAAATCGAACGGCGTATCGCCGTTGATCCGTTGCCAGCCGAGCATCACCGCATGCGGACCGAAGGTGTATTTACCTGAGAGACTGAAAGCGGTGTTATCGATTTTTCCGGCCAGTGCCTGACCGGAATCGCGGGTGTGATAGAGGTTGGCGTCGAGCAATACGCCGGACTGTTTGAAGTGCAGATTGGCATAGTACTGGTGCCAGGTTTCACTGAGGTCGGAGGCGTACAGCGCGCCACCCAGCGGACTGTCGCTGAATAGATCCACGCCGACGAAGCTGATCCCGCCGGCCTTTGTGTTGGCGCCATAGCCCTGGAAATCGCCTTTGCCGGATGAATTGTCCTGGTTCTTGAACGCCGTGAAATGCCCGGCCACCAGATTCACATTGTCGATCTCGTGGCTATTGAGCAGAAAACCCGTGGCGTATTCCGGTTGCAGGCGTTTGTCCGAGGTGTCGAATACCGGTGTCTCGACGGTCATTTCGCCAAAGGCGAGGGTGGTGCGCGAGGCTTTCAGCTTGAGCGCGCCGCCAGCACTGGAGTAGTCGCTCTCGCTGCGACCGTCACTGTTCACCGGTAGCAATCCAGTGCCGGAATGACCCTTGCCGCCGTCCAGTTTCAGTCCGTAAAAAGCATGGGCATCGAGACCGAAGCCGATCATGCCTTCGGTGAAACCGGATACGAACGTACCGATAAACCCTTGAGCCCATTCCTGTTTGTAATTTTTTCCGCTGGGCGAGGGCGAGCGGTAGTCGTTGTTCAGGTAGAAGTTGCGACTGAGTACGCCGGCTTTGGCATCATCGGTAAAACCACTGGCGAGCGCGGTTTCGGTCAGTGCGAAAAGCACTACGGACCCGATTAATGGTTTGGTGAAAACCTTCATGTTTCAATGACCCGCGACAGTGGAATGTGGGTCAATGATCAAGTGGATACGCATTGGGTGATTGAGCGAATGTGCTCAGTCGCCGACATGCGTTGATTGGAGATCGCTCTCCAACACGCTACTCTCGCATCCCATTCCCCCTCCATGAAACGTCACAGTGAGTGACGGTGCGCAGTGAATCAGGACGATGAACGACTATTCCCTCAAGCTCGCAAACTACTGGCGCAACTCCCTTGCAGATGCCGAAAACGGCAATGGCACTCTATCCACGCTCCAGGCCGACAAACTGACTGTTCTGGGCCTTGACTCGTTATGCGCCGGCTGTGTGCCGGAAGAGCAGACAAGCCTGTTGTTTGCGGACGAGCCCGCCAAGTCGACCTGTGTCGAAGTGACATTGCGTCCCTTCGTTTACAAGTCGAGGCTGGAGCATCGCAAATCCCGCAACGGTCTGCCGGCGTTCATGACGCCCGTTGTTTGTCGAGTGCTCGTCACCCGTGATGGTCGTATCTATCCCTCTGCTCACACGCTGATACCCCGTGACATTCTCGAACCATTGGATCGCGACAACTTTGCGATCGGTACCCAGGCTGATCTGGACAGTTTCCTGTCCAGCGAAAAAGTCCCGCACATCGATCCGCCCACGGACGATGAGGAGCCCGCCGCAGCGCCGTACCTCGATCGTTGGAATACCTATCTGCGGTTTTGCGCAAGAATGGTCGATAAAGTCTCCAATGGCTGGGACGGGACAGAGGATGGCTTTGATCGGGCCAACTTCTGCTATTTGTTCAAGGAAACCAAGGCCGACGGCTTCAGCCGCCATATCGTCGCGCTTTACGACCATCTGCGGGACAGCAAACCCGAAACCCCGCTGTTTGACCGTTTCGCTCAGCGCGAGCCAAGCCCCGACGAAGCTTGTTTGCCCGCCAATAGTCAGTTTGCCGCGCGCCTGGGCCACGCTGGCGACGAATATGCCTTGGCGCCCGCTCAACGCGATGGCCTGGCGCATCTGCTGGTTGCTGAGGCGGGGGATGTACTGGCAATCAACGGGCCGCCGGGGACGGGTAAAACCACATTGCTCTTGTCGGTCGTCGCTTCGCTCTGGGCCAAGGCTGCCATGGAGGGGGGCGAGCCGCCAGTCATCGTCGCCAGTTCGACCAACAACCAGGCCGTGACTAACATTATCAATGCATTCGGCAAGGACTTTTCCCACGGCAGCGGTCCTTTGGCGGGGCGTTGGCTGCCAGATATCAAAAGCTTCGGTGCCTATTTCCCCAAGGCTTCGGCCGAGGCGGAGATGGCCCGCACCTACCAGACCAAGAGCTTCTATACCGAGCTGGAGTCGCAGGATTACCTGGAAAAGGCGCAGCAAGCCTACCTGGCCAAGGCTGTGATTGCCTTTGCAGACGAGCCAGAGCCAGACCTTCGACGGATCGTCGACCGACTCCAGGACGCGATCAGGGTACGCCAGCAGCATCTCACTGCAATCGAGCAAGCGTGGGCCAAGCTGGTCGGTGTTCGCGAGGCTATTCGGGCACGGTTTGGTGATGATCCCCTGGCGACTGTCGAGCGGCTCGAGGCACAGCATCTGGAGAAGGTGCAACAACTGGCAACCGCGCAAGCCTGTCTGAAGGCGTTCAAACGTTACCTGGCTCATGAGCCACTGATTTACACGCTGTTCGGCTGGTTTGGGCCGATCGCCAGCAAACGCTTGCGTCTGGCGAAACTACAGCTAGAGGATGCCAACATCGAGTTGGACAGTGCGCTCACAGTCAGCGATATCGAAACCCGCCTGACAAGCGCCGTGGTTGACGTCACCCAAGCCAACACAGCGCTCGTGGCGCAATTGCATGAAATACGCCATTTACTGCAGGACGAGCAACGTCAGGTCATGAACTGGCAGGCCGTTATCGGTGTTTTACCGATCACGAACGACAGGCCTGCTGCCGAAGTAACGTTGGACGACTGCGATCATTGGGCGGACACCTCGCTGCGCTTCGAAATTTTTCTGCTGACGACCCACTATTGGGAGGGCCGCTGGCTGATGGAGGTTACTCAAACACTGCCGGAGATTCTCAACAATCGCAGCAAAAAAGGGCGCAAGACACTGGAAAAAAACTGGCGCCGCTGGATGAAACTCACTCCCTGTGTGGTGGCGACGTTCTTCAGGCTGCCCAAGGAGCTGCATTGCAAGCGGCATGACGGCAATGGATTCGTCGATGACTATGCGCTCAATTTCATAGATCTGTTGATCGTCGACGAAGCCGGTCAGGTGCTGCCCGAAGTGGCTGCCCCCTCATTTGCGCTCGCCAGACGGGCATTGGTGATTGGCGACACCCGGCAGATCGAACCTATCTGGTCGATTCCGGCAGCCGTCGATATCGGGAACCTGCTGAGTGCCGGCCTGCTCGCGCGCGACCAGGTCGATGACGACTATGCAAACTTTTGCAACAGCGGTCGTAGCTCGGCGAATGGCAGTGTCATGGCTATCGCCCAGTCGACCAGCCGCTATCACTATGATCGCGACCTTGACCGAGGTATCTATCTATTTGAACACCGGCGCTGCTACGACTCGATCATCGATTACTGCAACGCCCTTTGCTACAAGGGCAAGCTGCAGCCTCGACGGGGACCTAAACCGCAAGGCGGATTGCCGGGGCTGGGCTACCTGCATGTTGACGGGCTGTGTCAGCAGCGCCAGGGTGGCAGTCGTCATAACCTCCTGGAGGCGCAGACGATAGCCAGATGGATTCAGGCCAATGCCGTTGAACTGACAACCCGTTACAACAAACCGCTGTGGGAAATACTCGGGGTGATCACGCCCTTCGGCGCACAGACACAGGCGATTGTTCAGGCCTGCGCCGCGCTGGGCATCAGAACCGGAAAGGGCGAGGGCGAGTTGACTGTAGGCACGGTTCACTCGTTTCAGGGCGCGGAGCGTGCAGTGGTCATCTTTTCGGCCGTTTATTCAAAACATGCCGACGGCGAATTTATCGACCGCAGGGACAGCATGCTCAACGTCGCGGTTTCCCGAGCGAAGGACAGCTTTCTGGTCTTCGGCGACATGGACCTGTTCAACCAGGTGCCGCTCTGCAAACCGCGCGGACGTCTGGCGCGTTTTCTGTTGAGGGACCCGGCGAACGAGCTCTCGTTCGTTTACCAGCCCCGTGAAGATCTGCAGACAGCGCGGACCGGCTTGAGTCATTTGCATGAGGTGGATGAGCACGACCGGTTTTTGATGCAAACACTCGAAACCGCACGCCAGCAGGTTCAGATTGTGACGCCCTGGGTGAAGTTGCGCTGGATGCAGGAGAGCGGGGCGCTGGACTTGATGAGCAGCACAGTGGAGCGGGGCGTACAGGTCGTGGTGTACACCGACCTGCGTTTCAACACGGATATCCGGTACGCCAGCCATTCAGGCGACCCCACGAAGATTGCACAATTCAAAGAGGCGGTTGCCGCGCTGCGAACCCAGGATGTTCAGGTGCGCGTGGTCAACAAGGTGCACAGCAAAATCGTCATGGCTGACGAAGAATTGCTCTGCGTCGGCTCGTTCAACTGGTTGAGCGCGCAGCGCTATGGCGATTATGTGCACCATGAAACGTCCATGGTCTATCGCGGCCCGGACGTGCGTGGCGAACTGGCAATCAATCGTGCGAGTCTGGCGCAACGAGTAACCACCGTCGAACTGTAGAATCGGATTGCGCACCACATGGTGACGGCGGCCCGAGCCCTGAGACGAGTGAATTAGAACGAGTAGCGACGCATACCGCCATCCACCAGCAATACGGTGCCGGTGATGTAGCTTGCGCGAGGGGAAGCAAGGAAGGTCACGGCGTTAGCCACATCTTCAGGCTGGCCAAAGTCACGCAGTGCAATCTCACGGTCGGCGAATTTTTTACGTTCTTCGCCCGGATACAGACGGCGGATCTGAGCCGTATCGATCAGCCCAGGCTGTACACAGTTCACAGTGATACTGTGTCGGCCAAGCTGTTCAGAAAGACCTTTTGACCATACGACGATACCGGCTTTAGCCACCATTGCCGCGTTGACGACTTCAGGCTCAAGATTGCCGGAGAGGCTGATGATTGCTCCGGACTTACGCTGTAGAAAGTTTGGCAACAGTTTTTGGGTCAGCTGACGATGACGGTCAAAGTTCAGCGTCATGCCTTCGATCCATTGTTCTTCAGGAGCATCGATGTCCATCGGACGGCTGCCGCCCGCGTTGTTGACCAGGATGTCGATGTGACCCATAGCGGCCAGAGCCGCACTTGCAATTCTTTCCGGGCCGTCAGCCGCGACAAAATCCTGAGCGAAGGTGATCGGTGCTATACCACCCGCTTCGGTGATTTCGCCTACCAAACTGGCCAGCAGCTCTTCGTTTCGCGCAGTAGCAAATACCTTCACACCTTCAGCCGCCAGGCTTTTAACAATGGCTCGTCCGAGCCCTTGGCTAGCACCGGTTACCAAAGCAGTCTTTCCAGCAAGTTGCATATCCATGACGAGTCCTCGAATAGACAGATTGAAAAATACGGTGGAGACGAACTGAGTGTTCGCCCTGATTCGAGGAGCAATTTAGACCTTGCTGAATGTGGGATAAACGGCCTGATTAGAACTTGACTGGTACTGTGTCGTTACCAATCGCTTTCACTTAAGACCTGCCTCCGAGAACAGTTCCATCAACCACTCCATGAACACACGAACTTTTGGTGAAAGGTGACGACGGTCGGTCAGGAGCATTGATACAGGCTTTGCGACTGTACGCAGTTGCGGGAGGACTTCAATCAGTTCTCCCGAGTCGATATGCCTCTGTAGCGAGGGCCGCAATCCTTGAAGCAATCCGAGCCCGGCCAGGCCGCAAGAGAGAAAAGCTTCGGAGTCGTCGACCACGATCCCGCTTTGGACTTTGACGGAAATGACGCCATCTCCATCCTGAAATTTCCACGGCATGATCTTGCGTCGATGCTCAATGAGGAAATTGACTGCCAGGTGGTTATCCAGATCATCCAGGGATCCTGGCGTACCGAATCGCTCAAGATAAGACGGCGCGGCACAGGTCACCATAGGCACCAACCCGATACGGCGCGCTATCAAACTCGAGTCGTCCAGCTCGCCCAGGCGGACGGCGCAATCTATGCCTTCAGCAATGAGATCAATGTGATGATCAGTCGATCCCAGCGTCAGTTCGACTTGTGGGTAGCGGTCTCGAAATCCGGGAAGCGCAGGAATGATGATCGCTTTTGCCAATACGACAGGAACGTCCACCCGTAGCTTGCCTCGCGGTGGGCGTGTGGGCGAAAACCAGTCGAAGGTATCTGCAAGATCGCCCAATAATTGCTTACACCGGTTGTAAAACTCCTCACCCTCTGGAGTGACGTTGACCCGTCGAGTAGTTCTATGAAGCAGCTGGACGTTCAACTCACTCTCAAGATTCTGGATAGCCTTCGAGAGTGCAGGGCGATGCAACTGGAGAGCTTCCGCTGCGCGCGTATAGCTACGCTGCTCAACAACAGCAACGAATATCTCCATCGCCTCGATCATATTCATCTGGAAGCCTCAAAACCGCAGTCCTCAGCGGGGATCTGCCGATCGCTGCAAGTGTAATCGAGTGCGAAATATTGCACGTTCATTCACCTACGGGTTAACGCAGGGCACTACAGAACGTCCGGATGGCCTCGCAAGCCTGACGCAGTGAAGCGTCATCCAGAGCATAGGCAATACGAATGTAGGGTCCAAGGCCGAACGCGCTACCGTGCACAACGGCCACATCCGCTTCATCAAGCAGTGCATGAGCGACATCTTCATCGGTGCGCAGAACTCGCCCGGCTGGGGACGTTCGGCCAATCAGTCCGGCGCAGGAGGCGAATGCATAGAACGCACCTGCTGGAGCCGCGCATTCGAGTTCTGGAATGTCGTTTAGCAGCGTCACCATCAAGTCTCGGCGGCGCTGGAACACGACACGGCTTTCGTGGATGAAATCCTTCGGTCCCTCCAGTGCAGCGAGTGCCGCCTGCTGCGAGATCGAGCTGGCGCCAGAGGTTTGTTGCCCTTGGAGCTTTTCCATAGCCTCCAACAGCCAGCGTGGCCCGGTGGCAAAACCGATGCGCCAGCCGGTCATGGCATAAGCCTTGGATACACCGTTCATGGTCAGGGTGCGCGGTGCCAGTCGCGGTTCGACTTGAGCCAGGGTCAGGAACGCTTGATCGTCGAAGATCAGGTGTTCATAGATGTCATCGGCCAGAATCAGCACTTGGGGGTGGGCTAACAACACATCGGCCAGGGCTTGCAATTCAACCTGGCCGTATACCGCGCCCGTCGGGTTGGACGGCGAATTGAGGATCAGCCAGCGGGTCTGCGGGGTGATCGCCGCGGCTAACGCGGCGGGCGTCAGCTTGAAACCGGTATCGGCATCGCAGGTAACAATCCGGGTTTCACCGCCGCACAGTTGCACCATCTCCGGGTAGCTGACCCAATACGGCGCCGGCACGATAACTTGGTCACCTTCGTTGAGGGTTGCGGCCAGGGCGTTATAGATCACCTGCTTGCCACCGTTGCAAACCAGGGTGTCTTGCCAGCTCACATCCAGGCCGTTCTCGCGGCGGAACTTGGCGGCCACCGCTTCACGCAGTGACCGCACACCGGCGACCTGGGTGTATCGGGTGTGGCCGTGCTCAATGGCGTGAATGGCCGCCTCACGTACATGTTTTGGGGTATCGAAATCAGGCTCGCCTGCGCACAGTGAAATGATCCTCACACCTTGCGCCCGGCGTTCTGCCACCCGATCCATGATTCGATAGGTCGCGGAGGGCTGTGCACTGGCCAGACGTTGGTTCAGCCGCTGGATATCGGCGCTCATGCGCGGGTTCTCCACTCAGTCAGGCTCATCAGCTCCAGGGTCGTGCGACCTTCGGACAGCGCTTGCATCATCTGTGCTTCCTTGCTCGCGCGCGCCTCGCCTTCAGCCAGTGTACGTGCCGCATCCGCCTTGGGAATGATGATCACACCGTCATCGTCAGCCACGACCAAATCGCCCTGAGTCACGAAAGCCCCGTTGAAATTGAACGGCTGGCCCACCGATGGCGCACTGGCCTTGACGGTACCTTTTACCGAAATTCCTCGGGCAAATACCGGGAACTGGCGTTTCTTCATGGCGGCGATATCGCGTACGCCGCCGTCGATGACCAGGCCAACGACGCCGGCGGCTTCCGCCGCGACGGTTAGCACCTCGCCCCAGTAACCGGCGATGAAGCCACCTGTGCCCACAACCAGCACGCTGCCGCGAGGAACTCGTTCCATCGCCAAGTGCAAGGCAAGGTTGTCACCCGGTGAGCATTCCAGAGGGTAGGCCGGGGCGGCGATAAAAGCGCCGTCCCAGATCGGACGGATGGCACTGTCAACAGCACACGGCAGATGGGATGCCTCATATAGTGTCGAGCTGCCAAGCACTTTTGCCCGTTCTTGGAAATTCAGAGGCAGGGGGAGGGGAAGCGTGGACTGGCTCATCAGACTTTTCTCTGCAGGCTGTGGTAACCCAGGGTTGCCCGGGCTTCTTTAAGGGTTTTGCCTTGGGCGATCAAGGCGCGAATGTTGGCTTCGACCGATTCGATCTGGCGGGCACATGCCGCCACCTCAGCTGCGCGAGCGCGAGGGACGATCACTACCCCATTGGCGTCGGCGACCACGATGTCGCGGGCACAGACTCGGACCGTGCCGATAGATACCGGCTGGTTGACCGACTGAACCTGCACGCGATCTTTGCCGGTGCGCATGAAGCGGCCTTTGCTGAAAATCGGATAGCCATCGCCCAGCGCTTTGTTGACATCACGGCACACACCGTCGATGACCGTCGCCGCGATCTGTCGAGTACCGGCGTACTGAGTCATGATGTCGCCCCATACGGTGCAGTCGGTGCGGCCGCCGTTGTCGATGACCACCACATCGCCGGGTGCCACGTCTTCGATGAAATCGCCAACGGTGCCGGGAGGTACGCTGGCCGAGACGTACTGCACAGTGAAGGCCGGCCCGACGATGACCTTGCGATAATTGTCCAGTGACGCTACGCCAAGGCATTGGCCGGGCAACCCGAGTTTGTCCAGCGCATCGGACACACCAGGGGTGTCCAGGCCTTCAAATAAGGCGACCAGTTCTTTGTCTTCAAGCTTCATCGGGCGTGCTCCACGTGGATCGCTTCAAACTGAGAGTCATGCATTACCTCGGCTACCGAGCGGCCGCTGCGAACAGCCGCCACCATGCCGTCCTGGCGGTGGGCGATCCGCTCGCCAAGGTCGAGCACCTTTTGGATTTCGGCCTGGGGCACGAACACCGTCCCGCAGGTGTCAGCGATCACAAAGTCATCCTCGCAGACATCGACGCCGGCCACTTTGATTGTCACGGCCGCATCGATTTGAACCACCCGATTACGCGCACTGATCATGGTCACGCCACGGCCGTAGACGGGGTAGCCAATAGACTCGCTGCCGTCGATATCGCGACTGAATCCGTCGATTACCGTGCCACGTATGTGCTTGCCGGCCGCTGCGTTGGCGAGGATGTCGCCCCAGCAGGAAATGCCTTCGATACCACCGGCGATCACCAGCACACGGTCGTCGCTGTCGATCTGTTCAACCACGGGGGTAATCAGGTGCACAGTGGGGGTGTTGTCGGATTTGGGAGCCAGCAGCACGGTGCTGGCGCGGCCAACGATCTTTGGGCAGTTCCACAATGGGCGCAGCCCCACGGTGGCACCGGGCAGACCAAGGAAGTCGAGTGCGTCGGAGACCGTGTTGGTGTCCAGCGCCTCCAAGCGATCCAGCAAACTCTTATTAGTCATGGGGGAACCCCTGTGGTGACGGAGGCGCCCAGTTTCGGCGAGACAATTTGATAGGTATATTACTAATCACAGAACTATTAGATACGTTAAACCTATGGATTATCCATGATCAATTTTCGTCTGATTCGTCATCTTTGGTTGTTCCTGGCAGTTGCCGAAGAACAGAATTTCGGCCGCGCGGCGAAGCGTTTGGGAATGTCCCAGCCACCGCTGAGCGAGCAGATTCAGGTGCTGGAGCAGGCGCTCAAAGTCAAGCTGTTCGACCGTTCGCGGCGCGGGGCGAAACTGACCCCTGTGGGAGCGGCGATCCTGCCGGCGGTGCGCAAGTTCGCCGACCAATTGGAGCGCCTGGAGCTCGCCGTAGAGGAGGCGGTAGCGGGGCAGTCGGGGATACTGACCATTGGCGCGATTTCCACGGCCATGTTTGATGTGTTGCCGGGGTTGATCGAGCAACTGAAGAACGGTTACCCGCATCTCACCGTGTCCGTACGGGAAATCGACAGTGTCGAAGCAGTCCCGGCGCTGGAAGCCGGCGACATCGACCTGGCCTTTGCCCGACTGGACGGTGACCTCGGGACTTCGATCAAATCACTACCGCTGACCGAGGATCGCCTCGTGGTGGCCTTGCCTATCGATCATCCATTGGCTTCGCGCACGCGAATCAGTCTGTCCAGCCTGTCCAACGAACCCTTGGTGATGTTTTCCCGAAAGGTCAGTCCGGTCTACTTCGACAACTTGATCGCGACCTGCCGGGCCAGTGGCTTTTCCCCTCGCGTGCTGCATGAAGTGCGCTCTGTCGCCTCGCAAATCGCCTTTGTCAGCTGTGGCCAAGGCATCGCGCTGGTACCGGCCTCACTGAGAAAACTGGCACCCGATAATGTTGTGTTGCGACCACTTAGCCAGAAGCTCAATGTCGTGACCACTGCGGTAGCCTGGAATACGGGCCGGCCCAACCCGTTGGTGGAGGAAGTGGTTGCCCTGTTTCAGGCTAAGGTCTGATTTGACTGCCGTGATTCTTTTAGGCTGATAGGTTCAGAGTATGAAAGCATTACCGAATTAGGAATTTACAGACGTCTCGATCTCCTTGAAATTGGCAGCCTTGCTGCTGGCTAACCTGTCTTGGTGGTAGCCTTTTCGTTCAAGGAGTCATTAACGTGTCATCACGAGAAACGTTCACTCGTACTCAGCTCTCTCTGTCGGTTGAGGGTGTCCAACTGAACATCTCAGCCATTCACCGTGATGGCGCCCTCGCGCCTATTGTGTTTCTGCATGGTTTTGGCTCGACCAAAGAAGACTATGCCGACATCGTGCAGCAGGATGCGTTCGCCGGGCACCCCTTCGTCGCCTATGACGCACCGGGTTGCGGTGAAAGCAAGTGCAGCGATCTGTCCAAAGTTTCCATTCCCTTTCTGCGGCAGACGGCATTGCAGGTGTTGGAGCATTTTGGCTTCGAGCGCTTCCATCTGGTAGGCCACTCCATGGGCGGATTGACTGCGCTGATGCTGGCCCATCAGTTCCCGGACAGAGTACTCAGCTTCGTTGATATCGAGGGCAATATTGCCCCGGAAGATTGCTTTCTTAGCCGTCAGATCGTCGACTATCCGGCCGAAGATCCCGAGGCGTTTTTCTCCGCATTCATCGAGCGTACTCGGCATGCTCCGGCTTATGCTAGTGCGCTCTATTCCGCGAGCTTGAGGCACAAGGTGCGTGCCGGTGCGGTGCGCGGAATTTTCCAGTCGATGGTCGATCTTTCCGATAATGCCGATCTGATGGAAAAATTCCTCGGATTAAAATGCCCCCGTATGTTCATGTACGGCGAGAAGAATGCGTCACTGTCCTATCTGTCGCATATACAGGCTGAAGGCGTGCGGCTAGCGCAAATTCCGGCCTGTGGACACTTCCCCATGTACTCCAATCCGATTGCGATGTGGCAACAGATCGCTGACTTTCAAAAAAAGCAGCCCAAGGTCAACGTCAACGGCATGGATTGACTTTAGGCTGTGCCAGCCCCCGCCTACAAAGAAGAAAATAGCCAGGCTTTGAACCCATAAATTCTATATAGCCTGAAGCTAGCTACTTATTCAATAAAGCAAGTACAAGTGAATTTTATATTGCGTTTTAATCTAATCAGATTGCTCAACTGATTGGAGGTTCGTACTTGAAAACCACAGCATTGTTGTCCTTAGGCCTGGTGTTAGCCGCCAGTTGCTCTGCGGCTTTTGCAGGGGCCATCCAGGATAGCGTGACGAAAAAAGGTTTCAAGAATCAGTGGTGACTCTCCCCGTTTAATCACTTTTTTACAGGAACCACTATGTCCGATCCAAAGCCTCTGCTGTTTGCACTATACGAACAGGCCAGCGTCGGTTGCGGCGGTGCGCCAAGTTTATGGACACACCCGGCTGACGAACGACTGACCATCAACTCTCTTGGTTACTGGTCGAACCTGGCACGCATTGCCGACCAGGCTCATCTCGATATGCTGTTTTTCGGTGATGTGCTGGGCTTCTACGATGTGTTTGGCGGTAATGCCGACGCGGCCATGAAGTGGGCGGTGGAAGCCCCGGCCAACGATCCGTTGATGATCATCCCGGCATTGGCTGCGGTGACGGAAAACCTGGCCTTCGGCGTCACTGTCTCCACCAGTTACGAACATCCTTTCACCCATGCTCGGCGCTTTAGTACGCTGGATCACCTGACCAGTGGCCGAGTTGGGTGGAACATCGTCACCTCCTACCTGACCAGTGCCGCTCGCAACTTCGGCCTGGAGCAGATGATCAAGCACGATGATCGTTATGAGCGCGCCGAGGAGTTTCTCGATGTTGTTTACAAACTCTGGGAAGGTAGCTGGGCAAACGATGCTGTGGTTGCCGACAAGTCTCGCCAGATCTATGCCAAGGGCGATCGCGTGCGACCAATCAACCATGTTGGTGAGCACTACCGGGTGGCCGGGCCGCATTTGACTTCTCCATCACCACAACGCACACCGCTGCTGATCCAGGCCGGTTGGTCAGGTCGTGGTCGTGAGTTTGCGGCCAAGCACGCGGAACTGATTTTCATCGCCAAGTCCAACCCGCTGGAGATTCGCCACGGATTGGAAGATATATGGAAACAGGCCAGGGTTCGGGGGCGTCACGCTGAGGATGTAAAATCACTGACGGTACTTCGGATCGTCACGGCCAAAACGGAGATAGAAGCCCAACGCAAATATGATGAACTGCAAAGCAACTACCACCTGCAGGCTCAACTGGTGAGTTATGCCGGCGATACCGGTATCGATATCAGCCGCTATGCGGACGGTGACGCGTTGTCGACTCACACCGAAGGCATGACCTCCTATGTGATGCGTCCCGATGGCAGTGGCAAGCCCTTGACCGCCGGCGATGTCAAACAGCGCTTTGCCAACGTCACCCGGGGCAGTGACCTGATTCTGGTGGGAACACCGCAACAAGTGGCCGATCGGATAGAGGAGCACGCCCGTATTTCCGGCACCAGCGGCTATATGCTCAACCCGCTGATTAGCCCATGCAGCCTCGAAGACTTCGTTGAGTTGGTCATTCCTGAACTACAAAAACGTGGCTTATATCGTACCCAGCCACAGAGCGGTACTTTCCGTTCGCGGTTACGGGCCGATGGCGCTAACCATTTGCCGGATTCCGCTTATGGAGCCTCGTTCCGTTTTGATAAAGATCTGTAGGGTAAAAGTGCCTATCCCGTTGAGTCGGCACAAGAGGAGGCGGCTCAACTCGCCATGCGTACATGGTCGGCGAGAGTTGGCCCCGGCGTGCACGGATAGCTGCTTGTCATGAAGGGCGGCTTTCGATGGCAGTCACTCCGGCGTCATCATCACTGCGAGCGTCATGCTGATGAATTCTTCATTCTTGTCGATGCCGTCCTAGGCGCCGCGGACATTATCGGCACCTCGGCCGCACCTCGCTGCTCAACCCACTTTTCGCGCTCACGCGGGCTTCACTTTCTCCTCTATCCGCCGCACTGCCTCCGCATCAGCGCGGAGAAGCTTGAGTTTCAGCTCTTCAAAGTCTTCGCTGCTCACCCAATCAATTCGCCATAGCATGTACAGCATGCCTTGAGCCTTGTACAACGCTTCCAGGCGCTCGGCATGATTGTCAGTTCGGCGTATGTCATCTGTCGCTTCCTCCAGGTCATCCAGGGCCTGCGCTTTGTTCTTGCCATAGCTCATGATGGGACTCCTGATATGTTGTATTACTCACCGCCTTGGTCACGATAATACGGTCGCGTCCCGGATTATTCTGGCCACACAACCTCTTGTTCATAATCATAGCGTCGTAGTGGGCAGCCGGCAGGCCTATGACGGGAACTCGCATCCAGCCATTAAAAAAAGCACCCCTAACTCCCGGATATCATGATTTTTCACAAGCATGAGCCTTCCATATAGTCCTCCCAAGCCCACTTGGAACACGGTTGTGTTTCCCTTGATGCGAGACAATTTTATGGAAAATAACAAACGCACCGTCCAGGCTTCAGAGGTTGGGATGGGGACTCGAGTCGTATGGGGAGGAGAGCAAGTTCAACATCCCTACAATGCGACCCAGACACCCATCGTGGTCAGTGCAGCCTATGGCTATGACGATATCGATAAGTGGTATGACGTGGCATTGGGAAAGGAGCCCGGCTTCATTTACAGCCGGATGAGCAATCCCACGGTCTCTGTCCTGGAAGATAAACTCTGCGAGCTCGAAAACGCAGAGTCGGCTGTAGCTTTCAGTACCGGGATGGCCGCAATCAGCGGTGTGCTGCACACCTTCCTGTCCTATGGGCAGCGTGTGATATCTACACGTGACAGCTACGGTGGTACGAACAAAATTTTTGAGGAGTTTCTTCCACGCATGGGTGTGGAGGTAACCCTTTGCGATACGCTCGACACTGTGGCGCTTGAGCAGGAGATCGCTAAAGGCTGCAGCGTCCTGTACCTGGAAACACCCACGAACCCAACGCTGAAAATCGTCGATATTCGGCGCCTTGTGGCAGCGGCGAAGCGAGTGGGCGCTTTGGTTGTTGCGGACAATACATTCGCGACGCCTCTGAATCAGAATCCGCTCGCTTTAGGCGTTGATGTGGTTGTGCACAGCGCGACCAAATTTCTGTCCGGTCATGGTGATGTACTCGGCGGTGTGGTTTGCGGTGCCGAGCATTTGATGTCTCAAGTTCGCCATTACCGCGAAATCAATGGTGCCTCGCTGGATCCTTTTTCGGCGTATCTGATCATCCGAGGCATCAAGACACTGGCTCTGCGTCTTCGCCAGCAACAGGCGAGCGCGAAGCTTCTGGCCGAGTATCTCTGTACCGAGCCGCTGGTCGAGTCTGTGAACTATCCGGGGTTGCCTCAACATCCAGGTCATGACATCGCTCGTTCGCAAATGAACGGATTCGGAGCCATCGTCAGTTTCGTGCTGAAAGGGGGCATGGACACCGTGACTCGTTTGCTGCCGCTGCTCAGATATGCGCATCGGGCGGGTAATTTGGGCGCCGTCGAGACCATCTATGGGCCGGCTCGGACGACCAGCCACGTGGAAAATACCTTGGAAGAACGTCAAGCACTTGGAATCTCCGAAGGTTTGGTTCGAGTGTCCGTAGGTATTGAAGATTCAGCAGACTTATTGGCTGATCTAAAACAAGCTTTCGCTTTAGTACGAAGTAAACACGGTGATGCAAGCCTTCACGCTGACAGTGCCCAACGCTTCATTGAGGTCGGAGCCTGAGTACGGGCAGGACTTTCGATATTCATCTTAAGCCCTTCATGAAGAATGAAAATAATAAAATCCAGCGACAACTAAATTGTACTGCCCAACAGCCAGTTACAAGGACGCTTGTCCGCACATTTCATGAGAATAAAACTATGTCTACGCATATCGAAGATAATCAGCCCGATCCAAACTCGCTTTTCAAAAAGGAAATGCAAACACGCCACATCGTGATGTTGGCACTGGGCGGAGTGATCGGTACGGGGTTATTCCTTACTTCCGGTTACACGGTTAATCAGGCAGGGCCACTCGGCGCAGTGATCGCCTACATCATCGGTGCAGTGATGGTGTATTTAGTCATGGTCTGTCTCGGTGAGCTGGCTGTACAGATGCCAGAAACCGGATCTTTCAGTAGCTACGCGACGCGATACCTGGGCCCAGGCACAGGCTATACAGTGGCCTGGCTTTACTGGCTCACTTGGGCGGTAGCTATCGGTTCAGAGTTTACAGCTGCGGGCATACTGATGGTTCGGTGGTTTCCTGATACACCGGTCTGGATTTGGAGCGCGCTGTTTGCCATTGCAGTTTTCTCAAGCAATGTTGTCTCTGTTCGGTTGTTTGCGGAGACTGAATTTTGGCTGTCGCTGATTAAGGTTCTGACCGTTATCACGTTCATTGTGATCGGCGGAGCAGCAATTTTCGGTCTTTTGCAAGTACATAATTTGCAGGGGGCGGGACTTTCCAACTTCACACGTGAGGGGCTTTTCCCCACCGGGCTCTTACCCATTGCAATGACTCTCCTGGCTGTTTCCTTCGCATTTTCCGGAACTGAGCTGATCGGGATTGCGGCAGGTGAAGCGCAAGATCCACAAACCAGCGTGCCCAAGGCAATCCGCACGACAGTGGTACGTTTGGCGCTGTTCTTCGTGGGGACAATTTTCGTTCTTGCGACGTTACTGCCACGAGAGCAGGCGGGGCTCGTAGAAAGTCCGTTTGTCATGGTGTTTGAGCTGATTGGCATCCCGTACTCTGCCGACATTATGAACTTCGTCATTCTCACGGCACTGATTTCCGCCGCTAACTCGGGGCTGTATGCCGCATCGCGCATGCTGTGGACATTGAGCGATCAAGGACATATGCCTAAGCGCTACGCCAGGCTCTCCAGTCGGGGTACACCGGTGAACGCCATCGTTCTTAGTATGGCGGGTGCAGTGGCTTCCCTGCTCAGCAGTGTGTTTGCCCCTGATACGGTTTACTTGGCCTTGGTGTCCATCTCCGGTCTGGCGGTCGTAGTCGTGTGGATGAGCATTGCTGCAAGCCAGATCGCGTTCCGTCGTCAATATGTCGCTAATGGTGGACGAGTTGAAGACCTGCATTTCCGTGTACGAGGCTATCCATGGGTACCTATCGGCGCACTGTTGTGTTGTCTGCTGGCCTGTGTGGGTATCGCTTTTGATCCGGAGCAGCGAGTGGCGCTTTACTTCGGGCTCCCCTTTATCGGGTGGTGTTATTTCGTTTACTGGATCACTCGAAACAAGAGAGCGGAGCGGTTGGCTTTAGCCACAGGTGCTCATTCCTCTGGCACCGCGTGAATTTCTCAGGCAATGATTGAGCATAGATAAAGTCCTGATGAGGTTGCGCCGATGAGTCAAAAGTCACTACCACCCTTGAATTGGTTGAGGGCATTCGAAGTATCGGCGCGTTGTTTAAACTTTACCCACGCGGCGGAAGAACTCCATTTGACTCAAGGGGCTGTGAGTCAGCAGATCCGTCAGTTAGAGAGTCACCTCGGGGTGGCACTGTTCAAGCGCTTACCCCGAGGGCTTGGCTTGACCGAGGAAGGGCAGTCGTACCTGCCTGTCGTACAAGACGCGATCAGTCGCCTGGCAGTCGGCACGAACGAGATTTTCGGCCAGCACAATCGAAGACATTTGAAGGTGCGCGGCAGCCTTTCCTTTCTTCACTATTGGTTGGCCCCCCGACTCGCAGATTTTTGTCGGGAGTATCCCCAGATTGATATTCGATATATCAGCAATATTTGGGTGAAAGAACCGGATGGCGAGGATGACCTGGAGATTCGCTGGGGATGCGGTGAGTGGTCGGGCTTGCACGCCCAGCGATTGACGTGGGACATCCTTCAGCCTGTTTGTTCCCCAAAGCTCATGGCCAGCTCACCCATACATGAACCTCGCGACTTGATGAACCATTCACTGCTTCATGTGTTGGGGTACGAAGAAGGTTGGGGTTACTGGTTGAAGCGAGTTGGAGCAGACGACGTCGACTACTCCCGTGGCCTTCAGTTTGACACGCTGATCTCCACGATCCGCATGGCCGAATTGGGGCAGGGCGTTGCGCTAGCACGGTCTTCCGTGGTCGAGGATCTGCTTAAGAGTGGGCAATTGGTTGCGCCATTCAATCACCGAATCGAGGCAAGCGAATCCTTTTATCTGGTGCACGAACAGAATGAAGTGCTATCGCCTGATGCCGCACATTTTTCTACCTGGCTGGTGGCTCAAGCTCATCGCCTTTTGTAAAACTGATTTGGAGTTGTCATGCATTATGTAAGCACTCGCGGCGGCGACATGCGTGCTGATTTTCGCAGTGTGGTTCTGTCGGGGCTCGCCGAAAACGGTGGTCTTTATGTCCCAGCCAGTTTGCCTGTCTTCACCGAGAAACAGATTGCTAGCTGGTCGTGGCTGCCGTTTGATGAGTTGGTTTGGCGAGTGGTTTCGCCTTTTGTTGGCTCTTCCATAGACGAAAGCACCCTGCGCGCCTTGCTCAGTGACAGCTATCAACAATTCAAGCACCGCGCTATTACGCCGCTTGAGCAGATCGGGCATAACGAGTGGATACTCCAGCTGTTTCATGGCCCGACCGGTTCTTCCAAGGATTTCGCCGCGCAATTGCAGTCGCGCCTGGTCAAGCATTTTCTGGAGGAGGTCGGTAAAGAAGCATTGGTCGTCGGTGCAACTAACGGTGATACCGGCGTCGCGGCGCTTGAAGCCTTTGCTGACTGCCCGGCCGCCCGCATGGCGATACTGTATCCGCGCGACGGACTTGCGCCTGAGCAACTCAGTGCCTTGCAGGCAGCCGACCCGCAGCGGGTTCAGCTGTTTCCGGTTGACGGTAATTTCGATGATTGCCAGACGCTGGTCTCCCGACTCTTGCGTGAGTGGCCGTTGGACGGAGTGTTGCCGGTCTGTTTCAACTCGACCAATTGGATCGGCGTCCTGGCCCAGATCGTTTTTTACTTTCACGCGGCCTTGCAACTGGGCGGTGGTTCTCGTCCCGTTGGCTTTAGTGTTCCAGCTGCCAGCTCGGCCGAGATCTACGCCGGTTACATTGCGCAGAAAATGGGACTACCCATCAATCAGGTGATCATTTCCACCAACAGCAATGACGCCCTGCACCAGTTTTTTCATTGCAATCGCTACTCCACCCGGATGACTAATCGAACAGTGTCGCCGGCGATGGACTTCTCGTTGTTTTCCAACCTGGAGCGGTTTATCTGGGAGATTTACGAGCACGATAGCGGCTCAACAAAAGCGCTGATGGAGCATTTTGAAAGTTGCGGAGAAATGAGCATCGGCAACCAGCAATGGCTGCGTGCCCGAGTACTCTTCGATTCCTATGCGGTAGACGAATCTCAGGTACGCGATGAAGTGGTCGAGCTGTTCCGAGAGACAGGCTCGGCCATCGATCCTCACACCGCTGTCGGTGTACTGGCCGGCAGGCTTCATCGACGCAGCCTAGGCGCGCCAATGGTCACCTTCGGGCAAATTGCGCCGGCCAAGTCAGCGGCGCTGCTGGCCGAATTGGGCGTCTGGCAAGCAAGCGTTCCGAGCATGGTCGAGGTGCGCGTGCAACCACCGTACCTGACCAAGGGCGATCTGGACGGTCTGTGCCAGGCTCTTCGTCTGGCACAGCAGAGGCCTGCATGAAGCGCATTCTGGATCCGTTGGACGAACGCATACTGGCCGAACTTACCGCCAATGGGCGAATAGCCCATATCGAATTGGGTGCCAAGATCAACCTGTCGCGCAATGCGGTGCGCCAGCGCATCGAGCGTCTTGAGCGCGACGGTGCGATCCAGGGCTATACGGTACTGCTCGGTGAGTCGCGGCGGCCTGCGTCGCTTATCAGCGCGGTGATCTTTGTCTACCGCTACGACCGCATGCGTGGCGAAGAAGTGCTGACTGCGCTGCGCTCCATTCCTGAAGTCGTGCAATGTGAAGTACTCAGTGGTGAGTTCGATTTAATGCTGCGTGTGAATGCCGCCACACCTGAACGTGTCCATCTCGTGTGGAAAGAAATCGCGGCCATGCCTGGGGTGGAAAACACCGTGACATCGTTCGTCCTTTCTGCGGTGTTTTGACAACCATCGTGCTTGGGCAAAACGCCCAACTAATACAGCACTCTGCCATATTCAACTGCCAAAGCCCGGCTCTTAGGATGTTCCTATCGAACAACATCAATACAGGAACAGCGTTTATGACTGAGTACAAAATTGCCTTGGTAGGGTTTGGTGGCGTGAACCGTGGCTTTGCTCAATTGGTCGCCGATCGTAATGCCGAGTGGAAAGAAGCCCTGGGCTTCACTATCAAAATTGTCGGTGTCACCGACCTGTTCCTCGGCTCCATCGTTGCTAAAGACGGTCTGGATGCAAAGCAGCTGGTTGCGCTGCCGATTGAGAAAGGCGCACTCGCTCAACTGCCTGGCGGCAATGCTGAGGCCTTCAACGAAACCGTGATCAAACATTCCGGTGCAGACATCATCGCTGAGGCGACTTTCACCAATCCGGTGGATGGCGAGCCTGCAACTACCTTTTGCCGCTGGGCCTTGGAAAGTGGCATTCATGTAGTGACCACCAATAAGGGGCCTATTGCGCTGCACGGTGCCGAGCTCAAAGCGTTGGCCCGTCGCAACCAGGTTGCTTTCGAATACGAGGGGGCGGTGATGAGTGGCACCCCGGTGATTCGTCTGGCCAAGCAGGCCTTGGCGGGTGCCAACGTGCAAGGCTTCGAAGGCATCCTGAACGGCACTTCCAACTACGTGCTCACCCGGATGAAAGACGGCCTGGCGTTCAACGATGCCGTCGTACAAGCGCAACAGCTCGGATACGCCGAGGCAGATCCAACCGCCGATGTGGAAGGGTTTGACGTACGCCTCAAGGTGGTGATCCTGGCCAACGAACTGCTCAATGCACGACTGAATGTCAGCGATGTAGCGTGCTCGGGTATCAGCACTATCAGCGCGGAAGATATTGCCCAGGCAAGTGCCAATGGCGCGAGCTGGAAACTGATCGGCTCGGCCAATCGTGAAGCGGATGGCTCGGTTCGAGCGAGTGTGGAAGCTCGGTTACTGTCGAACTCACATCCGCTTGCCGGAATCAGCGGTGCTACGAATGCAGTGTCATTCAATACCGAACTGCTGGGAGCTGTCACAGTGTCCGGGCCAGGGGCGGGGCGTATCGAGACGGCCTTCGCATTGCTGTCGGACATCGTCGCCATCCACACCGCCCACGGCAAATAACAGGAGATAGTCATGAGCGTATCCAGCATGGCCAGTATCCAGCTTGTTGAAGCCAAACAGATTGATGTGTTCAGCCCATTCGATGGTCGCTTGGTAGGGAGCGTCCCTTGCCTCGATGCAGCCGCCGTTCCTGGCTTGCTGGAGCGCGCGCGAATCGGCGTGCGCGAGAGTGCGGCAATGCCTCGTCACCTGCGTGCGCGCATTCTTGAGGAGGCGGCCCGGCGTGTAGAGCTTGAAGCTGAAGTGTTTGCCAAACTCATTGTTGCAGAGGCGGGGAAGACGCTGCGACAAGCAGAGAAGGAAGTGAAACGTTGTGTGAACACGCTGAAGCTATCGGCGCAAGAGGCTCTTCGTAACGCCGGGGAAGTGATTCCATTTGGGGCTTATGAAGGATCGGAGTCGCGTCAAGGTTGGTTCACGCGGGAACCGTTGGGGCTTATCGTCGCGATCACTCCCTACAACGATCCACTGAATTTGGTCGCTCATAAACTCGGCCCGGCAATCGCTGGTGGCAACGCCGTGATTTTGAAACCCTCGGAACTCGCGCCGTTGTCTGCACTCAAGCTCGTTGAGTGCTTGGTGAACGCGGGTCTTCCGCCCTCTGTGATTACCCCGGCTACTGGTGGCGTCGACTTGGGTAAAGCATTGGTGGAGGTTCGCGAAGTTCGGATGATTTCCTTTACGGGTGGTTTTGCCACGGGTGAGGCCATTGCTCGTAGTGCAGGGTTGAAGAAGCTGGCAATGGATCTGGGAGGAAATGCCCCGGTTCTTGTGCTTGAAGATTGTGATATCGAACCGACCGTGGAGTCCTGTGTGTCGGGTGCCTTTTGGGCAGCAGGGCAGAATTGCATCGGCACTCAACGCATCCTTATACATAGTTCAATTTATGAGGACTTCCGTGAGCGTTTTGTCAGCCAAACGCGCGCCTTGGTAGTGGGTGATCCTGACCAGCGGGCAACGGATGTAGGCCCGATGATTACGGAACAGGCGGCCCGTCGTACCGAACAATTGGTCAATGAAGCACTGGCCGAGGGGGCCGTTCTTCTGTGTGGGCACCATCGCCAAGGGGGAAGCTATGCGCCGACCGTGCTTGAGCATGTGAGGCATAGCAGTACGATTTGGATGCAGGAAGTCTTCGCGCCGGTGGTTATCCTGGAGCCTTTTGATCATCTGGAAGACGCTATTGCTCTGGCCAACGCAACAGAGTACAGCTTGCATGCAGGTCTTTTTACACGTGATATTTCCAAAGCATTGAAACTGGCGCGTCAGATTGAAGCGGGTGGCGTGATGATCAATGATTCTTCAGATTATCGTTTCGATGCCATGCCTTTCGGTGGTTTCAAGTACGGAAGTTTGGGACGCGAAGGTGTTCGATTTGCGTATGAGGACATGACGCAGCCTAAAGTCGTTTGCATCAGCGAGGTGGATTAAACCTGCGAAGTAAATTCGTCATCGACTCACATCGGGTGGAGGCTTTTTTCTGATTTTGGGATGTCGGGGCCGCGGTCCGACGAAGAAACCGCGGCGGCCGATCACTCAGGCGGCGGGGAGCAGGCCTTTCTGTTTGGCGACATGAGTCGCCATTGCGTCCATCAAGTCCGGGGACAGGCAGTCATAGGGCTCCAGGCCGATCGAGCGCAGGCGTTCACGGATGGCCTTCATTTGCGCTGGCGGTGTGCCGGTTTCGATGATGGAGGACACGAACGCTGCGAAGCTCGGCGCAGCCCATCCGCTCTGGGGAGAGAGCTCGGTGTGGACGAAGTCCAGACCATAAAACGCATGGTCCTTGTTCTCGATGCGCCCGAAGAGATGGGCGTGGCACTGCTTGCAGGCGTGCCGCTGGATGGTGGCGGTTTCGTCGACAATTGACAGTTTTTCACCGTGGGCAGTGACGCTGACCTTATCCCGAGGTACTACGGCAATCACGGCGAATATCGCGTTTTGCGGTTTCCAGCATTTGCTGCAGCCACACGCATGGTTATGCAGGGTTTGTGCGTCGATCTTGATCTCGACCTTGTCGGTCGCACACAGGCATTGCAGGGTGCCACCTGTGAAATTTGCGGCGGCGGGTTGGATACCATTGTCCAGTGCAGGGTGAAGTTTCAAGGTGCTCACGTTGGCTTCTCCGTTTCGTTAACCCGCGATCTTTATTGCAAGCTCAGCGACGTGTTTACCCTGGAAACGCGCAATATCCAGTTCATTTTGTGATGGTTGCCGTTTACCGTCAGCGCCTGCCAGGGTAGTCGCGCCATAGGGCGTACCGCCGGTGATCTCGCTCATGTTGGTCAGCCCTGCGCAGGTGTAAGGCACACCCACGATGACCATCCCCTGATGCAGAAGTGTGCTGTGAAACGACGTAATAGTGGTTTCCTGGCCACCGTGCTGGGTGCCGGTCGATGCAAAGACACTGCCGATTTTTCCGACCAGCGCGCCGCTCATCCACAGTCCGCCGGTCTGATCGAGAAATGTGCGCATCTGCCCCGCCATATTGCCGAAGCGCGTCGGTGTACCAAAGATGATGGCATCGTAATTGCCCAGCTCGTCAGGCGTCGCCACCGGTGCCTTCTGGTCAAGTTTGACGCCGATGGCTGCTGCCTGTTCGGCCGGGATGGTTTCAGCGACACGCTTGAGCGTCACGTCGGCGCCGGGTACAGATCGTGCGCCTTCGGCTACTGCGCCAGCCATCGTTTCGAGGTGACCGTACATTGAGTAATAGAGAACCAGTACCTTCGCCATGATTTTTCTCCTGGATTAAGCGCCATTCGATGGATTAGGAAGATCTTGGGTTACACCACTGCCAACGAACAGCAGCGGCAGGCGCAGCACTTGGTCACGAACAAAACTGCGGCTCACACCCACCCGACTGCAGGGACTTTGACGGCATGCGGATTAACACTAGCAGCTCCGTATGCTGCCTGCTGGGCAGACAGAGACGCTTTTATTGCCCTTCCACGTTGAGATAGGTGGGAAGGGCGCGCAGCAAATCCCGCATTGCACTCAAGCTTACTGCGTCGGCACCTAAAGGCAGCAGGTGAACATCAGCTGTACTGATTGGCCGAACCAGCAGCGGATCTTAGCTTCCTGGAATGGGTCAGCTGATAAGCAATGGCCAGCCAAATGAACCACCCTGGCATGACCAGTAGGGCAATACGAGTGTCAGGTCTTAATGCCAGCAGGCAGAGTACAAATCCCAGGAACGTCAAGGAAAACCAGGCCATCGGCACGCCGCCAGGCATCTTGTAGACCGATTTCGCATGCAGGTCGGGTCGGCTTTTACGATAGGCAATGTACGACGCGAGGATGGTCGACCAAGTGAAAATCACCAGGATTGCCGACACGGTAGAGACGATGGTAAACGCTGTCATGACCTCCGGAACGATGAACAGCAGTAGTACACCCACCAGCATCAACAGTGTGGTAAACGCCAGGCTCAGCAGAGGCACGCTATTACCCGACAAGCGCCGGAAAATCCCGGGAGCATTGTCGTGACTGGCCAGTCCAAACAGCATACGACTGGATGAAAATACGCCACTGTTGGCCGATGAGGCGGCAGACGTCAGCACCACAAAGTTGACGATACCTGCTGCTGCGGGAAACCCTGCAACCAGAAACAGTTCAACGAAAGGGCTCTTGTTGGGCGAAACCTGTTGCCAGGAAGTCACCGCAATAATGCAGGCCAGTGCCAGCACATAAAACAGGATTATTCTTAGCGGAATCGAGTTGATGGCTTTAGGCAGAGTCTTCTCGGGGGAGCGAGTTTCGGCGGCTGCAGTACCGATCAGCTCGGTGCCGGCAAAGGAGAAGATTGCCATCTGGAATCCGGCAAAGAAACCAAACAGGCCGTTGGGGAAGGCTGCCTGTTTATCCAGCAGGTGGTTCAGGGATGCAGTAACGCCACTGGGTGATACAAAGGAGCTGGCAATCATCACCAGGCTAACGCCAATCAGGGTGACGACGGCAATGATTTTGATGATCGCGAACCAGAACTCCACTTCACCAAAAAGCCTGACGGTCAGTACGTTCAAGGCGAACAGCGTCATTAACATACCGATGGCCGGGATCCAGGCGGGTACATCGGGGAACCAGTACTGAAAGAATCCGCCGACCACTACGGCATCACCCACCACCGCGACGCTCCAGCTCAGCCAATACGACCAGCCGAGGAAAAATGCCGCTCGCGGGCCCAGGTAGGCACCGGCGAAATCCGCGAAGGTTTTGAAGTTCAAGTTGGAGAGCAACAGTTCGCCCATGGCGCGCATGACGAAGTAGACGAACATCCCGATGATCATATAAATGAGGATGATCGACGTGCCTGAGAGGGCAATGATCTTTCCGGACCCCATAAACAGGCCTGTACCGATGGCACCTCCCATGGCCATTAACTGAATGTGACGATTGCTGAGCGTGCGCTGCAGCGCGGGCTGTTCAACCCGCTCGGACGGAGTCGATTTCATTACAAAACCTCTTGATTTTATGTTTTTGAGTTTTGGCAGAAAGTGGGGGTCTAGCGTTGTTGTTAGAGATGCAACGGCTACCGACGGTGTTGGTTTTTGGGGTTTACAGGATGGTGAGTGGCCCCTTGGCACGCTGCTCGGGGGCATCACCCAAGGTTATCAGTTGGCTGTGCGCAGACGCGCCGGTTTAGCGGGTTGCTGATCAAGCAGTTGGTAAAGGTTTTTTATATTGGCGGGGGTCGGCACTAGATGGATGCGCTCGCCGATCTCGTGCTCTCGCGCAAGGTCGTGCAGGTAGCGCAGTGACGAAAAATCTTCGAGAGCAAAACCCACTGAATCGAACACGGTGACTTGGGCGTCATTCTCGCGCCCCGGAATTCCGCCCAGCACAATGCGGAAAAACTCGACGACGGGCGAGTCGGCTTCCAGCTGTTGAATATCGCCTTCAATCCGGGTTTGCGGTTCAAATTCAACGATGATCCGGGCGTTGCGCAGGATCTCGGCGTGCAGTTCGGTTTTCCCCGGGCAGTCACCACCGACAGCGTTGATATGCATGCCGGGTTCGATCATCTCGGGCGTCAGAATCGTTGCATAAGCTTTGTCGGCGGTGACTGTAGTGACAATGTGCGCGCCCTTGACCGCTTCCTGTACGGAGGTGGACAGAATCACTTCGATACCCGGGAATGCCGACAGGTTGCGCTTCAACTTGAGTGACGCGTCACGATCAATATCGAAAATGCGGATTTCCCTGATCGACAGCATTTCGTGGAAGGCGAGGGCTTGAAATTCGCTTTGAGCGCCGTTGCCGATGATTGCCATGATGCTTGCACCAGGGCGTGCCAAGGACTGCGCGACCAGTGCGGATGTCGCGGCGGTGCGCACGGCAGTAGTCAGCGTCAATTCACTGAGCAACGTTGGATAGCCACTGTGGACATCGGCGAGAACGCCGAAAGCCATGACGGTCAGCAAGTCCCTTTGGCCATTGCCCGGGTGACCATTCACGTATTTGAACGAGTACTGTTGGCCATCGTCGGTGGGCATCAACTCGATCACACCGTCGGCGGAATGATTGGCGGTGCGGGGCGACTTATCAAACTGCGCCCAGCGTGAATAGTCAGCTTCGATGTATGTGGCCATCTCGCGGATTGCCCGACAGATACCAACCTTGGCGAACAGGCGTGCTGCATGATCGACATCGATAAAGAGAGTCATGTTTTTATTTTCCGATTCAGTAGTTGAAATGCTGTAGGGCAGGGGATGGCTCAGGCGCGTTTGCTCTCGAAGCCATGCAGTACGTTGACTGCATTGATCCCGATTTCATCGACCATGTAGCCGCCTTCCATCACGAACAGGGTGGGGCAGCCAACGCCTGCTATCAGTTCGCCAATGCCGATGAAGTCTTCGCTTTCCAGCAGGAAGTGGCTGATCGGGTCGTCCTTGAACGTGTCGACGCCGAGTGAAATAACCAGCACTTCAGGGGCGAATTGCTGGAGTTTCTTGCAGGCGTGGAGCAGGGCATTGCGGTAGCTTTCCCAAGTGGTGTTCTTCGGCAGCGGATAGTTCAGGTTGTAACCTTCGCCGTGGCCAGCGCCGACTTCGTGGCTGAAGCCTGAGTAGTACGGATAGGACACCGTCGGCTCACCGTGTAGCGAGACAAACATGACGTCACTGCGCCCGTAGAAAATGTTTTGGGTGCCGTTGCCGTGATGAAAGTCAACGTCCAGTACCGCGACACGTTTGGCACCTTGGGTAATGGCCTGTTGTGCAGCAATGGCGGCGTTGTTGAGATAGCAATAGCCGCCCATATATTCACGCGCTGCGTGATGGCCGGGCGGACGGCACAGGGCAAAGGCACTGTCGTGGCCTTCATCGATCAGCGCCAGGCCGGTGAGGGCGATGTCTGCACTGGTTTTTGCCGCTTGCCAAGTGGTGGCGGTAATCGGAGAGCCGGCGTCCATGGCGTAGAAACCGAGTTTGCCGTCGATGAAAGTCGGGACTTGTTCGTTGGACAGGTCGCGCACTGGCCATACCAGCGGCAAGGCATCGTGGGTGCGTCCAGTCGCGCACCATTCTGACCAGGCGCTTTCCAGAAAACAGACGTAGCGCTCGCTGTGCGCATTGACGTAACACGACCGATCAAATATTCGCGGTTCGACGATCTGGCCAAGGCCCACCTGCTTGACGCGGTTATGGACAGTATCGGCCCGACTGGGCTGTTCGAACGACGGCTTGAGCACACCGTCTTTCAATTCGGTGCCGTGGTGCAAGCGATGGGAATCACTGAAAACTGTAAACATTCTGCGCATCCGTTAATGTGAACCAGTGCAAATATTTTGTTCTGGTGCGGATGCGATTTCTTTGCTTTGTTTTCATGGTTTATTAGATTATTCGGGCGTTCTTACTCAGGAATAGCGTAATGCAGAAAAAATCATCCAAACGCATCAGCCTCGACGAGACTGACCTGGCGATACTCACGTTGCTGCAGGAAGATGCGAGCATTTCCAACGCCGAGCTCAGTGAGCGCCTGTCGTTAAGCCTGACGCCTTGCTGGCGACGGCGTAAGAGAATGGAGGAAGCGGGCGTAATCAAGGGCTACCAGGCCAATCTTGATCGACGCATGCTAGGGCTGGACATTTTGGCGTTCGTGCACATCCGTTTTTCCACCCATGCGGATCATGCTCCGGACGCTTTCGAGGCGGTGATTGCGCAATTGCCCGAGGTGTTGTCTTGTCACAAGATCACTGGAGATGCCGATTACGTGTTGCAAGTGTTGGCGGAGGATCTTGATAGTTACAGCGACTTTATCGAGCACGTGCTCAGGCGTCAGGTAGGTATTGCATCCATTCAGTCCAGTCTGGCTTTGCGTGAGGTTAAGACCAGTAGTCGTATCGCGATACCCAAATCGCTCAAGGACTGATGTGCCAATCGCGATTTGAGTGGAAAGCCCTAAAACCCAGCAATTCCTAATCCAAACCTTTCTCTTACGGAAATTAGTGGAATTCTTCGCGGTTTTTCCACTCAAGAAACAAAACAAATCGTGATTTTCCGCTCATTCATTTATACCCAATTCGTGAATTTCCACTCATTGATTCGAACCATTTTCAGCGTCTCGCAGAAATCTGGCTAACGCCTGCCCCCATCCTCTCCTGTGTCTCCGCATGCGCCAGTCAGAGCAACTTGGCTGCCAAGATCCCTGTCAATACTTATATATTATTCACCGCGTTCTCCGAAAGAACTAAGGAGAAAATGGCAATATATCCATAATTATTTGGCAGTTGGATCGGCCTAGCATTTAAAAAATTTTCCATCTAAATTTTAGATGGATTTTGGCGTTAAGTAATATTATTAAATTCAAATGACTAACTGGAAGTCCTAATCGGCTGTCAATATAACCATAAAGCTATGGGCGGTTTTCAGTAATAAAAAATATTCGAAAATTCTGGAGTGCCCGTTACTTAAGGCTTTCAGCGATTTAGTGCGATAACGTAAATTCAGAAAAGTTTTTATTTTACATATATTGACACAGCCAAGGGGCGCTCTTGACCTTCAAAATGGATTTGGGTTTACTGCTCGGCATCCAATAGCTGGACAGTTACAACCCGCTCTTTAAAAAATCAAAAATGGTCGATCTAAGGTCTGGCAAGTATTTCGTTAGCAATGTGAGATCTTTAGATCTGACCACGTATTAGAGGAATGGCAAATGCAAGATGTTCCTGAGCACATTTTGGAAGCTTCTAATGTGAAGCTGGATTCAACAAGTACTCTCGCCGAAATAAGACGGCATGAAGAGGCGGTTAGGCGGTACGAGATTCTCAAAGACTATTTGACAGGAACAATCAGTGCTGATGTAGCTATGGAGATTCTCTGCGTCAAGAAGTCTCGCTTTTACAAGCTACTGAAATACATGGCAGGAGCTAAAAGTTATAGGGCACTGGTATCGGATGTAACGGGAAGAAAGCCAGGCCTCACAGTGACAGATCCTGAGACACTGAAGCTGATAGAGGAGATGTTCGAGGAACACTACCCTGAGCACAAGACCATCGCGGCGGTATGGAAGCATTGCCAAACGCAGGCTGACAATAGACGGACGCTCAGGCCGAGTTACCATACCGTTGCGACTTGGATCAAAGCCAAAACAGAGTCGCTCCTGTACAAGATGACTCACACGGGCGACCAAACCAAGCAAAGGTATGGGGCAAAGCCTGGTTATAAAGTTACGAAGAGGCCGTTGGAATGGGTGCAAATCGATCATACGGTTGTCGATCTTATGGTGGTGGACGAGGACGACAGAACAGTCGTCTTAGGACGTCCTTACATCAGTGTCGCGGTTGATCTGCATACCCGTGTGATATTGGGATTCTACGTCTCATTGCTTCCGCCAAGCGCTGTATCTGTGGCAATGCTGATGGAAAACTGCGCCTTGCCCAAAGTGGCATTCCTGCAAAGCCTAGGACTCCCAGAACACCTGCTTCCCTACTACGGACTCGCGGAAGTCATCCACACCGATAACGCAAAGGAGTTCATCTCTGACGTGTTCGTCCTCAACGCCAAGGACTTTGGCATTGACGTTGAGCACCGAGATATTCCCGAAAAGCACCAAGGCGGTCACATTGAAAGTCTGATTGGTAAGTTGATGCTCAACACGATGCATCCGCTGCCAGGCACTACAGGCTCCAATGCCCAGCAGGGTAAACATCTGAAGAGTAACAAGAAGTCCGCAATCGGGTTAGCCGGACTACGGCGTATCTTGGCGTATACCTTACATGCTTACCATCAGACAAAGCACTCGGAGCTGGGGAAGACTCCTGCGGAAGCATGGGAAGGACATTTTGCTAAAAAGCCGAATAGCCGGGTTTTGGAAGCTTCCCAGTATGAAGACTTCAAATACCGGTTCTATCCAGAAATCCCGAAAAAGAAAGTTGTGCCGGGAGGCATTGAAATTTTCCGCAGGTTCTATTATGGGCGCTTTCTTAGGGATAGGGTTCGGGATGCGGTCACGGTAAAATATGACCCTTACGACTTGAGTTTCATTTACGTGAAATCAGGGGAGATCTTTGAAAAGATCTCTTGTGTACGTAATAGTTTTAACAGGAGTGCAGACTATGAAATGTACCGCTGGCAACGTCAGCAGAAGGGAGAGCGGGATGGCACCATGACGAAAGAAGGGGCGCAGTCGTATGGTGAAGTTACCAGGCAGAAAAACAAGGAGGTGAAATTAACCACTCAGGAAAAACGCAGGAGGAAGGCGGAAAAAGGCAAAGTTGACTATAAGAAACAAGCAGGCGTACACGGCAACAAGCAAGAAGACGACAGCTCTCTGAGTCGTACGACTCCGAACAAAAATAGCAGCAACAGCGAAAATACAATCAATACCACCGGCAAGACCAATAACACCAGCAAGTCATCTAAGAAATCTAATGTTTTTGACATTGGCAGTTTCTTCAAGAAAACGGAGGATGTTGACTACAACCAACCCCCGACTTTTTACGACAGCAACTGATTATACACTTATCTCGTACTTAACCTGAACGCATGGGGTTGGGTCTCTTTGTCTATTATTTGGACATCGGTCTAACGCTTGCTGATCAGAACTATCGAAGTGCCGATAACTTGAAGCAAACTTTGATAGTCTGCTGGTCGATATCTCAGGGGAATTCATGCGCTCATACTTTTGTGGACTACTATGACTGATTACTCTCACGTACACCCTGCATCCCACATCCACTTCAATGAGCCAGACGATGTTCGTCTTATCACCTGCTCCAACGACTTCTGGGTGCACCATCCTAGCGCCCAGAAAATCATACTAAGGATGGAAATGGCAATGAAGATGCGTAACAAGATTAACGCTCCAAGTATGCTTGTTACCGCTCCAGGAGGAGGGGGAAAAACCGCTCTGATTGGCGAAATGAAGGCTAGGAATGCTACGAACGAAAACAAAATGATCTTCGTGACCATGCACCAAAGCCCTAATGGCTACTCACTTAAGGATCTTATCCTGAGCGAACTTGGTCTGGGGGTAGGACGAAGGGCGCGGCAAGGCCATAACATTACTCCAGAACTTCAATACATCATTAGGACGGAAAACATTTGCGCCATTGTGATTGATGAGATTCATGATGCACTGACATTGACCGAGCTTCAGCAGCGCATCAACCTTTCGCTGCTGAAGAATCTGTCAGGCTCCACCTACGGCCTCTCGGTGTTTGCTTTCGGGGTGCCGGCAGCTGCGCGTGTGCTCCGTCAGGATCCTCAGCTTGAACGCCGATATCCTGTAGTGGCCCTTAACGGGTGGGAAAATGGGCCAGAGTTTCGAAACTTCGTGTCCAGCTATATCCACCATTTGCCGCTGAAGAACAAAACCAACTTTCAGGATCAGATGTTGTTCCTGAAAATTATGAACAAGGGGCAGGGTATCACCGATAACGTTGTGAAGATTCTGCAGGCATCTGCTATGGCGAGCATCATTGACGGCACCGAACACATCAACCACCGCCACCTCGATAACATTGACGACATTATGGCGAGTTTCAACTACGCGCTGCGTGGCGCAGAGATGCCATTAGAGGAAGAAGGGCAGTAAAGATTAGATGAAGCGAAATCTGTCATTAAGTAAAAAGCGTCAGATTGCTCGCACGGTGCTGCAAGGCCTCCACGGGTTCCAGCATCGCTGGCCTGAACGCACAAAGGTTTACGAGGCTTTGGATGGCATAGCCAAATCCGACGACGCCATTTTTGTAATGTTGCGGGGAGATGCAGGTGCAGGAATTAGCTCGATACTCGAAGAGTTTTCTTTAAAATTTCACGACGAGGTAATTGTTGTGAAACCGCGTATTTACTCATCGAGTCTTAACATGATAGGTCAGGTATTCCACGCAATCTTTCCTTTTAGCGACTTCCGCACCTACAAGCGTGTGCCTAAAAGTTTGATTGAATGCCGTCAGGCTGCCAGAAAAATTATTATCTTCGACGATCTGGATATTATTTCTAATCAAAATAGTATGGAAGAGGTGATTTTTGACCAGCTCCATCAACTTGCGCGAAGCCTTGGTTGGTATAAAATTATCATGTCTACGAGAAACAAAAGGTTGCTTCAGCGTTACTCAAAGGTCATAGGAATTACTAGCATTGTGATCCCTGTCTCTGGGATAATTCCAGCAGTCAATGTAAAGGCCGTTGTTCAAGGATTCTATGATTGGTGCAATCAGCACTACGGGACTAAAGCTCAACCGCCCTGCATGTCTCGATTTAGCAAGCTCGATCAAGATATGCCGATCGACCGTATCATCGACGTGTGCGAAACCCTGTACTGCTCGGAACTCCTGAAAGCACATCTGGATTTTAACAGCAAGACGATCACTTTTACCGGCACGCCTTTGATTTATAAATTTCCTGATAATCTTTTAGATCTTCGTCACGAAATTGAACATAATGCTTTTACCTAAAGATCAATGCGTACAAAGCAACCCTCAGTATGCGCACAGGAGCCCTTAATACTTATAAGAAATCCTCAATGGCTTAGTGGGACTTGATAGTCCTAGCAACTATTGATGGTGCGGATGATAAAGCGGCTAGTTAAACCCCTCCCAAGAAAAGAGTAGCAATAGTGAGCCCAAGAATGCATTCAGTTCCGGAACCGCTAGCAGACGAAACCCTATCGTCATGGATGTGGAGAGTAAACTCAACAGCCCGCATACCTATCATGTCTTATATGCGATTCAGTTCGCTGGAAGGCGAGATCATAGAGCGTGATAAAATAGGACTTTGGGGAGAACGGTTCGCAGATCGCGACCTCTTGACTGAAAATGGATTTATTGAAACCTTCAAAAAAGAATTCAACATCTCTCAACCCTGGTTGAATAAACGATTTCCTGAATTCAGTCAACCCACCATACCGACTCAATTCAGAAGGGCGTTTTGCTCACAATGCTTTATCGAGTCTTTCCAGAAGATTGGCATTCCGGTTAGCAAGGTTCAGTGGTGTTATCTGACCAAGCCTCTCTGCGAGTTTCATGGTACTCCACTTCATGACTCGTCGATTTTCTTTATAGATCATGACGATTACACAATTCAGGCATTTGTATCCTACTGGGATGATCATCAGTTCAAGGAGGATTGCGATTTGATCCGTGGTGCTGGAGCGATGAGAAATTCCCTGGCGCTGAAGGCTCAACAGCAATTGGATAAGCTGACGAAGCGGGCATCCAAATCTGGCCATAGCTTTGGTGTGCAAATGTTCGTGCTGACCCTAATGAGGTCAATGATGATTCCCGCGTTCCATCACGGCTATCCCAAAATAGCATTCGCACATTGGGGTGGCAGCGACCCCTATGCGGGTCTCGGGATTCATGGCGATTTTTACAATGAAATCTATCGAAGTACTTGCCTAGCGCGGTTGTACGCTCTCTATTTCAGCGCGATTATTTTGGGTTGGATTACCAGTGAACAGGCATTAAAGACTCTCCGCGAAGGTTATTTTTCCCCTTGGAATACTCACATGATATGGTCAATACTGGATGATCGTCCGGGGATATTTAGATTGCTTTTTTCGGAACTTAAGCTTTATGAAACGCCATGCCTTAATCTTACTCATTTGAATATACCTAAACTAACTCGGATTATTTATGATGTATAAAATTACGACAGTTTATTGGATGCCGGGATGTATGTTACATCGCAACGGTAGCCGATCAAGCTATCATTTTGTCGTCGCTTTACATGTAGATGTGGTTGCATGGAAGATCTTGACTTACACGTTAGGGTTCAGGGAGGGATGTGATGGATTTTCTAAACCGACCTTGATCGACTTGAAGTACCCTAATCGGTTCTGGCTCTGGCAAGCATTTCGACGGGACTTGAAGGAGCAGACGGCTTTGGTCATCCCGCCACAGGCGGTAACCAGGCTGGATTTTGACTCCTTCGGCCCTTTCCGTGTCGTTCGGAAACTTCCAGCAGCTAAGGTAGCGCTCTTAACCAATAGCCTTATGAAGGCTTTTTACGACTTAAGCTTATGGCACATTGGTTATCTCTATAACCCTATACGAACTACTAGCGCTCAGCTGCATCGAAGAATCGATAGAGCGATTGCATGCGCGAATGGATTTGCGCCGCCGTGAGCTAATTGACCTGTTGCCTATCGACACTACAGAACGTTTTCGCTTCAATCTATATAGCCAAAACAACTATAAATTTGCGTGAGCGCTGACATCATGAAAGCAAGGTCGCGGTTTAGGGCGCATAAAAACTGCTTCGGATGTTGGATGGTTCAAATTATTACGCGCCCGTTTCGTAGTATCGTAATAGCTACATGAACCAACCTCGTGAAAAATGGGCGGCGCGCTCAGGGAGACTGGTGTTTGATTAAATCACCACTAGGACAGTACGCGCGTGAGTTCATTTGCTAGGGGTGAACACCTGATTATCAGCTCTTCCTCCAATACTCCCTCACCGACGTCAACGCCAGCCCCAACTGCGCCGCTGCCTGCTGCTGCGTTACACCTTCCGCTTTGAGTGCCAGTACCGCTCTCTCGTTATCTGCGTTCAGCGGTTTACCGCGTCCTCGTTTTATGAGGTTGCCGTCAGCGTCGAACTGGTCGCTGAGCACCTTCATTCCACCTTCAGCTTCGAAGGCCGCTACATCGGTCAATGCACGGCCGATAACAGTGAGTGGCTGCTCACCCTGGCGATGAGCAATGCAGAGGGTAAGCATCGCTATTGGATCGAGGCCAAGGGATTGCGCCAGCTCGTCAAATTGCTCGACAGTGATGCTGGTCTGCGCGTTCTCGAGAGCACTGACTTTACGCCGGTGGGTCGCATCCGAGACGTCAGCGTACCTGGCGCGCCGGACGAGGCGGAGCGCCCGAAGCACACCTGCAAATGCGGTTCTCAGTTCCATGACTTTCTCAAAAGTCAGGATATAGCCATAACTGAGCTTTACGAATAAACGTCAATATAGTGTATTATCCGTTCTGTCGGGTGCTCCTGTGGGCCAGATGCCTCGGTTTGAAGGTAGTAGGGCGCCAGCAAGGCTTTCTCTAGTAGCACTAAAACCGATGTACCTGTGGGCACCCCAGATACAGAGTTGCTTTAGATACCTCGAGCACCGAGATCGGGCGAGCGCAGACCGAGATCAGCCATCACCTTGGTTCGAGGAGGGTTCGGCTTCCGGTTGTGCGACCTATGAAGGGAGCGCGCACTGAACACATTAGCTGGATTGACGGAGATTTTGAGATTGAGCACAGATGAAAACGAAGGGGCTGACGAGCTACTCACCGGCCCTGGCGAGCCCCGCAATGGATCGATGGGCTCCTACGAGATTCTCAAAGGGCTCGTGCAAGCTCTCTATCCGTACAAGCCCTATTGCTTGGTCGAGGATTGGACGATTTTTCGAGTGGATGTCACTGAAGACGAGCTCAAAAAAATTAACGACGAAGGTCAGCAACCCCTCATCGTTTTTGCTCGAAACGTCGTCTTCGACAGCGAGAGAAGGTTCGACGTCGGTGATTGGGTGCGCTCCACTTTTGCAGTTTCGTTCGAGGAAGGGTTTTTCTTTGAAACGCGGAATACGATCTATGTGTTGATGGGGCCTGGTCACGGAAAGGTAGCAAGTCTCAAGACGGTTCTTTCTTTTTTCTAGTGAGAAATCGGTTCACGAATTGATTGAAGCTGAGGTTGAGATGTTTGGAACAGATATTGGGGATCATGCAGAGGACGAAGGAACGTTCGGAACACATATTGTTGATCGGGCGGGGTACGAGGGAATGTTTGGAGAAGGTCATTCACATTGGTACAAGGTCAGTCGGTTACTTCCGACACACTGGTATCACGTGGATCTGAAAATTAGAAACGGCGACCGGATGACCCCTATCGTCGCAATGGCGGGTGATGAGCACGCATTTGAGCAGGTACTCAAGAGCTGTGGTTCTGATGCCGTCTTAACGCAAGTCCAGGTGGTCACTCCCGCGTGGATCAACAAAACTGACGGTTGGCGCATGGACAAGCTTGTTAGCTTGTCGACTGGTTTGGATAAAAATGGCGTTCAGGTATGTCTGCTAGAAATAGCCAGTGGTGTGGTGTACGCCGACGTACACGATCCAATGTTCTGTGCCGAATCCCTGGTCGAAGTCAAAAAAGTCTACTGAATCGAGATTGAGACGATGCCAAATGACACAGAGCTCGAACTCCACTCCAAACGCTTGACCGACTTTCATATTTTGCGAATTATTCGAGCGCGTAAGCATTCATATAATGAGCCCATAACCGCCTTCTTGAGTGACGTTTTCATTTACGCAAACTCAGCGGTGGGTATCGTTTATGGTCACGTGAATCAAGGCCCTCATGGGCGCTACGCAGACGAACACCTTTTGCGCACCAGCGATATCCGTCAAGCGCAAAAGGAAGGGCGGTACTGGGTGCTAACCACTCAGAATTCCCGATACGTCGTTGCTTCTTTCAAGCGAGATAACGGCAGAGCTAGTTTTAGAAACTTTCTACGGCGAGCTGAATATAGTTTTCACTAGACGAGCTCTCACTACGAACGACGCTCAAGAAGGCTGCCAGCCTCTAGGGGCGTCTATCGGATGATCCGCGAAATTTACGGGGGTAGAAGGTGAAATTACTCATTCGCAAAGGAGAGCCACTCAGCTTATCGTACGGCATTTTTGCGTCATACAATCGTGACGGCCCATTTAGAGCTCTTCAAGATTTCGACCTTTTAGAGGCGATTGAGGTATACAAAAGTCAGACCTCTGAGGCTGCGGACGAATATTCCCTGCTGTCTAATTTCCATGATTACCTAATCGCACGCCGGTACATAGAATTAACGCCGTGCCGAAATATTCACCTCGGCGAGTTCAATGGGTTCGATGTGAGACAGAAGGTCGATTCTGATGAATGAGCGTCGAGGTTGAAGCTCTTTCTGGACTGCGAGTTTTCTCAGCTCAACAAAGACACCAAGCTCATTTCTATGGCGTTGGTGGCTGAATCAGGCCAAGAGTTTTACGTCGAGCTTTTGGATACCTATGACGTCACTGACTGCAGTGCGTTTGTCATCGAGCACGTACTCCCACAGCTCAATCCATCGGTTTACGGTCAAACCTTGGTGGAAGCTCAAGCATCCTTCAGCGGCTACCTCGCGCGCTTCGATGAAATACTCGAAATATGTACGGACGCCCCGGACTGGGACTGGAATTTTTTCTGCAATTTGGCATATGTGGGCCACCGATGGCCAACTCATGTCATTAACCGGCCGACCAACCTCATCGCGCTATTCAGCAAGGTGAGCACCGACGCGCTGCAAGATGTAGAGCTCCCAGATCTGCCGCATCATGCCCTGTGGGACGCACGGATACTTGCATTGCTCTATCAGGGCTTGGTATCAGCTTCGTAGCCCATCATATGTGGAGGATTGGTGATGGCCAAGGGTGACGACGACACAGTGTACTGCGATGTTCAAATGCCGGTCGCGCAGGGCCGAGAGTTACTGCAGGTGGTCAGTGCCTTGCGCGATTCGGGAGGTCTCCGAACCTCGATACAGTTTTTGAGCATATGCAGCTTGAGCTGACGATGGCGATTGATATTGTCGAAAACCCCTGGCCTTTGGGTGCGGTCAGACCTACCAAACACTGAATATGATACGGCTAGGCGCTGGCGCGAAGAGGCGATCGCAGGTTGCGGAATTGGGAATCGAAAGTCTTCCTTGATCAGTGTGCGTCATGCAACGGTTTCAGAATTCGCGGAGCACTGCTTAGGGCGGGTAATCCAATGAAGCTTCAAATCTATTCAGATCTACACACCGAATTTTCTCGATTCGACCCTGCGCCACGCGACGCTGACGTCCTCATTCTCGCCGGTGACATCGATCTGAAATCGAGAGGTGTGAAATGGGCCAACGAGACATTCCAGTGCCCGGTGATCTATGTGTGCGGAGATCACGAGTACTACGGTGGTCACATCGATCAAACATTGCGCAAGATGAAGGGTGCAGCTTTACCTCATGTGCATGTACTGGAAAATGAGGTGCTGATTCTGGGTGAAATTCGTTTTCTAGTTACTACGGGTTGGACGGATTACACATCGACTGGCGATGCAGAGGTGGCGATTCGCACCGCATGGGAATGACTTCCGCGTGATCAGAACTGACGCCAGCTATCGACGATTGCGTCCTGCTGATCTGATTGCCAAATCAAAGGCAGCTAACAACTGGCTAGCTCAGGAATTAGCTACGCCTTTCGATGGTAAAACCGTTGTGATCACGCATCACGCGCCGGCCATGGACTATCTATCTGATGATCATCCGGGCCACCTAGCGGTTGCTTATGCGAACGACTGGTCGGATCTGTTGGGGAAGGCTGAACTGTGGGTGTATGGCCACACTCCGCCCTCATGAAAGGCCACGGCAGCTCTACACCACGGCCACATCCTTCGTCGCGAGCATGAACGCGATGTTTTAATTGCTCGAACAGCTGTAGGTGGGCTATTTTCGGCTAAAGATGGATAGAGAGATACCAAGGGGCTAGCTGTAGATGGAGATGAGTGATGAAAGATTCGAGGAGCTTTGGGGCTCAATACAGTTGGCGCAAGACATGCGGAAAGCTAGACCCGAAGATTATGACAGGTTGGCGATTGCTCTGAGCTTCAAACTCAGTCACTCAGATTTCGCTCTAGACCCTAAAGATAGTGCGGAACATTTGCTGGAAATCGTACAGAAAAAGATCGATGAAAGGCTTGCGGAAATTTTAGGCGCTGATCGCTCACGAGAGAATTTCGCTAAACAGCTAGAGCTTGCTCCAGGATTTAAGTTTTTTATGGATGTAGCTTTACGCGCTAAGAAAAAGCTCAACGAGCTGATCCAGTATATTGATGAAGATGAACCAGATGAATTTGCAGTCGAATTTGCCGAATTTGTTTTGGAAGCTATGGATGAATTTAATTCTGTAATCGTGAATGGGGATGTTCTCCCTTTGCTCCAACGAGGAATCTATGCTTCGGATATCGCACTGGCGCTAGATGTCTGGGTTACCAAGCGCGTTGATGAAGCTGGTAGCGAGCGATTCTGGCATGAAGAGCTTGAAAAAAGAAAAGGCGTGCTCGAAAGGCTCCTTGGCGGTTATGCAGTCTTCATGCAGAGCGAATTTCATGTAGGTACGACTGACGTCAAGGGAGCCGGAAGCAAGCGTGCTGATTTTGCCTATTTGAATAAGGCTAATAATATCAGCTTGGTCGAGATAAAAGCTCCCAAAACAAAACTTCTAGGAGGAAAATATCGCGATACTTACCCATTCTCAAGCGAAGTTTCTGGCGCGATCTCTCAAGTGTTGATTCAGCGAAACGAGTTGATGGTTAACTTCTACCAGAAGCGGAGTTCGGCACCATTGCCTTTTGAGGTGTTTGCTCCTCGCTGTTTTTTGATCGTCGGTGACCTAAGTAGCATATCCGATGATAGGGAGAAGCTTATGGCCTTTGAGGTGCAGCGTCAGGCTATTGCCTCGCATGTATCGATAGTTACATTTGACGAACTTTATGAGCAGTTTGCTAGCTTCCATCAAGTGTAGTGCCTTTTTGTTAGGTCGAGGGCGGCGACTAAAAGGGAGTTGTGGTCGTTTTTTTGGGGGGGGGGCGTCAATTGTGTTTCTCAGATTTGAGAAGCCTAATCAGGGGGGCGGCGGTGGAGCTCGTCCGTGTGGAGGATCGGCTTGAAGCCACGGGCTGCTTACCTGGCGCTCAGGCGATACTTCTAATGATCCAAATCTTCCAGCAACGGGAGAAGAGGTTGAACTTGATCACAAGCTAACTGAAGGTTTGGCTGCCATGCAGGAAACAGTTCAGGTTTGGCAGGTAAGGAGCAACCTGTGAGCAGTAACGCTATTGCCTAATTCATTTAGCAGAATGGATTTTATCGAAGACAAGTAGGATTTTTTCCGCCGCCTGCTTTGCCTTTTCTGGAGAAGCACATTCGCTGGCTCGGAGACGCTCGAAATGTACACCTTCATGCAAGAGCATGGTTGTCCTCGCATGGGCCTCTGCAGGTGTTTCTTGGTGAACCGTGTCGCCGTCAACCTCAACAACCATGATGATGCCTTTACGGATCAGCACAAAGTCAGGCTCGATTCTTCGGTAGTTCGATCCACCCCGTATGAACACCGGCAGCGGCGCAAACGAGATGCCCATCGACTTAAAGGCCTTGTACATATGAATCTCAGGCTGTGACCGGAAGATTAATCCGTCCGCTGTAAGTGGCGCGACATTATCAGAACGCACTCTCCCTTGATTAGATATCTTTGATCCAGAAAGCCAAGCCGTCGCCTTTTCTCGCCACTGTGGATCTTCAACAACGGCCGGAGAAATTCTCACTTCGCAAAAGGCATCAGACGGATTTTTTCTTACTATAATTTCCAGTTTCTTAAAAAGTATTGCCTCGAGCTCTGCTTTGCGTGGCTCGATCTGCGGGTACAGATTTAAAGGTACCTCCAGTATGAGAGAGTAGTAAGTCGTGCCCCCGTTCCAATTGTCGTAATGGGACTCCACGACCTCCGGTTTAGAGAAAGTCAGTACCGCGACTTCTTGAGCTGCTCCCTCAGCAGCGAATAGTCGTGCCAGGGTTCCAAGGGTTGCTTCGAGGGTGAAAATCAACTGTAGGCTCATGCATGTCCTGATTGCCAGCAACGTGGCGGCTTCTGAAAGGAGAATAGCAGCTTGGCCTGCGGCACCTATTCCTGGAGTACGGCGCTGCTAGGTGATAAAGATGACCTACAGTGAGACATCTTGAAAGCGTTGAGTGCATTTCGCTTCTCAGTAGTCCTTTAAGCCCCATTCGGATTTGATCGGCCAAAGTGGGGCACACGAGTCCTGAACTTCGCCACAGCGTACGGGAGAGAAGCGACTTAAACGTCCGGAATACAGGCACAGAAGAAAGGAAGTCAAATGTACCTATCAATCATGAAACCTGATGCTCTCCGAGAGGTTTCCGTGCTTTGTCGTGGCCTTTGGGTCGTTGAGGGGCCGGACGGCCCCGTGCTTGTCGTCAAAGTTGGAAAAGAGTTCATTCTGGCTGCGCGTGAGAAACGTGAACTGAAGCTTTATTTGGCGCCTTACGAATCGGGTGCCGTCACTGGACTTACGTTGTTGACGACATGCTTCGACGACCCACATAGCCCGCTGATGATTAAGACGCCTCTTATGGGCGGGGATCCTCTTACACAGGCATTACAAAGCCTTCCAGATGATTTCAGTGTCTGCTTCTTCGATGAGCACAACCGCGAGCTCCTGAGCTGCTCAGCGCAGGCCTGTATCAATGAGCTTCGAGAGCGTGCAAGGCTCGTCAGTCCTCTGGAAAATGAGCACTGGCATCCGATGATGGCACAGGCGGAGATCTGGTTCAGCGTCACTACAGCTGAAGATGACGCCCGCGCCATGACGGTGAGGCTCCTGGACGATCTGTTTCCCAGCGACTTCCTGATCACCGACTTTACCCGTCAAGGATTCCAAGGCTCTAAAAAGTTTTCGTACACTCAGTTGGAACGGCCAGAGCCCGGCCCGCTTCAGGAGATTGATATCATCTATCTGCTCCAGTGGGCCTATTCAGCTGAGCAAATCATCCATGGGCCCCTGAAAGTTTCCGACGGCGAAGAGCTGGCGGATGCTGTGGTTTTGGGCCGCGAGGTAACCTTGCTGCTGCAGGCCAAGGACAGTCCTAACACCGCTGCAATTTTGGGCACAAAGCTGGAACGGAAGCGGAAAAAAGCCGTTAGCCAGTTGAAGGAAGGCCTGTCGCAGTTGCGTGGCGCGATCTCGACGATCAAGCGTGAAGGAAATCCTCTACTGAAGCTTGTTAGTGGCGAGCCCCTTGTTATCGACTTGGCAGCGCGACCGTTGGTGGGCGTTGTGATCGTCAAGGAGCTATTCATCGACGCCTACGATGAGTACGGAGCCCTGATCTTGGATTTCATGGATGAAGTTGGTATTCGCGTATTAGCATTCGATTACAACGAGTTTGCGGTCATGACCCGGCATTGCCCATCAGAGCAAGCGCTATTATCTGCGTTCTGGCAAATCTCCGAATGCGCGGTTGAGCGCCGTATCTATCCCAGACTTCGCTTCCCTGGGCTTCCGCCTCGCTGATTCGGGCGGTCGGCACTGCTGCGCGGTACTCTCTAACGCACACTCAAAAGAACACTCGAAAAGGAACATGTTTTGAGCAAGCTCGAACAAGGCGCCTCATTTGGCCAATGGACACTGACGCAGCGACTCGGCAGGGGCGGGAATGGCGAAGTATGGGAGGCCATTAATGAGATCGGAGAAAGCCGGGCGATAAAAGTCCTCATTCGTGGCGGCACAGATGAGCCGTACCAGCGTTTTTGTCGAGAAATTGAAGTGTTGAAAGGACTCGGCATCCCTGAGGGGATAGTGCCTCTACTCGATAGCTACATACCAGAAAATCCCAGAAAAGAGCGGCCTTGGTATGTAATGCCTATTGCCGTTCCTTACATGGATGACGTCGAGCGGAAAAAGCCTTTCGAAATCGCCTCCGAGTTCCAGAGTTTGGCAGCAACGTTGTGTCGGCTGCACAATCAAGACATCTCTCACAGAGACATCAAGCCTGCCAACTTCCTTATTTTGGATGGCCAAGTCTGCCTTTCGGACTTTGGCCTCGTCAAAATCCCCGATGCGGAAGGAATCACGCCCGAACGACGAGACGTCGGTGCGAAATACACGATGGCTCCTGAAATGAGAAGGACGCCAAGCGAAGCCGATGGGAAGCTGGCAGACATCTACTCGTTAGCAAAATCTCTATGGATGGTGCTCACGGGTAAAAGTCTCGGATTCGATGGGCAGTATGACGCCCACACTTCTGTAGGGCTTCGTAACTACCTGTCTGACTATTACCTGACCCCATTGGATGAGCTCTTAACCGCCTGTACCGAACACGAGCCAACTGCTAGACCAGCTCTTGACCACTTCATTGAGACGCTCGAAGCATGGATGCACATCAATGACGACTTCGATGCCCGCAATGGGCATGAGTGGCGGGAGGTTTCTGAAAAGATATTTCCGTTGGGGGCGCCGGCCAGGGCTCAGTGGGAAGACCGGCGACAGATCTGCGCCGTGTTGAACGCTGCTGCGTCGAATTCAGGGCTGAATCACATGTTTTATCCGACTGGAGGTGGCATGACGCTCCTGGGAGCAGACCTTGCCCCAGAGGCGGACATGATTGAGCTGAAGGTGAGTGATCGCATGTACGAAATTTGCTGTCCTGAGCGCCTCTTTTTCGAGTCATACGCCGGAAAACCCGAGTGGAATTACTTCAGGCTTGAGCTCAAGCCTGTTTATCCAGCGTTGGAAAATGAGACTGCCCGATACCTAGAGGATTCTGAGGAGCTGACTGAAGTTCTGCCTGGGGTATACGCGCCGCTGCAAGCTTGGTTCGACAATGAGCTAAAGGGCGAACCTCTGACCGATGCCGCCAGGCGGGTAACTCGGTTATCGGGTGGAAGCTTTGTGATCTTCAGTACCTCTTCTGTCTACAACCGTGTACCAGATACCTACGATGGCCGGCACAACACGATGTCCTCTGATGAATTCAGAGCATACATCCACCGGAATGCAGATAGGGATCGTTGAATGGAACGGTGACTAACCCTAGTCGTGCCAAAGGGCGCTTACATGATGGGATTTAGCGACAAATCTGCGCGAAGTAGGGGGGGAGAGCCAGGTGGCCAGTTCATCCGAGGAGCTGAGCGCGGTCAGTAGTCAGACCAGTAGCAGTTTGCAGTTGCAGGGTCTGGAGATCGAACAGGCTGCGGCGGCTGTGAATCAAATGACGGCGGCCGTCGACGAGGACGCACGCAACGCGGTTAAAACCAGCGAGGCGTCCCAAGTGTCGGAGCAAACCGCGCAACGCGGCCGTGAACAGGTTCAGGAAACGGTGTCCTCAATACCTGACCCTGTCTGACCTATGTTTGCTTGACCCAGAGGAAGGACTCAGTAGGCATTGTCTGGCTTTTGATTGATGGGTGAGGTAGCCCGTTTTATTTCTACTTCAGATAAATTTGGGTAAGGGTACGTCCGGCCAACACGCCTTATCTCTTCCCCCAAGAAACGCTATTATTGCGCCACTAGCTTAAGCGGGGTCTTTCAAGATCGGACGCTCGTCCGTACTCCCTTGGGTATCACGACAAGGATGGTTGCGCATGGACGATTCCGTTCAGCTTGTTTCAGCCCCCGAAGCACCCCGTTCCCAAAGCACTCAAGATCCTGGCGACGCTGGTTTCAAAGTTCAACCTAGCGGATTTCCAAAATGCTATTCCGGTAATCCGGGAGCTGCGGATCCTGAATGAGACGAATGAACGATCAGGTGAATGACAAGTTGTCCCAGGCGACCGCAGATGCGGTAGCTCAAAGCCAAGAAGAACTGGCCCGCCTTAATCAACGTATCGCTTCAGTGCTCGCGCAAATGAGCAAGACAGCGGCCTTTGCCATCAGGCAGCGTGTCGCTGGGCCTGAGGGGGAGGTAGCTCAGCGATTATCCGACGTATTGATTGAAAAGCGTCGGGAGATCCTGGATCTCGTCGAGCGTCAGCGAGCGGCCTTGAGCACCTTCAATATCGTTCTGTTCGGTCGCACCGGCGCCGGCAAGAGTTCATTGATTACCGCCTTTACCCGAGGGAGTGGTTCGGCAGTTTCTCAGGGAGAGAGCGATTGGACGACAGATGTCGAGCCGCTGTCCTGGAGCGCCTGCCGTATTTATGACACTCCCGGTATCAATGGCTGGGGGCGTCGCAACTCTCGTGATGATCTTGAAGCCCGTGCCCGTAAAGCTGTCGAGGTGGCCGACTTTGTATTGGTGTGTTTTGACAGCCAAAGCCAGCAGGCTGACGAGTTTGCGAAATTTGCCGCATGGGTGAATCAATACCGTAAACCGGTAATCGCCGTGCTCAATCCTCGCAATCCTGTCTGGCGGATACCCAGTCGCGTGCCTGCGGCGACGGCCCGCGCCAATCTGTCACGCTCGGTCAGTGAGCATGCCACCAATATTCGTGATGAGCTGTCGCGCTTGGGCTTGAATAACGTCCCGGTTGTGGCGGTAAGCTCAAAGCGTGCCGTGTTCGCGCGGGCAACGTTGCCCTTTGAGGGGCCGGACTTGGAAAGCCTGGTCAAGCAGCGGGAGGCATACGGGTGTGAAAAGCTGGAGGCGTGGTCGAATTACCTTCGCCTCGAAGATTTGCTGACCCTGGCGATTGCAGAAGGCGCGGTAGCACTGCGTCTCGGCTCGCTTAATGATCAATTGCGAGGCTTGTTCACGGGCTTGGCGCATACGATAGACGAGGTACGTGATGAAGCTCTAAGCGGTGCTGAGACTCTGGAAAGTACGTTACTCGAACCCATGATGCGGTTAGTGGGATATCCGTCCGCTGATACATCGGAGCGCCGTGAGCGTCTGGTGGTCGACGGCGTGGATCTGCTTGATGCATTGGAGCACCATCGCGGTGGCCGTTTTCAGGCACCGAGTGAAGGGCAGTACACAGAGCAAGTTACATTGAGGCTGGATACAGTAATCGGCACCCTATGCCAGGCATCGCTACGAAAGGCGGATGATTGCATCCGTGAAGCCTTTGATCGAAACCAGGCGCTTACCGAGTCGACAGTGCGAGAACGATGTTTCGATGAGGAGCTCATTGCTCAACAGACGGAGGCGGTATTCAACGATACTCTGACATTTCTGCGCGACAGCGCCGGCTTAGCGCTCAGCGACGCGAAGTTGGAGTTGGCCATCCGTATCCAAGGGTGTTCGATTGATGGTGATGCAGGCAATGGCTGGAAATACAGCGCCTGGGCAATAAAAGGCGGGGGCATTCTTGCAGGCGCCCTGGGCGCCCTTGGAGGTTTAGTTGTCACTAACTTCTGGAACCCGCTCGGTTGGAGCGCAGCCGTTGCGGCAGGTGCCGTGTTGCTTGGGGGCATTGCTTCGACATTGCTGGGGTGGGGCGGCAGTGCTGCGCGAAAAAAGGCGGAGCGGGCCCGTTTGGAAGGCCGGCAGCAGGTCACTGCAGCATTGCACGCGCTGATCTATGGCGCTTACAGTCACGTCAAGCACGACGTATTGGCCCAATCCGCAAAGGTGCAGCTTCAAGCGACGCAAGACTTACTGTTGCCAGCGGTGCGCAATGTGCTTTCACTGCGTCGTATCACTAAAAGATGCGCGACAGTACAGGCGACAATTGCTCAACAATCGCAATCTCTCGAGCCGCTTCGCGACGCGCAATTGTTGGTATGGGAAATTGCCCAACACCGAGAGCGGCAAGCCTTTGCACAGCGCGCTAGTGCATCGGCGCTTTATTGGCTTGGTGAGGACTGGATTGAAGATACTGATGGTCTGGTCAGCGCGCAGGGGGCCACCAACTCCGGTACGACGCGCTCCTATGACCCGAGCATATTCGACAAGTTATTCCTCGGCATGCGTGGATTTCTCGGCCGTTTCTCACATGATGTCACCCTGCATGCAGCTCAGGAATGGCTTGCCGAGGCTCTGTATGTTTGCGCTCAAAATAAGAGCGCCGAGAAGGCTCTGGAACCTTTGGTCAAGTTTGCTGGCGTCGGAATATCCCGCATTCACGTCGTGGGCGATTACAACACGGGGAAGTCGAGTTTCATCAAGCGCTTGCTGCTAGATGGCGGCTTACCCGTGCCAGATACGCTCAAGGTGGCGGCAAAGCCTCTGACTGACACAGCGCATACTTATGATGTCGACGGTGTTCTTCTGGTCGACAGCCCCGGATTTCAAAGTAGTCACCTGGCGCACACGCGGGAAGCTTGGGCCGCCCTAGCGGATGCCAGTGTGGTGATTTTCCTGCTGCAACCCAATCTTATCCTCGGCGATGACATGCCGCTTCGCACCGCCATCGCCGGGGACTTGTCCAAGGGTATTGTCAATAAACGCGACAGCACCTACTTCATTGTCAACCGCTCGGACGAGTTGGGTGTCGACCCAGAGCTGTCCCCCGATGTCTTTACAAAATTGGTGGAGCGCAAGCGTGTGGAGCTGCGCCAGGCCCTGGCAGCACGTTCAATTCAAATCGACGATGACCAAATATTCTTTATGTCCAGCGATCCTTATGGCTTGGTGGGAGATCGCAGTGATGCTGATGCCTCGGCGTTTGACCCATACCGTGGATGGGACGGCTTCACCCCGTTCATGGAGGAGCTACGTGCTGTACGACAGGGGTTGTCGGCTTCGGGCGCTGCGCGCTCCATCCTGCATAGCGGCATCTACCGCTTGTGGCAGCAGGTGCTTTTGATGCGGCACGATATCAATCTTCAGCGCCGACAAAGCGACGAATTGGGGCAATTGAGGCTGCTGGTAGGACAATGCGCTACCAAGGGCAAGCAACTAGGTGACCGCTACTTGCTGACACTGCAAACCTTGGTGCGCGATCGGGCTGAGGTTCTCAAGCAAGCGGTGCTGGTCGAAAGTGACCCGGCCAAGCTCAAGAACAAGGTTCAGCAGCTGGAGCGCTGGTGGAAAGATCCCGAATTAGTTGTGGGACTTGATCAGTGGCAAAAGGAGTTCAGCGAGGCGCTGGAGGCTTGGCAGCGTCGGTCAAACGAGCGTATTTCCCGTCGCGTCGCCTCCGTCACCTTCCGCCAGGCGTTTGCAGGTGAACAACCGAAGACTGGGAGTTTCAACGATGCCAAAGGCAAGGGATGGGCGTTTGAAATCTTCGATAAGGTTGGACGCTCCATGGGCGGGGCCACGCGAGAGATCGTCTATGGCACGGGCAAAGCTCTTGGCTTTAAGTTTCGGCCATGGGGGGCGGTGAAATTAGCGAAAACCTTCGCCAAGGCTGGCGCTGTTATCGCAGTAGTGGGGGTCGTGGTGGATGTTGCCTTCGTCTTCGTTGATGAGCACCGCAATGCGGAGCGCGAGCGGGCCCGGCAAAACCTCGCGGAATCGCTCGAAAAGTCGGCGGAGCAATTGATCAGTATCATAAGCCAAGGGACGGACGATAACCCTGGCCTGATGAGTGGTAAAGATGACCTAGTGGCAAGCTTCCAGGCTTTTGACCGCGAGTTGGCCAACGACCTTGCAGCGCTCAACGAGAAGGTGCAGGTGAAGCTGGAGCAGGTTGCAGCCTATCGTAGGCTATGTGGCAAAGCATTGTTACTTCTTGGTAAAAGTGGGGACGAACTTGAGTAACTCGACAGCAGAACTGATCGACAGTCTTTGGCAGCATTTGCAGACGTATGCTCCTACCTTGCATTACGTCACCCAGTACCGCGACCAATGGCGAGCATTCTCCGACATACCAACCGTTCGTACGGTGATCTTCGGTGCCTACGATGCCGGAAAGAGTAGTCTTTTGAAACGCTTGCTGGTTGAGGCTCAATGCCCAGTGCCTGATTGGGTTGTCATCAGCGCACGTCGTGAGACATTCGAAAGCCGAGAAGTCCAGGCGGGCCCTATTGTTTTTGTCGACACACCAGGACTGGGTAGCGGTAACGACGAGCACGACACCATTAGCCGCAAAACGCTGCAGTTGGCCGACGCGTATGTGTGGGTGATGCCCCCGCAGTTGGTGACCTCTGGTCAAACAGATTATGTTGCGCTCCTCAAAGGGACGTTCTTCCACCCTCAGCTGCCACCTTGGGCAGTTGCTTCGGCCACGGTCGCAGTCGTTGCACGCATGGATGAGGCTGGAGTCGACCCTGGTGAAAGCCCTGAAGGGTTTGCAACGCTGGTCGACAAGAAAATGGCAGAACTGCTCAGCATGTTATCCAAAGATGGCATTGGAGGTGCCATGGCCGGCATGCATTGCGTCGTGGCCGACCCTTATCAGATGGTCGGCAACATGCCGGATCCTGATTTCACCATGTACGACATTGGCCGCTCTTGGGATGGCATTGCCGCATTGGTAGCCACGCTGGCTGGATTGGAGTGTGACAAGTTGCGTCTACGGCAGCAGGCCGGCTTACGCTTTGTGTATGCCGTGACGCGGGAGCTTGAGGAGGCAGTGCGCACACGGGACAGCGTGTTGCAACTGGAGGCTGAGCGACTGGATAACGATACGCAACGTTACGCGCTGTTTCGGCAACGGCTTGCAAGTGTAACGGCCCACTCAGAGATGGACTTACAACGCCGTGTAGAAGAAGCGCTGCGTCCCGCTGGTCAAGCGGAGCTCGCGGATATCCCGCGGGTGGTGGCACGCCTGGAAGTGATGCTGTCAGAAACGATTGATCAGTGGGCCAGCGCCAGTTGTGCTGATCTGCAGACCTTGGCTCAGGAATTCGAGCTGGAAATACAGCGGCATGCCGTAAAGCTGGACATTGCAGGGTTACTCGATAGCGCCCGGATCCAAGCTGATGCCTCGCAGTGCGTGAGCGAGCAGCCCAACTCGTTTACACGAAATCGTAAGAGGGTATTCGGTTTCTTGCCGGTCATCAGACAAACCATCAAGAGCTTGGTGGAAACCGACTTAGGCATGTCGATTCAGGATGCGCAACACAAATTGGGTGAGCTGGAGAAGCTAACGGGCGATGCGTTGGCGGAGGCGATCAAGAAGATTTTTAAATCCAAAGAACAGATGGAGAAAGCGAGTAGCTACGTTCGCTGGGCTTCAACGATCAGTGTGGTTGCCCCGCTTGTAGACCAATTGGCATCTGTTGGCAGCGATATGTTGGAGGAGCATTTAAACCAGCAGCAAATTGAGGCCGGGATCTCGAAGCGCAAATTGATCCAGCAACAGCTTGATGAGCAGGTTGGCGTCATCCGTGCTCAAGCGCAGCGATTGTACGGCGAGTTGAGCCTTGCCCTTGACCAACAGCTGCAAGCGCGCTGGCAGCTGTGTCTAGACGGCAAGCAGCAGGTGTTGGAGCAACGCCAACAGTCCTACGATTTCCTGAAAGGGCTTGGTGATCTGTTGGCTCGAAATGAACCGCTTGGGGCGGCGTAAACCACTTCTCCGTTTCCGAGCCTGGTTGATTTGTCGATAAGCGCCCCTAATTGCAACTACGCGCCCCTCATCAGAGGGCGCCTGTGTAGTGGTCAACTAATCCCGAACACGACGTTTAGTTTTTTCTCGGCCTGAACTGGCGCTAGTCCACCGTTGAATTGATGGGGCCGAATCCAGTTGTACCGTTCGCGTCCGGGCATCACGCCTTGCGTGATTAAAGCGGTTGCCACTTATGCGGCAGCAACTGATCGATCTCACTCGCTCGTTTTGTCGGCAGGCGCGTGGGCACGTCCTTCAAAAAGCATACGGATTGCCCATTCAGTGTCCGGCGTTTCAGGCTGTAATCCAGCGCTCTACTGATGGCCGAACCTTCGGGCACGAGATCGCGCTGGGCGATCATCTAACCTCACTTCCAGTCCAGACCATCTACCGCAAACTCCATCGTGCGATTGCCTTCCTGGTAAAACTGAGCCTCGATGTAGATCTTGTCGACCTTACGCAGTTCGCTGACGAAGCTGTTGTAGCCCCTAATGAAAACGTAGGTGCTGTCGTTGTCATTCGGCTCGCCGGCAGAGAATCGCTTTGGCTTTCCGTTCCCGAAGCGCACCGACACAGCGCAACCGTCATATGAATTGCAGATGAACTGGCCTTTTTGGATGTGGAGAATCACGTCCTGACCCCAACGCGGGTGCTTGCGCAGTTGGAGCGTGGCCTGTTGCGCTCCGCGGTAAGGGAAGTCGAACGACAATCTGTTGGTCGACCTAATGAAGGCTGTCGTGACCGGTTTCTGGCTCATTGAATCCTGCGTGGTCTCATAATCCCAAGCCTCTCCGGCCATCCTGCGCTGCTGAAACTCACTGGCCTTCTTGATCTCATGAGAAGCCGCCGCGAGCTTGTCCGTGTACTCCTTGTTGCCTGGGTAGAGCGCCAGCAGGGCCTTGTAGGCTGTCTCCTGGCCGGCGTAGTCGTCCTTGCCCAGTTGCGCGAGTTGGGCCTTTAGAGAGGCGGTCTGCTCGTCTCTGGCGATGTCCTTAACCTTTGCATCGACTTTAGCGAACATGGCGTCCACGTCGGCATCACCCAGGCCCTTGTACTTTTGCAACAGATTCCTGGCTTCAATGATCTTCTTCGCATCCAGCAACTGTTGAAACTCGGCAGTGATGGCTGGCTTATTTGCAACCAAATAGTCCGCATCAACCTTCCTCTGCTCGACCTTTTTCTGTGCCGATGCAGCATCTTCCGCCGCTGTTTTGGCATTGGGCTCGTCCTTTAAATGGTTGGCGAACAGGAGTATTCCTGCGAACCCAAGCGCAACGGCGCCGATCACACGAGCAGACGGCTGCAGATCAAACTGAAATCTTGTCATGAGCGCGTTGCATATCGGTGGAAGCAACAAAATGGTCGCGATCAGAGGTGGAATACCAGCTGCAGGGGCCTGGAAGATGACCGTTAGCGTCCAACCAGCGAAAAGCAGGCCGAAGATCCAGTAGAGCAATGTGCCAATGAACGACTTGGTCTTATCAGCCAATGGCACAGGTTTAGGGTCAGCCAGCTGCACCGGAACATCGACCTTCGCCAGGCCTTCAACCCAGGAAGTCGGCTTACCATCGGGGATATCCGTCTCATTGATATCAAACACCAGTGGGGCCGGCACTATCAACGGCGATGCGCAATGTGGACATTTGCCTTGCTTGCCGGCCATCTCTTTAGAGACCTGAATCGGCTTGCTGCACTTATCGCATTTGAAGTTGATCATGTTCATCCTTGAAAGGAACTAAACCCTGCACTTCAGACTAGGTTATGACCATATGCTGGTCAATTGAAGCTGTTTTTGAATCCGTTCCGAAGCGCTTACCCCTATATGGTTCAGTAGCCGCTTACGCGAAGATGCGACGGTTTCTCTGAGAAGGTTATGGGCGTGCTGGATTCCTTCAATGGGCGATAGGGCAGGGGGACGATGCGCCTGGCGAGCGTAGCAACCGATCCGGATTGGGTGTATGCGGAGGGAGATGAGGAGCCAGAGTTTCACTATCTGTTGGCAAGCTACTCGACAGCGAAGTGATTCCGTGTGACCGCCTGCTGTTGGGAGCTTCATACGACGCTCGCTTCTTGGCTAATGTCAGCGTTTAAGTTAACTGAGCTCTGCTTCTCGTCTTACTGCTCCCTAGTAGGTGAGCATGTGCGACCTCAGTGATTCAAACTATTGGTTAAAAGATCACGCAGGACACTTATCCTAAATTCAAATTGCTGCTTTTGGTGTATTGTTAGGAGACTAACTACATAGAGATCTATCATGTCTAAGCTTGCAGAATTCCGCCAACTCGAAAAACACCTAGCCGAGCAGCTCCAAGCTCTCGAAGCGCTGAAAGACGACGCTGGGCTCAAAAAAGAAATCGAATTTGAGACCAAGCTCCGCGCTTTGCTTGCAGAGTACGGTTACAGCTTGAAGAACGTGATCAACCTGCTTGATCCGCAGGCCGGTCGTCGCGCACCAGCAACCGAGTCTAAAACCGGCTCTCGTAAGCCACGCCAAGTGAAAATCTACAAAAACCCACATTCGGGTGAAGTCGTCGAAACCAAAGGCGGCAATCACAAAACGTTGAAGGAATGGAAAGCTGAGTACGGTTCCGACACCGTCGAGTCTTGGCTTACCAAGTGATTTTGGTTTGAGTACAAGCAAGGGCCCATTCAGACTGCGTGAAAACGCACTGAAGGTCAGCCCAACAAACGCCCCGACTTGTTCGGGCCGTTTGTTTTTGTGCGAGCGATAGACAAGAAAAAGGTATTTCAGCCCATTAGCGCCATCAACTGGCGGGCTCCGAGCACGCTAATCGCTCGCTTGAGGTTATAAGCGTTCACCACCAATGCAATCTCCGCTTTTGCTCCCTCCAACTGGCGCGGCAGGAGCTGTCGCTAGCTGGCAAACGATAGCTGCGACTGTCGATTGCAATTGATTGTGAGGGGCTGTTCTGCTTGCCAGGGCAACCCCTTTTTTGGTGGCCTCAGTAGCCTAGTCGATCAAGCAACTGATACCAACCGGCGACCATCCTGACGCCAGGCTCACGCAGGGAGTAGAAAGGGATGGATTTTAGTTCAGACGCTGTGAGCATTCCCAGGGACGGATTGCCACCTGTTACGACCTCTGCAACATATTTTCCCATGTTTGAGGACATGGCAACACCGAGACCGTTGTACCCCATCGCATAGGTGGTTCTTGAGTCCAAGCGTCCTAGGTGGGGAACTGCATCGAGAGTCAGTGCTACAAGGCCAGACCAGCGATGGCTTATTTTTACGTTTTCCAGCTGTGGAAATTGTTTGTGGAGCGCGAGTTCCAAAGCGCGGAATGCCGCTTCAGAGTCAGTCTTCCCGAATGCCCCACGACCGCCATACAAAAGTCGATTACCGCTTCTACGAAACCAACGCATCATCCGGCGCGTTTCGCTGTAGCTTCGACCGTCAAAGATGGGCGTCTCCATTCCCACCTCATCAAGAGGTTCTGTAGCGATAATGGCAGACCTAAAAGGCACAATCGTTTTAGTCACCGCGCTTGTCGCCTTGGTGATGTCGGTGTATGCATCGGTTGCAATGACAACCTGTGAAGCGTTGATAACGCCACCAGACGTAATTACTTTCACGCCATTGTTGTGCGTGTGGAAATTCACGACTGGAGACTCTTCGAAGATGTCGACACCACTTTCAATAAGACCAGCAGCAATACCTCGCGCAAAGTTAAGTGGATGGATCGTGCCTCCATGCTTGTTGAGTACACCACCCACGAAATCTCTCGACCCCGTCTCGCGAGCCATTTCCTCCGCTGAGATGACGCGGGTACTTTTATCGCCCAGGAATTTGCGTATCCACTCATCTTCACCGACTAACGAGGCGAAAGCTGTCTGGTGGTGTGCGCATCGCATAGTCCCGTTTTGCTGATAGTTTGCGGAGGTGATCGAGTAGGCCTCAATCAGCTCAGCAACGTGGTCAACGGCCTCGTGGGCTAGGTTGTACATGCATCGTGATGTGTCCAAACCGAAGCGGTCAGCCACATCAGAGAAGGAAACCCTGTATTTTCCCTCAACCACCCCTCCATTCCGACCGCTTGCGCCCCAGCCGATCCTGCTTGCCTCTAGGATTACTGGAGACAGGCCTTTAGCCGCGAGGTAGCGGGCAGTGCTCATACCCGTGTAGCCGCCCCCAATAATCGCAACGTCGTATTGTAGCTCTTTCGTCAACGTCGGCAGTTTGGGGCCGTTATTTGCCGTGGACTGCCAAAGCGATGCGATGTCAGGAAATGGTGGGTGATTAGCATTCTGTTTGAAAGGTGTCGAATCCTGTGCCGTGTACATGATTAAACCTCTGCTGTCGCAATTTTTCTGCTCGCTTTGTGTCTAAAAGAGCGCACGTTAATTAGTAGGCCTGCAAACAGTACAGTTTAAATAGCTCCATTATGGGGCTTTGAAAGCGCGATAATGTTGCCGCTGAGAAGGTTGTGTTTGTAGGACAGGCCGCGTAGAGGTAGACGCACATCGTGCAAGCAACTATTTTTTTCTTGGCAATCTTTCGCATGCGAAGCTGCATGATGACGACGATTTGAGTTTCATATATATGATTTGTATTTATGCTGTCTATATGGATAGGGGGGAGGGAAGCTAGTGCTCGACGAGACTTCTCTGAGTAATGCTCTAAAGTTTTAATAAAATAAATATTGGTTGCACCTAATCAACGTTCAGGAGCAACCAACTCTTTAATTCGTGTACTTGCTGCTTAAGCACGAATTATGACCTATCGCTCCGACTCAACAGCTTGAGCAAACTCGCCCAAGGTTCTGAAGTGATAGTCTGGATTGGTTGAGCCGTGTTTCGGTGTTGGCGAACCACCAAAACCCTCCTGGTCGTGACGGCGCTCAATCCAGCACACATCGTACCCGAGTTGCTTGGCGACGCCGATGTCGTGGAATTGACTCTGCGCTACGTGCATGTAATCTTCGAGGCGATAGCCAAGCACCCGCTGGGTGCCGCGCAGATACGAAAAGAACTGCGGATTAGGCTTGCAGTTTTCGACATCCTCCGCTGTAACCATGTCGTCGAATGGTTCCTGCAAGGTCTTCGCCATTTCTCGAACAGACCAATTGTCAGCGTTGCTTGCGGCGATCAGACGGAAATGCTTGCGCAATTGTTTTAACGCATCAATCGAGTCCGGGAAAGCCGGCCAGTCTGATATGGACAAACGAAGACCCTCAACATCTGCATCAGCTTTAGAAAAGCCAAATTCGGATGCCATGATGCGATAGATATGGGGGAGCATAGTGGTGAATGATACGCCAGGAGTTTCGGCATGGAGAGCTGTTTCAGCGGCAGCGAAACTCTGAAGAATCTGCTCATCAGTCAGATCGCCTCGGCCAGCTTTCTCAGCAAGAGGGCGGATGTAGTTCACTACACCCTGTTCAAAGTCAATTAGGGTGCCTACTACGTCGAAGGTCAGGGCTTTATGCTGTTTCAGTTTCATTTTTGTCTTTCCAACATGGTATGTGGTTGTGCATTGACTCTATCTCAATGCATCGAAGCCGGAAATTGACATGTTGTCATGCTTGGATCGAATTTTGTCATGGCCTGTTTTACTTTATTTTGCGTAATAATAAAGGTGCTGCGAATTTGCGTAGTCCTTGCTTTCCAAGGCTGAGTGATTTCCAAGAGCTTGGACTCCTAATCCAGATGTGATTATTTGGCTTTTGTTCCATTTGAATTTAGGTTAGTCCTGGCTCGTAGTTCGATAGGCTGTAATCGATAATAATATTTGAGGTGAGCTCCTATGAAAGTGCAGAAACTCGGAGGTCCATCCCGCATGCTAAATTTGGCTCCATGGGGGGAAGTTGGACTTCCTGGTTCACCTGTTGTGAGCCTGTCAGGAACCAAAATAGAAATAGGTGGTGAGTCGGTTGATGCAGGTGTATTCGAATGTACTCCAGGTAGTTATCGCCGTTCGGTGAAGGAGGCTGAAGTTATGCATTTTTTGAATGGGGCAGGGAGCTTTACACCGGATGGTGAGGAGTCCCTTGAGTTCGGTGTAGGTGATACATTCTTTTTTGAGGCCGATACACACGGAACTTGGAGTGTTTCTCAAACCATGCGTAAACAGTACGTCATTCTGAAGTAGCTATTGTGGCCAAGCACTGTCGTCGTAGCTCTTCGGCATCGAGGTGGTCAGGTCAACGGACGTGTCTAGTAAGCGTCGTTGAGCGTGACGCATGGCTTTCATTGCATTAAAATTTCGCATTCACGATAAGGTGGCATGGTGCTAGTGATGCGATTGGATATCGATTCCCTACGGGCGTTCAAAACGGTTCTGGAGCTTGGTGGGGTCACTCGGGCTGCAGAAAAGCTTCACTTAACCCAGTCTGCCGTAAGCCATAAAATTTCTCGCCTAGAGGAAAAGCTAGGGCGTCCGATTTTGTATAAAGGCCCCCAGGGGGTAATTCCCACTGCTGATGGTACGCAGTTGCTTAATTTTGCGAATCGTCTTGTAGCGATACATGATGAAGCAGTTGAGTTCTTCAAACGCTCCGATTTGTCTGGTGAGATTAGATTAGGAACGACCGAAGATGCTATTGATAGCAAAATGTCAGCTGTCTTCGGACGTTTTCGACGCTCTAATCCCCTCGCTTCGATGAATATTAGGGTAGCTCAGAGTCTACTGTTGAATGAATGGCTGAATACGTCTGAAATAGATTTAGCTATTTTGCAAGTTTTTGTTGATCAAAAAATGCCTGGCGACACTGAGTTATGGTGCGAGGACTTACACTGGGTAGAGTCGGTCAACCATCCATTGACGTTTAACGGTAGTGTTCCTTTCGTCTCTTTCGATAAGAATAGTTTTTATGGTCTTGCCGCAAAACAGAAGTTGGAAGAAGTTGGGTTGAGGCTTGAAAACATAGTTGAGTGCCCAAGTAGGGATGGGGTAAAGGCTGCAGTTTTGAATGGGCTCGGTGTTACACTTCTTAGTAGCAGGAATATAACGGAAGGGTTGACTGAGGTGGCAGGGGGGCTGCCTAAGCTTTCGCAGGTTTGTCACGTGTTGAGGTCGCATCCAGTTGCTGGAGGCCCTTTGCTGAAAAATTTAGTTGACGCGGTACTTAACGAGTTTTTGGAGGCGCCGCCCTCCTAAATAGGGATCTGTACTCAGACTATTAGTTGAGTGAGGATTTTTGTTTTGTTTTGTTTTGTTTTGTTTTGTTTTGTTTTGTTTTGTTTGAGGTTGACTAGGCCGGTTTTTCGTCACGAAGTGACGGGTTTGAGCTCGCAATACCTAACCAGCAACTATATTATGAAAGCGAGGTACTGGCACGGCACCCGTTATACCCCAATTTTTGGCTCTCTTTTATCGAAAGCTATCAATATTTCATTTATCAACAAATCTCGTTGTTGTTCATCGATGATCTTCACGTGATGCAGAGCAAAAACGTATCTCTTGATTTCATGAGCGTGATTTTCCAAGCGCACGGTGTCGGGACAGTCGTTTAGGTTAGCAATCATAATGCGGGCGGTACTCAAAGCTGCTTTTATGTCGATTGCGCTCATTGTAAAGCTCCAAGGGTACTTGTAATCGCTAGATTTTAGTGCCTTACCACTATACCTATGAGCTGGCTCGGATCAGCACTGTCATCAGCAACTGTCTATTTGGTCTACATCGAGCGTTGAGCGAAGTAAGAGCGAGGTGCTTAGCAGGATACTGTCACTTTAGAGTCTATCAGCGCGCAGGCCTGGCAAAACTCCTACCAAAAGAAGCATCAGAAACTCGTAAATTTCTACTATTTATACCTGACTTAAAAAACAATATCTGAATTAATCTCAGACATCCTCCCAGCAGCGAAATCACCGAGCAACCTCTATAAAAACAACCGCCCGGTTATTTTACGTTGAACATCTAATATCGAAATCATTGCAGAACAGTAATTTTTCCTGATTTAACAACTGCCTAAAACAACAATGGTTGTCATCAATGGAGAGTTCAGATGTCGAAGAACATTATTGCAATTTCCCTGCTCGGCAGTATCGCTTTAGCGAACCAAGCAATGGCTGAGAAAATAACCGTTATCTCATACGGCGGAGCGAGCAAAGACGCTCAACAAGTCGCCTTCTACAAACCGTTCAAGGATCATTCTGGAACCGACATTGTTGCCGGAGAGTGGAATGGCGAGATGGCTAAGCTGAAAGCCATGGTCGAAACAAAAAGCGTGAACTGGGACGTCCTAGACGTTGAAGATACAGACCTTGCACGAGGTTGTGAGGAAGGTCTATTCGAAAAAATCGATTACAGCAAGATCAGCAGTAAGGGGGATTTAATCTCAGGTTCACAGCAAGAATGCGGTGTCGGAATATTTGTATGGTCGAACGTCCTTGCCTATAACCCAGATAAACTCAAAGAAGCTCCCAAAGATTGGAAAGACTTTTGGGACACCAAGAAATTTCCAGGTAAGCGTAGCCTGCGCAAATCTGCTAGGGGCTCTTTAGAGTTTGCACTCATGGCTGACGGGGTGCCCGTGGCTGACGTATACAAAATTTTGTCCACGCCCGACGGCGTCAACCGTGCATTTGCAAAGCTTGATGAGCTAAAACCGTTTATTCAGTGGTGGGAAGCCGGTGCACAGCCACCACAGTACCTTGTCTCGGGCGACGTAGTCATGAGCTCAGCCTACAGCGGAAGAATTCATGCAGTTCAAAAATCGGGCGTGAATTTGAAGACCGTCTGGAATCAGAACCTGTACCAATTTGATGATTGGGCAATTCCTAAGGGGACACCGAATCTTGCGGCAGCTTATGAGTTCATCAATTTTGCAATGCGTCCGGAGCAACAAAAAATCTATACCGAAAAAATGGCTTACGGCCCTTCCAACAACATAGCAGCAAGTTTGCTGGATAAATCTCTGGCCTCAGATCTGCCCACTGCTCCTGAAAACATGAAAAACGCACTTAAAATTGATGTTGATTTCTGGTTGGAATATGGCGAAAGTCTCGAAGAGCGCTTCATTGCCTGGTCGAGTAAAAACTAGCCTTTGTCGTGCCGGGTAATACTCGGTACGTCATCCTTTCTAGCTAGCGTCAGCTATTTGATAATTGACACCAGGACAGATTCAGCGTGAGGGACTTCGACTGCTAGTCGCGGATCAACAGTCAGCTATGACTACGCACACTCATCATTTGGTTGATCGCCTCAGCCAAAAAGTGGACTGACCCGAGAGGTGAGGGCGGAAGCGCAGACAATTCATTTTCGCTAATGATGGGTACCACTCCCATATCGAGCAAGGTTCGTAGGGTCGCCCTGATACCGGATTTTCGATGGTCGATCTTCAGATCCTCCTGGTTGAGCAACACCTGCGCGCAGATTTGGCCTGACTTAGCGAACATTGTTTCCCAAAGAGTTCCCATGGCTGTTTGACCAAATGCCATAGCCGCTAACGAGAGCGTTGTTGCCCGTTGACCTTGCAATGATTTCATCCTTGCCAGCCCTACAGATATCGCGCTGTCGCAAACCAGAATGGGCCGTTTACCCTGATCGAAGCTTGATTTTGCTTGTTCAGCCCACGCCCTTACACCGTCAGCGTCGATGGCATTCCCTTTCTGGATCAGTGATCGAGTGTCTATCACCCAGACGGCTACCTCGTACACATCGTCCCCTTTGTTATCTGTTGAGTGAGCCCCTTCTGGCAAGTGCCGAAGGGGTCAGAACAAATGAATCTCTGCTCACTTACAACTGGTAAGTGGCAGCTTTCTCGATGGAGTATTTCAAGATATCAATGAGCACATCGATGTCTGCCTCGGTGTAGTTCAAGGACGGGGCGAATCCGAGGATGTCGTCAGAGAAGGCCCTAAATACCAATCCCTCTGCAAACGCGTGCTTGAGGACTTGTTGACCAAACTGCAGAGAGGTTGGAGGCTTGGCTTTAGTCTGTTTATCAACCACGAACTCCAGTGCCGCCAACATGCCTCGGCCACGAACCTCTCCCACGCAGGCGAGAGATTCCAGTTGCTTCAATTGCTCTTGGAAGTACGCGCCGACATGCAGCCCATTTTGCAGAAGGCCACCCTCCAGATAGAGGTCGAGCGTCGCGTTTGCGATTGCTGCGCTTACGGGATGACCAGCGTACGTTTGCCCATGACCCAATGCCGTTCCATCGTTGCCTGCCTGAGCGATAGCGGCATATATCTCCTCGGAAATCAGCGTCGCGCCCATCGGGGCATAACCAGAGGTTAAGCCTTTGGCAAGCGTCAACAGATCGGGACTTACACCTTCCGACTCGCACGCGAACATCGGGCCTGTACGCCCGAATCCTGTAATCACTTCATCGACAATTAACAAAATACCTAACCGATCACAGGTGTCACGAATCGCCTTCAAAAAGCCTTTAGGTGGAACGATCACTCCACCCGAGCCTTGTATAGGTTCGCAGATGAACGCAGCGACCTTCTCCGAACCGATCTCGGCGACTTTGTCCTCCAAGGCCTTGACCGTGCTGCGCAGTACCTGACTTTCATCAGGGCCTTCTGGATGGCGGTAGGTGTAAGGGGAAGGAATGTGATGCTGTTCAGCCGTGGGCACATCGAAATAGCGATGGAACAACGGTAATGCGGTCAATCCGCTGCCGTTCGAAGAGGTGCCGTGATAACCACGCTGCAATCCTATGAATTGCTTCTTCTCAGGTCGGCCAGTCGCATTGAAGTAGTAGCGAACCAAACGGATAGCTGTATCCACCGCATCCGACCCACCTTGACCGAATACGACCCGATCCAAACCTTTAGGAGCTAACGAAGCCAGGCGAGCTGCTAGCTCTATGGCTGGCTCGCTTGCAAAGTGAAAATAACCTGTGGCGTATGGCAGCGTCTCAAGCTGTTTTTTAGCTGCCTGCACGATGGTTTGTTGCCCATAGCCGGCATTGACGCACCACAAGCCAGAGAAAGCGTCCTGAACCCGCTTGCCATGAATATCAGTGAGATGGATACCTTCCGCAGATTTCCAAATACAGGGCCCCATAGCTTCATGCTGCAACAATGCAGTTACAGGGTGAACCCAATGGCGATCCTGGCGCATTAAGCGATCTACATCGTGCATAAAAACTCCAAAGACTATCGAGTCGTTTAGCTGACTAACGACTTAAAAATAATGATGAGCACAGGTTTCAAAGCACGGCTTCATACCGTTCGCATGGCGGGCAAGAAACCAATAAAAATAGAGGCTTCGCGAAAGAAGGCGTCGCCTAATCCGAGCAGCACCCTCCATATACGAGGCGCCCAACTTTTCGCTGTCGTTGAGAGACCAATGGCAATACCGACGACACTCACCGTGTGGTCGGTATTGCCAGCGTATTAACTGCGCGGGATCAATCTAGCCCGCCTTGGCATGTGTATTTGATGTGCATGTACTCCTCCAGACCATGTGTCGAACCTTCTCGACCATAACCAGAGTCCTTCACACCGCCGAACGGGGCAGCCTCGGCAGCCAAGGCGCCTTCGTTAATGCCAACGATTCCGCACTCTAGTGCTTCGGAAACACGGGTGACTCTGCGCAGATCTGTAGTGTAAAAGTAGGACGCCAATCCGAACGGTGAGTCATTGGCCCACAACAGAACTTCTGCCTCTGTTGTGAATTTCGTGATCGGCGCAACAGGGCCAAATGTTTCCTCAAGGAAGCATTTCGAGGTTTTATCAACATCGACCAACACGGTAGGTGCGTAGTAGGTGTCACTTAGGCACTCCGCCGATTGAATACGCTTGCCCCCAGTAGCAATCCGGGCGCCACGGCTTACAGCGTCAGTCACGTGACTTTCAATCTTTTCAATTGCTTTGGCATTGATCATCGGGCCAATCTGCGATGCTGGGTTGGTGGCGGGGCCGACGACCAGAGCTGAAACTCGTGCTGTCAGCTTGTCAACGAACTCGTCGTAAACCCCGTCCTGCACATAGATTCGGTTAGGGCACACACAGGTCTGACCACCGTTTCGGAACTTGGCGATCATCAATCCTTCAATTGCGTCATTTATCACTGCGTCGTCGAAGACGATGAAGGGAGCATTGCCGCCCAACTCCAATGACAATTTTTTAAGAGTGTCTGCCGATTCTCGGGCCAGGTGCTTGCCCACCGGGGTCGATCCGGTAAAGGTGATCTTACGAACTCTTGAGTCATCCAGCCAAACATCAGCCACTAACTTGGATTTTGACGTCACCACTATATTCAGAACGCCCGGTGGGACGCCGGCGAGTTCGGCCAACTTCACCAGTGCCAGTGAGGTCAGCGGCGTTTCTGCCGCAGGCTTGCACACAACGGTACAACCAGCTGCCAATGCTGGAGCAATTTTGCGAGCAATCATCGCTGCCGGAAAGTTCCAGGGAGTAATCGCCGCGATGACACCGACAGGCTCTTTATAGGCGGCCATCCGGCGCCCTGCGGCCGGAGAAGGGATGATTTCTCCGTTGGAGCGAGTCGCTTCTTCAGCGAACCACTCAACATAGCTAGCGGCATAAGCGACTTCGCCAACACCTTCTGCCAACGGCTTGCCTTGCTCGGAGGAAATGATCTTTCCCAGATCCTGCGCGTTCGCCAGAATCAGGTCATTCCAGCACTTGAGGATGTTAGCTCGTTGTTTTGCCGGAACCTTTTTCCAGGTCTTGAATGCCTCAGCCGCTGCATCAACGGCTGCTTTGGCATCGACCTCGTCGCTATCGGGTACTGTGGCATACACTTCGCCGGTAGCCGGGTTGATAACCGGCAGGATGCTTTTACTTCGAGCATCACACCATTCTCCATTGATGAAATTCATCTGGAGCAGCAACTCGGTATTCTCAATTACAAAAGACATTTTACCTCCAAAGCAACAATTACCGTCCACACGACATATTGCCCGCGCGAACTATCGAGAAAAAAACGTGGCAGCAATAGCATTCCGAACACCCTCAACCAGGGTATCAATTTCGGCGAAGGTATAATTAAATGATGGCGCAAAGGCCAACACGTCCCCTTCAGTGACTTTGAAAACAATGCCATGCTTAAGGCCATTCAATAGAATTTTTTGACCGATGTTTTCGTGATGTGCAAAGCGCACTTTACGAAACTTATCCTCTACTATCGTAACGGTTGCGAGCAGACCCTTAACACGAACATCACCGACATAAGGCATGGCCATTAATTCATATAGGCGAAGATGGAAGTGCTCGACGATGTCGACGACAGCCTCCAAAGCCCCTCCCACGGTATAGTGCTCAAGAGCAGCAGTTAACACCGAAAAATCAGCGGGTTTTGGGTGCGAGCTATCGTCAAAGTTTTTTTCCGCCGAATTTGACCGGGAGAGGGCAACTCCAACTCGATCGGCAAGCAACGCCGCACCTGTTTTCACGTAGCCGGAACTTATTCCATCACCGATCACCAAAACATCCGGAATAACAGCTTCGTCACTGCAGAAAAATATGCCGCCGGCCCGACCAAAACCGGATAACTTTTCATTTACGACAAGTAAGATATTAAGGCGATGGCATTCACTGTGCAGCCGGGCCAAAAAACCCGGGGGTATGGACTCAAGTTCTCCAAAGATCTGGACAGGTTCGACAATGATACCGGCACACCGATCAGAACCATTCAATGCAATAAATCTTTTTACAGTGGTAATTGCTTGACTTAGCCAGTCAGCAGGGTGCTTATCCTCACTTAGCATTGTCGTTTGTGAGTAACTGTGTATTGCTGGTAGGAATAACGAGCGTACATCAAGGTCAATGTCTTGCATTGACTTTGCGGCGCCCACAGTGCGCATCGTCGCCCTTCTCGTGAATTCCAATTCTAAAAAATAAGTCTTTTGTGGTAGCCCGACCGCCACGAAATAATTTCGGACCAATACCAATGCTGTTTTCAGAGCCGCATCAGCACTCTTTCTTAAAAATACGTGGGACAGCCCAGGCGGTGTGATGTCACTCAGAGTTTTACAAAACCTGGAGGCCTGAACGTCCTGGTGCTCAAGAGACACTTCCAGTTCTGCAAATTCAGGGATATAGCCTAGATTCGTGTATCCATCGCCGGAATAACAATCCTGAAAACGCCGTCCATCGCGGTTGATCAGAAAAACGCGATCTGCCCATACCCAATCATGCATGGAATTACATTGGGTAAATGGCAGCTCGCCAACTGCCAAGAGATGGCTGTGCTTGCATTGCACGATGTCTGATCCAAGATGGACGTTCATGATCGCTCCGGCTGCTAAATTTATTATTGTAAAACTGATCATTCAGAATAAAGTGACAGCGGAACCCGACGACGTAATGATCTTAAATTCGTCTGCCGAGTTCAAACCAGAATTATCACTTTTGACTCTATGGCGCTGGGCGGCCATTACGAATGCACCAGTTCTCACGCGGCAACTCAGTTAAGCCGATGAAAATATCAACATCCTGAATGCCCAAAGCACCGAAACGCTTGATGATCTCTTGGTACAGCACTTGTTTGGCGACATCCGTTCGCCCAGGAAACATCTGAATAGTTACAAGAGTGAAATTCGCCGAACTGTCCGGAGGTGTAAAAAAATACTTAGGATCATGCTCGACATATCGCAACTGTCGATCTGACGCTGGCACATTAAATGCCTTTAGCTGGGCCTCATATACCGCTTGCAGTAGCTGCTCTATTTCTTCAGCTGTACGCTTACGGCAGACTTCGATCAGGGCCAATGGCATGGCAAACCTCCAAGTTGACTCATCTTTAGATTAAAGATCCCGGCAAACTTGAACTACGAAGCTTTCCTAGGATAAATGGACAAAAAACTCCTACGACATGCAGTAGTCTGACCTGCGCTTACTGATACATCATTCCGCTCATATCAATATCTGGTTTGCGGCCAGCGACTAGGTCGGCGGTAACCTTTCCGCTGCCACAGGACATCGTCCATCCCTGAGACCCGTGTCCGGTGTTCAGGAACACGTTACTGATCTGAGTCGCACCAAATAGCGGATTGCCGTCTGGCGTAGCAGGGCGCAAACCACACCACAACTCAGCCTTGGAGTAGTCGCCGATAGTCGGGAACAGATCCTTGGCCGCTTGGGTCATGTAGCGAAAGTCCTCTGGCGAAATTCTCATGTCATAGCCGGTGAATTCAGCTGTCGCAGTCAGGCGTAAGCGATCTCCCAAAACGGAAAATGCCAAAAGGTTGTCCTCATCCAGCCCGCCCATCGTGGGCGCCTCTTCCGGTCGTTCAATAGGTACAGTCATGGAATAGCCTTTTACCGGGAACACATCGATTTTCACGCCATATTTGCGCAGCAGAACCGACGAGTACGACCCCATAGCAACCACAATGGCGTCTGCAGAAATCACGCCTTTTGAAGTGCTCACGGAGTGCACCTTGTTGTTCTCAACGTTTAGGCCCAGTACCTGTGTGTTGAACATGAATTTGACCCCCCGTTCCGCACAGACTCGCGCCAGCTCGGAGGTGAACAGACGTGCGTCGCCAGTCCCGTCCGAAGGCACGTACACTCCCCCCACCAGCTTATCGGCTACAGGTTTGAGTGCTGGTTCTAGCTCTGCTACGCGTGCCCCTGAAACCACTTCGATTTTCAACCCGGCCTGTTCCAGGACGCGCATTTGGCGTAAGCCTTCATCCATCGAATGTTGAGTTCGGTAGACGTACAAAAGCCCTTTGTCTGTGTGGAAGAACTCAATTTGGGTGTCATTCAACACCTCGCGCATTACATCTTGAGAATACGAGGCCAATCGCAAGCGGGTGGCCGCATGCTTGTCTGCGCGAGCACGTGGGCATTCGCAGAGAAACTTGATGAGCCAAGACCACATTCGTGGATCGACTTTAGGGGCGATGCGCAGGGCTTGGTCATTCCGAAAAAATGATTTGACCATGATTCGTGGTGCGGCAGGGCTTGCCCACGGGTACGAATGGCCCTGGCATAGCAGGCTTCCGTTCGCAAAGCTTGTTTCCATCGCCGCCGATGATTGACGATCAATGACCGTTACATCGTGACCGTCTTGAGCTAGATAATAGGCCGACGGAATACCTGCAAGACCCGCTCCGAGCACCAATACTTTCATAATCAGACCTTTTGAGTTTTGAGTTCGCCACCGTTTGCCTGTGACGTCTAGGTCGTGGCTCACACGACTATTTGTTACGCGTGCGCAACACATCCCAACTAGATTCGATTATGAGCACCTGCTAATTTATTTTTATTCGAAAATTTGCCGGCGACGCTGTAAATTTTCTTTTCCTCGCGCCATAAAAGTAATTTTTTTGCACCACGGCAACTTAGTATCTATTAACTAATACTGGAGGATGCACCATGAATAAAATCGTATTTGTTGACTGTACGCCAGAACTTAAAGCTCTCTTCGATGCGGGAAAGCTAAAAGCTCCTGAGGATACCTATATAAATTTTGGCGACCCTACTTCAAACGAGATAGTTTCGTTGTGTGGTGCAGCTCAGATCCTACTGGTTGAGCACACTGTTATAGATGCGCAAACACTGGATGCCTGCCCTAACCTGAAGGCCATCGTGTTCATGGGGACAGGCGCCAGTACCTATATTCCGCTTGAGTGGACAAAGAGCAAAAATATTGCAGTGAGTACGACCCCCGGTTATGGCAGTACGGCGGTGGCTGAACATGCTATGGCCTTGACCTTCGCAGCGGCTCGAAAGATTGGCCCTATGGTGAAGGACATTAAGTGCGGTGTATGGCAGCCACGCGGAGGCATGCAACTCAAAGGTCGCAAGGTTGCAGTCATTGGTTTCGGAGAGATCGGTCGTTGCTATGCAGAGATGGCTTCTGCGCTCGGTATGGTTGTTTCGGCTTGGAATCGCTCGCCGGTCGATTCATCTTTTTTTGAGCCGGATCTAGATAGGGCGCTCAACGGGGCCGAGGTGGTTTCGCTCCATTTGGCCCTTAACGAGGACACATATGGTTTTCTCAATGCATCACGCTTGCGACTGCTGAAGTCGGGAGCGTTGGTAATTAATACCGCTCGTGCCGCTTTGATCGATCAAGATGCTCTTGCTGAAGAGTTGCGATCCGGGCAGGTCGGGCACGCCGCTCTAGACGTTTTCTGGCATGAGCCCATTGGTGCTGATGATCCATGGCGCGACTTGGAAAATGTCACGTTGACCCCCCATGCTGCGTACATGACCGAAGAGGCGTACCTTGAGTTATGGAAGCGCACTCTGAAGGCGGTATCGGAGCACGCGAAGGGGTAAATCAGTCAGGCATTCCTAGTTTCTAGGAGTGCCTGCAAGTCCACACCCTCTCTTTGAAATACTGTCCTGGTAACAAAAAACGTAAAAAACCGAGCCACACCGGCATTGCTCTGTAATAACTCATCCATAATCGCTTGGTATTCCACCACGCTTTTGCAGATGAATTTCAAAACGTAGTCAATTCGCCCCGTCACCATGTGGCACTCTTGCAGATCGTGATACTTGCAAATAGCTGCTTCGAAGCGCTGAAAGCTCTCTTTACGATGCTCATCCAGCTCAATTTCAGAATAAATGGTCAGCGATCCTGTAATTTTTGCAATGTTCAATGTTGCGGAATATCTCAAGATGTAGCCGTTTTTTTCAAGTCGCTTGACTCTGATGTAGCAAGGGCTCGGCGAGAGGTTGACCTTTTCCGCAAGGGCAGCATTGGTCAACGAGCTGTCCTTTTGCAGTTGGGCAAGAATGGAAACATCTATGCGGTCGAGCCTGGATTGATCGTGCATCTCCCTTTGCCTCTCTCGTGTGAAGCTTCGCTCAGTATCTGAAAGCACATTCATCTGTGGCCTATGATGAATGCAAAAGTCGCCAAACACGGCGACTTTTACTAACTCATTAAACCGACTCAAGGAGTATGGCGGATCAAAGACTCGCGTCCAGAGCCCGCTCGAACATACCCAATGCGTCATCAACATCGCTCTCAGAGGTGTTGAGAGGGCAGAGGAAGCGCACAATGTTACGGTGAATCCCGCACTTGATCAGCAGCAGCCCCTGATCTCTGGCTTGTTCAATCACTTTTTGCGCAATGTCGGCATCAGGAGCTTTGCTGTCCCTGTCAGTCACAAACTCTACCGCCGCCATTGCCCCTAGCGTCCGAACATCACCGATGCGCGTATGACGGGCTTTGAGCTTCTCAAATCCACTCAACAGCTGGCTGCCGATGCCCTGGCTGCGCTCCAACAGATTCTCGCTTTCGAAAATGGACAGAACCGCCAAACCTGCTGCGCAACCCAGCGGGTTACCGCCGTAGGTTCCGCCCAAACCACCTGGCGTAGGAGCATCCATGATCTCTGCCTTACCGACCACACCCGACAGTGGAACTCCGCCCGCTAAGCTTTTTGCGACAGTGATCAGGTCAGGTTGGATGTCTGAGTGCTGAAATCCAAACATTTTGCCGGTACGACCGAACCCCGTTTGGATTTCGTCGCAGATCAACACAATGCCATGTCGAGTGGTCAGTTCACGCAGCGCTTTCATGAACGCGGGCGGAGCTGCTACGAAACCTCCATCACCCAGTACAGGTTCGATGATGATGGCTGCAACGCGCTCGGGCAAAATCTGCGTATCAAAAATATCTTGAAGCGATGCGAGCGCTCGTTCAGTGGAAACGCCACGATACTCATTCGGATACGTTGCGTGGTGGATGTCCGGAGCAAACGGGCCGAAGTTTTGCTTATACGGCTGGCTGAAACCGGTTAGCGAAATCCCCAAAAGCGTGCGGCCATGGAAACCGCCCCGGAAAGCGATCACGCCGGAGCGCCTGGTATGGGCACGAGCAATCTTGATGGCGTTTTCGACTGCTTCAGCGCCCGTAGTCAAGAAGACGGACTTGTACGACTCGCCACCGCCTACAAGCGCATTCAACTTGCCGGCCAGCTCAACATAAGATTCGTAAGCGCCCACCTGGAAACAAACGTGGGTAAAGCTATCTACCTGCTTCTTGATGGCATCCACAACAGCAGGGTGATTGTGCCCAACGTTCAGAACCCCGATACCGCCGACGAAGTCCAGATATTTTTTGCCGGCCGTATCCCATACATAACTGCCGGCCGCTCGGCTTATGACGATTGGGTGAGCAGACGCCACGCCACGAGATACGTTATTTTCTCGTGCCGCCAGAATAGAATTCGAACTAACGTCAGTCATTCTAAGAATCTCCTTTGATCTTTTAAACCGCACAGAAAGCGCCTGGCCGATAATTATCAGGAGACGCCGATAGATAAATAATCAACTATTGCCGAGCGATAACTTCTTCAGGGCGCAAGGCAGTTCTTATGCCCAAAAAGAAAACAAAAAAAATAAAGTAGTACTGCAACAGCCTTGGAGGCGATATCGCGATTCAGCTATTTTCTATTTTAGTGTCGATACCACCCTTAGGTGGCATCGACCATGAGCAATGTATTATTAGCTCACTAGCTTTTTATGAGCTTCGGCCATCTCTGCCATACTGGTAAAGCGGAAATCGTATTTGGCTTCAGTGGCCGGTACGTGTGTTGCTCCGAAACCTTCCTTGCCGTGACGACGGTGAATCCATGCGCCTGCCAAGCCAGCGGCATTGCCTGGTACATGGTCGTGGTACAGGCTTTCAGCAGTGTGCAGGATATCTTTCTTCTCGATACCAGCTTTAGCAAGCAGGTCGATCATGTAGGTGAAGTTGTTCGGGTTAGGTTTGTAGGAACCGACATCCTGTGCAGTCACGATGTAATCGAACTCAACACCCAGCTTCGCTTCGCTGAACTTAAATTCAGTGCGGTCAATGTTGGAAAGAATTACCAACTTGTAGTGCTGCTTCAGGTAGCGCAGGGCTTCTACAGAGTCAGGGAATGCAGGCCAATCTTTAACCGAGGTGGCGAAGAGTTCACGCTCAGCGGCGATGGGCTCAAGTTCCCACTCCTTGGCAATACGGTCATATACCGCGCCCAGAATGACTGGGTACAAGGCGCCAGGTGTCAGAGTCTGTTGCGGCGACTCATGACGCCCAAAGACTTCCAGAATCTGTTCGCGATCAAGACCCTTGCCGCTACGCGTGGCCAGAGGCTGGAGACCGTTTACGATACCTGTCTCCCAATCGATCAGGGTGCCGTAGCAATCGAATGACAGTGTAGTGAAATCAGTGAGTTTCATTGCCTTTCCTCTTAATATACCCTTCAGGTACGACGTAAAGTTATGCTAGACCAACTTTATGAGCCGCCGCGATTCGCGCCGACGTACTTCTTAAAATACTTTTTGCCCGAGCGTAACTGCGCGCTCTGGTTTCAAAAAAACTACTCCGCCAAGAGCGCTCTCTGCCCCAAGCATCAGTACCTCTGAGGCAAAACCTGCGATATTTCGTGTGCCCAGATTGACAACGCAGACTACATATTCGCCAAGTAACTTTTCTTCCGTATAAAGCTGGGTGTATTGGGCGCTGGTTGTTTTCACACCTAACTCGCCAAAATCGATCCAGAACTTATAGGCCGGCTTCTTGGCCTTTTCATTAATTTCAATTTTTATGACTTGGCCGATACGCATATCGACGCTGGAAAATGCTTCATACGGCGTCATACATCACTCCTGACATTAAACAACGAGCCAAATCATGATCAAGCTCCATTTGATTCGACGCTTGAGCCGCGCCTGGATCCCGCGTAACGCACATCCTGCCGGAAGCTTAGCGCTGGATATGAGCCTCTCTACGCGACTACGGAAATCCGTTTAACGTTTTACAATGATAGGAAGTGTGAAACTGCTAATCCACCTATCAAAAGCAGTATGAATTTGGCTGTCTGTCGGAGGTTTCGAAGGAGAAACATTGCGCTCGGGGTCTCCGTTAGGGAGCTCTGATCAGCCGTAGGGTGTTTACCTCCGTCGTTTTTTGTCGAGCTGGGCGCGTGAATGATCGTCGCATCGACGATAGTGCCCTGGCGCAGGGAAAGGCCTTCTTCCTACAAATGACCGTTGATGACGGCAAGTATTGCAGGGGCCAACTCATGCTTTTCCAGCAAGTACCAGAAGTTCATCATCGTGGTGTCTTCGGGGATCGGTGCGCTCAGGGTCAGGCTTGCAAACTGGCGCATGGGGGGGGTGATTTCATACTGTGCTCCTCCATGGCCGGGTCGTTCAGTGAGAACCCGTTTTGCAGCAGATGAATGTGTGACATGGATCAAGCGGATAGGGTTTGCGACCGCCGTCAGCCTTCGGGTCGAACATTGCTTGTATGCAGGTCTTCTCCTAAAAGAGGCTTAGCATAAAAAAGCCCAGGTCGAATTCTCTCCCTGGGCTTTTTTATCGTTTGTGTTAGCTATTTGCGTTCTGGTGGGGACGCACTGGTGTCCATGACTTGGACACGCTGCGGCGCTTAACAAGTAATCCGGTGCAGACAACCAAGGCTGCCAGTCCCGCGGTGGCCAAAACTTCACCTTGGTGGGCGGGGAGTGTCAGCATCAAACCCAGAGCTCCTACGATAAACACGATCACGGCCCAGGTAAGACCAGGATAGAGCCACATCTTGAATTCAAGGGTGTGCCCGTGCGATACCAGTTTCTTCCGCATCCGTAACTGAGAGATCGCGATCACCAAGTAAACGAGTAATGCCACTGCGCCAGAAGTCGCTAGAAGAAAGGAAAACAATCTCTCGGGGGCGAAGTAGTTGATTATCGTAGTAAAGCATCCAATGGCGGTGCTGGCGATCACAGCATAACGGGGAACTTTAGCAAGCGTAGTGACCTTCAGAATGCCTGGGGCTTCTCCTCTTTTTGCCAAGGAAAAAAGCATACGTGAAGCAGTGTAGATCGCAGAATTCAGACAGCTGGCAACAGCAATCAGTACAACTATATCAACGATGAATTTTGCGTTAGGGATTTGGAGATATTCTAGAGCGCGCTGATACGAACCTACGGCTGCCAATGCTGGGTCATTCCACGGGACGATAGATACGATCATGAAAATCGACACAATGTAGAACAAACCAATACGCCAGATCACCGAGTTTGTGGCTCGCGCGATTTGCTTGCTTGGATTATGGGACTCCGCAGCGGCGATGGTTACGATCTCTGTGCCCATGAAACTGAACATTGTGGTAAGGAGCGCGCCCAGTACCGGGCCGTATCCATTGGGGGCAAAACCACCATTGACGCTTATTAGTGCTCCAATACCACTAACTTCCCGGTTCGGCAGTCCACCGACCAAAGCTACCGCGCACACGATAATAAAGGTGATGATTGCCAGTACCTTGGCCAATGCAAACCAAAATTCAAATTCACCGTAGCGAGCCACACTATAGAGGTTCGAAAGCGTTAGGCCACACGTAACTGTTAGCGCGAAGATCCAGGTATCAATCGTTGGAAACCAGCTATGCAAAATTGCAGCGGCTGCGATTGCTTCCAGTGGAATGACAAGCACCCAGAACCACCAATACAGCCAGCCAATTGTGAAGCCTGCCCAAGGGGCTATGGCCCGACTAGCATAGGTGGAGAAGGAGCCGGTATCAGGCGATGCGACTGCCATCTCACCAAGCATTCGCATGACTAATACGACTAAAGTTCCTGCTGCAAGGTAGGAGATAAGAACTGCCGGGCCTGCAGCTGCGATGGCATGGCCTGATCCTACGAATAAACCCGCCCCAATGACCCCAGCTATGGAAAGCATTGTGACATGCCTCTGTTTTAGCCCAGGAGCAAGTGATGTGCCTCCTTGTCCTTCAGAACCGCTCGATTTGTATATTTTTGACATATGTTCACCCGTTTTTTTTATTAGGCAGGTAGTTAAAGAGTTGTCTACGTCAGGCGAAAGCACTTTTTGTTATCTGTGCCTGCTCCTGTAGATACGAGCTCGCCCCCCCCGATCAAATATCTGGGAAGTGGCACGGTTGGGCGTGCTTAAGATGTTTATTGTGGGATTTTGACTACGCCTCGTTCATTTTTGTATTCCAGATGTAAACGAAAGGAGCTTTGTTGATCGCTCAGGCTCCTCGCGCAGCGTTGTGCGACTTGATTGTGGCTTGGGATATAGGGTCGAGAATTGAGGTGGTTTTTTCTTCAAACACCAGGTGCCAATACTAGGAAGCGCTGTCCTATGCTGAATAGGACGAATCTTGGCTAGGGGCTGGGCTGCCAAGGGGGCAAGCCGTCATCTGCGACGAGGAAAAAACGGATACGGTTGCCCTTTAGGACAGACGTAGATAGGAGAGATTTTCCAGCATTGGGGAAGGTTTGATTTTTCACCGCCTCAGGATTTCAAAAAAAGCCCACTGAAAGACGAGCCGACTAAGGTGCATCGAATAGAAGATTAGGGGGGAGGGGGATTGTTCGTATGTAAGGTAGGAGGTCTACCTTGTTTAGACCTGTCATGAGCAGGTAGTGGTGCCGCAACACGCTGTTTAAAGTGAAGTGCTTAATAGTCCATTGACCGCTCTGCCCAGCGTTCTCTGATCTCAGCCAACACAGCCCACTAAGGCCCGCTTAATGACCAAGTACGTCCCTTACAAGCCGGATTTGAATGCGCTTATCACTCTGCGTGAGCAACTGACGTCGCTGACAACCGCAGAAGTGCGCTTTGATTCTGGCACGCGCGCGATCTACGCCTCTGAAGCCTCAAACTACCGCCAACTTCCCATTGGCGTGGTCATCCCGCGCACTCTGGACGACATGGTCAAAACAGTTGAGCTTTGCAGAGCCGCTGGTCTCCCCATTCTTCCGCGAGGGGCTGGCACATCAATGTGCGGGCAGTCAGTCAATGCGGCGGTAATCATCGACGCATCTAAATACCTTTCAAAAATCGAGTTAATTGATTCGGAAAACCGCGTAGCCAGGGTCGAGCCAGGTGTGATTTGCGATCAGTTGAAAACGGCTGCCAGCCGGTCTGGCCTGACTTTTGGGCCTGATCCCGCCACGCATAGTCGGTGCACCTTGGGCGGGATGATTGGCAATAACTCCTGCGGCGCGCACTCGGTGATGGCGGGCAAAACCGTCGAAAACGTGGAGCGTCTGGAGATCCTCACTTACGACGGCGCGAGATTCTGGGTAGGGCCAACGGACGAGGCGACCTATCGTGAACATTTGCAGGCAGGCGGTCAGCGGGCGGAGATCGTCAGATCTCTAAAGGCTTTGGTCGACCGATATGAAGACGAAATCCGTCAAGGATTCCCAAAGCTCAAACGTCGGGTTTCCGGCTACAACCTCGATCAGCTGCTACCTGAAAACGGCTTCAACATTGCCCGTGCGTTGGTAGGGGTTGAAGGAACATGCGTAACGGTACTGCGCGCAGAAACACGGTTGGTGGAGAATCCGCGTCATCGTGTGTTGGTGGTGCTTGGCTATTCGGATATTTTCCTGGCAGCCGACTCTGTACCTCAGCTATTGCCACTGTCCCCCATTGCCATGGAAGGGCTCGATGAAGGCATCATCGGTGGATTACGTGAGCGCGGCTTGAAGCTCGACGACATCGCGGAACTGCCGACGGGGGCAGCATGGCTGATGATTGAATTCGGCGGGGGCTCGCCCGAGGAGGCTGCTGCAGCTGCTCGTCGAGTTATCGACATTAGCGATTCACTCCCCGGTTCCCCGGCTAGTCGCCTAATCACTGACAGTGTTTTGATGAACCGGATTTGGACAATTAGGGAGACGGGCGCCTCTGCAACGTCACTGGGGCTAGACCCAAGCCAACCAGACCCTGTGGTGGGCTGGGAAGATGCGGCGGTGGAACCAGAACTGTTGGGAGCCTATCTGCGTGAATTCTCTGCCGTTGTCGCCAGCTACGGTTACAAGACCAATCTCTATGGCCATTTCGGTGACGGATGTATTCACTCTCGAATTACTTTTGATTTGAAGTCCCAAGAAGGGCTTGATACCTGGCGTGCGTTTCTCGACGAAGCTGCTCACCTGGTGGTGAAGTACGGCGGATCACTCTCGGGAGAGCATGGCGATGGGCAAGCGAAGGGAGAGTACCTGCACATCATGTACTCTCCGGCGATCATGCAGGCGTTCTCCGAGTTCAAGCGCATTTGGGATCCGCTGAACCGGATGAACCCCGGCAAGCTGATAGACGCAATGCCCGTCGACAGCCATTTGCGAATGGGCCCTGACTATGAACGTCGGCACATACCCAGTCTATTTACGTATGACAAACGTCTCGGCGACCAAGGACTGGCGAGAGAGTCGGAGCGCTGCATTGGCATGGGTAAATGCCGCTCGCTAGAAGGTGGAACCATGTGTCCAAGCTTTCGTGCAACACGCGAAGAGCGTTACTCGACAAGGGGACGAGCGCGCCTGTTTTTCGAACTGCTCAAGGGTGAGGTTATTGAGGATCAGTGGGACAGCGCGGAGGTTAAAGACTCGTTGGATATGTGCCTGGGCTGTAAGGGTTGCAAATCAGACTGCCCGACCCATGTCGATATAGCCCGCTACAAAGCCGAATTCCTGCATCGTCATTATGCCAAGCGGCGCCGCTCTCTGATGGATGCAATGATTGGTCGCATCGGTGAGTGGTTACCGTTGGTTGGCAAAGTTTCTCCCATCCTCAATTTTGCGATGACCAATAAGCCGTTCCGTGTCATCGGTGGTTATTTTGGCCTAGCACCTTCGGTCAAGTTCCCCGCCATCGCGAGTTGTAGTTTTCGCGCAGGGGACACAGCCAAGCGGCTGATGAAACGGAAATCTGAGCCAATGAGTCAAGACGTTCTGCTCTGGGTCGACAGCTTCAACAATGGCTTCACTCCGCAGGTGCTTGAAGCAGGCGTTGAGGTGCTGGAGAAACTGGGCTTTAACGTTTTGCTCATGAAAAAACACATCTGCTGCGGAAGACCCTATTACGACGTTGGGATGCTCGATGAAGCCAAGCGCAACCTTAGCGGGATCCTGTCTCAGCTTGAACCCGCTTTGGTCGCGAAAATCCCGGTGATTGTTTTGGAGCCAAGCTGCCTATCAGTCTTTCGTGACGAGATGCCAGGGCTGTTTCCGGACGATGAGCGGGCGAGCCAGCTACGCTCGTCAATCATGACCTTAAGCGAGTTTATTCAGAGTCGGGGACTGCCTCTGCCCAGCCTTGCCAAAGATGTGCACATTCATGGCCATTGCCATCAAAAGGCTTGCGGCGGAATGGGTGCAGAGCAATCACTACTCGACAAGCTCGGCAATAGCGGCCGCATCCTGCCCACAGGCTGTTGTGGCGTTGCAGGAGCCTACGCATACCACACCAAAACGGCTCCGATAGCCCAAACCATAGGTATGAACGAGTTCAAACCACACTTGGACAAGCTTTCCGCAGAAGCTGACGTGGTCGCAGACGGGTTCAGTTGCCGAGGGCAAATTAAGAAAGTGAGTGGCCGCGATCCAATACACTTGGCTCAGTTACTGGCCAAACTGATGCGCTGAATTTGGTTGAAGCCGTTGATGAGCTTAACGTAGGGAGGCCTTTCAGAGGCTTTCCTACTTTCAAGGAACAATTCGTTCACCCTTCACTCGTGGACAAACAATGAAATTATCTACCGCACTAGAGCAGACCGTTCTGCGACAAGCTACCGTCGTGGCGGGAGCCAATGGGCTGGATCGGAAAATCGGTTGGGTTCACATCATCGATCACCCAGATATCACCCAGTGGTTGAAGAAGGGCGATCTGCTGTTGACCTCAGGCTATAACTGGCCACAGGACGATGAAGCCAGCAGAGTACTGGTGCGCACGCTCAACGAACTTGGCCTGGCCGGCGTCATACTGGCCGTGCCTCATTTTCGCGAGCATTTCTCTAAAGCCACTATTGCCGAAGCGGAACAATGCAACTTCCCGCTTCTGGAACTCCCATGGGAGGTGCCTTTTAGTGAAATCACCCAAGAAATTCTGGCCAAGATCATTAATTTACAAACCGAGATTATTCAACGCTCGGACTTAATCCATCGCAAATTGACTAAGGCTGCAATCGAAGCCGATAACCTCGATAGTCTAGGCAGTGCGCTGGCCAGCGCTCTGGAGGTCTCTGCCCTCGTTGTCTCGGCTTCTGGGGATATTCTCAGCAGGCACAACATAGACACCAATGAACAGTTCGAACGGGAGCTGATTGCCAAGTTCATAGCTGAGCGCCCCCTTGAACACCGCTTTGATGAGTCCCAAACCTTGTCGATCGTCCTGCCCGGTGTCCAACCACGGTTCAGGCTTGGTTGCGCGATCTGGCTACAAGGAGAGGTCGCCGGCATTGTCTGGCTCGAAAGTCCGACAGATCAGTTTGAAGAGTTGCATTCCCGTGCGCTTGAACACTCCGCAGTTATTGCCGCCCTTCATCTTTCTCACCAGCGAGAATTGTTGGATCAGGAAACTCGCTTAGGGCACGCCCTGGTTGCAGGTCTGCTGGAGGGCAAGTTTCCGGAGACGCCCAGTGCTATTGAGCGAGCTCTGGTCTCAGGCTGGAGCGAAACTCGTGATTACAGGATCTGTTTGGTGTTGATCGACGAACCCATCCCTCTCAGCTTGGAAGGCTTCAAAAGACGTAAAGAAAAAACGGCTCGAATTTTCAACTTAATGGTTTCGAACAGTATCTCGCCACTAATCTCCGTTTCGCTCAACCAAATCAGCTTCATAATCCCCGCAACGCTTGCGCCGGAAACGATCTGGAAGCAGATACGCCATGAAGGTGGTGCGATGGCTGTGAGCCGTACTCATCGGGGCGTCTCGGGCATGGCTCAAGGGGCCGAAGACGTCGCAGCCTTGGTGCCGTTATTGCGTCCAGGGCGCCTACATGTTTTCAATGAGGTCTTGTTTCCCCGTGCCTTGATGGGAGATAAAGAAGCTAGAGCAATGCTCCTCCAGCGTCTAATCGAACCACTGGCAAATCGAAAAAACGGCACGATGTTACTGGAAACAATCTGTGCTCTTTCGAGCGAAGGGTTCCAACTTGCCAATACAGCAAAAGCTCTGGATGTGCATATCAGTACCTTGCGCTACCGCTTAGCCCGCATAGAAAAGCTCTTGGATCTCTCTTTTGAAAATCCAGAGTCGCGGTTTCAAATTCAGGTAGCTGCGGAGATGTATCGACTGGAGCACGACGAATGAGCGATTCGTGTGTGACTCCCGCTTGAAACAAGAGGAGCAGATTGCCTGCTCCTCTCCTTTACTCACTGAGCTTAGTGCCCACCCAGGTAAGCGTTGCGCACCTCATCATTCACCAGCAGTTCCTGGCCGGTACCTGTCATCCGGATTTGACCATTGACCATTACATAGGCGCGATCAGATAACTTCAAAGCGTGGTTGGCGTTCTGCTCGACCAAAAATATAGTCATGCCTGATTTCGCAAGCTCACGCAGTATCTGAAAGATCTGTTTGACCACGATTGGAGCTAATCCCAAGCTTGGTTCGTCCAGCAGTAACAACTTCGGGCGGCTCATCAGCGCTCGGGCAATGGCGAGCATTTGTTGCTCCCCCCCCGACATGGTCATGGCGCGTTGATGTCGGCGCTCCTTCAGGCGGGGAAACAGGTCGAACATGCGCTGCATGTCCTCACTGGCGTTCTTGTCGCCAATGGGGATCGTCCCCATCATCAGGTTTTCTTCGACGGTCATGTCGGGGAACACCCGCCGACCCTCGGGCGACTGGGCGATGCCATTGGACGCAATGTAGTGAGAGGACTTTGCAGCGATGTCGGTACCCTGATAAAGAATCTGTCCGCTGCTAATTCTTGGCTGGCCGAAGATCGACATCAACAATGTAGATTTACCTGCTCCGTTGGAGCCGATCAGGCTAACTGTCTCGCCCTCATTGATCTGCAGAGACACCTTTTTTAGAGCATGGACAGGCCCGTAAAAGACGTCAATTTCTTTCAATTCTAGAATTGATTTTTTCATACCAGTTCCTCTTCATCCGCACCCAGATAGGCCGCGATTACCCTTGGGTCATTACGGATTTTTTCAGGCCCGCCGGAGGCGATAACATTCCCGTGGTCGAGTACGACAATGTCGTCGGAGATGCCCATGACCATCCCCATGTCATGCTCAATCAGCACGATGGTCATGTCATGTTCATCGCGCAGTAAACGGATCATGCCGCTTAGCGCCTCAGTTTCTTGAGGGTTAAGTCCCGCAGCAGGTTCATCCAGGCAAATGACTTGAGGGCGCGTGCACATGGCCCGAGCGATTTCGAGGCGGCGTTGTTGCCCGTAGGAGAGCTCACCCGCTAAGCGGTTAGCGCAATCCACCAGATCCACTACTTCAAGCCAATAGAAGGCAGTGTTGAGGGCATCTTCCTCGGCTTTTCTATAAGCCTTGGTGTTGAGAATGCCCGCCAACATATTGCGATTGACCCACATGTGTTGGGCAACAAGCAGATTTTCTACTACCGACATTTCCTTGAATAGGCGGATATTTTGAAACGTTCGAGCCAGCCCCGCGCGGTTAATAAGGTGGGTGCCACCGAACATTTTGTAGTACAGGCGACTGAAGAAACTCTTCGGAGACACAAAGTCTAGGGGCTTGAAGGGCTCACCTAAAAGCTGGATAACATTGGTGCTCTTTTCGCGTGTATTGAGCTTTATCTGCCCGCCGGTGGCCTTGTAGAAGCCAGTGAGGCAGTTAAAAACGGTGGTTTTGCCAGCACCGTTGGGGCCTATCAATGCAAAAATGGAGTTACGGCGCACCTTTAAACTGACGTCGCTTAAGGCCTTGATGCCGCCGAAATGCATCATCAGATTGTCAACCGAAAGGATAATTTCGTTTCTCATGATGCAACTCCTTTACGCGGAACTACGCCGGTACGGCTCACACGAATCAGGCCTCGGGGCTTCCAGATCATCATCAGTACCATCAAGACACCAAACAGCAGGACTCGGTACTCGGAGAAGCTTCTCAACAGCTCCGGTGCTACCGTCAACACGAATGCCGCAATGACCACACCCACTGTTGAACCCATCCCGCCCAAAACTACGATAGCCAAAATCAGCGCCGATTCAAAAAAGGTAAAGGAGGTCGGGTTCACAAAGCCTTGATAAGTGGCGAAAAAGACACCTGCCAAGCCTGCGGTGGAAGCACCGAGAGTGAAGGCCGAAAGTTTCACAAGTACATGGTTCAATCCCATGGCGCGGCAGGCAATCTCGTCTTCGCGTAGCGCTTCCCAGGCTCTCCCAACGGGCATGCGCGTAAGTCGATGCTTGATGTAAAGCACGGCCAATACAGCCAAAAACAGCACGCCGTAAATGAAGATGAATTTCAGGCTCGGGTTATAAGCAATGCCAAGGAATTCATGAATAGGGATACCGCCTTCCTTTGCCTTACGCCCAAACTCCAAACCAAAAAAGGTTGGTAGTGGTGCGGGAAGACCGTTCGGCCCTCCAGTAAGAGACAGCCAGTTGTTGAGGACTAAGCGGATGATTTCACCGAAGCCCAAGGTGACGATTGCCAAATAATCTCCATGCATGCGCAGTACCGGGAAACCCAATATGCATCCGGCCAACGCCGCAGCAATGGCAGCCAATGGCAGCACAGACCAGAAGCCCAGCCCCAAGTATTGATACCCAAGTGCCAAGCCGTACGCTCCAATGGCGTAAAACGCGACGTAACCAAGGTCAAGCAACCCAGCCAAGCCGACCACGATGTTCAGTCCTAACCCTAGCAATACATAGATCAGGCCCAGGATCACGATTCCTAACAGGTAGGGGTTGGCAAATTGCGGGAAGATAGCTGCGATGACAATCGTCACTGGTATGACCCAGCGCAATGCCGACTTATGGCCCGGTGCCAGAACATGCACACCAGCGCCCCCGCGTTCGAGTCCCTGAGACATTCTGATGCCGATGGGCGTCTGCAGCAGAAGGCTGATGAGGAAGCGTCCGATCATGACCGCTCCCACAATCCAAGCAACGCGGCTGGGTTCCAGCTCGAAGCTATAACCTTGCAAAACAACTCCGACGATGGGGCCGAATACGATCAAGGCCAGTAGCCCAGCGAGCACCGCATCAATCAGGCTTTTTTTGATTACTTTGGGTTTGTTTTTAGCGGCAGACATAGTTATACCTTCGCCACAAGTGGACGACCCAGCAGGCCTTGGGGACGGAAAATTAGGATCAGTACTAGCAATGCGAAGCTAAAGACGTCCTTGTAGTCGGAGTTAACCAGTCCGGCGAACAGCGACTCTGAAACCCCTAGAATGACGCCACCGAGCATAGCCCCTGGTAGAGATCCGATACCTCCCAAGACGGCAGCAGTGAAAGCTTTGATACCAATGATGAAGCCGGCATAGAAGTCGAAAGTGCCAAAGTTAACCGTGATCAGCACGCCGGCTAAAGCTGCCATAGCTGCGCCGATAACAAACACATAGGAAATCACCCTATCCGTGTTGATTCCGAGGATTGAAGCCATTTTTCGGTCTTGCTGGGTCGCCCGACACATGCGCCCGAGCTTGGTGAATTTGATGATGTAGGTCAGCGCCGCCATGCCCACAAATGCAGCAACCAGAATGAATATCTTGGTATAGGTGATCTGGACAAAATCAGAACCGATATCTAGGTGCACACCACCTGCAAGCAATGTTGGAATCCCTTGCTGGTTGGGGCCCTGCGCAATTTGTGCGTAGTTTTGCAGGATCAGAGAAATGCCGATGGCGCTGATAAGCGGCGCCAGACGTGTCGAGTTACGCAGGGGCTTATAGGCCACGCGTTCGATAACAAAGCCATAGACTCCTGTTACAACAATGGTGAATGCCAGTGTCCCGAGTATCAGGAAGGGAAAGGACTCAACGCCGAAGTACGATAAAACAGCCAAACCAATAGCGGCCAAATAGGCGGAGATCATATACACATCGCCATGGGCGAAATTGATCATCCCGATGATGCCGTAAACCATGGTGTAACCAATGGCTATCAGTCCATAGACCGAGCCAAGGGTCAGACCATTTATTATTTGCTGAAGGAAGAAAACATCCACGATCAATTCTCCGAACAAGGATGAGCCCGCATGAGACACGGGCTTCGGACGCGAAGGGAATTACAACTGTCGGTAGTGACCGTTGGCATCCCACTGGTACATCACGTACGGGGAATCCTTGAGATCGCCTTTGCTGTCCCAGCTCTTGGATCCGAGGATCGTATTCACGGGATGAGATCTCAGCCACTGGCTAGCCTTGTCTCCATCAGTGGTTCCAGCGCCTGTGAATGCTGCCGCAAGCGCTTGCATCGAGGCATACGAAAACAGCGTATAACCTTCTGGCTCGAAACCAGCGGCACGCATTTTAGTAACTACATCTTTGCCCGCAGCTGAATCACGCGGATCCGCGTAGAAAGTCATCAGCAAATCTTTTGTATATTGAGGGCCACCTGCCGTGACTACGAGTTGGTCAGTCACGACGCAATCTCCAGAAATAAATTTGGCATTCACTCCCTGCTCGCGGAGCTGACGTACCAGGGGGCCGGCTTCCGGATGGCAACCGCCGAAATAGACAACTTCTGGGTTGACCTGCCGTAGTTTAGTGACAAGAGAGCTGAAATCTTTCTCCCCCCGGGTAAGACCTTCATAGAGCACAACATCAACGCCCGACGCCTTGAGTTTAGTCTTGGTCATATCGGCAAGCCCTTGCCCATATGTGTCTTTATCGTGGATGACAGCGACCTTTTTCGATTTCAGTGTATCTACGATGTAACGGGCAGCTACTTCGCCTTGCTGATCATCGCGTCCACACATACGGAACATTGTGGATAATCCCGATTCGGTTAATGCCGGTGCGGAGGAAGCTGGCGTGATGGCGAGGATTTGAGCTTCATCATAAACTTTGGAAGCCGGGATGGTTGATGATGAACAGTAGTGGCCAATCACGCCAACAACTCCCTCTGCAGTCACCAGTTGTTTGGCTGCTGAAACCGCTTGTTTCGGCTCGCAGGCATCATCGCCTTTAACCAATACAACTTTCTCTCCATTAATGCCGCCAGCACCGTTAATGTCTACCGCTGCTTGTGTCGCACCTCGCCACATTTGTTCGCCGAATGCCGCATTCGGCCCGGTATGCGGGCCCGCGACACCAATTTTTATGTCGGCGACAGCCGCTGTCGAAGCCAAAGCAACTGCCAACATGCAGCATGAGCGAAACCTAAAATTTTTCTGCGTTTTCATATGACTGCTCCATTGTTATTAATGTAATAAGCTAATAGTTTCAGGCGCACCTACTCCGTGGAAGTGATTTTCCATTTTGGTGTTACTTGAAAAAATTATCGACTTTTTAGTCGGCAGTTATAAGAAGCTCGATCCTTTGGAGCGCTCCCAAAAAAACAGGGATATCTTCTTTTTATTTTTAGTGGCAGGGGTTCCTCCCGCCGCCATAGCCATCGATATGGCAACCATGAAAGCGCCTATCCATATAGGCATTTCCATACCTTGCCCTAGATATAGGGCTAGAAAGGCAGTAGATAGCACTGGAGTTGCATAACTTAAAATAGCGACCGTTTGATGATCAGCTTTTTTCATCGCGAAGTCCCATAGGTAAAACGCACCTCCCATGGGGCCTACACCCATATATAGCAATGCCAGGCTTTCATTGCCCGTCAATGTTGGCCAAGGAGCACTGCTCCGATACATTATCAAGCAGACTAACCCAGAAATAATGCAAAACAAGCCAACTGAGGCGCTTTTAACTTTCGAGTATCTCTTTGAAGTCAAAGAGTATGCCGCCCAGACCACGGCAGAAACAAACGCAAGTCCATAGCCTGTTAGGCTGTTCAGATCGTACAACTGTTCGGGTTTACAACTGATTAGCGCGCCAATAAACCCTGCCATTCCAGCAAGTAGGCAACGCAAGGAAATTTTTCCATTTTTTACAAAGACTGGCCCTATTAAAACAATCAGGATAGGCCACAGATAGTGGATAAGACTTACACCGATCGGATCCGCTAATTGCAACGCATAAAAGTAAATGACGTGATAGCCGAGCATGCAGGCCGTTCCCACCACAAATAACTGCGTGGGCATTTTCCAGAGACGGATCCAGGGCAATCCAATGATACCGCCAACTGTTAGCGCCGCTCCGGTGATGAACATCGGATTCACCTCATTACAGAAGGTGACGCTGACCGCAAGCGTACTCCAAATCAAAATTGCACCTAATGCCGCCAACAGGTAAAACGAAGACTTTCTGCTACTCGACATATCATTCACTAAACTTTCAAAAGGCAATTAATAGAATCTAAAAGCTACGCATTAAACATTGGGGCTCTCGGTATTCTCAGATACTAATTTTTTATGGCTCTCCACCATTTTGGCCAAGCTGATAAAGCGAAAGTTATACGTGGCCTCTGTCGCGGGGACATGGATAGCGCCAAAGCCTTCTTTACCATGACGACGGTGGATCCATGAACTTGCCAATCCAGCGGCATTGGCCGGAACATGATCGTGATACAAGCTTTCCGCTACGTGTAAAATTGAGCTTTTTTCGAAACCCATTTTTTCCAAGGCATCCATCAAATAAGCGAAATTCCTCGGGTCGGGTTTATACGATCCAACATCCTGAGCGGTAACGACAAGGTCAAACTCGATACCAAGCTTTTCCTTGCTAAACTCAAATTCGCCGCGATCAATGTTCGACAAAATTGCAAGCTTATAATATTGCTTGAAGTAATTTAACGCCTCGATGGAGTCTGGGAAAGGTGGCCAATTCTTTACTGAAGTACCAAACTCCTCACGCTCCTGCTCATTGATGTCTATCTTCCATTCTTTTGCTATACGGTCATACACTTTACGTAGAATGTCTGAATACAACGCCGTTGGTGTGGTTTTTTGCTGCGGTGACTCGTGACGGCCAAAAACTTCAAGGACTTGATCGCGAGTAAGTTTTTTTCCTGAGCGGATCACTAGCGGTCTCAGGGCATTGAATATCCCAGTTTCCCAATCAATCAACGTGCCATAGCTGTCAAAGCTTAGAACTTCAAAATCTGTCAGTTTCATGCTCAATCTCTTACATTTATGGGCGGTAAGACAGAAGTCTCTGGCACAATTTTCATCCTGAAGCAGATGCCGCATCAAACAAAGAAACTTCCCCGCCCGAGCATACCCTTTCAGCCAGATGACATCCTAGACTCCATCCATGCGAATGGACTGCGTTGAGCGCAATCGGTACCTGTGGCATTGACTCCCGTGGGGGGCAGAATCCTCCGCCCGATTTACCGCCTGCACCTCTGAACGGCTAGCTGCGCATGAGGACTGCCTACACTCCACAAACGCTGCGTATACAACTCCTCCGCCTTTAGGTCGAATGATTGCTGACCCTTTATGCCTACCCGAACGCTGACCCGGCGCAAAAAATTCATAACCCTTGCCACCTTTAGGCTCATGTTTGGCATCTCCCGCTCCGAAGGTGTTCGTAGATGATTGGGCAGAGTTCAGTTCTGAGGTGATTGCGGTTCATGATAGGAGTTGGCTTACGAGCGGGACACATAGAAAAAATAGGAATGAATAGAGCTTCTTTCCCTCTCGACGTGCAGAACCTTGCTTGTTCCGTGGATTCGATTCTTCGTCCTTTGACCCCAGCGGTCACCTACGAAGCGATCAGTACGTCGATTTGCGCACTCGGGTCTGGTTCGAAACTTCCTTTGACCGCTGACGCAAGGGAGTAAATATGAGAAGGCCTATGCGACTAGGGGCCGCAGGGTGGATGTAATTGAAAGCAATCGAAGACACGGGAAGGATTAACAGGCTTGCCAGGTGCTACCTGCTGGAGAGACTCGTGGGCACACCAACCTTCATAAAAATCTCGTTTATGAGTTGTTGGCCTAAGGTTTACCTGTGCTGCCGGTGTACCTAAGCAGCTCCGTCAAGATGCGCGAATCTCACGAAGTGTCATCACCCATCATCCATTTGGCCCCTCGGCATAAGCTTTCTCGGGAGTTTTTTTGGTTTACTGGATGCTCTCGAGCGAGCCGCTTAGCTTCATCAATGGCGGGGTGCTACAAGCGTAATCGACCCCTCCGGTTGTCCCTCCAGCTAGCGTCAAATGAGCCGGAGCCGGTGATTCAGGCCAGTTCGTGCAGCTGAAATACTGACGAAACATTCTGGCCATATGATTCGCGTCACTGAATCCAGGGAGTTGGAGATGAATCGACCATCAAGAAGCATGCGCAAACTGCTCGACTCCGTCGCCACTAACAATGAGGTTGCGGCGCTCGATATGATGCGCGCTGTAGAGCAGCTCCAAGACGAATTGCTACGCCAACGGTTGCTCAACATGATTCACCGACTCAACCAGGACGCTATTGACTTACGAATGGCGCGTGACGATATCCAGGGCGGAGCCATAAAGCTCGCGTGATTGGGCTCCGTGACGTTTCTTAGTCTGTATGTCGCACTGGTCTCTTGGGCCAAGGGCGTGTTGACCTGTCCCGAGCTATCCCGGTGGGTCAGCCGGGTAGTTGAGTCGACGTTCATCTGCTTCGGAGCAGCCATCCTGACCATGCGTCGACAGGCTGCATAAGAGGAGGGCGGCTCGGTACCGATTACCGCAGCACAGGCGCCAAAACATCACCACTGATTTGATGCAGAACCTGCCTCTTTCAAGCCAGGGTATTCATCGAGCGCAAGGCTAGATCCAGCATCGTCCCGCGAATCCCTCACCGGTTATGTTTCACACCGGCTTCAGCATCCGCACGCATCTGGTCGAGTGCCTTAATGAACGCCTTGTCCTGAACTGATGGCTTGCTCGTGTATGGCTTCCGTTCCGGCTCAGGTTTCGCTGCATAAGTAGTTACCGCATCAGGGTCGTGCTGTAGCTTTTCTTGAATTTGAGCTTCGAGCATCGTACGAAGCGCGTCTTTATCTGGGCGAGTCGGCAATTTTTAAGTCCTATCGAAAAACCATCACCCGGTAATTGACTGAGCAATTGGCCGATTAATAAAAATGAAATCGACCTGTCGAGAATCTGGGCTGCGGATGCAGTCACTCGGGTGCAGGTAGAGCGGGGCGCACAATCAATTTCTGCCAACATGGCGAAGGTGTCAAATTGGGTGGATGCCTTGGGTCAATTCATAATCGGCAGGAACGCAGGCAATGAGGACAGGGCAGGAGATCGCTTCTTTGCGGCGGATGTCGCGGCTAGGCGTGCTTGTTCAATATTTACTGAGTCTGAATTCGGAAACCGATAAAGTAAGAACTATTGCGACTGAGGGCCAATGGCAATTTTCAGGCGCCCATCCCGGTCAAGGTGGTAACGTTCTAGATCACGCGCCAGGATTAACTCACCGGTGAAATATGCCGCTGCTTCCTCGCGGATATCTCCAATGAACGGGCTTCGCTCGGGATTGGATTGATAGCGTGCACTGAAGTGGGTAAGAACCAGATTTGGAATGCGGGCCGACTCGGCAAAGCGCGCCACGCTGGCGGCACTGCTATGTCCATAAGTCTCGCGAGTACGATCGATTAGTGACTGAGTGAAGGTTGCCTCGTGCACAAGCACATCTGCACCAGAAACCACCTCGGCTAGCAGTTCGGGAGTATCGTTATCGCCACAGATGATGATGCGTTGACCGGGTCGCGCAGGACGTAAATATTGCTCCCCACGAAATAGACGTCCGGCATGCTCAACCTCACGTCCATGCGCCAACTCACCCCAAAGCGGGCCGCGAGGAATACCCTCGGCTTCCAGACGTTGCACATCCAGCCGCGGATTAGGATTTGATTCGGAAAATACAAAACCATAACAAGGCACGCGATGAGAGAGAGTAACGATGTTGACCTGAACATTGCCGTTTCGCCAGCCATTGAAAGTTTCTGTTGCATGCAAATGCAACTCGAAGGGCAGGCAGGACTTGCTGACATTCAGGCTGAGGCGCACCCAGTCATGTAGCGCAACCGGCAACACTATGTCGAGCGGTTCGAGGCGCCCTGACATCCCGGCAGTGGCCAGCAGGCCGGGTAAGCCGAAGCAATGATCACCGTGTACATGCGTTATGAAGCACCCGCGAAGCTGTTGTAAAGACAACGGGGTGCGTAGAAGTTGGTGCTGGGTGGCTTCACCGCAATCCACCAGATACCAACCCCTGCCTAAGGATTCGATCAGGGCGATGCCGCTCACGTTTCGATTTCGGCTCGGAACGGCTGATGAAGTACCAAGAAACATGAGATCCATGACCGATCCTTCATTCAGGCAGTTGATCTGAAAAGCAGTCAGCTTGCGAAGCTCTGAAAAAAATCATGATTTTTTCCTCCCGCATGCCTTTTGACACCCTCGATGTGAGTTTGGCTCTAATGAGCTTCGCTTGGTTCCTGATCGTGCATGACTGTTTTTGGCTGCAGAGCTGGACGCTACGGTAGATTTTCATCTCTATCGGTTCAGCGAGCTTGGCGACCGGGTTGTTCAACTCATAGAGGATGGGTTGTGGGATAAAATGCAGCCGCTCTTAGGCAAGCGGGGCGAACGATGACGGGAGAGACTCTCCCTTTATCCCATTACATTATGGTTCGATTCCTGAGCCTATTCTGGAGATTGCATGAAAGTTGGCGTGATTTCCGATACCCACGGCTTGCTCCGCTCTGAAGCCCTTGCTGCCCTGGAGGGATGTGATCAGATCATTCACGCGGGCGACATCGGTGGCCCGGAGATTCTTGATCAACTAGCAGCTATCGCTCCACTGCACGTCGTGCGCGGGAACAATGATCAAGACGAAGCTTGGGCAGAAAGTCTCCCTGATCTTCTACGTTTCGACGTCAACGGTTGGCAGACGCTGTTGGCGCATGACATTGCTGATGTCCCAGTCGAGCTCGATGTAGGTATAAAGCTGATAATCACCGGACACTCCCACAAGCCACGAATCGAATGGCGTGGTGAGCAGCTTTACCTCAATCCCGGCAGCGCGGGACGACGACGCTTCAAGCTGCCGGTGACTCTGGCTCTGCTTGAGGTCTCTGTGACTTCAATTGAGCCTCGGTTGATTTATCTACTGGAGTGACTCGCATCGTCCGCAGTGGGGAGGTCGACCAGTTCACTCGGGTGCCATGAGCACCGCAAGCGTCATGTTGATGAACTCCTCGTTCTTGCTGATTGTGTCCAAAGCACCACGAACGTTGCCGGCGACCTCCGCTGATCCGCGCTGCTCGACCCAGAGCGTTAGCTCCATGATCGCGGCTTCGAGAGCCAGTTGGTTCTGATTGATTTTGAAGAGAAGGGAAGGGAGCAGGTCTGCATTGGACATCGCGATTCCTCCGTGGAAAAGAAGAGAGTAGTCCTTTAATGCCTGGTCGTTATTCCCGTTCTAGCTGCCGGGCATCTGAAGTCACTGCTTCCATTATCGACACCAGCTCCACGAGCAGTTCCGCATAGTGGTGTTGTAGATAGGCAGCAATGGCCTCATTACGAAGAAGCCGCATGAGATAACCTTTCGCTACGACCAAAACCAGCATGGTTTCACCTAGGGTGTCCTCGACTTGCTTGTAGTCGTGCTGCAGATTCTCCATTTCCCGCTCCATGCGAGCGATGTCCACTGCACTAACCTCGCTGGGTGACTTTTTCTTTTGTTCAACCAACATCTCTGGCCGTGAAGCTGCCAACACCATTCGCGCGTAGTTTCTGGTGAAGCAATTTGCCGAAATCATCATTTCAACCGTTTCGATCTGCCGAATTGGCTTCATCTGTCGAAGGGATCGAAAGACGTCTTGTGAGACCATCCGAACCTTGAGCATTTCGGCCACCTCTGGGGCTATGCCCTTTAGCAGATTTTCCCTCTCGTGGACTCGATCCACATTGATTCCAAGCACCTTAGCAATGCGAGATGCTTCAATCCCCTTTTTCAGGGCGGATATGATCATCTTATGTTCTTGTATCGGCGTCAGTCGGTTGATTTGCCGATTGTAGGTAAAGCCCTCGTCATCCGTAGAGATCAGGCATAGCGCTTCAATCGCACCCAGTGCCTTGAGCGCTTCTAGACGGAGATGCCCATCCAAAAGCATGTACGAAGGTATTCCATCTGCGATGACCGGCTTGGGATGAACCACCAATGGCTCGACGACTCCCAGCTCCCTTATTGAGCTCAAAATGCTGGCGTATTTTTTACTCCCTGACATCAACTGCTCAACCCTGCGCGAGGGTAGGATTCGCTCCAGAGGGATCGCGATGACGCGTTGCTCGAATGCCTGTTTGACCTCTGACATCACGGTGTCTCCCCAAATATCCGGTCGGCCAAGGGTTTGGGCATGTCCGGAATTTCTTCGTTGCGAAGCAATGTGCTGAAATAGTCATCGGTCAGCAGTTTGCGCATTGCCGTGACGATGATCAGCAGACGCTGTTCGTTGATGTCCGACTTCTTGATCATCACTTTCTGACGTCGAACCTCTTTCTGATAAGCATTGAGGAGCTTCTGGGGAGTGGTCTTCTCTGTGCTCGCTGGCAGATGTCCATATTGCTTACCGAAAGTTCTACGCCTATCAATTAGGCGGCGTACTTTCATAAGCTGCTCGCCCTTGAGTATCCCGCTTTCGTACGCATCGATCATGGCCTGCTGGACGTCGCTGTCTTTAGAGCGAGCTATATCAATCGCCAGCTTTATGGACAACCATCCTTTCTCCACCGCAGCAATAAGTCGCTCCTCTCCTTGGCGGAGCAAAACCAGAATTCCTTGTATGTAGCCCCCATCAAGACAGGTTTTGCTGGCTATCTGCTGACACGTGTAGCCGCGCTCTGAAAGGATCTGAATGGCTATCAAGAGCTCGCGATTCGAGTGCTTCCTGCGGGCCAGGTTCTCAACCAAGCCGATCAGGTATCGATCCGCCTCACTTGCACTCACCACGATGCAGGGGATTTTTTTCTCACCTAGAGCTTGAAACGCTTCAAAGCGGCCTTGGCCACAAACGATCTCGAAGGCTTCGGCACCGCTAGTTGAGGGGGCGACCGTGATTGGACGTTTAAGGCCTAACGCCGAGATGTTCTCAACCAATTTGGCAAAGACTTGCTTATTGCGCATCCGTGGATTGAGCACCCGGATATCTTCAAGTGGGATGAGGCGAATCGTCGACTCTTCCGCGACATGCATGAGAGCTCTGTGAGGGGTTTGAATTGCCGTCATGCCACCCTCCTATAATCGGCACGGCGCGACAGTTCCGAAATGATATCCAGAGTGTCGAACCGGTAAATCTCGAGGCTGGCCTGATTGCTTTCAGCGAGGCGCAACTGAGGAGATTGCATATCGATGGTGGGTAGGATGTAGTAGTCCTGAGCGGCTTCTTCCAGCTCTTTCATTCGTACGGCGACTGTGATGTCAGGATTCAGGCCTAGGTCGAAACGAATGTTCCAGCGCTTGTAGCCAGCCATTGATACCTGACAGCGACACAGGACAAGTGAGATGGATAACTCCTGGTTCACCATCATGAGATCAGTGAGTGGGTCGACCAAGACTTGGCCACCCACCTCTGCGATTTTCATGGTCGTTTGCTGAAGCAGTATCGGGTGCATCTGGCGAAGCCGTTTGTTGGCCTCGATGTAATTGTAATCGCGCGCAGGCGTGTACCCAATGAGTGAGTAACAGCGAAGCAAGCTTCCAAACCGATGCTGGTAAGCGCTACTCGAAGGACACCCCTCGGCCTCATCTATCACTAGCCCCGATAGGAAACCTCTGCGTTCATAGATAGCCTTCAATATGTGCAACATTTCGTCATCAGGCATGCGGTACGAGCGCGTTTGGATGATCGATTGGGCAGCTTGAAACAGGATCGTGCTGACGATAGGGCAGAAGGCTCCATTTGCCCGAATCCACTCTTCAGGAGGGTTCTGGGTTCGCGTCTCCTTAAGTTTGAATGAGTTATGGTTCCAGACGTTGTTGCCAACGTATTTTTCGTTGATCAACACCTGGTGTACCGTACCCCGAGACCACAATCCTTCACGATCATTGAGTATGCCTTGAGCATTCAACCAATCGGCAATTTCACGCTCACTCCTGCCTTCCTCAACGAACAATCGATAGATGTGCAGCACCATTTCGACTTCGCCGGGTGGGCCTGGCACTAAGATCACTCGGTCTGTTTGAATGCTTTTATGTTCACCGAGTCTCAATTCGTTTTTTGGTGAACCGGTGCAGTCGATCAACTGCCGCCTCAGTCCAAAGCCTGCCGGGCCTCCTTGGCGATACCCCAGCTCAATGAGTCGAGATTGCCCCGCAAAAACTTTTACTGACAATTCCCGGCTGTACTCACCAGCCATCATCCGCTTCACGCTTTTAACGATGTTGGAAACCGGTGACCCGTCGTTGGTAAATTGCTCCGCACAGTATTGAACGGAGACACCAGCTTGGCGGCAGCGTACTTCATAGCTGGCGCTGACGTCTGGATCCTGGAAGCGGCCCCAGCGGCTGACGTCATAGACGAGAACTGTTGAGTAGTCAGCACGACCGCTTTCCACGTCGAAGAACAGTTGCTTCAGTGCATCACGGCCCTCCAGGCGAAGACCACTTTTCCCTAAATCCGTGTAGACCTTGACGATCTCAAACTCGTGGTTGGCGGCATAAATGCGGATGACGTCGAGCTGATTCTCGGTCGAGTATTGCTGGTGCTCAGTGGACATGCGGACATACGCGGCTGCCAAGGTCGTGCCTGATTCATTGTGAGTATCACCCGCACCAGTGAGCCTAAGCATCGACAACATCCTCAACCTGACCCACGGCCACTAGGGCGAAATCAAAACCGTGATCAGTCACTGCGTTTTTCGGAAAAGCACTTAAAGAAGGTAGAAGATCGGGGAGAGAAAAATGTTCACAAAAACGGGCAATTCTTTTCTGGCTCAAAAACAGTATGCAGCTGAGATCGCTAGAGCCCTTCATACGGAGCTTGGTGAAACGCATCAGGCGACGAAAACACTGATGCGTTGGACGAACGCGAACGAGCGGACAGTGAAGAATTGGCTGGCCGGAAGTAATGGCCCGCGAGGTGAGCATCTGGTGGCGTTGGTCAAGCACTCCGACCTTGCCTTGGCTGCATTCCTTGGCATGGCAGGGAGACCGCTTTTGTTGACTGCATCAGAGCTCCCGTTGCTTAGGCAGAAGCTTCAGACGGCAATAGAGGGGATTGATTCGTGTCTAACGCTTAGAGATTGATATTTTGCAGCCAAGCATTCATGGCATCGCAGACAGAGTTTCGCATTCGCGTGTTCATCCATTCACCAATACCCATTGTTGACCACAACATCTACAGAGATGCGTGTCACGCTCAGCGTAGCAGTAGGAGGATTTGAAGGGATCTTGTCGCTCGGCTATTGATGGTTCGCACAGAGTCAGAACGTGTTCAGCAGACGCTCGAGCTGCTCTTGTTCCCAGCCACTTAATAGTTCGACTGGATCTGTGCCATAGCGTTGCCAGTCTTCAATAGTCCCGACGCGACCACCAGGCGCTCTGCAATCCTCGCAGTAATCCAAGGTGCCGCAATCATTGAAAAGCGTGAGCATCTTGCCGTTGATTTCTACCGGCATGGGGCCGCTATAGATTCGTTTCAGGACTGATTGCAGGCACTCGTCATTCGTGTATCAAGCGCGACGTCCTTCAGCATCCTGTAGAAGACATTTTTTATCCTTGGGGTCAGCTACGCTAAAGACCTGAGACCTCATTCACCTTCAATAATTACAACTTGGACGTAGGAGAATGGATGTGGAAAATTTGGTGATTCTCATCGTATTACCATTGGTGACCTTCATCGCGGCCTGGGCGATCGCCAGTTGGCGTGCCCAGCGCAATAACCAGCAGCTACAGACTGATCTGGAAGTGACACAGGCCGATTTGACGCGTGTCCAGGCCGAGCTATCGGAACAACAGGCCACACTTGGCACCCTGTCTGGAGAGAAAGCGGCACTGGATATTGCTTATGGACGGTTGGAAACGGAACGGGATAGCGGTAAGGCACGGATCGACCGCCTTGAGGGTGATATGGTCGCCCAGCAAGCAGAAATAGATCGCTTGCGACAATCCGAACAAGCAGCCAGAGAGACGAGTTCGAAAGCACAAGAAGCGGCCAACAAGCTGCAAGACCAGCTAGCCACTAACAGTACCGTCTTCAAAGAACGCCTCGAAGAGAAGGATCAGCGCATTTTAGATCTGGATAAAAAGCAGGTCGCCGCAGAACTGCAACAAACCAACACGGCGAAGCTGCTGTCCGAAAGTCGCGAGGCACTGAAAAAAGCCCAGACCCAGCTCGAAGAGAAACAGGTCGTTCATGAGCGTTTTGAACGTGATTGGGGTGCCCAGAAAGCCGAACTCGAGGCCCTGCGTAATACAGAAAAACAGGCCCGCGAAGCCGGAGCTACGGCACAGGAATCGGCGAACAAGTTGAAAGAACAACTTGTCATTAACGGTACGACCTCCAAGGAGCGTATCGAAGAGAAAGATCAGCGCATCATGCAGCTGGATGAAAAGCTGGCGACCACCGACGCAGCGCAAAAGCACACTGCTGCTCAACTGGCTGAGATTCGCGAGACACTGAAGAAAGCGCAGACGCAACTGGAAGAGAAGCAAGAAGCACTCACCAACTACAAAACGTGGTGGGAGCAGTGCAAAATCGAATTGAAGACCACACAAGACAGATATGCGGAACTGGATAACACCCATGGCCAGCTTAAAACCTCCTTGGCTGAAAAGCAGCAACACTTTGACGAGCAGTTGAAGCTGCTGCAGGAGAATCGGGAGGAATTAACCAAAGAGTTCGAACGACTCGCCAACGAGGTTTTGGAGCGTAAAGGCAAAGCGTTTAAAGAGTTGAACCAGGAGAGCATCACCAACCTGCTCAATCCCCTCCATACCGAAATGAAAGGCTTTAAGGCGAAGGTAGAGGATATTCATGCTAAAGATGCGGAGCAGCGCATTGAGCTCAGAACCGAGCTGAAGAACCTACAAACACTCAACAAGGAGATCACCGATCAGGCCGACAAGCTGACTACCGCCCTGCAAGGCCAAAAGAAGGTACAGGGCAACTGGGGTGAGCTAATGCTGGAGAATGTACTGGACAACTCGGGCCTGCGACTTGATATCGACTACAAACGGGAAGTCAGCTTCACCACTGAAGAGGGTCGGCAACGTCCCGATGCGATCGTCTACCTGCCACAAAAACAGCATCTGATCATCGATGCCAAGACGTCTTTAATGTCTTACACCCAGTATGTAAACGCCGATAACGACTTGGAACGAGGTCGAGCGTTGGCGGCCCATACCAAGGCTGTGAGTGACCGGGTCAATGAGTTGGCCGATCGAGATTATTTCAAGCTGCCTGGCCTGAACTCACCCGAGGTGGTGATAATGTTTATTCCGATCGAATCCGCTTATGTCGAAGCCCTTAAGTACGACGAAACCCTGTTCCAGCGGGCTATCGAGCGTAACGTGCTGGTTGCCACGCCCACCACCCTGTTGACCAGTCTTAACATCGTCCGCCAGCTGTGGCGGTTCGAGGATCAGAACAAGCACACCGCCGAGCTGGCCAACCGAGCTGAGAAGTTTTACAACAAACTCAATGGCTTCCTGACCAGCATGCAGGGGGTGGGCAACCAGTTGAACAGAGCTCGTGAAAGTTACGACAAGGCTTTCGGTCAGTTGTACAGTGGAAAAGCGAACCTGATCAAACAAGCTGCTGAGTTTAAAGACTTGGGGGTATCTGTCCAGAAAGAGCTGCCGGCCGATCTGGTCGAACGTGCAAACTTAGAGCTAAGCAGTGCCGTCGCTGAACTCGCAGAGGTTGAAGCTACGGTATTGATAGCCTCATCTAACTCCATCCGACCTAATGGTTCACACCAATAGGAGGTGATAGACACGCGAATGATTCAGCTTGAAGATTCGATGGTGGCCGTCTCCAAGGCGAGCTGGTTTTCATTGGTTTTGCATTGCAGGCAAGGGAACACTCCTCAGAATGTGGATAAAGGACGGTAGCTAGTCGAGGTTACGCGTGGTGGCTAAAGTGGCTTATTCTACCTCTGGTGGCTGACGTCATTTAGGTACCAATATTTCCAAAGGGTGCCGTCCGATTATTCAATCAGCGGGCCCTGATCACATCCGCCGCTCTCCCGCTCCAATCTGGAAGGGTTGCAATACCATTGCCAACGGAAGGACTCTGCTCAATGTTCTTGGGAAGTCGCGAACAAATTTTGTCGGCAATCAAAACTCTCATTCAGGCCCCCGATGCCGATTACGGCGTGGCGGTCGCTTTCTGGGGTAATGGCTCAGAGGCTCTGATACCCCACCAAGGAGCCGGCAGACTGATTTGCAATCTCAGTCACCCTGGAACCAACCCTTATGCTGTGGAGCGCATCATGGCGCAGCCTGGCATCCGCATGAGGCAATCTAGCCGACTGCATGCCAAGGTAGTTGTTTCCAATGCGGGTGCTATCGTGGGGTCAGCCAACTTCTCTGACGCTGCTCTGGGGTTCGAGGGGCAGGCATTGGGCTGGAATGAAGCCGGGGTGTTGCTCGACCCTGAGCGCGATGAGTTCAAGCAAGCCTTGGACTGGTTCGAGAGCACTTGGGGAAAAGCGGCCGAGGTAGCAGAGACTGATTTGGCAGCAGCCAAGGAAAGCTGGAAAGCAAGAGGCCTGCCTGAGGCGCCCGAACCTCTTCCTAATGTGAAGAAGCCGGAAGCCACTGCAGTTCCCGAACCGAGCAGCCGAGCGCCAGATCTATACGAGGAAGACATTTTTGAGAAGAAGCCTTTTTTGCGCACCTCTCCTAACCAGATGAGGATGGTCTCCGATACCCTCCAAGGCTTGTTTGATGAGTCCGTGCTTGGGATTGAGCGTGGATCCAGAGACACGAAACCAAAGGACAAGGAGCGATATGCTTCAGCTCATGCGGCCCACATCCTATGGACAGCGAGTGGACAGATCGCTGCTACAAATATCACAGGAATCCCATTTTTCAGAAATCCTGAGGAAGTCGCCGCGCGATCCAGGGAGATGGATACCTTCGACCTCGTGCTCTCATTCGTTGAGAGGCTCGCGCATGACCCCACGCTTCCAGTAAAACCATCGATCAGGTACTGGGCCAAGATTGCTCAGAAACAGATAGGCCACAGTAGCAGCTGGTAGGCACCACGTTGGCCAACGTTAGAGTGTGGAAAAATGGGCGTTGGGTAGATTCGAAAAGCAATGTGCATGACGGAGGCTTAGGTAGTGAAAACCTCGGATATTCGAGTCATTCCGGAGCGTTCTTTCATTCTGACCACCAGTCCTTTTCTGCACATGTCATTCCATAGCCGTTGAACCAGCTTTCGATATCGACGGTGAGCGAAGTGACGGATGAAGTGTTTGGGTGAAGAGGGTCGAGTAGGTTCGCTTGCGATGTAGCCCAAGCCGCCCATAGTACAGTTTGTTGCTGGCTGTGCTCTGAGGTAGCCGCACTGGCATTGCAGGTTGCCTGGATGAATGCTCTCAATCGCTGAGCCTGCTCCCAACGTTTTGTATTCTCCATGAGTTTGTGACGTAGGCGCCTATGAGTTTCTTCACGCTTGGCGCGCTCAAGTCGTACCGCTTCTTCAGCCATTCGCTCACGACGAGCCTCTTCATTTTTCAAGCGCAGAACTTTCATCGACTCAGCTATAGCCTCGAAGCCGTCGAAAATGCTCGTTAGTTTTTCCTCGATTTTTCCGGTCTTGGTGTCCGTCCAGTTCTTCCGCTTTCCGTATTCGGTGCGTGCGTCAATCTGCAGGCTTAATTCGCCAGTGGAAGACCATTCAAACTGAGGCGCGCGCAGCAATGAGAAATCAGGTTCCCATCGAGCAGTACGCCGTCGTGGCGTTGGTGGTGGAGGCGGGATAATTTGCTTACTCAAGCGCTCAGCAATTTTGATTGCCAGGGGCTCGCCGTCGACCTCGACCAACGTCTTGTCGTCCGATGTGACCTTCCATGTGTAGCCGAGTACCTCGCTCTCTTTGATTAGGGTGTCGAAAATAAGTGCGCAGCGATCAATGAGTTCGGAGGAGATTCTCGCGTCGAGCACATGTTTGCCTGTGGTCACGAGATGGCCTTCATGAGTCTTGGCCGCTTTAACGCATTTGAACCATTTGATCACCAGCGGGTGAGGCGCGAGGAGGGTGTGAGGTATTTCGATGTTTGAACGGATTGCTTTCGGTTTTATAGGTGCAGCGCTTTGCGCTGGAAGTGTGCTTCGATCCAATACTCTGAAGCTGATGGACTGTCCGTCGACGGGAGGCTTAGGTTTGCCTGGGCGTTTTGAAACTGGTCTTGCCCAATGCCCTCGAGAGGGTAGGGCTATGCCGGCTTTCCGGCAGGCCTTGGACAGCGCGACGTCTGATATGCCGATTTCTTGGGCCAGCTTCAGAACGGGTGTTTCCCAAGCCTTGTCGAACAGCTCGCCGGGAGTGAAGTTTACGATCTTGTACATATAGGTACCCGGCGCTTGGCGTTCCGATACCAGCGTAGATTCCCTCTCTCCAATCTCAAGTTAAATCTTGCGAGTGATACCGGGGGGCGCAACGTCCAGCTATTCACCTGGTTTCTTCGTAGGGGGATCACTCCGGTGCCATTAAGAGCGTCAAGTTGATGAACTCTTCATTTGCTTTAATCGTGTCCAGCGCACCGCGCACGTTGCCTCCAACCTCACCTGTGTTGAGCGGGAGGGTGTATAGGCCTTGTGGTCACAGATCGAGATCGGGTGAACCAATCAGGCCCCCACATAAGCACAGCTCCTGGCGACCGCCACCCATCCACCAAGAAGCCAACGCTGCCCGCTACGCTATACGAATGTCCCAGGGGTGGTTCCACGTCCCCGCGAGAGGAGGGCAGGTCAGTTCCCTGAGATCGCCGATGCCACAGCTACGGGTGCGGCGCTGCCGCCTACAGGCTTCGGCCACACGAGTAGCGCGGCTTTAAGCAGGGCTTTAGAACGGTTCGCGATGGCATCGTCATCCCATGCTACAAGCGCTGTCTGCTGAAAATAGGTATTCAATAGTAGAGCGCTTTGACCCAGTCGAGACCGTTTACCTAGAACCTGTTCACTGCCTGCACCCTGGGTGTCGGCAAAGGGGCCGTTGCTGATCGAGCTGTTCAGCGGCTGAGTAAGCAACGTCAGGTTCCCAAAACCATGAACTGCCGTCTCTCTGAACTGACGCTGTGCCTCGGTCATGTCTGTTATCTGATATGTAGGCAGCTTTTCCCAGCTTTGCGGTATCACATGCTCGACGGTCAAATCAGGCTGGGCTGGCACATGATTGCTCCCTTGCTGAGAGCCACGAGCGGCATACTCCAGCGCCCGCAGGACACCGCACGTTTTAACGGGGCGAAGCTCCTTGTAAACCGGACGATGACACCACTTGTCACTAAAAAGGCTGTCATCCGGCCAAACCTCGCTGAGTGCCGTCGCTGCTTGAAGCACTTTGCGTAAAGCTATGTGTGGGGCTCCGGGTGCGCCCAACACGGCTTGCAGTACACGCATGAAAAAGCGGTTGTAGCCCTTGGTAGTCAAGCCGCAGACCGCGCGTCGTATCAGATAGGAGGCTAAGTCGCCGAGAGCCTGTTTCAGCTCCGCGCTGTCGCTTGCCAACCCCTCACGCAGTGCAAGGTAAACCGGTGTAACCGTACCCACGTCAAGTGACTTAACCAAGCGCGCAAACTCAGCCAAGTGTCCGGTACCCTCTGGAGATACTAGCTCCTGGAAGTGCCGGCTAGATGCAACAAGCTGCGCCAGCTCCACTTCAAGATCGCGTTGCTGCTTTAGCCACCAAGCTTTGAATGACTGAAACACATGACTAGCTAGGGTAATTTCGTGGCTGCGCAGGATCGTGTAGTTGTAGAAGAACAAATCAATGCGCGGATAGGTCAAACGCCCCTGGCGTTCCTTTTCCCGCCAGTAGGCATTTGCCGAAACGCCCTGGCCGGTGGTCGCAACAAGATCAAATGGGCTCCAGTACCGTTCATATAGCTGCGGCACAGCTTGTCCCTGGCGAGCGGCTTCAAGGAACACGAAATTGCGTACAAGGTCAGACGCCAGCAGTGGTTCTCCACGCGCATTAAGCGTTTCGAAGATGACTTGAGGGTCGTCCTCGGCGTCCAAGGTCAGGGTCATGATCTGCACGTGGTCGGCCAATGCCATGTAAAGCGCCTGAGCTCGCTTCGACTCTAGGGGCATATGGGCTTGCAACGGCGACACGTCGTTATTGCGGCGGATGTCCGCGATCAGCGTATCCCCGACCGTGGGGTCGGCTGTAGGATTGACAACATCAGTGAGGTCAACACCCCGCATATAGGCAAGGCAGGCGTGGTAGAGGTACAGGTAAGTCTGCACCATCAGGGGGCGCTCAATCCGAGTGCGTACATCGCGTGCCGGATAAGTCGTGTACACGTCCTGAGCGTAAGTGGCGGTATCGCTCAAGCGGCGCATCTCGTCCTGCCCTGCCTGGGTTGGCCAAACTTTGTAATGATCTTCTGCACGCTGGTAAGGGCCTGGGTTTCGCACCAAGCCATCGAGCATTTGCGGTATGGGACTGTCTATCAACTCACGCGCTGCCTGGCGGAAGGCGAGTAGTAGGAGATGTAAGGTCGTCGAACGCTGTTGGCCATCAATCACCTCGAAAGCTGGCGCCCTGCCGAAACTGTTGGGCACAGGAGTCATCACAATTGAACCCAGAAAGTGCTTCTGTAACGGCTTCAATGCCGCCGTGGTGCCCGTTGATGCTAGCGACTGTTGCTCCAGCACGGCGTCTGCACGGTCTTGGATGTCAGTCCACAGCGGGCCAACCTGCTTTTCCAGCGTCCAGACGTAACCCCGCTGAAAAATGGGAATCTGGTACTGATGAGGGGTACTGAACAGGCCGGTGACCGTAGTTTTACTGGGTTGCATCCTGAAATCCTTGTCTGAGTTTCAAAAGTAGGTGACCTCAGTCGTCCTATTCGATGTTGAGGGCAGGCAGTGCCTTGACGACCTTCTGGGTTTCCACACTTACAGCCACCACACGCAGGAACAGCTCCTGTGGATGCTTAGAGTTGCCCATAGTTTTCTATGGCCCAATTGTTGTGTCGTTGACGATACCGCTGGTTTTTCCATTTTACGCACTGGCGCTCCATCACCCCGTCCAGCGCGGCCTTGCCGTTGACCACATAGTCCCATGCCTCAAGTGGGATGCCGCGTAGAGTGATGCGCTGATTCTAGATCACGGTGGTCTTGTCGCCCTTTTTTGGAGTGCCAATACCAGCGTAGATTCCCACGCTCCAATCTCAAGTCGAAGCCTACGGGCATTTTCAAGTCTACGAGGGCGTAACTCCAGCTATCCAACAGGCCCTTTTGGTGGGTCAAGCTTCCGCGATCTAGCCCCAGTGTGGGTCGATTGTGGCGCGCGAACTCTTCAGTCCTCAGTGGCCTCAGCTTCGTTTAGATCTTTTTCTTTCAATCGCCCAGGCAGAAAACAGCCAAAAGAAGCTCTTCAGGCGTGTCTACAAAACCAGGGACGATTCAATGAGCTATACATTTGTAAAGCAAACGGCCATGTTTGAGGGAAAGGTCACTGTCAGTTTCAGAGTATCCCCACGCTTTAAGTACCTGCTCGACGAAGCGGCGGCCCGTGAGCGGCCCCCCCTTTGAAAACACGCTGAAATATTGCTCTTTGTGTATTGCGAGGAGCATGGGGGTTAGGCCCCGACCGGGCCTAAGGCCGAACGCCATCTGGGAGAAAAGTCCAAGTGAACATTCAAGCGCTGATAGGATCCGCGCCAACAATTTTGCTCGTTGTGGCCTCCATCCTGGTCATTCTTTTCGTCGCATTTCTCCTCTTCTTTCTGGTTCCTGGAGTGCTGCATTGGTTTCGATTGAGAAGAATACAGCGACGTATCGCGAAGTTTTCATCTCAAAACTTCGCTGCCGAATTCAAGAAGGTGTTCGCGGGGGATAAGCGCTTATCCCATCTGTGGAAGGAATATCAGGACTCACTTCATTTCCAACACGAAGACCGCGACGGTCAGTCCGTTGTCTCCGCAGTGAGAGCCACGATGCCGGCAGAGATCTTCTTCAACAGTCAGTTCGTTGTAGATAGCCGCCTGCGATCTGAGTTCTTTAAACACCTGCCAGGGTTATTCACTGGAATCGGAATTATTGGAACATTTTCTGGCTTGATCGAAGGGCTACGGCAGTTCCAAGTGAGCGAGAACGCAGCGACGGTTCGCTCCAGCCTTGAAACGCTGATGCATCTTGTTGGCGAGGCATTCCTGATCTCTGCCGCAGCCATTACTGCGGCCATGCTGGTGACGTTGCTTGAGAAGCTCCTCCTTGCGTCTCTGTACCGCCGCACTGAAGAAATCTCGCATGAAATCGATGCCCGTTTCGACTCTGGTGCGGGGGAAGAATACCTTTCCAGGCTGGTCAAAGCGTCGGAAGACTCTGCCAGCCAATCTAAAATTCTAAAAGATGCGTTGGTCACGGAATTGGGGGTGTTACTGCGAGAGCTTACCAATGCTCAGATCGCGTCGTCGAAGGAGCAACAAACACTACTGGTTGACCGACTCACGGAAGCGTCACGGCGGGACAACGAGGCGCTGGGCGCTACCATTGTAGAAGGCATCCAACAAAGTTTGAGAGGCCCGCTGCAGGATATTGCCGAGACAGTGAAAACCGCCAGCGGAGATCAGAGCGCAACGGCGGCACAGATACTACAAGATGTGATGGCGAGCTTCAGCCAGCGCCTGAGCGACCTATTCGGTGGGCAGATCTCGGGACTCAGCGACTTAAATCAGCAAACGGCTCGAAGCATTCAGGATGCAGTCGTTACGCTGAAGTCATTGGTTGAAAATATTGAGGAATCCAGTCGCCGATCAACGGACTCTATGGCAGATCGTATGGCGCAAGCCATCGAGAAGATGGAGGTTCGGCAGGACGCGATGAATGAACAGTCTGCTGCATTCGTCGAGCAAATTCGCCAATTGATTGCTACATCTCAGTCCGAAACCAGCCAGAAACTTCAGACCACTATGGAAACCATAGGTACTCAAGTTACTGGCATGCTCGCAATGTTGAGCGAATCTCAAGCGCAGGTGTTTGATAGCAATCGGGCTCGTGAGCAATCAATGGCCGAACGTGCACAAAGTGCCGTTGATGGGATGTCGGAGTCGGTCGAGGTCGCCATCAAGGAGATGAGCGTGGCATCGACCCATATGGCACAGAGTGTGGCGGCTTTGACCCAGGCGACGAGTACCTCCATCGGCAAGATGGAAACCAGTGCTGAGATACTCGGCGCGGCCTCGAAGGATTTTGCATTAGCGGGTGAACGTGTCGCCGGTGTCATGGAGCATGCCGCAGAGGTTTCTGTGAAGCTATCGGAAACCTCAAACTCCCTCAACGCCGGTGCTTCGACGATGCAAGAACTGCTGCGCGACTACCGGGTGCAGCGTGAAGCTGTGGTATCGATGCTCACCGAACTTCGGGCCACGGTCGAAGTCGCTCGTAAAGAAGCGACATTGACTACCGACATTCTCAATCGTATCGAGGGGTCTGCGCAACGGCTGGCCATGGCTCAGAAGCAGGCCGATGAATATCTAGATGGGGTTAGTCGTGTACTCGGTGATGCCCATGCCTCGTTCGCTGCTGAGGTTAAGCGCACGCTTGACAAGGCGAATCTCGAATTCCACTCCAAACTCACTGCTGCGGTGGGTTTGTTGTCGTCTTCGCTAGTAGAGCTTGAGTTGACTCTCGCATCAACTGGCACTCTGACGTCGGCTAAGGGGTAAGCGATGCTCGGTGCCAAGATTGTCATTAAACGCGGAGGTAAAGACGAGGCAGAGAAACCATTTTGGATTTCGTTTGCCGATCTGATGACTGCGCTCATGGTTTTGTTCCTTGTCGTTATGGGTGTGGCGTTACTGGCCGTCACCAAGAACGTCACCGAGCGCGAGAAACAGGAAGAATTGCATCGCCAGGATATCGAACTCATCCTGGAGCGCTTCACTGAAGCCGCTAGGCGATTTGACGGAATAAAGATCGACAAAGAGCGGCGGGTAATCGACTTCGGTGACCGGGCCCGCTTCGCATTTGGTAAGTCTAACTTGTCTGTGGATCAGGAAAACGTCTTGCGTCAGTTCGTTCCTGAGATCCTGACCCTCGCGAATGACGAACTTGGAAAGCGCGTGCTCAAGCGAATAGTGGTGGAAGGCTATACCGATAAGACGGGCTCATACCTTAGCAACCTCAATTTGAGCCTGCAGCGTAGTCAGCGCGTGCTCTGCACGATGTTCACAAATTCAGGCCCCAACTTACTGAGCAATACACAGAAGCTGGATGTACGCAGTCTGTTTCTTGTCGGCGGTTATTCATTCAATGCAGGCAAGGACAGTGACGAAGAGAGCCGCCGTGTAGAGATGCGCATCGAGTTTCTAGGTATTGGCGAACAGCGTGCCGGTGTTGGTGCTGCTTCCGAAAACTTCGGGGAATGCGCATTGCGATGAGCAAGCTCGATCATCTCGTAACTCTATTACAGGATGGCACCCAAAAAGGTGCTAAGCCGATGCAGGCCTTCTCTGGAATTGATGATGTTCTAGTGGAGATGGCTACTCGTGCGAAGTCAAAAACTACTGGATCGGTCTCGGAGGATCATCAGCTCGAAGCAGTGCGTCGCTTCTGGGACAGTCAGGAAGTGCCTACTTTCCGGGACGCCTATTTGCTCTCATGGGGGTTATGTCTGCCACACCACCCAATGGAGCCGTGTGTACTCGAAGATCGCCCTCGATTCCACCAGTTTTTAGATAGCTTGGATAGCTGTAATTTCAAACCTCCAGCGTACCGCCGCTGCTACCAGGGACTGGTTAAGAGCTACTTTACCTACGACGCTCTGTCAGACTCGGTTCCACCCGCTGGACGCAATAACTGGAAAATTCTTCGCGATTACCTGAGTGATCGAAATAACTTGATTCGCGATGCTCAGATCAACCCCGAGTGGGTCGAAACGGCGATTGGAAATCGACAGCTATTTGGCGAAAGCCCTTGCGAGCCCTACGTTGAAGCACTGTTGAGGGGCGATGCTGGTGCGATAGACCACCTATGCGAACAACTCGGAATCGGCAAAGCTTCTTGGTTTCTTCGAGAGCTTGTACTTGCACAGGTGCGTGGTGCGACTCAGCTTGGTCATGAGCAGTTCAAGGAGCTGATGCCGCGCCTTCTGGAGTTGTTGACCAACAACGTGGTGCTACGCGATAGAGGTCTCGCCATGATCCTGGATCGCTATGTGAATGTTCCGAGAGCTCACCTGCATCAGGGGCTTCGGGAGGCCTCGGTTCAATGTTGGGGCAATCCATGGCTTCCTTCGAACGAAACACGCTGGGGTGCTGTTGTTCCCGCAGCACGAACGATGGTCGCTGATTGGCTCAAGCTTGAATTCATCGAGACGTTCTTCACGAAACTTGCCGAGGATGGACTTGGGGATCGCCGGCGCATGGATTTCTGGAAGCGCTACGTCAAGGCAATTCAGCATATCGAGTTTGCCCTAGGTTCGACCGCTAGGAGTTCACGAGAGAGGGACTTCGTTATGCTGCGCGACAAGATGAAGGGGCTCATCTGCGATCTGGACGCATCCGGTACGAACAACGCATTCATCATGAGAATGGGCGATCTGGTCGTAGTCGAATTCAGTGGTATGGGGAATGCACTGTATGGCTACGACGCTAGCAAATTATTGCCGTTTGATTCGGCAAAAACTCTTCGCCTAGCAATTAACGCCCCGAATTCCCTAAAGCATAAGTCGCCTCATAGCGTGTTGTGGTTGCAGCATCAAAACGGAATACGTGGTTGGGCAAAGTGGGAGCAAAGGTTTGAGGGAGTGATGAAGCAGAAATTCGGCATAAAACCTGAGACCAAACTTGTCTCGGACACCCCGCCAATCACTCATTCCAGCCATTCCAATTCCGCTACCCATAGCCGTGGGGCACAACTGTACAGTCGCATGGCACTAGATAGCTTGGTAAAGGAGCATGGCTTGCATTTTGAGGACAAAAATCATCAAGGCGGCTGCCTTTGGGTGCGGGCTAATGTGGATGACACCCGTGTCTCTGAAGTTCTGACTCATTGGGGGTTCCGTTACAAGGCCGGCAAGGGGTGGTGGAAGTAAGGAGGGATCGAATGCTCAAGATCTTCAGGAAGTCGAAAGAATCCAGTAACTCCGCACTCTGGAGCAGGCGATTGTTACCCGCTGGGGTTGTGCTTTCTCGTGTCGAAGGACAAGGCGGTACTCGGGTCGAAAGCTCGCTGCTGAACGGCTTCCTGACTCAGCTCGTCGATGACGGCTTGGTGCTGGATACAGCGGATGGCTACCTGCTTGGATGGGACGAGTTTTACACGGCGACCAGTCGACCTGAGTATGTGGCATTGTCGGAATTGCTCATGCTGCCTACGCGTACTGGGGCCAGGCAATTGCTTCGAAGCAACCACTCATTGACTGACTGGGGCTTCTCGGTGGTGGTTGCCGGTTGGGAATTCGGGGATGGGCGAGCATCTCAATGTGAAATGACCGGCCCGTTGATGTCGCGTGATGAGCGGGTCGAAATGATGAGCTCGGAGCAGTGGCAACTCTTCAAGGAAGTGATTAGCTTCGCAAGACGCTCTGAAGATGAGCGGGACGATCTATCCCACCGCCAAGCCTGGAGCCGGATTCGGTCTTTGGCATTGGCCGCCAATGCCCGTCTCGATGATTTCCTATATCGCTCGGTTGTCCTAGCACCGGAGAAGCTCGAGATCGGTCTGCGGCATTCCGATGCAGTGGCCGATGATCGAGTGGTCGAGATTGAGCCCGGTTTCGCTGGTGCGCCATCCGGCTGGTTGGACGCGTTCGACCGCAGCCGCGATGTGCGGGATCGCTACGATATCGTTACGCCTGACGGCATCGTACAGGTGCTGGTGACACCCAAAGTGCGTACTGTCCTCCAAGAGATCAAGCGCCTGCCTGGCCGGCGAGTCGCAGGATCCCGTGCCCAAGCCTTTTTGCTCAATCCCTATGCCACCTTGGGTGACAATGCGGTTGATGTCATCGTCGAGTCCCAATTCGAGCAGGCCCGGGAGGCGGCGGGACTCAACTACGAGCGGTTCGTGCCAACCTTCAAGCGGGACGCCTCGGGATATCCGCTCCGTATCGGACTGCTTGTCGAAACCGCCAGTCTAAGTGGCCCTACCTCATCTGAAACCCAGTGGCTGGATGATGAACCGTTGTCTTCGTTCATAAACATTGCGGATCGTGCATTCAGTCTAGGCTACCAACTGATCAGCTGGAATGGATATGAACTGGAGATACAGGGCGATACACCACGTCATATCGAAGAACTGAAAATCGCCTTACAGCAAAGACGGGCACCACCCACCCTCGTTTCCTATGCTCAAGTTCATGATCTCAGTGGCTACTCATCACGCATCGAATCCATTGGCGTTGAGAAACCGTACTACTCGCCCTATATCGCCAAGAAAAAGGATGATGAGGGCTGGTTTCCAGAAAACGTCATGCCCGTTGTGGTCTATCTACCGGATGGTGCCGCAGAACCGTTAGCGGTTCCCACCGACAGGAAGGCCATCGAAAGGTTGGAGGAAGCTGTCAAGAAAGCTAGGACTGCAGGTGAGGAAACTGTTCACCCACCGTGGCTCCCTACAGCAATCTCACTTGAGGAGGCGGAGCGGATCACCGATACCTTCAAGGAGGTCTTTAAGGAGCTTGATGAGGGCACATTCGATCCAGAAGAAGATCGTCGTCCCACCAGGAGTGCTGATCAGGTCGCCCACAAGCAACTTATCTTGAGGGCAAATATACAGTCGCTCGATTACGAGGAATTGCGCCGCGAAGCGCTTGAAGCTGTCCCTGCGCAGCCCCGGCTGCCTAAAGCCATCCGTGCCAAGTTCACTCTGCTTCCTCATCAGCGAGCAGGACTGGCATGGATGCAGCATTTATATGACTTGCAGGCCGAGTACCAGGTGCGCGGCGCGGTGTTGGCTGACGATATGGGGCTCGGCAAGACCTTCCAGCTCTTAGCCTTGATGGCTTATCTCATCGAATGCGATCCAGTTATCGAACCGATGCTGGTGGTAGCACCCGTCTCGTTGCTGGAGAACTGGGAGGAAGAAGCAGAGAAGTTCTTTGAGCCTGGCACGTTCTCTATCCTGATGGCTTATGGTGATTCACTCACGCCGTTACGTGTACCGCGCTCTCAAGTTGATCAGCGACTGCAATCTGAAGATGGGTTAGTTAAGTTTCTGACACCAAACTGGGTAGGTCACGCCAAGATTGTGCTGACAACCTATGAGACGCTTCGTGACCTTGAGTTCTCATTTGCCTCGCAGAAATGGTCACTCATGGTGTGCGACGAGGCCCAACGCATCAAAAATCCTGCTGCGATGGTTACTCGAGCAGCGAAGAAACAGCATGCTGGATTCAAGATTGTTTGCACAGGAACGCCGGTGGAAAACACGCTGGCGGACATATGGTGCTTGTTCGATTATGTCCAGCCAGGCCTGCTCGGTGCGCTGAATGACTTTGGTCAGCGGTATCGAAAACCTATCGAAGCGAAGACCGACGAAGAAAATGCGCGTGTTGATGAACTGCGTGCCCGTATTGCGCCGCAAATACTGCGTCGGCTAAAGGTTGACGTGGCTAAGGATTTGCCTAGGAAGATCATCGTCGAAGAATGTCGTAGTCTTCGGCTCTCAGAAATACAACGTAACCTCTATGCCAAGGCGGTGGAGAGCTTTAAGCGACGTGCCGATGCTGAATCTCCATCGCCGTTTAAGAATCACCTGGGCCTGCTGCACTACCTCCGTCTGATCTGTACGGATCCGCGACAACATGGTCTGAATGTGTTCAAGCCTGAGCCCACCCACGATTACCGCCGAAAGGCTCCGAAGCTCGACTGGCTTCTGACTCAATTGCTAGACATTAAGGCCAAAGGTGAGAAGGCCATCGTTTTCTGCGAGTTCCGAGAGATTCAGCGACTACTTCAGCACTATATTGAAACGGAATTTTGCTACAAACCTGACATTATCAATGGCGATACCAGCGCATCGACGAGGCACGCCGATAGTCGCCAGAAACGCATCAAAGCGTTTCAGGAGTCGGGCGGGTTCGGTGTGCTGATTCTCTCCCCAGTAGCGGTTGGCTTCGGTGTGAACATCCAGGCAGCGAACCATGTGGTGCACTACACCCGCACTTGGAATCCCGCAAAGGAAGATCAGGCGACAGATCGGGCCTATAGAATCGGCCAGAAAAAAGATGTCTATGTGTACTACCCCGTTGTTCGGGCCGATGACTTTACGACCTTCGATGTCAAGCTCGATCAGTTGCTTGCCTATAAGCGCGGATTGGCAGAGGACATGCTCAATGGCGCTGGTGATGTCAGCCCAGGCGACTTCAACCTAGTGGATGTAGTGCCGAACGCCGATCAAGAGGGTATCGACGAGCGTGTAGACCTCGACATGGCACTCCGTATGGGGTGGCAGCATTTCGAATGTCTAGCCGGTGTGCTGTGGGCTAAGCGAGGTTACTCGTGCTACCGAACTCCAGGAAGCAACGACAACGGCGTGGATATGGTGGCCCTAGGAGAAGGAAGGGGCCAGTTGGTGCAGGCAAAAACCAGTGGCACAAACGGCGCCATGTTGAGCTGGGAGGCTGTCAAGGATGTGGTGACAGGTGAGGCCTTCTATAAACGTCGTCACCCCAACGTGATTTTTGAAAAGGTTTGCTTTACGAATCAGTTCTTCAATCGTCAGGCTCATGAGCACGCCGTGTTGAATTCGGTAGAGCTGCTAGATCAGAACAGCCTAAGAGAACTGTTGGAAAAGTACCCTATCACGATGCTGGAAGTGGAGAAGATGCTGTATTCCGAATGGCGGCAAACTGATCCTGTATAGCGCTAGAAATGGGACGTTGAGGGGGGCTCTGATCATCAGAGATCAGGAGGTTGACTGTGTGCCGGGCTCGGTTTGAGTAGAGCTTGTTGCTGGCTTAACGGGGGTAATACTCGCTCCGGACGCAGCCCCGTGAAGATCGCTGTACAGCAATTGACTATCCAGTTGCAGCGCCTTGTGAACGCGCTCAAGAAGTTTCACTTCCGAAGGGCTGACGGATGCCATCGGCTTGCGCCAGGTGGGCCAGGAAGCTGGCAATCGTGCGCTTGGCTTCGACAGTTAATGGATCGAGTTTTTTCTTCAGGCTTGCCAGCGTTGGTGGTTGCTGGATTTGGATTCGCAGGCGCGCCTTGAGACGTTTGCGATGGGCAACACTAAGGTGACTCCAGGAGTCGATGTGCTGAGCAAGTAACGTGACCTCTTCATTGGAGGTGTCGCCATCGCCAGATGCGACTGAACTGGCCAGATCAAGTGTGACTGAGGCTGCGTTGTAGGCCGCTGAAGCCCGCAGTGATCCGTCTTCGGGCTGGGTCACGAACAGCGCGATACGATCTTCAGCTTTTGGAGTTCTGCTCCCAGCGAGTACGTCGGGTTTCTCACGTGTCGTCTAAATTGCTTCTGAGTCAGCAATGGTAACGTGCTTCTGCATACAGGCTCAGAGCGCAGTCAGCAAACATTCGAGTTGTTCACTCTCGTAGACGACTTAATGGCACTGAGCTATCGTCGCAACGCAGGGGTCATGCCCTTGGGTAGGGCAAGGTCAGGTCGCGCTAAAGTCGGGCCGCTTTGGTTTTGGTGACCGATGAGTCGTTATCTTTAATTCGGGATGGAAATCGATGATTTACCAATGCAGCGGATGCAACAGGACTACTTTCGAAACAGCATGCCCTTGGTGCAATAGCTCAGAGCTTTCGCCATCGTCTGAGCTGAGCTCCCGTCATCTGACGCCTCTGGATCCGTCTTTCTACCCGGATTTTCAGTACAGATCGAAAGGCCTCCTGAAAGACTTCTTGGGGAAGAAAAAGGAACAGGCTCAGCTCAATGACCTGCTGAACAATGTCCTTAGGAAGTATTCAGAGCTGAAACAGCCATACTTCACTAATTTTATTCATACCACGCGTGAAGGGGTTGGGGGCCGTGACGACAACGGCGTTCCAGGGCCAAGAATGGGTGGTGTCTACACCGAGCGAGAGCTCTTCAGGGAGGTCTTGATCCGCAAGGGGTTTGACGAGCTTGAAGAGCTGCCGTCCCTCTTGGATAAGCTGCTCCTGACTACCGCCTTCAATTCGGCCTACCTAGGTTTTTCGAGGGAGCTCAGCCGTCATATCAAGGCTGACTTCGCTGGCACTCTAAGGTCGTGGATCGAGGAGGCCGGTACCACCTTCCGAGCTGACCTTGCCTTGTTCTACTACTACCTTTGGGAAAATGACGTTCCATATCCAGGCGTCCAATTCAATCCCCAAGCTACATCCACTGCCGGTGTTCCCCTAGTGGCGAAGCCTGCATTTCGTAATGGGCTGAGCCTTTGTGAGGAGATCTACTTCGATATCTTGGTGGAGCGATTGGGAAGTCAGCTCGAGCATTTCAATCCCAACAGGTTCATCACGATGTATCTCGTGGATGCTATGGACGGATTCCAGTTCGAAGATTTTCTGGTCGAAATCTTCCAGACCATCGGATACGACGTCAAAGAGACCAAAAGAACGGCTGACCAGGGTGCTGATCTGTTCGTGAGTCGGTTCGGCAAGAACATGGTGATTCAAGCAAAAAACTACACTGGCTCTGTGGGCAACTCCGCTGTGCAGCAGGCCATCTCAGCCAAAGCCTTTTACGGCTGTGATGAGGCGATGGTTGTCACCAATTCATACTTCACCAAATCAGCAAAAGAACTGGCGAGCACAGCGGCTGTGCGATTGGTTGATCGTGAGGGGCTTCAGAGCTATCTGGATGACTACAATCAGAAACTGATCGAAATATTCCAGGTCGAGGGGGGAATAAACAGTCCTGCCTAACTTTATTTTAGAAAACTATCGACCGGCAATCACCACTATTTGTTGTTAAGGGCGGGCGGTAATAAACTGCGGTTTCATTGCGAGCTTGTGTCAAATAAATGCATTTAGATGAACGAGATGGCAATTTTTTTGACTACATGCTTAAAGTACAATCGATTCACCTTAAGGTGTACTTTGTCGAAGGAAACTTTTTTCTGCCCGAAGTCGCAATATCTCTAACGTTTTGCTATCGGCTGCTCCAGATACAACGAGACTGTATTTACGTTGAAAATCCTCAAGTGCTGCGGTAGTAGCAGGCCCCTCGAAACCATCTGGATTTGTTATTTGATAGCCTAGAACTGTGAGCAAGTACTGAGCTTCTTGAGTTTGATTACGATACGGATTCCCATCTGGACGCAAATTATCTATTGGGCTATTTTGTGCATGATTCAGCTTCAAAGAATTGCGTGCACTTGATATTTCATCTGATTTATTGTCAGCGCTAGAATTCATGTGGCTAGAAGAATTGTTTGAATTTGCAGATGTGTTTGGTGTGGGCTTCATTTCAATTTTATTAGCGATCTCTTTTGGTGCGCCTTCCTTTGGTGAGTTGGTAATTTGCAAAAATATACGTTCTTTTATCGAGTCTGGTAATGAGCTCCAAACAGAAAAAAGTATCATGCCAATTATTGCTAATCCAATAATTGGGCGACCCCACCAGCGGCGCTTCAGCGACGCATAAATATCTTCATAAATACTCACGATTTACTCTCAATAAAGTGGAAGGGGAGATAGGTATCTAATACAAACTAATTCTATTCCGCTAACTGTGTTGAGTCTCAGGTGTACGCCTATGTAAGCTTAGCGTAGACTACGTGTGCCGGCTCGATAGGCGTACGGGCTCTATGAACTACTAGGAGATGCGCATTTTTTCTCACCCTAAAGCCCGTACAGACCGAGCCAAAGGGTATCGGTTGCCTTGGGTAGGGGTGATTTTGAGCGACATTTTGTGGTCGACGACGGTTCTGGATGTAGTAATTCTAGCTAGGTTTCTCGGAGCCGATGCCAATCCAGCATTCAAGAGGTCGACACGCGTTCCGGAGGGGCCATACGCGCACGATTGGGAAAAGCTTCTTACAGAGTGGCAGAGTGAAATGCGGTAGTTAGAGCAGCATAGAGCCGCTAGAGGCAAAACCTAGTGCAAAACTCATCGATAGACCTCTCGTGGCCAGATGAGTCGAGTAGGCCGTCGACTGCCCATCCGCCGTCGTCAAATAAGAGCTGATAACTCCAGCAATTTCTCAACGGTTCTCCTACATCGATGGCCCGAAATTCACGCATCAGATCTTGCGAGCAAGCGCGGTCTCCATACTTGATCAGCCAAGTAGTAGCTCTGATGAACTGCCCATGACTGAAGACTAGGATGTCCTGAGCATCGTGATTCGCAAGCTGGGCCAGCATCGCACTCGCGCGTCCAAGCAAATGTTCGAACGATCAGCGCCAAGCCCATCAGTCATCGTCGCGTCACCGCTCTCCCTGTAGCTTTCCGCGTATGGCTTTCGGTCGGCCTGGGTGGCGCCAGTGAATCTGCTGGGGCTCAAATAAGTGAATTCCTCGACGGGGCCCAGATCTCAAATGGCGCGTCGGGGTGGTGCTGGGCAGTGGGTAATGCCGTGGCCAAACCGACGTTCGCAGCGCTCATCACAGGTTGCCTCGAGGTCTACGCAATACAGATAATGGTAAGGTGCAATCAGATTTTGGATCGCTTGTAGATGATGCAGCTTTGCTTCAATGCTCATGGGTGTCCTAACTTTGATCTGTCCAAGTACATTGCTGGCGCGGAGTGTTAGAGATGGTCTTTACCTTCACCCTTAATTATCAATTGGCGCCTGACGAGAGCGATATGGACGCGCTTGTGTATCGCTTGGCTGAAGAAGGCTGCGATGATGCATTGGTCGGTATAGGGCTGCCGGGACGTCTAGCTCTTGAGTTTATTCGTGAAGCGTTTTCTGCGCATGAAGCAATTCAGGGAGCCATAGCGGACGTAAGTCGAGCCCTACCTAACGCACGATTGATCGAGGCAGTTTTTGCTCCTGACTGACTGCAGGCGCCTTCCATTGCGCCAGTGCCGAGCATGAGGGCTCCCAGTCCACGGTAGGTCTTGCGGGCGAAGGTGTGAAAGTGATTTTTTGCGTTCCAATCATCGCTTGCCCGTCGTCCAACTGTGCTTTGATTTAAGCAGTAGGGGCCATTCGGAATATCAACGTGATTGAACGGAGTTTTAGAATTCGATTTTCCGAGATCGAAACCGCCGTGCCTTCAGCACCAGGGCTTTATGAGATCGTGACTGATGAAGGCGGGCTGCTGAAGGTAGGCATCAGCGGCAACCTGCGCAGACGATTTTCTCAACACAGGCAATCCCGGCAGTCTCGTCTCAAGCTCAAGGAAGGAGGGGATTGGAGCAACCCGAGTGATGTGATGAGCAAGCATGGAAGAGGCCAGCTAGCAGGACGCCTAGCACTAAGCCCTCGAATCGGAGACTTGAATGCACGCGCTCTTAAAAGGGGGAGGATATTTCGTGTGTTTACAAACAGCTGCGGTGCCCATAAATAGAAAACCCCTGAAGCCATAAGGAGTCAGGGGTTTAAAAGTAATGGTGCCCAGAGACGGAATCGAACCGCCGACACGGGGATTTTCAATCCCCTGCTCTACCGACTGAGCTATCTGGGCCGCGGCGGAATTAAACGTTTTTTACGGCTGAGGCGTCAAGTACGAAATCAAAAAAAACCAATGAATACCTATGCTTACGATTGTCCGTAATGTGGAAACCTCAAAAATCGTGAGCTGGAGGTGGTTATCTGGCTCAGGTCATGAGCGAGTATGAAGTCACCCGTGCAAGGATTGGGTTCAAGGTGTCCCTTGGAAATATTGAGCAGGAGAGTAGGGGCAGAAGCAGTCCTCGATCTGATCGGTCGACTGCAGAGGGAGGGTGGCGGGATGAGCGAGTCCAGTCCGGACACATGCTCTGCGGCAAGCCGAGATCGTAAGCGAATGCTGTCTTCGACTTTATCGATCAACTGGAGAGAGGAGTCGTCATTTGAGTTTCGTCATTCGCTTCATTCAAAAGAGACGCTGATCGTTTTATCGCTCATTTGGGCAGGGCCAGGCTGTGCTTAGATTTTCCGGGATGGGAGAGCGCAATAATGAGGTGCGCTTGAGCCAGTTACGCGGTCGGATTTGAATGAAAGTTTTGAGCTCTTGATCTTGAGTTTGTTGGCTTGTAACGCAGTTTTTTATGTGTAACGTTGCGATTGTTACAATGCACAAAGTTACGTTACACCGAAGCTTCCGAGCAAGCAGGCTAGACAGCGAAGCTTGGCTGAAACGGTGTCACCGAGAACGCTCGCTTGTGCAGAACTCGTCGCGAAATCTCTCTTGATCAGAAGAGTCGATCTGGCATTCGACTATCCATCTGCCGTTTTTGAACACGAGCTGATAATTCCAGCAATTTCTGAACGGTGCCCTCACATCGAGGGCCCGAAACTCACGCATCCGGTGGAGTGAAGAAGCGAGGCCTCCATGCTTGATAAGCCAAGCGGTAGCTCTGATGAACTGCCCATGGCTAAAGACCAGGATGTTCTGAGCATCGTGATCTGCAACCTTGGCCAGCATCGCATCTGCGCGCTCGAGCAGATGATCGAACGATTCAGCGCCAGGCCCATCAGTAAACTCCGCGTCACCGTTTTCCCAGTAGCTTTCCGCGTGTGGCTTACGGTCAGCCTGTGTAGTGCCGACGAAGCGGCTTGGACTCAAATACGTAAATTCTTCGACGGGCCAGATTACGAATGGAGCGTAAGGGAAGCGCTCTGTGGTTGGTAGTGCGGTTGATATGGCGCGCTCAAAGGGGGATGAGATGATCAGGTCGGGCGTGCACGTTATGGATTCAGCAAGCTCACGAGCTTGATGCTGGCCGTTTTCAGTCAGTGGTATTGAGTCCGGTGCTGCCGTGGCTAGGCCGGCGTTAGCGGCACTCTCCGCGTGGCGGATCATCCTTACGAGCTTCATAGCGGGCCCTCAGTTTGATGTAGAGGAACTTCCTCATTTGTCCTCGGCGCTGACGTGCTGTTCGCTATCCCAGGCCTCAGTGAGTTCGTCTATTCGATCCGCGATTTGAGGTGTTTTTGATAGAACGAGGCATCGCGTGTTGCCGACAAATTCTTCAATCAGATACACAGCGTCGCCAACGTCTAACTCCAATTCCTGCAGCGCTTCATCGGGAATTCGAATGGCGCCGTCGCCGTCCCATTCTTCGATGATGATTTTCATAGGTGGCTTTCTCACGTGTGGTCTCCGTTGCTTTCAGCCGGCAAGCCGTTCCCGCATGTAGATTCTCAGCAGCACGTTTTACAGACCCGGGTAATCATCAAGTCTAAGGCTAGGAGCGGCTCCATCCTCAGACTCGCACTTAGGCGCGTGTATCACTCCAGCTTCAGCGTCCGCACGCATCTGCTCGAGTTCTTTGTGAAATGCTTTGTCTTGAGCCGTGAGTTTGCTGGTGTACGGTTTGCGCTCTGGTTCAGGCTTGGCTGCATAAGTCGTTAACGCGTCTGGGTCGTGCTGCAGCTTTTCCTGGACTTGCGATTCCAGCATCGCACGGAGGGCGTCTTTATCGGGACGGGTAAGCAATTTTTTACTCCTAAATGGCAGCCAGCGATTGGCTCATTGAATGGTGTAAATGGGGCGTCCAAGCCTTAGCTGCAACCACCTGCGGTGAATGACATTATCAAGTATGAAAATAGCAAAAACAGGACGCATGTCTCAGTCTAATGTTGGGGGCCGGCCTCGGTTTCGCAAGGCCGACTTTCAACAAGCAGCAACTATTTGCAGTTGCCTGCCTTACGATATCCCGCTGCCTGGGCCTCAGATTCTGACGTGAAGGAGATCTGATTTTATTCAGACACCTGACCATACCCAAGGCACCCTATCGAAAGGTGGTAGACCTGACTTTTCCGGTTACCAATGATCGAACCCATTCTGATTGCGCTCGCAAGGGATGGCTGGACTGGTGCCCGCGGAGGTTTGACTGGAACGACGCTAACCACCCCATCACCAACGGTCTGCTTACTGGCGAGCGCAGGGCCGTGAAGCTTGATGAGCTGAGGGGGAGGTACCGTGGAACGCAGACGGAGCAGCTACTTCAGAGGCTTTTCGAGGGCTGATTTTCTGTTCTGGAGGATTGAATTTTGGATTTTCAGGACGCGTCCACCAGCCTTACCAAAAATATATTTTCGGCCCCCCTTGAAAGTAAAATTTCAAACCGGAGATCTTATATTTGAGAACAAAAAAAAGCGACGATCTCCAGAGACCCGCTTTTACTGGCTTGCCATAAGCTGTGGGGCGATCGACCCGATTGCCCTGCTTTTGCTCTTTCAGTTTTTGCTCCTTTTGCTTTTGGTCTTTTTGCTTTTTATTTTTTCGGGTTTCTGTGCGTTGGAAAGCATGAGCGGAGGGCGGCGAAGCCTGTGTTGTGTATGCTGATCGTACCTTTGCGACGTTAGTCGCAGCTACTTTTTGATTCCAAAAGACATCAGTTTTTTTTGAAAAAACGGCCGTATGCCACCTTTTTTGGGGCGACCACAGTCATACGTCAACAGGATCACGGTTTGAGACTGCAAGGTTGGATGAATGGCTCCTATGAATCCAGAGTAGTGCCGACAATCTTCATAGAGAGTGAAGCCCTTGTTATTGCGAATGCTGAAACATTGGGTTGGCACATTCGGTAGCAGGACGTTGATAGCCAAATTCAGGTGCGAGCCCAGGAATCGCTCCACCAGCGCCTCACCACGGTTAAGGATTAAGGAGTCGAGCACAGATGGGAGTTTTCGACTGGCTGTTCAACAAAAAGAAAGTAACCCCACCGAAAGGAAAGGCAATTCAATCCAGCACTCAGACGATAGAGCTAGACAAGCCTTTCTTGAGTGTCAGCGCGATCGGGTACGGTGGGCTCTACAGTCTTTCCAAATCCAAGATGTGGGCGATTTCTTGGAGAGACTCGGATCCTGTGGCTGGCCGAGGAGGGCATCGTGAAAGCGGTTATGGGGAATATGTCCTAGCTGATCTTGCCGGCGATGTTGTGTCTGCGCATGGTCAGATGCAAAGACCAAACAATGGCTCAGTTGCTGACAACGGATCGTTCTGTCTCGAAGACTGGCATTTGGGGAGCTCTTTGTCGGGTACTTTCAACGTGTTCGATTGCGCCGGTAATCCAATCGTCAGCAAAGAGCTGACGGCCAACATCTTCGGGAGTGGTATCTCAAAAAATGGAAAGCTCGCGTATTGCGCTACTGCCAATAGCAAGACCGAGCACGGCTATAAAGTCATCCTATTTGACCTGGAAACAGGTGAAGAACTGTTCTGTGTGACGCCCCGTACGCAAGGCCTCGAAACCTACATTTTCGACGAGGAGAGGAAACTCCTGATCGCAGACGTCAAGGGCGTTGGCAAATTCAGGTATGACAGCACCGGCCATTTCGTCGATGCCAGTAATCTGGACAAGGCCAATCTCGACTCCTCCGACTACAGCCGTATCATCCGCGCAGCCGAAAAGATCCTCGGGGAACAAGACGTATCAGATGAACGTGCCACTGAGGCTCTTGAAGCTGTGATGCGGGCTAGGTCACTCGGTGCTGACTCCAACCCCGCATGGAAACCCAATGCGTTAAAGGTGCAAGGCCTTGCGCACGAGATGCTGGGGCAGTTTTGTCAGGCGATCGAAGTCTATGAGGAGGCAATCACCCTGAGCCCGAAAATAGGGGTGAAGCGCCGTCTAGATGCTCTGAAAAAAAAGGTGTGCTGACAATTACCCTGCGTAAGAAGCGCAACCCTGAAGCGCCTCAGAAAATGTCGCTTCCACGAATTGTGGTGGCCAAATCCCAAGGAAAGGACTGATAAGGAGGCCGGTGAATGGGGCGTTGCATCTGTGCAATCGCGCCGGCTGAGTGCATTTGTTCAATCGCCGCTGAATTCGGGAATTGAGATACTGATCCGCCTGTACCGTTGACTGTGGTCTATGGGATCTAGGGTTAAGATATGCATCAAATTCTGCGCCGGCTCCAGCCGATTAAAATAATGACCGTGTGAGATTTACGGGATGGGTAGAGTTCAAAGGATGTTGGAAGAAGAAATGGAGCGCGGCTACTCACGCGTTGAGGATACCTACGTCTGCGAGAGGTGCATTCAAGACGTCGGGCTGAAAAAGTTCGTTAGGAGTAATCGTAGTCCCGGTACCTGCTCCTACTGCCATAGGCCGGTCAGCGTATCAACCATGGATAATGTGATAGAGCACGTGGTGAACAGCCTCTGCTTGGAGTGGGGCGATCCGGCCAATGAAGGACTTGCCTACGAGACCCGAGAAGGTGGGTGGCAGGGTGATGTCTACAACATTTATGAGCTGCTCTATGACGTCGGCCCCGATTGCCCTGAAGAGATTCTAGATACGATTGCCGCGTCAATTCATGACACAGGATGGTGCGAGAAAGACCCGTATTCTCTCCCTCTTCACAAGATATTGGTTTACGGCTGGCAGAGCTTCAGCAAATTCATCACTCACACTGCGCGATTCGTATTTTTCAGGGCGGTCAACCCAGCATACGATCGTGACCAGCACGACGAAATGAACCCAGTTGACATCCTGGAAACATTGGGCCGAGTGGTGGGGAATCTAGGTCTTATCGATACGGTTCCGGCTGGGGAAAAAATTTATCGCGTTCGGATCGTCAGCCAGGATGAGGTCATAGCGCTGGCTAAGGATCTTGGCCCACCTCCTGCCGAAATAGCAAATATGCCTAATAGAATGAGCCCCGTTGGCATTCCGATGTTCTACGGCGCATTTGATCTCAATACAGCTATACGTGAGATTTTCGAACCTGACAATGCGAAGGGGAAGAAGGTGGCCGCTGGTGAGTTCACTGCACTTCGAGATCTCAGAGTGGTGGATCTATCGAAGTCGCTTCCTGTCCCCAGTCTATTCGATCCGAAACTCCAGAAGCTGCGTAACTATTACCGCTTCATGAACAACTTTATCGACGATTTCACTAAGCCGATTGAGCGCAGTGATAGGGCACACGCTGAGTACGTACCCACCCAGGTGGTAACTGAATATTTTCGACATGTTTACCGTACGGACGATGGAGCTCAGATAGACGGGATCATCTACCCCAGCTCAAAGACATGGCAGAAAGCGATCGTGATCTTCGCTGACTCGACAGCTTGCATTGATGCTGAAGAAACGCAGGGGAGTGGGGCGCTACTTAGGTTGGACAGGGCGGTTGATGTCAGCTTGGAGGCATATGCATCTGAAGGCACCGAAAGCTTTTGAACGTGAGCCCTTTACGCCCGTCTGGCATACGACTAAATCCAAAAAAGTAAGAAAGGACTCTCATGTATCTACGTACCCTCGACATCGTTGGCTTTAAGTGTTTTGGCGACCCCTTCACCATAGAATTCCACGACGGCCTCAACATCCTCGTTGGCGAGAACGGAGCGGGGAAGACAGGCGTCATTGCTGCTGTCCGCCAGCTCTTCAATGACTCCGAGTCCGGCAAACGCCTGATCAACGAGCGGGATTTTCATCGCGGTTTCGACCAAGGGGCGATAGCGGTAGAGAAGATAGAAATCCAAGCCACCTTTGCTGATCTTGATGAGGATGACGTCATCGCATTCGAGGACTGGTGTGGAGACCATGACGAAGCGAAACTCACCTTCACCGCGTTAAATCTAGAATCTCGCGGGCGCTTCAAACACCATATTTACGGTGGCCACGAACGCACCACTGCCCTAGAAACCGAGACGCTCGATCTCATCCATTGCATCTATCTGCCGCCACTGCGCGATGCAGAAACCAAGCTGAGGGATGGACGACAGTCTCGGCTAGCCCGGCTCCTGAAGGCGCTTTGCCGGAAAGAGCTTGAGACGGCTCGAAAGGAGGGCGCACTTCATCCCCTAGAACACCGTGTTGGCGCATTCAACCAAGAACTGTCCGAAAGCGATGACTACGCAATCAAGCAGGCCAACCAACGAATTGGAGATAGCCTCAAAGCAGCCTTGGGGATGCACCTCTCCCAAAGCACGTTGATTCAGTTCTCGGAGGTGAGCTTTTCTCGCATCGTTGAGGGGCTGCGATTACTTTACTTCCCCAATCTAGCCGAAGCCGATGCAACTCAGTTTCGTTCATTGGAAGAAAACAGCCTCGGCTACAACAACCTACTCTACATTGCCTCGATCTTGGCGGAGCTGGTACTGGAGGTGGAGGAAGAACGGGGAGAGGAAACCTACCTTCGGCTCCTACTAATCGAAGAGCCAGAAGCACACCTGCATCCCCAGCTACAAATCCGTCTACTGAAACACCTCAGCTCAGTTGCCAAGGAAAAAGGCATCCAGGTAATTATCACTACGCACTCAACAGTCATCGCGTCAGCAGTATCAGTCGATCAGATCATCCATATTTCCAACACTGGCACCCCTGTTGCGATTCCCCTACGGACATGTGGCCTTCCCGATCAAAGCCGGAAGTTTGTAGATCGGTGGCTCGACGTCACGAAATCCAATCTGCTTTTCTCCAAAGGAGCAATCTTGGTTGAGGGCATCGCGGAGGCGATTGTAGTACCCGAGCTGGCACGCTGGGTTCTCGGCCAGCGCGGCGAGGGCAAGAACACGCTAGAGGATTACGGTGTGTCAGTCATCAACCTCGGCGGAATCTATTTCAAGCACTTTATGCAGTTGTTTTGCGACGTGACTGATGAAAGTACAGGACAGAATGTGCCGGTAAGGTGTGCCGGTTTGACCGACAACGATCCGCCAAAAACGGTTGAAATCGACGACGGGAACGGTGGGCAGGTGACGGTTCCGTATTTACCGCATGCTGATGACACTCGGGTTGGAGACAACCACGCATTAGCCCACATTCCCAAAATCGACCAATCCCAGTTCGCCCGACTATTCGCCGGCAAGTACAAAACATTCGAATACGATATCGCGATGGAGGGGGCGAATCTTCAAACGATGTTCACTGTCGCTGCCGACCTCTGGCCAACGCAGGAAGGAACCGTTGCTCCTGGGTTACGAGCTAGTGCGGCGCTCGACTTTGGTGGAATGACAAGCCTCGAGAGAGCAGTCTACGCGGCCAACCTGCTTGACCGTATCGACTCCAAAGAAATTGGCAAAGGTATATATGCGCAGGCATTTGCCGAGGCTCTGGAAAAATTTGAGGGCGACTTTGAAGTGCCCCGTTGTATCCGAGACGCCATCCTCTGGGCTTGCGGTCTAGAAGAAGATCCCGCGCAATGATTGAGCTAACCAAGGAACAGCAGGCCTATATTGATGCGCCGCTCGACCAGCACGTGTACCTCAAGGCCTGCCCTGGCAGCGGCAAAACTGAGGTTGTAGCTGCCATGGTGGCAAAGGTCATTGATGAGTGGACTGCCTTCCCGTCTGGAGTAGCCGTCTTGACCTTTTCGAATAGCGCAACAGATGAGCTCAAAGTTAGGTTGCGACGTTACCTCGGCGAGCCTCTCGCATTCCCTCACTTAGTGTCGACATTTGATAGCTTCGTCTTGACTCGCATTGTGGCCAATGTCGCAAAGGAGGTCACCGGCTTCGAAGGAAGGGATGGGGATAGCCGAATCAGAGTTCTGGAAAACAAAGCAAACATTTTCCTCACCAGTACCAAGATCTGTGACCGGCGGATATCTGCCTGCAAATTCAATTACGACCTCGATACAAAAGGATTCACGTTCTCGACGGGCGATCGTATTCAAGATACAGAGCTTAATGCTGCACAGATCAACAAGCCTACACACCTAGACCTAATCGCAACCAAACAACGGCTCTGGAAGTCAGGATTCGCCACCTATAGAGATGTAGATACCATTGCCTTAGCGTTATTCAAGAGACCCAAGCTGGCAACATACTTTAAGCGCTTAGCGCGGCGATTTTCCCTGATCATTGTCGACGAGTGCCAAGACCTGTCTGCGGAGCAGCTCGCTATCGTCCGGAACCTCCATGGGCTAGGCGTCAAATTCCACTTCGTTGGCGATTTGAATCAGTCAATCTACGGGTTTAGGAAGTCAGATCCAAACAAAGTCAGGAAGCTACTTGACGACCTCAATTTCGCCGAGCTTGCCCTAACAGCGAATTGGCGAAGCGGGCAGGCCATCGTAGATTTCTGCAGCGATTTGCTACGCATCGAGCGTGTGAGGGGTAATCCTGATATCGCTCCGATCAAACCGATGCTCCTTCAGTACACGAAATGTCCATCTGAACTCCTAACTAGGATTATCGAACTCACGAACAGGTATCAAGAGGTTGTGGTCGTCGCCCGTGGCCACAGCACGCTTCAACGCTTTCGTAAAGGTGACAACTTCACGGGCACCGAAGCACTGGCTCTTGCATGCGTAGCAGCCGCTAGCGGGAGCTTGAAGGAGCTCAAGGTAGCTTTGGCACAGTTTGCAGAGTGGATCGCAGATAAGCTCGCCATGCAGGTGACGCGTACAGGCCCCCACTGTCCAATCGCCGTAGAGTCCAAACTCGCTTGGCGCAAGTTCGTCCACCAATGCTTGCAGTTCTTGGTGAGTGCCGGCGCAGGCAATCTGGATTTGACTTGGACTCAGTGGGCTGCAGTAGCTAAAGGCGCCATCCGACGGCTTCCCGATCAATCTTTCGTTCTCCCAGAAATCAGCGCAGAGGTTGATGCTCTCAGGAAATTCAATCTCAGGTCTCCCGCAGGGCAAGGAGATAAGCCGCTCTCAATTCGGTTCGATCAGGGCGTAGCTCAGCAGAACTCCGTGGACAGCTTGCGCTACGAAACCATTCACCAAGTTAAAGGCGAAACTCATGATGCAACGGTGGTCGTTTCATCACTCAAGCGCAGTGTCTATCTTTCACATTGGCAAGACTGGCTAGCCGACCCGACTTCCGAAGGTGGCAGGTTCGCGTATGTGGCCAGTTCCCGGCCACGGCATCTGCTCATCTGGGCCGTGAAAACACTGAAACCTGCAGAAACAGACATTCTTACCGCCTTAGGTTTCGAGCTCGCCTGAGCCAGAGAAACCTGAGCATACGCTCAAGCTAGACCGGACGATTACAGACCAAGGATTTCATGCAAACGTAGCGCGCAGACCCGCAGGGCCATGCCGCGATGTGAGTGATTTGTTTACATACCCAAACTGCGGCTAAACAGCTGATCGCCTTCGCTTTAGTAAAGCCAGGGGCCCAACTCATCCATGTTCGCAACCACGATCTGCTGGGCCATCGGCTTCATGTGCATCTTAGTGGTATCGATCTGGTATCGATGCAAAACGTATTGAACCAGAGCGCCGCGGGTCTCGATTACGAGTCGCCCATCTTCCATTCCGTAGTCGGCCTCAATGATTGCACGCTGCCCAGCTTTCAGCCTTGGGTCTGCTTCCAGGATCACTGTTGCCGGCGTCGTCCAGCCGGGATCTAGCAAGCGAGTGTGCTCTGTGACGTCGTTCATTAGCTCCGGAGTGCCGCGGAACCGACTCAACACAAAATCACGATACTCACCGTTTTTCTCGCAATACGCCCGGACATGCCAACGCATACCAGTGTGAATGAGCGTATGAGGGGCTATGAGCCGCGTTTCGCCCTCTGGCGTCCGGAAAGACGCGTACTCGCATTCCAATCTTTGGCCCTCCCGGCAGGCCTTTAGTAGCGGCCGAAGCACCTCGGGGCGTATGGATCGGTCTGGTACATCCAAAACATCTATGTGCGCATACGCCAGCGTTAAACCTTCGATGTGCGGGGCTCGCTCGTGGTTCTGGTTTAAGAGATGAAGGTAGGCGCTGGCGCTATCTTTCATGAATAGCGGCTTGAAGTGTTTGCTAGGTACATAGCCTTTGAGATGCTTGTCGTAAACCAGATTTCTCGGTGCATGCTCATCAATGTAGGTATTGATGTCTTTCGAGGCTTGCTGGCGGCTGATACCGAAACTTTGCATCAGGTGGTTCGTAGTCAACCGGCCTTCCCACCATGCGACTGTCTCGATCAACCTGTACCTCAATGCCAGATCCCAGCGCACGGATTCGATGGCTTTGCCCCGCTTCATGACGACCTCCATCTGCTTGAAAAGTTTACCTGTATACGTAAACACCATAGATGTGTCGTCTATATCTACATATCGTTGTTGCACAGAGCAAGCACCATGGAATCGAATTGGTGCTTATTTTTGGCAACTGCCGAGCGAGAAATCGGCTGTACTGCCTTAGGGTTTCAGCCAAAGAGGCGTCCGATGTCACAATTAATCAAGATCGTCCTGATCGATTCGCTTTGCGCGGGAGCCAAAGCAGAGCTCGTTATGGACGGAAACACCAGCGTCACCGGTGAAAATGGCATCGGGAAGTCGTCGTTCATCAAATTGATCCCCGTATTCTACGGTGCATCTCCTGGACGCTTGGTGAAGGCGAGCACCAACCGTGAGAGCTTTGCGAACTGGTACTTGCCAAGGGCATCGAGCTTTATCGTTTTTGAGTACCTCAATTATGCCGGCGACGCGCGCTGCGCGATCATGCACCGTAGTGGGGAAGGGTACTCGTACCGTTTGATTTCAAACGCCTGGAACCCTGAGCTCCTGTACCGTGATTACGAAGCAGGTCAGTTAGTGTTGCCGAGTGATCTACACGGTCGTCTTACACAGCTGGGTATCTCATGCTCCCCTGAGCTACAGCCGTATCACTACCGGCAAATCATCCAATTTAACAGCGGCACAGCTCACCTCGAGAAAATCACCGACGCCGGCAAGCGTAAGCTCGTCGTGAGCCTCCGTTCTGGTTTCTCGCTGGCACCCAAGCGGAAGGATTTCAATGGAATCGATTTGGTAACGCTGGCGCTCATAGAGAGCGGTGGCACCTTCGATACCATGAAAGCGACCATGGCCGAGATTCTTCAACAAGACAATGCCGATCCCAGTCGCACTCTAATGATGCTCAACGCACAACCCTTCAGAAGTGTTGTCGACAACCGTGCTGGCTATTTACTGATGGATTCGCTCAAACCAGACATCTTTGAATTGAATCTCCAGTCCCATGAGTTTCGCGCCGTCGTACGGCAAATGGGGACACAAAAACGTCGCGTTCTGATGCTAGATGAAAAACTGAGAGAACGTCAGAACATCCGTGCCGCGGCCTTGGCTGAGCTACATAGCGAAGACGATCAGTTACAAAAGCTGAATAGAGACCGAATGGGTGACCTGAATGGTCAAAAGGGTGTAGCGAATGCCAATGTGGCGGAGGAGAACACCTGGCTCCGGAAATTCGAAAAAAAGCTTATCGAATACCAGGACAATCGTACTCAGGAGCTTTCGGAGGAATTTGATCAGCTTCCCGAGATACGAGACCAGTTGCACGTTAAACAGGAGCATCAGATCAAGTTAAACCGCCAAGGTGCAGACATCCGCAATGTCTATCAGGAGCTCGAAGCTGCAGCGAAAGAGGTCGCCGCAGACGGCAAAGGTACTGCGTTCTCTAAGTACAAAGCAGCTTCACAAGGCATCCAGCAGCGACGAAACGAACTAGCAGGTAACCAGCAAAAGCAGCTTGATGAAACACAAACTGCTCACGAAGGCGAGCTCACCGAGTATTCGCGGATACAACTGCAAGCAACGGCCACGCACGCTCGCGAGGTTTCATACTCTGACCATCTTAAAACCCTCAGCGCTCTTCCAGCAGCTCAGCGCCTGGTGGATGAGTCTCAAGGTGGCATCAACAAGCAGATACTCGTTGTTGATGAACTCCAAAAACTCCTCAATTCTATCTCAACAGAAATCGACGGTTTGTCGCAGGAACGGCAGGTACGAGCCGCGGAGTACAGCGGTTTACAGTTTAGGATGAATGCCCAAGTTGAGAGTCGGGATGGCCTCAAGCAACAGATTAATGCTAGCGCTGAAACACTGCTTGGTTTCCTACGACGCCATCACCCTACTTGGACAGAAAATATCGCTCGACTCATCCCCGTCGAGACGCTGATGCGTACGGACTTGAACCCTGCATTCCTTGAGGAGGTTCAGCAAAATCTCTATGGCGTTGAGATCAACCTTGAGGTGCTCCCTCAGGCAGCGGTTGCAAGTACTCAAACTCTTGAAACCGAGATTGCTTCATTGACTGCTCAGATCCAGGCGCTCAGCACGGATATGGAGCTAATGGAGAAACAGCAGCGTGGAGTGGAAGATCGCCTACGACAAGCTGGTGCTCGGGCATCAGCAACTCAAAAAGACTTGAGCAATGCATGCCTGGATTTGGAAATACTGAAAAGCGATCACACAGGACTGATTGACCGTGCCCGCGAGGAGGTGGCTCAAGAAACTGAAATTCAAGCAGCACGCGTTTCGGACGCCGCATCACGGCTCGAAGAACTCACCATTCAGCAAAAAAACTTGAAGAAACGGCACAAGCGCGAGATCAGCGATATACAAGCCGCGGGCGAAAGTTCGCGATCGCAGCTGGATCAGGAGCTGGCTCAAGTTGATCGAGACCAAGAAATCACTGAAAAACGCATTGATGCAACGCTAGCGGCATCACTTCACAATGCCAAAATCGATATGGATGCTCAGCTTCTGGCTGCCGGAGTAGATGACACAGCAAGCAAACGACTCAGCTTAGAGATTGCCGATTTGGAAAAGAGGGTGAAAAGCCTTCGGGATCACGAGTCGCTGATCGATAGTTACCGGCTTTGGGTTAAAGAAACAGTGCCAGCTGTACCCGATCGGAAAGCCGCTTTAGCTCGTGCCAATGCCGATCTTGATCGTATCAACCGTGCCATCGATCAGTGGCAACTGGAGTTACAGGCTTCGCAAAGGGCGATCGTTGAGCGCAGAAAAGTATTGGTCATTCAGGGGCATGAAGATGACCTGGAACTCAACGCAGTGGCACGCGTCATGCGGGAACTTAGTCAAATCGACGCAGCCGCGGAAGCTCACCTCGCCTCAACGTTGAAGGCATCAGACATCGAAGATGAGGTCGGCAAACTCCGTCGCCGTCGAACGGAATGCCACCGCAAGGGCACAGATCTATATCGTGAGATTCACAAGCGTTTCCAGAGGGATCGTTTGGTGCACACGCCACAGGGCGCAGCGATTGAACAAATCATGAATCATGCTGCGAATGCTACCTATGAGCTCGAACTCGCATGGCTGGAAGCCGCCCCAAATCTGCAGGAATACATTGAGATTTCTCATCCTGATCAAAAAACGAAGCTGATCATCCAAGCCAAAAACCTGTCAGACGAACTATGTGACAACCGCTCTAAGCTCCAGCAACTGCACCGAAGTATCCTCAAGCTAGGCCGTGACGCGACGGCAAAAGCGAGCGAAGTTCTCAGCTCCTTTGCGCAGATTCGTCAGTTCGAATTCAAGGTCTCGTCACGAATCCACGAGATGTCGTTCTGGGATGACCTTACGAACTACGAACAGCAGTACAAGCGATGGAGCGGGATGGGAGGTGAGTACCTTCCAACTGATGGTTTCATGGAAACACTTCGAACCATCGAACGCCAGATTGAAGATGGTGCCTTCACGTCCAACCTGTCGGACTGTTTCGACGTGTCAGTCACGTGCAATGACCAGGGTAGGGTGAAGGTAGCGACAAACAACGCTGAGCTCGTTCACCTGAGCAGTACCGGCCTGACAAAGATCATCGTCGCCATGATCTACGTCTCGCTGTTCGAACTGCTACGGAATGAGGCAGATTTCCAGATGTCGATCCCGATCGACGAGGCCCTCGAGCTCTCACCTGAAAACTACGTTGCTCTGGTCAGCTACTTTAATGAACGCGGACTCTCCATGCTGGCCTGCTTCCCAGGGGGGGCGCCTGAGCTTCTTCGGCAATTCAACAACCGTTACAGCCTGGAGCGCAGGGCGGACACCGATTCAATTGTGGTGAAGGAATACGGAATTGAAGAGATGGATGAGCTTGATGACTTGAACGATGCACTTGGAAATGATGGCGGGGAGGGTGCACTGTGAGCCCTTTGAGAGATGTCCTGAACAAGCTTCTTTCTGGCTGCTTCATCTGCCAGTACGCCTACCCCGAACTGCATCGGCAGTTGCGCAATGCAGAGTTTGCCGAAGGTGTCGAGAACGCGCTGGCGCCGTTAGGGCGGAAATTGGCGACACTCGGCGAGCCCGAGGCCCCCGACACATATTTCGCACGGTTTATTGATTTTTCTGAGCCGGTTGATCGTGATGCGGCCACCGCACAATTGGTCGAGCTGCGCGATCAGATACGTCCATGTCTCGATTTCATCCGTTTGATTAATCGTGCGGGGCGCAGTGAGACCTGTTTGGCCCCGGGAGATACTATCTCCTTCGCCGACATGCTCGATTCAATCGAGAACCACCCGACCTACCGTACACAGCTTTGGGACTTGAGCGGGTACGACTTTTTCAGCAAGTCCAAGAGCGGCAAGGACAACAACGATCGGCTGAAATTGGTTCTACGTGCGTTGGCAGACGCGGGCTATATCGTGAAGCGCAGCAGCGAGTCTGCCAACTACGTAGCCACAGGAAAAATGGGCTACGTGCATACCATCCTGGCATGGATAGCTGAATACAATTCGCTTAGCCTGGACGTCGGTACGAGTGAACCGCATGACGGTGAACACCAGGGAGGGCTTAACTTGTGAAGGAGGCAGACTGGATCGAGCTGGGCGATGCCCTCACGCGAAATGCTCCCTTTCTCGAAGCATTGTCTATCGCAGACGAGGAAGGGATCGCACTGCCTGAGCGAAGGACAAAAGGCGTTTCCTACCTGATGTCCAAGGGGCTAATCGAAGAAGATGATGAGCTCTACTATCTCAGTGGCCTGCTTTTAGATGTAGGTGCACAGATTTCACTTCAGGGATTCGAGCGAGCGGCTCCTGACTTGCAGGAATCCCTCATTGCCATTGAGCAGCACTGTGAGGCATACCATGAAGCCAAGGCATCTGACTCTTCCAGTGATGCCGAACGGCACCTGAAGCGTTTGACGCACAGCTGCCGCCAAGTCACCAACCATCTCCGGAGCGAGCAAGCCCAGACACGCGCCTTCATTGAGGGCGATTACGGCTTCTCACCCCGACTCAAAGATCGGTTACGGGACATCAACAATGCAATTGGCCGCCTCAAGCGCCTACACGAGAAGCTCGGCTTGTTCACTCATGTTGGCTTATCCGTCTTGACCCGAAGCGATCGCGCATTGAGGCGCATACTCCTGGACAACCTTCTCGGTGCCGTGTCGCGGAATCGTCTCGCTCTAGATGAAATGATCGGACGTCTTGACCGGCTAAGTCTGGCGGTGCGCAAGCGCAATCATATGCGCCAGGTTGCTCACGCCGTCGATGCGTTCCTCCAGGCAGGAAACCCTATCGACTTGGAGCCTCTTTTTGACAGGAAGGATGCCGCTTCCTGGGTTCCTGCAGAACGAATGGATTTGGCTGGTAGCGTGTATTGTGATGTCGATTCAGGCGAGAGCTTGGAGGCGCTTGAGCTACTGATTGCATCGCTTCCACCACCCAAAGCTCGACGGGCGGAGGAGCCGCCAAAGCCACGTGAGTCGAAGTCCGTAATTCCCCAAGACGAGCCGCCCAAGGTACTGGAAAAACCATTCGCTCGTGATCACCTCAAGCAAATGCTGCAGAGCCTGAATGAAACCAAAAAACCTCAATCAGCCGTGGCGTATTGGGAAGAGCATGGGGATCCCGAGATTTCCATGAGCATATGGCTCTATGCTCTAGATGGCTACGTGCGCCTGCAGTCCGTGGTAAGCAAGGTACGGCATAAGCCGCTTAACTATCGGCTGAATTCGGTTTACGCGCCCTACCTTCGCGTGTCCGCAAACCGACGAGTCCTTGATTTGATTCTAGAGAGGGCCGAGCGGCTATGAGCATATTTGGCAACATGAGAGCGATCAAACCCGTAGTAATCGCGATCCGGCAAGACGCCAGGAAAGTTCAGATCAATGCAACCTGGTCGCGGCTCAATAACGACTACAAAATTGGCAAGAAACTTGGCAACAACTATCTGCTTCTAACTGAGGCCGATCTCCAAACCGTCCGTATGATGCTGAAGAAAGAAGCAGGTGTGGATGCGTTGAATGTTAGCCTCGAAGATCTAGAAGGCGATCGCCTGGCCGTCGCGAAAAAATCGCGCAATGAGAAGCTAGCTCGCTTGAAGACCGGAGACCGAATAGTCATGGTTGCCTCGGTCTCTGGCCAACTGCAACTGGCTTCCGGGGTGTACAGCCACCCAATCGGCGGATGTCTCAGCGTACCGGCAGAAGAGCTCTATGGCCTTGATACCGTGCTATTGGTGGAGAACCAGGCTGTCATGTACGCGGTTCACGAGTACCGTTGGCCAAACGAGGTGAAGCACCTGCCCATGCTCTTCCGCGGAAGCCCACAAATCACACCGGCGGCTGTCACTAAGGCTTTGTCCGAGGTTAAGCGGGTCATATGCTTCCCCGATTACGACCCTCAAGGGTGGATGAATACCCTGACTGCTAAGGCCCATGGGATCGTGGTGCCGTCGATGAGCGCAATTGAAAGCATCGTTTTCGAGGAATGGGACAAGCCCCAGGACTACGCAAAACAGCACGTTGCCCGAGAATGGTTGGGGAGGGTGGATCTACCCCGTGTGCAAGATATGCTTAGGAGGGAGCTGGCTCTTTCGCAGGAGTCCATGGCGGGGATGGAGCTGGAGTTACTCGCGCTTGAATCACCGGGAGGCTTGAGCAGTTCAGTGGCACGATTGACTTCTATGTAAGATTCAGTTGGTTCATCCGCCAACTAATTCAAGCAAACATGCAAGCGGAGCGCGCAGACCAGGAAGGTCGGAGGGCGAGAGGATGGAAGCCCGCAGGGCCATGACCCGTCGATAGACGGGGCGTGGTTTACGACAGCCGGCCCCGACGGGGCATGCCTCCAAAATCAAATATTCGAAAGCTATCTAGCTGCACGCTGATCGTGCGTGCGAGGCGTTACACCCAACGCGTAAAGATCATAGGTTTTGCGCAACGCCACCTCGTCGGCAGAGGACACGTGGGAATGAGTGAAGATCGTAGACAAGAACCGCTTGCGCTCGCCGTTCCCGGTCTCAGACCATATCCTCGGCTGCCCTTGAGCGTCAGGGACAGGCAATCGATCCATAAAATATTCTTCAAGACTATGCAAGCGCTGCTGCCCATCCAGCAGGATCTCACTGTTCTCGGCCGTGGCTCTCCCTACACCTGCGGAATCGCACCAATCGTTAGTGAGATAGCTCCCCAAATCGGCCCCTGACCACACCGCAGAAATGAAGCGGGACTTCTGGCCCACATTCCACACCAGTTGCCGCTGCCAAGATGGAACCGGAATGCCCATCACGAATCGTGCAGCCCAAGGATACCTATCATGGACAGACGATGGATCTGCCTGGTACTTCTCAAAGCGGCGGGCTAGGACACCAATTGGATACTGATGAACAGTGGTGCCCAAAATCCGCTGAGGCATTTGGATCGTGGAATCAGAAGTATCGTCGTCGCCATAGCGCTGAAATAGGGTGGACATGGATTTCCTCAGAAGAGGGCTGTGCTACAGGCTGGTCGGAATGTTCGAGTGAATGCAATGCAGTCGCCAGGCATCTATCGTGGCGATGATCAAGAGGTCACGCTCTGTGGACTTGGTGTCGATCTGTTCACCGTCTATAAGTCCTTGAGCATACCCTTCCGCTCGGGCCGCAGCTTTGTCGAACTCAGGAAGGGAACCAGATGATTCGATGTAACCGATCATTCGCTCCCATGCGCTCCGTTGGCGATTGCCTTGGGTCGTCTTGGAAAACGAAATAGCGCTCTGCAGGCACTGGATGAATACAATCGTCGATAGGTTCAAAGCTGGTTTCTCATTGTCTACATACCGATGAAAAACGGATCGTTTTGAAAAACCTTGAGCGCGATCGAAGATTTTTTTGCCGTAGCGGGATGTGAGGTAATGAATCATCGCCTCTTTTAAAGCCCCCTAAAAGGGACATTAACCTTGCTTTTGCCACTCAATGACCCATTTGGGGGTCATTAACGGATGCCCGTTTTGAGTTCGCCAGAGTGGCTACCATTCAATAAGGCTGCATTGAGCGGTGGTAATATCTTCGGGAAAGGGTAGTCACGACGACTTGGGAAATGTCCTGACCTTGTCGTTCAGCCATTGGCTTCGTGACCGAGGAAAGCGGAGCGCGCAGGCCTATGGCCGAAGGCGTGAGGATGGAAGCCCAAGGGGCCATGACTGGCGCTTGCGCCAGGCTTGGTTCACGACAGCCGTACCCGAAGGGGCACGCATAAAACTGTCGTCATCCACAGACCTTGGAATTCGCTTTTTGTCATCCAAAATATCAACTCAAAATTGAAACCACGCATTGAAATCTAGATGGGGAAAGATTTTATTTTACTTCCACGCTAAAGTTTTGCTCATTTGAATCCGTTTCCTTTATTAAGCACAAATACGATTTTCGAGGCGAGATGCGTGATGAGTTACTCACAGAATGTTTGCGATCTTGAATACGGTAGTGACCTGGAGCACGAGGAAATTGAAGAATTCCATTGGCTCGGACGTGCTGGTGACACTTACGAAGCATCACTAGCATTACAATGCAAAATAATAAGAATGACACTGGATGATTTCGAGCAATACTATACGATGCATCAAGCGGCTGATGTCGCCCGGTGTATTTTCGATGCACTCGTAGCAATTGAAGAGGTTAACCCTGGGCTCTTTTCGCCTGTAGACTCTTCGACCAAGACAAAAACATATGTAGACGAATTTAAATGCTTTGCTAACGATAGGATTATTGGCACAAAGCTGCCTGAAGATGGGCAGGGCTCCTTAGAGATTTTGCTTGATCCCGATTATCTATTTATTGCTGGTGGTGAGTTTGTTGACCCCGACCCAAGGGTTGAATTTCGTAGTAGAGAAGACGCCATATTCCGCATGTTTGTGGCGACTGAAATTGGGGACACCATTGAGATGGTATTTGGCGGTTACATGATGAAATTCACTGCCAAGCAGGCCCTGTGGCTCTGGTTCCACCTGTCGATAGCATCCGATAGCTTGAGGCATCATCGCAGAGTGGGTGTCAGTTCGGGCATCCTGTAGCTTTTGCGATTCCTGTCCTCAACAGACAGAGCAAATCCAATCCTATCCTATCTCAGAGATCTTGAAATGCGGTCTCAACTGGTTATGAAATTAGCCGCTGACGCTCACAAGTGGGGCATGCCAGAGCCGTTCACAAGAAATAGCGCCGTTTCAGTGAAAGACCTTTGCGCGCAAGCGGGGATACCTTGTCGCGCCTTTGGTCACCACGCCGAAGTGGCTGGTCAAACTCCCGAGGAGCGAGCGCTGCTCAATCATCTCATAAGCTATAAGCCTCGTAAGAAGCCTGAGCGCAACGCTAGATAATTCAGCCAGGCTACATGCCCTTAGGCTATCTCAGCGTTGATGGTGCCGAAATCCAACGTAGCGGAGAGTTTCCTTTGAGGACGTGGCTAGACACCCAGCAGCGAAAGGACAGGGGAGGTGATGCCTACGATTTTCTCACGAAACGCTTAAGCGCATGACGACTCGCAATTACGCGCTCGCGTATCTCCTGGGGATCTATCGACATGCCGCCGTCAGGCGTGACCTTCAAAGTCTTCAACCCGTTTACTGACTCGATAAACGCCCGCTCACGTGCCTGCTCAGATCGAGACCTCTTGTCCCGCCAAAACCACGCCATGCACTGCCCGAACCTATTCATGTCTTTCTCTGAACGCCAAGATTTATGGGGGCATGATTGCTGATGAGCGGGTAAATGTCCTGGGCTTTTTGTGCCAACCATGATCATTCGGTCTTGCCGTGGCAAAGACGCAACCAGGAAACAAGGTCTGTACGCATCGATCGATTGCCGCCTGTTCGGGCCCAGCAGGCTCGGCTAAGGCTCAGACTTTTCCTGCGGATTCGGAGCTTGGTCTCAAGCTTAGGTGGTCAAACCTCGCGCAGCCCTAGTTCAGATTCTTAAGGCTCTATTTTCCCAAAAAAATATTCCAACTTTTCGCTAAAGTTTTTCTACAAAGCATCCGTTGTTATTTTTACGAACATAACGATGGTGACTTTTGTGATCAAAACTGAAATGCAACCGGCAGCGTTTTTTGCAGAACGCGAATTCATATGCTGGCGTGGTCGTGAATTTGACGAACTGTATCCGTGTCAGGTATCCAGGCAGGTTGATCAGTATGTCAGTTTAAAGTTAGACATCATGCCTTTTAGGTTTGCCGACGCCGTAGCTGAAGATATCGCGCGCTGTCTTTACGATGCTGTGCTCATAACCGTGGGAAATCAGGCAGGTTTTGTACCAACGCCAGCAGATCGCGACAGTATTTTGAAAAGATCATATCGAAAAAGAATGCCTGGAGAATGGAGTTACTGCGCCGATGGTAGGTTCAACTGCCACGAGACAGAAGATGGAGTCTATGTTGTTGAGCTTGCGGTGGATGAGAGCGAAAAAACTGAAAGAGTTGGGGTGTACACAGTTGAAGACGGGGGAGTTGAGCTTGTTTTCGAATTCATGTGTTATTCGTTCAGCATGCTCGATGCCGTTTGGCTTGCTAATGCGCTGATGGAGGCGATGGGGCGTGAGCCGCTGGATCTGTTAGAGACAACGAGCGGGTTGTAGGCCTCACTGAACTCAGAGTGGTGCCATAGGCCACTCTGTGCAAATCTCTGGGCTTGCTAACAAGCGACAACAGGGACTGACGCACGAATAGCATTGCTTGAGGTGCCATCAGATATTGGTGAGCAGTTCCTCAAGCTTGCGATGCTCCTCCGGGCTCAGAAGAGCTACTGGATCAAGGGCGTTGATATCTGAGGTGAATTCGTACTTTCGGTCGTCAGGACTGCAGCAGTTATCGCAGTAGTCCAACTCACCGTAATCAATGAAAAAAGTGATCATCCAGCCATCTGCTTCAACGGTCATCAGGCCACAATAGATCTCGTTCCATGTGTGCTCTGTGATTCGGCGCATTGAGCGTAAACCGAAAGAAACATCACGGAGTACTTGGTAAATCTCTCGAGCAGTGAGCTTTGCGTCTAACACGGTGTTTATCTCAAATCGGTTGAGCTTGCCCACGAAACTGATAGCTTGGCGTATGCGTACGGCGACGGTTGCAATCAGCCCCATCCACTTGGCCTAGGGCAATCGTGCCTCTCGCATATCACGAGCTATTGCATTCAGGGTAGCGGCCCCAGGTGCACACGTATTCCCAAAGCAGTTTTCGTGCAAGATGCTTAATGTACGCTTTGGTATAAGGCTCGCCTATGTCTACTGGGCACGCAGAAACCCAAAGATGCTCTAGTGGAGTCGTTTCCAGCAACGTCATCCGAAAGGTGTTACCTCCTCCTAGCGAAAAGCAGTACCTACAGGCCGCGGTTGAGCTCACCGTCTGCACCCACTACGCGCGCTTTTTCCCTGAGGGTTTTGTGTATGAAGACGAGGTGGTGCCGCCCCGGGACGTCGATTGCTCCTTCAAAAGTGAAGGGTACAAATTCAACGTTGAGGTGAAGTGCGCTGACTACACCTTGAAGCAGCAGATTGATGAGAGCGGCGCTTTCATTATGAGGGCCGTGGGGCGGATGGACGACTATGGCGACGCGGCCACTATGCTGCAGGAAGTTTTTGCGAGTGGCGGTAACGAACTCGTGAAAGGCTTGCACATGGACAACAAGCTAAAAGCATATCTGATGGACGCCCATGGCAAATTTCCGGATGCATCACGTGAAGGTGAGTACAACGTTCTAGTCGTTGGATGTGATGATGCGGTCGACATCATGCAGTGGGAAGGGTACCTCACCGGAAGCCAAGGGCTATTTACCAATCAATCCTATGCGCCGGCGGATGAATACTCCAACGTCGACATGGTCGTCCTGACCAACCTTTACCACCGTCACAAGGCGGTAGAGAAGAAGGACAAATTGACCGCTCACTGGTGGTTCGGTGAATCATTTTCACTGTTGTATGCGAACCCTCGTTCCACCAAACCTGAATCGATGGCGCTGGCCTTTGCCAAAACCCTGCGCTTCTATAACAACGACCTGGTGCAGCACCGGATGGAAGGTGATGCCCCCGAACTAGATCTGCAGAGTCTAGCGATCCCGCATTTCGTGGGTAGGGTGTTGATGGCGAACGGGCGGTACCTGTTCCAACCGGGTAAGCCAAGAGAGCTAAAGCCAGATGAGGAAGCGGTGCAAGCCGAAACCTAATCGGCTGGCGATCCGGCTGCGCATTGGTAGATGGCAAGCCAACTAGCCTCCCATCATGCGCTCCACGGCTTCAGATTCTGCTAATGTAACGTAAACCACCTTACCAAGGCCCAGGCGGTGTCCGGAGCTCAGAAGCCCGGAGCGCCGTCTTGCACCCATTTGCAGACCCAGCCATCCAGCTTGGTCAATGACACACTGTTCTTCAGTAGTTGCAGACTCACTTTTCGTTCATCTTCAGACAGTCCGCTGAGCGCCAAGATGAAGGCTCTTCGATCCCAGGAAGCAGTACCGGATACCCTTTGCTTTGCTTCCTTTGACCACGCGCGGTTCCCTCTGGAAAGCTCGGCCGCAGTCACGATGGCGATACAGCACCGTTGGACGTACTGCTTCAACACTGGCGTGTTCGCACCCACATGCCTTGCAAGGTACCAACCCATCCATACCCTTGCGCTTTGGTTCTCCAGATGGCCCTGACGGCATGCGTGGGATAGAGCTGGCGCCAACACAAGATGATCAGCAGGGGGTAGGGAATCAAAATAGAGTGCTACGTCATTGATCACCGGCAGGTAGAACTCGAGATCTTCAGTGAGGAGAGGGGCAATCGTATAATCCCGGGCATTCTTAGCCCGTCTTATGATGGCTCGCATCACCCCAAGGTCGATCACGCCTGATTCTTTTGCGCGCATGAGGGCTTCAGAGAGGCGTTCCCCAAGGCTGGAGTCATCGCTGTCTTCCGGATCCTCCTCCTCATCCTCATCGTGTTCTGCCTGTTCGTCCTGGTACTCACCGTACTGATTGCCGGCCTCAATGCTGCGCATCAGATCAAGCTTCTCCAACTGGTAGGCGTTCTTCAGCTCCACATGGAGGAAGGTCGCTGAGTCTTGAATCTTGGTCTTTTCTGAGACCAGACCTAGCCGGTGCTGTTGGTGCAGGTACACCACCAGGTCTTCCAGGATGGTCTTCAGCTCTGCCTCAGAGTCGCTGAATATCCGGTAATCATCAACGTAACGGACATGCTCGAGCCCCCTCTGCGCGATGAATTGGTCGACGTCTATCAGCGCCGCCTCCGCAAGGATGATCGAGGCCGCGGGGCCCACGGGCAACCCTTGTGAGGACTTGATGTTGAGCCGCATCAGGAAGGATTCGATCTCCTTGGAGAGGGCGGCACCAGCGCCGATTTCCTCCAGCCCATTACGGATGCGGTGCAAGTAGATCTGGTTGTAGAAATCGCTGATGTCGGTGGAGAGCACATGGCTGTGTTGGCTCGCCAGCCGCTCACAGTTTTCACGATACGTGTCAAAGCCCGATCCCCGTGAGAAGAAACTGTTGGAACTGACCTGGATACGGTAGGCACAGGACACCTCCGGCCCCATGCGCGCCTGTTCGACCTTTTCGGCCACCAGGGAAACGAGGGCGGTGTAGATCAACGCGTCGAGTGGCTCGAGTTGATGGACAACTCGGTATCCTCCTCGCGCCTTGTGCCACGGTAAGACGCGGGGCTGACTGCTCAAAACGTCTTTTAGAGGCGTTGCCAGCAGATAGGCTTTGACCTCGTCCCAACAGTGCCAGACAGCCATAAATTCGAAGGGCTTCGGGAAGAAGTCAGTGTCGTAGTAAGCACCGATGTGCCGGCGGGCAAATTCAAGGGCATCTTCCGTGAGCAGCATTCTATTAACCTTGAGCTTCGCTGGGAGGTGGTCGTCTGCTGAGCATATTCGGGATTTAGCCAGTGGTCACCCGTCTGCCGAGGTGGTTCGGCCGGATTTCAGCTTGGATGACGAGACAAACGTACCAAGCCCGGAAGGCTCTTTCCAAGCCAGACCACGCTGCCAGCAGGTATACGGCTGCTGGATAGCTGTGATAATACGTCGCCGCGAATTGGAGGAATTTTGCACCCTTTGTCCGATCGGAGTATCCGATTCGGCCATGGCGATCCGGATCAAAGAGCTGGATTTGGTACGCTGGCCTTAGAGAGGCCAGTTTCACAAGGGTTAGATCTTCAGGTCATCAGGGTAGTCTTCCACGGGAAGCCCTACAGCAATGCCTTCGTCTTTCGACCTAGTCTGCGATTCCTCATGGTGCATGGCCAAGCACAGGTAAACCAACGCGGCTCGGCATAACCGTATGATCAGGTGGGTCTTCGCAACGAGATCCTCCCTCTCGATAACAAAGGCTAGCTGGTCGGCGTGGCGCTCCGACGCACCAGCAATCCAATGGAAAGCATCTACGACCTTGGCATGCTTGTGTTCAAGATGGTTTCTCAATCCATCCAGTGCCTGCGCATCGGGAGTTGCGACGTTCCTGAGTACTTCAGAGTAGATGTCTTGGGATAGCCAGTAGAGCGCTCGAAGCGGCGAGTTGTGGGTCGATATGAACTCTTGCCGAACAGTCCATTCCTGCGTTGGGCCTCCTTTTTTGCGTGGTTCGAACCAAAGCGTTCGGAAGCTCACGCTTCGCTCAGGGATTCCCAATTGCCAATAGCCGTTGACGAAGTACGCCACCTTATCCAGCAGCGAATAGGCGTTACGGAAAGCGGTCTTGATCTGCTCCAGCCCTATCGAATACAGGGTATAGTCACAGTTGAAAGCCAGTGCGACTTCTTTGTCAGCGTAATGGACTGAGCGGGCCTGCTCGCCCTGAAACAGACAGTGACGGGTGTAGGCATACTCCTGCTTCATCTGATTAAAAAAGGCCAAGTAGGTAATGCCCACCTCCGCATTGTGGTTAGGCAGGCGCAGCGCGTCATAGGCCGCGACGGGGAGGGCGCCTAGATCGTTCATGGGGTTCAGGAACAGCTGGTTGTCCAGGCACCACTGACGATATTCACGCTCCGCTTTGGACTTACCAAGCTTGTGGTCGAACAGCTCGGTGTCATCTTCCTGGTCGACCTCTTCAGCGAGTCTCACCTGGTACCACTTGAACGCCTGAATGGCTTCATCTGTGGTTGCTCCGTCACGGCCCACCCCACCTTCGATGGCAGACTCTAAATACCGGCGCGCGTGAACAAAAAACCAATAGGTATGCCCAGGGGCGTACAGCGCGCCGCCATAGCGCACGAGACCAATCCCTAGGTTACCGAGTGCCATCCCAAGTATGGGCTGATCCACCAAAGCCCTGCGCCACTCAGACAAAGCTTCGATCCAGCGTCCGCAGGCGCTCAGGGCGTTCCCAAGGTTGCAGTGAATCTTGGCACGACGGTCGGCCGGTATGGCCGTGAAACCCTCATGCTGAATTGCTGCACGCAGGAAATACAGCTCGTTCAGCAGGGCGGGATGGTTGACAATGGTGGCCTGGTTTTCTTGATATTCGATGACGTGCAAGTGAGCCCAGGCGTTGGCACAGGAATACAAAACAAGGCACCCTGCAGTAGGTTCGCAGAGCGCCACGACCTCGCTTGCCAGCTCAGTCGCTCGCCCGAAGAGCGCGACATCCTGCGCATCACCTGCCGAGTCTACGAGGCAATCGAATGCATTCTGCAGTTGGTCAGGATGATCCCCAGAGCTGACAAGCGTCTCGACTACCTTGAGCCAAGCATGGCGATCATCGGCTAGAGGCTGGTAATTCTTCGCTGCCAGGCGTTTGTGCATTTAAGAGTCCATTGCAGTGTGTGGACTGAAGATTACGTGTTTTCGGAGAGCAGTGTGCGACAGCTAGACCCACACCAAGAGCACTGTGACGCATCCTTCTACTATGTGTGTCGCTTGGCTTCAAACTCGCCTATTATCTTTTTATGCTTATCTACCTTATTTCTTGAGTGTCGCAAAATTGTTCTTTCAAGGTGTTCTTTAAGAGGTCTCTCGCCATGAATTTTCCCATGAACTGCTGAGTCGACGCAGTTCGTGGTGTTAGACTGGATTCCTCCTGCGTCGATTATCTTTTTGACCGACATCTCCGCATGGTTGCTTACCACTTTGTGCGCTGCTTCAGGTATGGTTTGCCAGATTTTTAGGGAGGTTTCGGATATTATTGATAACACTTCTTCACCGAATGCCACAGCTTCATCACGTGTCGGGATTTGCCCTTTATGAACAGACGAATTTCTCAGGGCTGCTTGTGGGTTTGAGAGAAGTTTAGGCTGCTTCTTGAAATGAATAGCATGCAGGTAAATATACGCTCCTAGCTGCCGTTCAGATTGGGATGCAATGTCTTTCCAACATTTAACTTCTTCGTCGTTGGGGAGCCTGTGATGCAAGGCAATCGACCGACTGGCAAACTCATAAAATCGCTCAAGGCTTGCTGCAAATGACGTGATTGCTTCTCTGTAATACCCATCGAGAATGGAGTGAACACCAATTTCGAATAATATTTCGTGCTTAAATAAATTGATAAAAACAGCTGATGAGTGGCCAAATACACACTTCACCTCATAGGATACTTCATTGGTCAATTGTATTGGGTACGGGGAAAGCCGTTTTTGAGTATTAATGGGGTCTGGAGATTCTGATGACTTTTCGTGACGCGCTTGTTCATCAACACACTCTGGGCATGATAAGTATACTTGCATAATCAATAATCTCGGTTGCGAGCTTGAGCATAATCTAATTTAAATATGCCAGCCATCTTGAAAAAGTTGGAGTCACCGTAATCAAACTGCATCCTCAGGTTCGGGGTTAGCCATCGCCATCCCCGAACGAGCGCGGGATGATGACCTCCCCCCTGTTTCAGTCAGTCCAGCCTCGCTCGCCAATACGTCACAACATAGTTGAAAACGTCCAGGTAGAACGCCTCCTCATTAACCACTTCTGCGCCGCACCTACGAGCCATGGTGAAGAATCCGGCGCCCGGTTTCCAGTCGTATTGATGCACAACGAGTGCAGTCAGAAAGCCTCGGCCCTCGGCGTACTCCTCCGTTGAGATTTCATCGAGCAGAAAGCTGAGCCGGTGATCATCGTGTGCGATGGCTAATGGGAGCTGGGCGACAAAGTTACTGTATGTCACCAGCTCATGGCCCCTCATCCGAGCTTGCCTGATCAGGATTTCTCGCGCTGCGGCTTTCGCCTGCGCCCAATCGGAGTCCGGAAAGCCGTGGGTATGGCCGATCATGACTGCTTGCTCGGGTCGAGTTCCAGATAAACCTCGTCCGCATTCATGACGATGATTTGCGGATTGAGATCGTGCAGGTGGTGGAGCTTTGCATGCTCTTCAAGCGTATGTGTTAGGGCTACGAAGACCAGTTTGTTGGTGATCTTCTGCACATGACGCAGGTAAAACATCGCATGGGGAAGATCACGTTGGATACCATCGTGAGTCGTGATCGTCCGGGTATACCCTGCCTCTTCCAGCAGCTCATGGACTTGATCGTAGTGACGCTCATGGCTGAGCTGGATGCGAATGATGAACTCTTTCGAGTCTCGTAGGGGAGCGAGTGTATGCGACTTGCTCTCATCTGCTTCGAGGCGAGCCAGTAGCTGCTGGGCTTGGCTCTGCTTGTAGTTGCGAACAACGTTATCGACCGACATCAGAAACACTCCTTGTAGGTGACGTGGGGTTGCTCGGGTGCCGCCTTGAGCGCTTGCCTAAATGTACCCATTTCTTTGGCATTGTCTAGTTCAGAGGTGTCGGGTCGTGCCCGAGCCCTCGTCGTCCACGACCAGGGTCAGGTCGATCAGGCGAGAAGCACCCAAGGTGCCTGCTGCACTCCGGCAAGCTTCCCGAGATACCAGGTGTGCAATGGATGGCAGTCCAACCTAGCCGAGATCGCAATCAGCACTTCGCATGGGGTGTTGTGCTAGGCAAGATTTCTCTAGATTGGCTGGTCGCGCATTAGCATCTAGCCCGGGGGTAGGTAGGTACGGAGCAGGTGCGTGCCTCAACCTCTGTCGCGCATGCCAACGCCACGTACTGAACGACTGCGCTCCTGGTCATGCGAGTGGTAGTAGACATTCTGAGTTGTGCTGAGGCTGCTATGACGCAAGTCCATCTGCAGATCCTTAGGACTTCGCAACGGCGCATCGAGCGTCGCAGAGGTATGCCTGAGCCAGTGCGCGGAAGCCACACGCAGACTATTCATCTCGTGCTCCTCGCGATCCTCCTCGCGCATCCGCGCCAATGCGTTATCAAATACCGATTGGAGGAGGGCGCGCACTTGCCGACCAGACAGCCCTGAACGGCCTCGCAGTGTCATGAGAAGAGGCGTCTGTTCATTCCACTCTGGCAGCGGACACAGCCCAATGTATCGACGGTAGCGCGTCAGGTACTTTGAAATGTACTCATCCCTGACCGCGACCTTCCCAACCTTGTTGCCTTTCCCGATCACGTGGTACCACCAGTTGCCCTCGGGATCCAGGCGGAAATCTCCCATTATCGGGCGCCAGTTCGGCCTGCCAACGATGTCGGACACCCGCAGATACATCGCGAAGAGAGTGGCGACGATGAACAAGGTGCGCTCATGCCGCTTGGGCTCCTCAATAGCCATCCGCTCAGCGGTTTCCAGCACGTAGTCCCATTGCAAAGGGGTCAGGGCGCGATTTACCCCATCCTCTTGTGGGGCTCTACGGCTGAGGCTCTTCTTCTTGATCATCCGAAAAGGATTGGCTGCAACCGTCCCATCTTCGACCATATATTCAAAGAACCGGCTGCAGATCGTGTAAATCTGATTGATGGTGCTCGAGGAAGCTTTGTAACGAGTTGCTCCTAGGGCCGTATCAGGTGCTTCATCCCGGGAGGCATCGTTTGGAGCCGACTCCGGCTCGTTCGAAGAGTCCTTAGGGAGCTTCAAGCTGAATGGTCTCCATTTCTCGTTTGGAATAACCGGGTCACCCCAAGCAGACTCGGTATGGTCACTGGTCACAAACCGGCCCCGCACGATTGGGCCTACCCATTCAGTTGGAGGGTTACGACAGAACTCCAGGTAGTCTTCCGCATCTTGGCGTTTGAGCTGAGAAAAAGGCTTCTGCTTTATGATGAGTGTCCATAACAACAACCTCTCAACATGAGTTCTATAAGAAGTGAAAGTAAGGCTGTTGTCCGAAAAAGCGCGAAGAAACTCCCGAGTCGTCAGATAACCCTTGTTAGCCTCCACTGATGCGGGAAACATTTCAATGTACTGGCGAACGCAAGCCATACTAGGTTCACGCAAACTAAAGTCCACATCAATGAAGATTTCGTAGGTCTCAAAAATAGGCATTGGTTGCGTAGACATGTTGGTGCACTACCGTATGATTTGGCGGTGATTAAGAACTTCCAGTAATGGAAGTAACTGGAAGTTAGGGCAGGGTAGCTGCATTTTCCACCCCCCCCCCTAATTTGAACTGGTTGACATTGCTCGATGTTAGCCCCTGAAAGACGCCGTTGCAACTACCCTTGCTCAGCGGAGATAATTTTAAGCTTCGGCTTGACAAAGGTTTTAAGTATGCACTAAGGCGATTGTTCTGTTGGTTTTTCCGCAAATTTTTTAGTGTGATTTTTTACTCCTTATGTCGCGCTCGGGATTTTTGTTAATTTAATTATATATTGTCAGTTTCAGTTTGGCTTTCCGCTTCTTTATGGGTTGCGAACTTTCTGAACGATCTCAGAAATTATTTAACCTAATATTGTCAGAATGAGTGGATAAGCAGGAATGGTTTTTCCATTTAATTTTTTAAATGGAAACGCCCTCAGGAACATCCACTTATTTCGTTGAATGCCCGAGAGAGCCATGTTTTCGTGGGTTTCACGGGTTTTTAGGTACGATTAGCACATGGCATTTCCACTTATTGTTTTAATAAACAGCGGCGCCATCTAGGAAGGCTACGATCCGGCTCCGTGTCAATGATCATGTCGTTCAGGAGCAGCGGCGAGCCGACGTGCATCAGTGCGTGATTGCAAGACGAATGGTGGTGGGTATGGCGCTGGCCCAGTATTACGGGGCTTTGAGGAAGTTGCAGCGGCTTTGAGAGGCTTCGGTTTAGGCTCTGGTGTGCAAGCGGGCGCTGAGCTTCAGCAGGTCTCCGGCAAGACCTTGGCAGCGCTCTGTCAGCATGGAGTGTCCACTTATTTCGTCTCAGGAAACGGAGGGTTGGAATGTCCACTTATTTCCTCAAAAATCGCTGGAGCCCCTGTCTTGCGTGGGTTTCAGGGCAGCCATGGATTCGCACCTTCTGATCTCAGTCCACTAATTCCTCCTTGGGCTAGAGAGCTATTCCATTCGAGCTTAATTTATAAATGTTGTTTTAAATCATTAGGTTACGAGTTTTCGCCTAACAGATTTTTCCACTGGTTTCGTTAAAAAAACCTGTCGGATTGGCATATGGGATGCGCTCAAGCCCCCAGAAATCAAGGCTTGAGGGGGGATAGCGAGGGGCTTTCCACTTAAACCGCGATTGGCGCAACTGAGCGGGCAGTCTGAGAATTAGTTCGGTGCGCTTGACCTCAAGCATAGAAAGTTCCGCTCAGACACATTATTTAACATAATATACATTATGCGCCTCTATGTATTCTTACGTGGGGGACTCGGTGATCAGATTGCAAGCTCACAAGCTCTCGGAAGTAATCTCTTTTCAATTCGAGAACTAGATTCCTTGCATAGCCGTTTTGCCGCCTGGAAAAAGAATTTAACTCTACTGATGATCTGCACTTCGGCATGGAGTTGGTGCACGGATTTCACGGGCTGCCATTCGCGGCAATACCAACGTCGACTGAGTTACATTCACCTTGGTAGCTGCTCCAAAATTTGCTTCGGTCAAATGCTCAGGTTGCTATGCCGCCTACGCACGATCGATGTCATCGAAATCTCCAACCGCGACAGCGTGCGCCTGAATCTGAGCAGACGACTCTGCCCGTTCAGCCTCTCGGCGAGCTACCCAGCAGGCCGCCCACCCGCGCCGGACTGCTGCGCCCCAGCTCCAGGCGCACCCGTTCGACGGTCGACCGTTCGCCACGGGCCAGGCCGCGAAATGCTGATGAAGACGCTCTATTGGGTTTACCTCAGCAGCGATAATCTTGAGTGTGATTCGGGAATGGAACGACCTGCAAAAAATACCTTTAAGGTATCAAGTAATACTTGTTCGATATTAGACCGCCTAAACAATAGAGAGGAAACTGCCATTAATTACAAAAATACCTAAAGAGCATAATTATGAGCCGTGCCGGAGAAAACGTTCCAGCAGTATCCCCATCAACCTTCAACGCATCGATTGGGTGATGAACATGCAGCCCTCCTCTTCCTGGATTGTCCTTTCCATCACCGGTTTCTACATGCTCAGCCTCGCGCTGATCAGCTTCGGTGTTCGTCGGCATTCTCGTAGCTCCACTAACTACACCACCGGCGGCGGGCATTTCCCTGCGTTCTTGATCGGCTTTCTGATGCTGTCGGAATTCATTGGCACGGCTGTCAGTGTCGGTACCGCTCAAACAGGCTTCAAAACCGGAATCTCTGCCGCCTGGAACCTCTTCGCGCTGGCGTTGGGCTTTGTGTTGTTCGCGTGGCTGTTGGCGCGTAAATACAAAGAATTGGGTGACAACACCATCTCCGGTGTACTGGCGCGCAACTACGGGCAAAAAACACGCTTCGCCACATCGATCATCACTATCTTCGCCCTGGAGATTGTTGCGGTTTCGATCTATGCCAGCGGCGGTGCGGTTTTGGCCAGTGTGCTGCAAGTGGATCGCACTCTGGCGATCATTATTGTGGGTGTTGTGTCAGTAATGTATGTCAGCATCGGCGGTATGCGCTCGGTCATCTACACCAACTTCGTACACGCCAGCCTCAAATACCTCGGCGTCGGATTAGCGCTGTGGTTCGGCCTGAAACAGGTCGGCGGAATCAGCGCGCTGCAGACTCAATTGCCGCAAAGCATGTTCGACTGGACCGCCATCGGCTGGGGGCAAATCATCGCCTGGATGATTGCCGGTATCGGCTCGATCTTCTCCACCCAATATGTAATTCAGGCGGTTAACACCGTCAGCGACGCAGGAAAGGCGCAGCGCGCGTGCTTCTATTGCGCAATCCTGATGATCCCATTCGGTATAGGAGCTGCATTGATCGGCATGTGCAGCGCGGCGTTATTCCCCCAGGTCGATTCGCTGCAAGCCTTCCCGCGACTGATCGCAAGCATGGACCAACTGACGGCCGGCCTGGTTGTCGCAGGTTTGGCAGGTTCGCTGTTCGGCACCATCTCGGCGGTCAGCATGGGCTCGGCTACATTGTTGCTGCGCGACTTCTACGAGCCATGGTTCAACCCGGAAAAAAGCGACGTGAAATCCCTGCGCTTTGTCCGCCTGGCCACCATCGCCGTCGGCCTGCTGCCCATCGCGCTGGCCCTGACTTCTGACAAAGTGCTGATGATTGCGTTCCTCGGCAAGGCGCTACGCGCCTCTCTGGCAGTGCTGGTACTCATGGTGTTCTACGCACCGAAATTCGGCACTGCGACAGCTGCGTTTCTGAGCATCATCGTCTCCCTGGTGGCTACCGTCGGCTGGTTCCTGGCAGGCAATCCGTGGGGCATCGACAATGCCTACATCGCCCTTTTCACGCCGCTGGTGATCATGAGCATCAGCCACGTTACGCGACGCGGTGCACCACCCGAGCCGGTTGAACCGACAGCCGTAGAACAGCTGAAACAACAGGGTGCCTGACCACTTTATTAACACAGTCATCCGGCTCAAATCGATAATGCTGCTCAGGTACTAGTGACTCATCCTTGAACAGCGGGAAAATCCGAAACCTGATATGGGTTGCGGATTTTCCTGGCGTAGCGGTTGCCAAACAGTCTGGACGGCCCCGATATTCAGTCGCCGCGTAGAATCAGCGCGTACGCGCCGTCCCACTCAGCGAAGATTTTTTGGCCGCAGTGCACGCCAAGCAGGTTGTAATCGGCATGCGGTTTCTGCACCTGCAACTCGAGCCCACTGCTGGTTTCGAGGTAGATGTTTACCATCGAACCAATGAACTCTTCACCGACCACGGTGCAAACCAGCCGGTTGCGCCGGGCAGGCTGCGCGGTCAGGTCGATATGCTCGGCACTCACGCAGACAGTGACTCGCTCTGCGGGGACAACCGACTTACCCTCCGGCAGCCGCGCCTGGAACTCGCCGTGCTCCGAGTCGATACGGACCAACCCTCCATCATCGAAGCCGGCGACAGTGCCGCAAAGGATGTTCTTGCCGCCAACAAACTCGGCGACAAAGCGGTTGTGCGGTTCGATGAAAACCGCCTGCGGCGATCCAATCTGTTCAACCCGCCCCCGACTCATGATCACAACGCGATCGGCCATCGCAAAGGCTTCGGATTGACTGTGGGTGACGTAGACAAAGGTGATACCAAGGTCTTTTTGCAGCCCGGTCAGCACGCCCTGCATTCGTACGCTCAGATGAGCATCGAGCGCGCTCAGCGGCTCGTCGAGTAGCAGGATCGGCGGTTCAGTGACCAACGAACGTGCCAGCGCCACACGTTGGCGCTGGCCACCAGAGAGCAGGCTGATATCGCGCGTGGCGAATTCCTCCAACCCAAGCCGCTCAAGCCAATGCAGCGCCTTCTTGCGCCGCTCGGCCTTGGCCATGCCTCGCATCCGCAGACCGAACTCAACGTTCTCGAGCACGTTGAGGAACGGAAACAGCGCCAGGTTTTGCCAGACCAGTGGCGTCTCCCGCTCCCAGGAATAGAGGTCATTAATCCGCTCGCCGTTCAGGCGAATCTCGCCTTCGCTCGGCTTGTCGAGGCCAGCGAGCATGCGTAGCGTTGTGGTCTTGCCGCAGCCGCTCGAACCCATGATCGCGACGAACTCGCCTTTGTAAATTTCCAGGTTCATACGCTCGACGGCCTGATAGCTGCCGAAATGCTTGACCACATTATCAAATACCACCAGTGGTTGAGTCATGGTTGAATTCCTTCGGGTTCAGGTGGTTGTCAGGGGAGCCTCAGGCGCTCGCCGGCTTCTTGCGCCGCATCAGCAGCAGCTGTGCGAGGATCACCAAGGTCATGGTCGTAATGAAGACGATCGTCCCGATCGCATTGATGGTCGGGCTCACCTGCCCTTGCAAGGTATTGAGGATGCGCACCGGCACCGTTTCGTTGAGCCCCGACACGAACCAGGCGACAGCGAACTCATCGAAGGAAACAGCCATGGTCACAAACAGCGCGGCGAAAATGCTGGGCGCCGCGAACGGCAGGATCACATAGCGCATGCCCTTCCATTGACTGGCGCCGAGGTTCCACGCTGCAGCCTCAATGTTCGGATCCATCTGCGCCAGGCGCATCCGGATCACCGCCATCGCGAACGGCGCACACATCACGATATGACTGATCATTACGGCGTATATCTCGCCGGAAAGCCCGACCCGCGACAGGAAAGCCAGCATTGCCAGCCCCATGATCACCACCGGAATGGTGGGCGGCAGCAGCGCGAGCGCCATGTATATCGACTTGCCGAAGAACTGGTAGCGCAAGTCTGTATAGGCTGCAGTGAAGCCGAGCAGGGTCGATACCAGCGACACCACCACACCCACCTCGAGACTGTTCCTGAATGCCTGCCAAACCGCCGGGTCGGCGGCGATCATCTCGTACCAGTGCAGGCTGAAGCCGCCCAGCGGCAAGGATGGAAAACGGTCGATGTTGAATGAGAACACGAAGCTGCCGGCAATTGGCGTGAAGATGAAGATGAACACCAATACGACAAAGCTGCGCAGCAAGACGTTAATCAGGCGATGCTCGTTCATGCGCGCCTCCGGTAAGCGAAGCGGACTGCACCGAAGGCCGCGATCAGTAGCGTCACGATCATCATCGTTGCGATCACCGCCGCGCGTGGCCATTGCTGGCCGGATTTGGTGGTATCGGTGATCAGCGTGCTCAAGGTCGGCGGCTGGCCACCGCCCAGGTAGAGCGGACTGACAAAGTCGCCGAACGTCAGGATGAAGCAGAACAACGCCGCGACGACGATGCCGATCCGCGCGGACGGCACCACCACCTGGACGACCGTCTTCATCCGTCCGCAGCCGAGGTTGTGCGCCGCCTCGATAAGCGAGCGGTCGATGTACATCAGGCTGAACAGTTGCAACAACACCACCAGCGGCAGGCATAGCGTGAAGTAGCCGACATAGGTGCCGAACGCAGTGTTGAGCATTGGCAACGGCTGCAGCCCGATCTGGCCTAGCGCGGCGTTGAAAATGCCGTTATCGCTGAGGAACACCTGCCATGAATAGGTACGCACCAGGTAGCTGGTGAAGAACGGTGTGATTAGCAGCAGCACTAGCAACTGCTTAGCCGACTCGCGGAACTTGAAGGCGATCGCATAGGCACAAGGGAAAGCCATCATGCTGACCAGCACCGTTGCCCCCGCGGCCATTGCAAGGGTGTGGACATAGGCGTCCCAGAAGAACCCGCGGCTAAGCATGTAGCTCCAGTTCACCCACTCGAACGTCGGCACCATCCGGAAGTTGCGCACGACCCAGAAACTGATCGCCATCAGGAATGCCAGTGGGAATATGAAGAAGATCAACTGCCAGATCAGGATAGGCATCGAGAAGCTGAGGCCGTACCAGGGCAAGCGGAATCTTTTCTTGTTGCCGCGCTGCCGCGTCGGCGTCTCAGCGGCAGCGTTGCCGGCAAGCACCGGCGGCGAAGTCTTTAAATTGTCTGAAATCATTGCGACCACCTCCACGCGTCCCGTCAAGCACCCTTGTATTGCGACCAGAAGTCGTTCCACTCCTCCAGGTTTTGCTGGACCGGGAGCTCGCGGTACTTGATGCGACCGTCACGGATGTCATCCATGACGTTGCGCTGACCAAGCACCATGCCTTGACGCTTCGCTTCGACAGGATCGGTCCGGTTCAGCAGGTCCCAGCCTCGCTTGTTGGGGATGAGGGCTGGATAGGCGGCCATCTTCGCCGACTTGACCTGGCCTTCTGGTGAGGTGATGTACTGGATGAACTTCTTCGCCAGCTCCGGGCTGTGAGCTTTTCTGGCGATGCAGTAAGACTCCGTCCATTGCAACCCACCCTCCTCCGGCAGAACGGTTTTTACCGGTGCGCCGGCGCGCTGCAAGACGCCGGTGATCCAGTCGCCGATACCGCACATTGCATGGATCTGACCGTTCTTCAGCGAAGAAAAGGTTCCGCCGTAATCGAAGAAGCCGCCGATCTGCGGGCGCAGACTCATCATCTTCTGCTGGACCACCTGCCAGTGCGCGGTATCGATGTCATAGGGACGCGCATTGCCATTCATCAAACTGATCTGCCCAAGGTTCGGCAAGTGCCAGTCGAAGTGTCCAACTTTGCCTTTGAGGCTTTTGTCCCAGAACACGTCGTAGCTGCGCACTTTGGCTTCGGGAACAAGTTGGGTGTTGTAGGCGATGCCAAGAAAGCCAAACCGAATCAGGACCGAATAGAGCTTTCCCCCCTGCCAGTGGCCGGGGAAATGCTGGAACTCGGGGTAGAAGTCATCGAAGGGGTAGTCAGCGGGGTCGAGCTGCTCGATGTATTCGGCGGCATTGAGTTGTTGAACATATTCGGCGTCGGACAGGATCAGATCGAAGGTGCCGGGTGGCGATTGCGAGATCAGCCCCAGCATGTTGTCCCCACCGGTGTAGTACTTGGCCCGGACCTTGACCCCGTACATGCGCTCGAAATTGGCGACGATGTCCGGCTCTGCGTGTCCTGCCCATGCGAGGATCACCAACTCTTTTTCCGCTGCGGCAAAACTTCTCAAGGGCAGCACACCACAAAGCGCTGCGGTACCTGCCAGGATACTGCTGGTCTTGAGGAATGTACGGCGCGAAAGGTCGATGCGATTTCTCATTATTGTCTCTCCCGGGGGGATGGAAGGTGCTCTTGTCTGCGGCCTGTTATCGCTGCCAACCTGACGCTTCATTGGCTGGCCCGATGCATTGCAGCAGTTCGCTACCACCCATTTTTGTGCACGCCCGACCTGGACTTTGTCAGATCCGACTTATCGCCGTTCTTGCTCAAAAGCGGCATCTGCGTACCTTGTTACCTAGCCATAAATGCCAAATTAGAGGGGGTTTTGTCATTTATGGGTCGGATTTAGACAAATCCATGCCCTCCCTATCTGATCGAATTGCTCTGCGCAGCCCCTTCGATTCCTGCAATCCAACGGGTTGCTCGGACAACGGGCAAACGCCCCCAGCCACTGTTTAAAAATCACCGAGCGGTCAATCACTTTCTAAGGGTGTGTAGATGAACAACAGTGTCGTTATTGGAGAACTCACCTGGCCGGAGTATGCAGAGAAGGTTGCTACCGGCTGCCCTGTCTTTCTGCCGGTTGGTGCCCTGGAGCAGCACGGTCATCACATGTGTATGGAGGTCGATGTGCTACTGCCTACCGCCCTCTGCAAGGCGGTAGCGCAAAATGTCAGCGGCCTGGTTTTGCCTGCCCTGGCCTATGGCTACAAGTCTCAGCAGAAATCAGGCGGCGGCAACCACTTTCCTGGAACTACCAGCCTTGATGGCGCCACGCTGACCAGGACCGTGCAGGACATCATCAGAGAGCTTGCACGCCATGGCACACGCAAACTGGTGATGATGAACGGTCACTACGAAAACTCGATGTTCATCGTCGAGGGCATTGATCTGGCCTTGCGAGAACTTCGCTACGCCGGCATCAGTGACTTCAAAGTTGTCGTGCTGTCTTATTGGGACTTCGTCAACGATCCCGCCGTCATCGAACAGCTATACCCCGACGGATTCCTCGGTTGGGATATCGAGCATGGCGGTATTTTCGAAACGTCCTTGATGTTGGCCCTTCACCCCGACAAGGTCGATCTGAGTCGTGCGGTTGACCACCCTCCCGCCACTTTTGCGCCATACGACGTCTTCCCCATCATCCCTGAGCGCACGCCAGCCAGCGGAACGCTGTCCTCGCCTAAAGGATCCAGTCGCGAGAAAGGCGAACTGATTCTTGAAGTCTGTGTCTCGGGCATCAGCGCCGCGGTACGGGAAGCGTTTGAATTGGAGACTTGAAGAACACACGGACGTGCCGGAACAAACGCCCACGCTTTCCCCTCCCCAAATAGAATAAAAAGGGTAAGTCTCATGTCCAGCAGCTCAAACCTGGCCCCAGGCCTCAAGCAGCGTCACGTCACCATGCTGTCCATTGCCGGTGCCATTGGCGCCGGCCTGTTCATCGGTTCAGGACACGCCATCGCCGCGGCAGGGCCTGCCGCTATCCTGGCGTACATTTTTTCCGGCACCCTGGTGGTGCTGGTCATGCGCATGCTGGGAGAGATGGCGGTTGCATCGCCGGATACAGGATCATTTTCTACCTACGCCGAGCGGGCGATGGGACGCAGCGCTGGCTTCACCATCGGCTGGCTCTATTGGTGGTTCTGGGTGCTGGTCATTCCCATTGAAGCCATTGCCGCTGCCGCCATCCTGCACGCCTGGTTTCCCGCCATTCAAACCTGGGAGTTTGCGATAGCGGTCACCGGCCTGCTGACTTTGACCAATCTATTCAGCGTCGCCCGTTACGGAGAGTTTGAATTCTGGTTCGCCATGCTCAAAGTCATCGCCGTATTGGGGTTTATCGCGCTTGGCGCACTGGCCCTGGCAGGTGCATTACCGGATACGACGGTCAGTGGTGTCGTTCAATTGAGCCACGAGTTTGGTGGTTTCATGCCCCATGGCATGACTGCCGTTATCGGTGCGATGCTGACTACAGTGTTCAGCTTCATGGGCACAGAAATCGTCACCATTGCCGCTGCTGAATCTCAGAACCCCTCCAGACAGATAACCCGCGCGACAAACTCCGTCGTCTGGCGAATGGGGATTTTCTATATCGTATCGGTGTTCCTCATCATCTCCATCGTCCCTTGGAACGACCCCATGCTTATGGAAGTCGGCTCTTATCAGAGAGCGCTTGAGTTGATGAATATTCCACACGCGAAAATGATTGTAGATATCGTCGTGCTGATTGCTGTAGCCAGCTGCCTCAACTCGGCCATCTATACGGCGTCACGCATGGTCTACTCTCTGAGCAAGCGCGGGGATGGCCCTCAAGTACTTCAGAAGACCTCGTCTTCCGGGGTGCCCTATATTGCGGTGCTGGCCAGCACGGCGGTTGGTTTCCTGACCACGGCACTCAATTATTTTGCGCCCAACGAAGTGTTCTCCTTCCTCCTGGCCAGCTCTGGAGCTGTTGCGCTGCTTGTCTATCTGGCCATTGCTGTTTCTCAACTGGTACTTCGCAAAAAAATGAATGCTTCGGGACAGCCGATCGCATTCAAAATGTGGTTTTACCCTTGGCTCAGCTACCTGGTTATTTTCTGCATCCTGAGCATCCTGATTGTCATGCTGATTTTGCCAGAGCACCGCATGGAAGTGATTGCTACGGGAGCGCTCACACTGTCCATCGTTTGCATTGGCGCAATCTTCAACTCCAAGAAAACGACATTGCAAAACGTTGATATGGCTCAAGCAGAAAACGCCTGACTCGCTATCCACATAACGCCGTATACGAACGTTCATCCTCGCTCACCTCTTTGCGGCCCGCTCTCCCCCACGAGCTGGCCGGTTTTTTTTCTTTCTCCCTCCGGCCTCTCTCCCTTGGTTTTGTACACTCCCCTTCGGCTATGGAGCCAGATCCAGTCCCACTCATATTTTGCGTGCAAATTCATCTCGTTTTGGTCTATTGATCGGACACTCGGTGTAAGATCCAGAAACCTGAAACCAGGGTTAAAAATCATAAAAACGAGAGGATGTTGCCCACGTGGGCAGYTTGCCGCAGCGCGCGTCCCTTATGCAGTTGAGGAGTAGTATTAATGGCGAAACTCCAGACGGCGCCCCCCGCTGCGAGACGTTCGGCCAGTGAACAACGGCCGGTTAAAACCGTGGGCTTTCTGGTCATCCCTAACTTCACCACCATCGGCTTCGCCTCCGCCGTGGAAACCCTGCGCATGGCCAATATGGCGGCTCGCCAACCGATGTTCCGCACGGTGATCATCGCCGCCAGCCTGGAGCCGGTCACTGCCAGCAACGGCATGCGTATCCTGCCCGACTACTCCATCACCGATGCACCCAAACTCGACATTCTGTTCGTTGTCGGATCAAACCCGATCGTCTCCAATCACAGCAGCCGACCGTTGCTCAATTGGCTACGCAAGCTGGCGCATGATCAGGTGTCACTCGGCGGGATTTGCACGGGGAGCCACTTGTTGGCACGCGCCGATTTGCTCAAGGGCTATCGCTGCACGATTCACTGGGAAGACATTGAGGCGCTGAAGGAACGTTTTCCAGGGATCATCATTTCCAACCAGCTGTTCGAACTCGATCGCGATCGCTACACCTGTTCCGGTGGCGTGGCGTCCATGGACATGATGCTGCAATTGATTGCCCGCGAACCCGGTGGTCGGGACATCGCGGCGCATGCGGCCGAGTTGCTCCTGTGTGATCGGGTACGTGGCGCGCAGGAGCAACAGCGTGTGCCATTGCGGCAAAAACTGGGCACGTCCCAGCCCAAGCTCAGTCAGATGGTGGCGATCATGGAAGCCAATCTTGAGGAACCGGTGGGCCTTGAGGAACTCGCGCGGTTGAACGAGGTGTCGGTGCGGCAGCTGGAACGCCTGTTTCACAAGCACCTGCAACGCACGCCGAGTCAGTACTACCTGGAATTGCGCCTTTCACGGGCACGGCAATTACTGCTACGTAGCGAGTCGCAAGTACGCGATATCGCCCTCGCCTGCGGCTTTGTTTCACCTGCGCATTTCTCCAAATGCTACAGCCGCTTCTTCGGGGTGTCGCCCATCGGCGAGCGCAAGCAAGTGGCCTCCTTGCATTAATCCGCAGGAGCCGGCTTGCCGGCAATGGCGTCCACGAGGTCGCCATCGCCAGTAACCCGGCTTTCTACGGTATTGCGATGTTGCGGGTCAGTCCTGCAAGGCTTTATGCGCCGTTTCCCGGCTCGCCAGCATGGCAATCAACGCCACCGCCGCTGCCGCCAGCAGATACCAGGCCGGGGCCATTTTGTTGCCGGTCAGTTGAATCAGCCAGGTCGCGATAAATGGTGCGGTGCCGCCGAACACTGCATTGGCAATATTGAAGCTGAAGGCAAAACCACTGAAGCGCACACGGGTCGGGAATATCTCGGCGAGGAAGCACGGCAAGGTGCCGTCGTTCATCGCCAGGATTGCGCCGAAGGCAATCTGGATCATCAACACCACGATCAGTGGCTGGTTGTTGAGCATGCCAAACAGCGGAAACGTCAGCGCCAAAAACAGTAACGAAGCAGTCACTAACATGGTCTTGCGCCCGAACCGGTCCGACAGTTTGCCCATCAGAAAAATCAGCCCGATATAGGTCGCCAGCGAAACTGTCGAGGCCATGAACGAATCACTCTCGCTCATGCCCATTTCAGTGGACAGGTAGGTTGGCATGTAACTGAGCAACAGGTAGAACGCCACCGCATTCAGGCAGGTCACACCAATCCCGATCATCACGCTGCGCCGGTGTACGGTGAGCAACTCGCGAACGGGAGCATGGGACTTGCACTCCTTGGCTTCAAGGCGCTTTTCCATCTCCAGGAACTTGGGCGTGTCTTGTAATCTCATGCGGATATAGCGGCCCACCAGCCCGAACGGCGCCGCTAACAAAAAGGGTAAGCGCCACCCCCAGCTGTGCAGATCCTCGACACTCATCCATGAATGCAGACCGGCCACAAACACCGCGCCAAACAACAAACCGGCCGCCGTACTCGCCGGGACGATACTGGTGTACAAACCGCGCTTACCCTCAGGCGCATATTCGGCGAGAAAGGCCGATGCCCCGGCATACTCGCCGGAAGCGGAAAACCCTTGAACCAGGCGGATCATCAACAGCAAGGCCGGCGCCCACAGACCGATATGATTGTAAGTAGGGAGAACGCCGATAAAGAAGGTTGAGACGGACATGATCAGGATCGACCAGGACAACGCACTGCGCCGCCCATATTTGTCACCGAAGTGACCCCAGACCAATCCCCCTATCGGACGGACGATAAACGACAGCGCGAACACCGCGAAAGTCGCCAGCAAGCCTGTCGCCTTATCAGTTTGCGGAAAAAACGTCAGCGCGATGATCGTTGCCAGATAGCCATAGGCCGCATAGTCGAACCACTCGACAAAATTACCCATGAAACTGGCACTGGCCGCACTGCGTAATGCCTTGCGCTCGGACGTCTGTTCAAGCTGCTGTTCCAGGGGCGGTGTCAGACTTGCGCTTTGGGCGCTCATTGGGCACCTCCGGTGGTAGAAGTGCTGTTATCGAGATGAAGAGGCAACGCTTGATCGCTGCCTGAAGCAGGATTGAGGTGGCGATGCTTTGGGCCTGTGGCCGGAATCGAGACGTATAACATGACAAATACCCTCTATTGTTTTACTTGACAGGGTTAAGGGTCAGTAAATGCTGCGCGTTCTCGGCACGCATGCGTTGGTTTTTTTTTCGGTTGGATTCAATCGCCGGGACGGTTTTTTTCTACACCTTTGCCACTCATCAAAGAGAAACGCCGCACAGGTACTCTGTGCGGCGTCTGATCTTACTTTTTGATGATGTTGTGTTCCGGGCCATACGGGAATTTGGTGATGTTTTCGCCACCCTGTTCGTTGACGATCAGGATGTCATGTTCACGATAGCCACCCGCTCCCGGAAGGCCTTCAGGCAGCATGATCATCGGCTCAATGGAAACCACCATGCCCGGTTCCAGTACGGTGTCGATGTCTTCGCGCAGTTCCAGCCCGGCTTCGCGACCGTAGTAATGGCTCAGCGTGCCGAAGGAGTGACCGTAACCGAAAGTGCGGTATTGCAGCAGATCGTGTTCGAGGAATATCTCGTTCAACTGCAGGGCGATGTCGCAGCAGCGCATACCCGGCTTGATCAGTTTCAGACCGGCCTCGTGCACTTTGACGTTAACTTCCCACAAACGCAGATGCTCGTCGGAACAGTGGTCCAGGAACAATGTACGTTCCAGAGCGGTGTAGTAACCGGCGATCATCGGGAAGCAATTGAGGCTGAGGATGTCGCCCTTGTTGACCTTGCGCGAGGTCACCGGGTTATGTGCGCCGTCTGTGTTGATGCCGGACTGGAACCAGGTCCAGGTGTCCATCAGTTCGGAGTCCGGGAAGGTGCGGGCAATTTCGCGGACCATCGCCTGAGTGGCGTGCAGGGCTACTTCATACTCAGGAACCTGATCACGCAAGGCCTCTATGATGGCCGCGCCGCCGATGTCCGCCACACGGGCGCCGTGGCGGATGATCGCGTGTTCTTCGGCAGACTTGATCATGCGCATACGCATGCACGGTGCACCGATATCCACCAGTTCGGCCTGCGGGTAACGGCTGGCGAGTTTGTAGCGGTTGAGCACATTCAGATGGTCGAACTCAATACCGATACGACCGGCCTTGGGCAAGGCTTGCTGGATCGCGACGAAATAGTTGTCGCGCTGCCAGTCGGTGTAGACGATGTTCTCAGTGCCCATGGTCCGGCGCCAAGGCTGGCCGCCATCGATGTTGGCGCTGATGGTCACGGCACTGTCCTGGGTCACGACCAGCGCGTATTGACGCCCGAACGAGCAATACAGGAAATCGCTGTAGTAGTTGATGTTGTGATAGGAGGTGAAAACTGCCGCATCGATATCGTTCTGCGCCAGATAAGCCCGCAATTTGGCCTGGCGATTGGCGTATTCCTGAGCCGAGAACGTCGGTGTCACTTTTTCGCCGTTCTTGATCTGGATGGTTTTCGGCATTTGCATGTTATTTATCCTTGTCAGTGATTGAGCGACAGATGGCGCCACTCTGGCTGGTCGCTGAAGATCATTCGAACAGATGCACAGTGAGGTTTTTTGCGCGAATCCGACCTGTAGTTGGTCAGATCCGCTCTTTTCAAAAGTGGCTTTCAGCACCCTCAGACAAAAACGACAATGCCCCCGGCAAGCGCGGTGAAAGCCGCTTGGCGGGGGCATTGGCAACGGGTCAGACAAGCGCGAGCAAGCTCGCTTCCACATGTTCGCGCGGGTGCGCGCCGAAGTACTGGCGATAACAGCGGAAAAAATGTTGCAGCGAGACAAATCCGCACTCGCGAGCGACCCCCGCCATCGACCGTTTACCGGTCTGCAATAACTGACGTGCTTGTTGCAGGCGCAAGTCCAGATAGTGCCGTGATGGCGAACACCCCAGATTACGTTTGAACAACCGCTCCAGGTGTCGACGAGAAATGCCCATGGCCTCAGCCAGTTCGTCGATACCCAATGTGCGGGTCAGGTGATTGTTCATCAATTCCAGTGTCGCCTGAAGTTTTGTCGGAGTGTTGTACATCGGTTGCAGAGGCTTGGCCTGTCGGGCTACGTGTTGTTCCATGCGCAGTACCAGACCACGACCGTAGGTTCGGGCCAGCAGTTCATGCATCAGCCCTCGAACGGCCTGTGGGCCGACGCAGGTCAGACGTTGGCGGTCAACGCAGAACGGTGCGGCCACTGGCGTCAACTGATTGAAGGTACCGAAGGACAGCGATGGGTCGGGTTCCGGCAGGCTGCAGCGCAAACCGTCCAGCGCGCCTATCTGCGCCAGCAGCCAGCCGGCCTTGCCAAAGGCCCCCAGCCCGATCGGTTGCATGGCCCAGTGGCGCAGTTGCTGGCGAAGGTCTGGATTATCCGTTCGAGTGTGCAGGTTCTCGCCACCACAGAGGATCAACACATCCAGTGGCTGTGCCTGATCCAGTCGTGCGGTAGCGAAAGCCATGCCGTTACTGGCGCTCAGTTGCTGGCCTTCCAGGCTGAGAATCTGCCACTGGCAGATGCTACGCCCAGCCACCTGATTGGCCAGGCGCAAAGGTTCCAGCGCATTGGCCAAGGCATACAAATCGAAGGCATCAGTCAACCAGAAACCAATACGCAGTGCCGCCAGTGATTGCCGGCAAGATTCAGTCGGTTGCAGCATCTCCCACTCTCCTGTTGGTCATGGTGGCACAACACTCGATGGAGCTGACGGCCAGCCCGCCACGGGAGGTCTCTTTGTATTTGTCATGCATGTCGGCGCCAGTATCACGCATGGTGCGGATGACCCGATCCAGAGAGATAAAATGCGTACCGTCACCGCGCAGGGCCATTTGCGCGGCATTGATTGCTTTCACCGCGGCGATTGCGTTTCGCTCGATACATGGCACCTGCACCAATCCCCCGACTGGGTCGCAGGTCAGCCCGAGGTTGTGCTCCAGGCCGATTTCCGCTGCGTTTTCCACTTGTTCTGGACTGGCTCCCAGGATTTCCGCAAGGCCGGCAGCAGCCATCGCGCAGGCTGAACCGACCTCGCCCTGACAACCGACCTCCGCTCCGGAGATCGACGCATTGCGTTTACACAGAATGCCTACAGCCGCCGCGGCGAGAAAATAGTCCACCACGTCGCTGTCCTTGGCCTCCGGGCAGAACTTCATGTAGTACTGCAATACCGCCGGAATAATCCCCGCAGCTCCGTTCGTGGGGGCGGTGACCATGCGCCCGCCGGCGGCATTTTCTTCGTTGACCGCCAGAGCGAACAAGTTGACCCATTCCATAGCGCTCAAGGTCGAACCGATGACATTCGGTTTGCCGATTTCCAGCAGGCTGCGGTGCAGGCGCGCCGCACGGCGCTGCACATTCAATCCACCAGGTAATACACCTTCGTGTTTGAGCCCGTTGTCGACACAGGTGCGCATGGCTTGCCAGATCTGCGCCAGCCCCTGGCGGATGTCTGCTTCGCTGCGCCATGCCCGTTCGTTCTCCAGCATCAACTGGGAAATGCGCAGCCCATGAGCACTGCACTGGCTCAACAACTGTGCCGCTGTACTGAAGTCATAGGGCAGTTCGGTCAGATCTTGATCGAGTTGGCCACTTGCCGCCTGTTGCTGATCAATGACAAAGCCACCTCCAATGGAGTAGTAGGTTTCGCACAGCAGCAGATGATCATCGGCAAACGCGCTCAAGGTCATGGCGTTGGGATGGTAAGGCAGGTTCTCGTCCAGCAGGAACATGTCCCGCTGCCAGACAAAAGGCACAGGGTATTGACCGGCCAGCAGCAGGCATTGCGTTTCACGCAAATCCATCATCCTTGGCTCGATCTGTAACGGGTCGACCTTGTCTGGCCATTCCCCCATCAATCCCATGATCACTGCTTTATCGGTGCCGTGACCAATACCCGTGGCCGACAGCGAACCATACAAACGCACCTCGACGCGCTGCACCTGCGCCAGCAATTCCCGTACGCACAAGGCTTCGACAAACAGAGCCCCGGCACGCATCGGGCCGACGGTATGAGAACTGGAGGGGCCGACTCCAATCTTGAACAAGTCAAAAACACTGATAGCCATCGTTGATCTCCGCACGCCGTTTTCAAGGTTATTAGGAACCAATCGAATTGTCGGGGTCTGGGATCATCCAGACGTGTCAGAAATCGCCCCCAAAGTGTTCGCCACTACCCATTGCGGGTAGGAAGTCAACAGGTGGCCCCTGGGAGATGAGGTCAATAGTCCCCCGTTCGAGCTACCCAACATACCGCCACGCCAGCTGATCTTACCGGGCAACAAATCCTCGATCCGCGCCCATTGATCATCGGGCAGAAACGCCCGGCGACTCATCTGTTAAACCCAAACAAGAGAGTATTTCAAGCACTCGAAAGAATAACTTTTAAATGTCATGAATAGTCTTGTTTTTAAAAGCCTTGATAAAAATATTTATTGTTACGCATTGGGTAATGAAAAATTACGCATTCGGTCGGCAATCGCTTTGTGCTGACCTGCTAAGCTACCTGTCTATTCTTTGAAAAAGACAACTACGTGCACAGGCAGTGTAGAAATATCGATCTTCGAATTTTTAATTCGGATTTATCTGTATGATGGCTTTTGCAAGTGAATTCATCTTGCAAGACCAGACTTAAAAAACAGTATGTCAGGCACGTACTTTCAAGTTTTCACTAATATCCTAGTCCGCAACACTCTAACTTTCATCCGACCGGATGCTTGAAAAATCACCACCCTGGATACTGTGGAGCCCGTGTGACAATGCCAATGCGTGAAATATTCGAATCAACTCAGGCGCCGGACAGCCTTGAAAAGTTTCAGGGCGGATATGCGAATCCATCCGTGAACCGTGAGTGGGAAGTATGGAAGCGCGCATGGGAATCATGCCGTCAAAGCGAGTTGCCGGTACCGCTTGGCGTTAATCATGATCCTGCTCTAACACCTCACGAATTGGAGTTTGTAAAGAGTTTGTTTAATACCCATCTGGATTCGCAAACGCACCTGAAGTAAATCATGAATACCATCCGTTTGATATCAGCACTACTTTCAAAAATCATAGCAAACCAAAACGCCCTCGGTGCTGCCGTGGAAGAGTTAGCCCTGTGGGTTGAAGAAAGCGGATCTACTATAGTTGCTTCGAATATTCGTGGCACTCTGGAAGTTTTGCATGATAACGACGCGATCATTAATGATGGTATTGAAAAACTGATGGCCATTCAATTGATCAGATCAAGAGTCCCCGATTGAACACCGCCCATAAGCACCGGATCAACAGAATCGGCGCGAAGCCGGACAGCGACGGATATCCGCCAGCAGGCACCTCGATACATAGCCTGCAACCCTTCAATACCCGAATGAAGCAGGTTTCTTCGGAAAAGGGCTATACCTAAAAGCTACCAGGTGTTCTGCGGCAAGGCCTCCCACCGCTAGGCGGACGAAGCTCATCACTAGAAGAATATGTTGGAGAACATCTGTATGAGAAAAACAACTATTACCGGTCTGACCGCAGGATTTGTCCTGAGCGGTTTGGCAATGAGTGCCTGGTCGGATGAACCGATGTTTTCATCATCGTCTCGATGGATGACAGGTGACTGGGGTGGCCTTCGAACAGAATTGCTCGACAAGGGTTATGACTTCCAGTTCAGCTATCAGTCGGAAAGCGCTGCCAATATCAATGGTGGGTATGATCACGACCATACTGCACGCTACACCGATCAGTTCAACCTGGGTGGCGCCATCGATCTTGAAAAGGTCCTGGGTTGGCATGAAGCCAGCTTGCAACTCCTGATCACCGAGCGCAGTGGGCGAGATATTACCAATGACAGACTGACCGACCCTCGCACTGGAACCATCGGTTCTTCGGTTCAGGAGAACTATGGGCGAGGTCAAACCTGGCGTATTAGCACCTTGGCGTATCAGCAAAAGTTCTTCGACGATGTGCTCGATATCAAAGTAGGTCGGTTGCCGATTGGCAGTGACTTCGATTCGACGGGCTGCGTGTTTCAGAACAACTCCTTGTGTGGCGGTCTGGCTGGCCATGGTGCAACGGTCTGGTTCAACTCTCCGGTCAGCCAGTGGGGCGGGCGGGTCAAAGTCAACTTCACCCCGACGGTCTACGCCCAGTTAGGCGTCTACGAGTACAACCCGACCCTGCTCGATAGCAATAACGGCTTCAAGCTCAATACCTCGGGCCAGACAGGCAACACTTATCTCGGGGAAATTGGTTGGACGCCGCGGTTGGGGGATGCCGGGATGGCCGGTAAGTACATGGTGGGCACCTATTGGAACAGCGCCACGGCCAAAGACGTGTTGGAGGACGTCAACGGTAATGACAAAGCGATCACCGGCGCCCCTGTCGATCAACATGATGGTCGTTATGGCATGTACGCCTACGCCCGCCAACAGATCACGACCGTGGGGGGGGATGCCAAGCGCGGCCTGAGCCTCTTCGCCCACTTTGCGCAGTACGACAAGAAAAGCTCCACCCTCGATTGGCAGGCGCAAATGGGCGCCATTTATGCCGGTCCATTCGATGCACGCCCGAAGGATGCCCTCGCGTTCGGTCTCAGTGAGATGCACGTCAACCCGGCATTGACGAAAAACCAGGAATTGCAGAACCAGGCCAACAATCTGGTTGACTACAGCAATCCACGCTACCAACCAGTCCAGCACGCCGAGTACGTTGCCGAGATTCACTACGACTTCCAGTTGACGCCATGGCTGATGGTGCGCCCCAACATTCAATACCTCGCTCATCCGGGCGGTGTATACGAAGTCGATAACGCAACTGTTGCCGGCTTGACGATTAACACCGTGTTCTGACTTGTCTACCGGTACAAAACGATGGTGCAGGGACGCACCGCTCAGATCATCCGGCACTGCAGGAATCACCATGAATAGACTGAATGAATTAGAGAGCTCCGGCTTGCTGAAGACGACCCGGCGAATGCTGTTAAAAGGCCTGTTGACCGCCTATACCGCCTCCTTGATTCCTTTTGCACTGGCTGAGCCGATCGACAACGCAGAACAAGGCGCGTTTCTGGCACTCTCGGCGATTATTGCCGGTCGCCAGAGTCTGGACAAAGTCCTGGCAAACAACCTGTATCAGGCCCTCCTGGCCGATGACCCGGCCTTCGTCAAGGGCGTGAAGGACTTGCTTGCACTGATCAACGAGCGTCACGTGGATCCGATGCAGTTGCAGAGAACCCTGGATGATGAAAAGTCGCCCCTGGCCATCGTTCCACGCAAGATCGCCATGGCCTGGTTCATGGGCGTGGTCGGCAGTGGTGCCAAGGCCCGTTGCCTGGCCTACGAGCACGCGCTCAACGCGGAGATGGTCGCCGATGTCCTGAAACCACCTACCTACGCCTACGGTCCTTACGGAAGCTGGGCAAGCCATCCAATCGTCGAGGTGAAAAATGTCTGATCAATTGTCCGCGGACATCGTCATCATCGGTTCGGGGGTTTGCGGCTCCATGGCCGCGACCCATCTGCTCAAACAAGGCGCTTCGGTGCTGATTCTGGAAGCCGGCGGGCCTATCGAGCGAGGCCGTATCGTCGCGGCCTTCCGCAACTCCACGCGCAAGAGTGACTGGATGTCGCCCTATACCTGCAGTGACTGGGCACCTCATCCGGTCTACAAGCCGGTTGATAATGGCTACCTGATCCAGGGCGGCCCTTATCCGTACCCGGCAGAATACATCCGTGGCGTCGGTGGCACGACCTGGCACTGGGCGGCCCAAGCCTGGCGCGTGGTGCCGGGCGATATGCGGATCAAGACTCTTTACAACGTGGGCGTCGACTGGCCCATTACTTACGAAGAACTCGACCCTTTCTATCAGGAAGCGGAAGAGATCTGGGGCGTTTCGGGGGCCGACAACACCGGCTCACCGCGCAGCAAGCCGTTTCCGATGGAGCCGGTGACCGAACCTTACGCCATGCGGCGCATTCGCGAACGCCTGGCGCCGACTTACGCCGTGGTGGGCAACACCACTGGACGCAACAGTCGTCCGTACGATGGTCGTCCGGCCTGCTGTGGCAACAACAGTTGTCAGCCGATCTGCCCGATCGACGCGCAATACCATGGCGGCATTGCCATTCAGACCGCAATAGACGCGGGTGCCAAGCTGCAGATCAACGCCGTGGTCTATCGCATTGAACATGATGACAAGGGGCATATCGTCGCCGTGCATTACTATGACCCGGACAAGCAATCGCACCGGGTTACCGGCAAGACCTTCATCCTCGCCGCCAACGGCATTGAAAGCCCGAAACTGTTGCTGATGTCGGCCAGCGACAAATACCCCAATGGCCTGGCCAACAGCTCCGGCATGGTCGGTCGTAACCTGATGGACCACCCGAGCACGTCCATCACTTTCGATGCCGATGAAGAGTTGTGGCTGGGCCGCGGGCCGCAAAGTCCAAGCTCGATTAATACCATGCGCGATGGCGCCTTCCGCTCGGAGCACGCACCTTATCGCCTGGACTTCACCAATATCTCCCGGGTGAATGGAGCCACGGACGCGCTTATTGCAGCCGGGGTGTATGGCACGGAATTCGAGAAGCAGCTTCGTCACCGCGCGGCATTTGAGATGAGCCTCAAGGATGTGCTCGAAGTGTTGCCCAACCCTGAGAACCGCGTCAGCCTGAGCGATCAGAAAGACAAGCTGGGGCTGCCCAAGCCCAAGGTCAACTACGCCATCGACGACTACACCCGCAAGGGCGCGGCGCAGTCGCACAAAGACTTCGCCCGCATCGCAGAGCTGATGGGCGGGACCAATCTGCGTTACAGCGCCGAAGGCAATTTTGCCAACAACCAGCACATCACCGGCACCATGAGCATGGGTAACGACCCTCGAACCTCGGTCTGCGACAGCTATGGTCGTACCCATGACCATGACAACCTGTTCATTTGCAGCACCGGCGTGATGCCGACGGCCGCCACCATGAACTCGACCCTGACCGCCGCGGCGCTGACTTTGCGCACGGCGCACCACATCCTGCCGGATCGGGTCATTGCCCGAACTTCGCCGTCCGAGTCTGCCACCGAACAAGGGCGGGGCTGAACCATGAACTGGAAAATCACTTCGCTGGTTACCTTGATGCTGGCTGCGCTGAATGCCAGCGCGGCGGACGACGCGCAGATCCAACGTGGTAAATACCTGTCGACCGTCGGTGACTGCGTCGCCTGTCACAGCGTGCCCGGCGGCAAGCCGTTTGCCGGCGGCCTGGCGCTGCCCACGCCGATTGGCGAAATCATCGCGACCAACATCACCCCGTCGAAAACAGCGGGCATCGGCAACTACTCCCTGGAGCAGTTCAGCGATGCGCTGCGCAAAGGCATTCGCGCAGATGGCAAACACTTGTACCCGGCCATGCCTTACACCTCGTATGCCAAAGTGAGCGATGAAGACATCAAGGCCATATATGCCTACTTCATGAGCGCCGTGAAACCCGTGGATACCCCGGCCAAGCCGACCGCTCTGCCCTTCCCGTTCAACATTCGTTTCTCCATGGCTGCGTGGAACCTGCTCTTTCTCGACGATAAGGCCTTCATGCCCGATACGTCGCGTGATGCCGAGTGGAACCGAGGCGCCTACCTGGCCCAAGGTTTGACCCACTGCAGCACATGCCATTCGCCCCGCAACCTGATGATGGCTGAAGTGTCGTCAAAAGAGCTGGCGGGCGGTGATGTCGGTACCTGGCATGCACCGAATATCACCTCGGACATCAACAGTGGCATCGGGGGCTGGGACAATACCGAGCTGGTCGCTTACCTGAAAACCGGTGAAGCGCCAGGCAAAGCCCAGGCGGCCGGGCCAATGGCCGAAGCAGTGGACCACAGTCTGCAGCACCTAAACGACAGCGACCTGAAGGCCATTGCTGTCTACCTGAAGACGGTGCCTGCGCAACAAACTGCGGCAGACAGCAAGCCGGTGTATGCCCTGGGGCAAAAGACTGACGAGCTGGCCAGCATCCGTGGCGTGGCCTTGCCGGCTGATGGCGACAAGATGAGCGGTGCCCAACTGTACGATGCCCATTGCGGCACGTGTCACCAAGCTCAGGGACAAGGCAGCTTCGAGGGCGGCTTGCCGTCGTTGTTGCACAACACTGCGGTTGGGCGCAGTAACCCCAACAATCTGGTGATGGTAATTCTGGACGGCGTCAAGCGTGGCAGCGATGGTCAGGACATCAGGATGCAGGGCTTTGCCAACATCCTCAACGATCATCAGGTCGCGACGCTGGCTAGCTACCTAACCGGTCATTATGGCAACGCGGACGTCAAGGTCAGCGCCGCCTTGGTCAAGGAACTGCGGGCCGGTGGATCGGTGTCGCACCTGGCTGCGTTGGCTCAGGGAGCTATCACGGTGGGGATCATCGGGTTGCTCCTGCTGATGCTTTGGCTGGCACAGCGTAAACGTCAGTCATAGCGTTGGGTGAGTTCGTTGCCTCCTGCCGGGGAGGCAACGACAGCTTGTTTGTTCTCGGTAGAATTGCGAGCAGCATCCAGCTCTTCTGCCAGTTCTGTCACCTCCAGTTACCACCCGCCCACAAACGGCGGCGGATGTACGCGGCTTGCAGAGACGAAGCCGCCTCCTCCCCTCCTTACACCACAGAAGCCACCTTCTCAGGCTGTTCATGCTGACGCGTCAGCACAATGCCTATCAAGGAAATCACCAGTGCCAGGCTGATAGTAGAAGTCACTTCGGCACGGTGTTCAGGAGTCACCAACATAACCACCAGCGCGGCGCAGATAAATGCGATGACCAGATAGGTGAGCCACGGAAACAGCCACATGCGAAAGGTCAGCTCGACATTCTGTCGGTGCAGCATCCGACGCATGCGCAACTGAGACACTGCGATGACCGGATACACAAGCAAGGCAATGGCGCCGGAGCTGGCGAGCAGAAAGTCGAACAAACCGCGGGCATGAAATAGCTAAGGAAGCTCTGGGGTACTAACCGATACCCCAGAGTTTTGCGTGATATGAATCTATACCCGGACGCTGGCAAAGGTTGATTCGTTGCGGGCCTGGCTGAGCGTCGACAGTGCTCTAGACAACGGTGACAGCACCAAGGCTTGTGGCAACGGAATCAACGCCACTTGTTGCGCGGTGTTGGAGCCGACGCGCTCGTCGCGTGGCGGAATGCCATAGTATTCGCGATAGCACTTGGAGAAGTGTGGCGTGGATATGAACCCACAGATAGACGCCACTTCAATGATCGACATGGGTGTCTGCTTGAGCAATTGCCGCGCACGCACCAAACGCAGTTTCAGGTAGTAGCGCGACGGCGAGCAGTGCAGGTATTTCTGGAACAGCCGCTCCAGCTGACGACGCGATACCGCGACGTACACCGCCAGTTCATCGAGGTCGATCGGCTCTTCAAGGTTGGCTTCCATCAGCGCGACAATTTCCTGCAACTTCGGCTGATTGGTGCCGAGCATGTGCTTGAGCGGCACGCGCTGGTGATCCTGTTCGTTGCGAATGCGCTCGTAGACAAACATTTCCGAGATCGCCGCCGACAGTTCACGACCGTGGTCGCGGCTGATCAGGTGCAACATCATGTCCAGTGGCGCGGTGCCGCCGGAGCTGGTGAACCGGTTACGGTCGAGGGTGAACAGACGCGTGCTCATGACCACCCGCGGGAAAGCTTCCTGCATCGACGCCAGGCACTCCCAGTGCACGCTGCAATCGAAACCGTCCAGCAGACCGGCACACGCCAGGGCCCAACTGCCAGTACAGACGGCGCCGAGACGACGCGACTGGCGCGCCTGGCTTTGCAGCCACGATACGTGTTCACGGGTTACGCTGCGTTGAATGCCGATGCCGCCACAGACAATCACGGTGTCCATGGGCGGGGCTTTGTGCATGGACGCATCCGGTGTGATTTGCAGGCCGTCACTGGCCCAGACCTGACCGCCGTCAGCGGTGAGGGTGCTCCAGCGATACAGCTCACGACCCGATAGTTGGTTGGCCATGCGTAGCGGCTCGACCGCCGAGGCCAGGGAAATCAGCGTGAAATTGTCCAGCAACAGAAAGCCGATGGATTGTGGGGTGCGGTTCTGGGGTTGGGCCCCGGAGTTTTGCGACATCATTGAGGTATCTCCTCACACAGGACAGGTGATGGCCCCAGACGCAGGCTCTTTTTATTACCTGTCCAGCAAATGGCGGGCTACTGGCAGTGACGTGAGCAAGCGTCATGCCAAAGTCAAATTGAACTCCAATGACTTTTAGAAATTAACCCCACCAATTTCTGATTATAGAAGGTCGCAAGAGCAAATAGTTGCAAGCGGAAAGGTTGAGTTAGCACCATTGTTCATGAACAGTGAGCAATTCCGTACTATTAGGCACTACCATCCCTTGGCGGGTTGCAGTGAAGACGCCTTCAAGCACCCGGTAACGCGGGTCAGCAACTTATGCGCCGCGCTTTCCAGGTGAGGTCCGACAAATTCATGCACCAAAACTTCCTTGAAGCGTACTGACTTGCGCGAGGCCAGTGCATGCCTGAAATCTATATCCGGACGCTGGCAAAGGTTGATTCGTTACGGGCCTGGCTGAGCGCCGACAGCGGTCTGGACAACTGCGACAGCACCATCGCTTGCGGGATCGGCATCATCGTCACTTGTTGTGTGGTGTTGGAACTTACACGCTCGTCGCGTGGTGGAATGCCGTAGTACTCGCGGTAGCACTTGGAGAAGTGTGGCGTGGACACGAAGCCACACACCGAGGCCACTTCGATGATCGACATTGGCGTTTGCTTGAGCAACTGCCGGGCGCGGATCAGGCGCAGTTTCAGGTAGTAACGGGACGGCGAGCAGTGCAGGTATTTCTGGAATAGCCGCTCCAGCTGACGCCGGGACACGGAGACGTACACCGCCAGTTCGCCGAGGTCGATCGGCTCTTCGAGGTTGGCGTCCATCAGCGCCACTATTTCCTGCAACTTCGGCTGATTGGTGCCGAGCATATGCTTGAGCGGCACGCGCTGGTGATCCTGTTCGTTGCGAATGCGCTCATAGACAAACATTTCCGAGATCGCCGCCGACAGCTCACGACCGTGATCGCGGCTGATCAGGTGCAGCATCATGTCCAGTGGCGCGGTGCCTCCGGAGCTGGTGAAACGGTTACGGTCCAGGGTGAACAGACGCGTGCTCATGACCACACGCGGGAAAGCTTCCTGCATGGCCGCCAGACACTCCCAGTGCACACTGCAATCGAAGCCGTCGAGCAAGCCGGCACCGGCGAGGGCCCAACTGCCGGTGCACACCGCACCCAAGCGTTTGGACTGACGCGCCTGACTCTGTAGCCATGACACGTGTGCGCGTGTCACCGTCTGCTGAATGCCTATACCACCACAGACGATTACAGTGTCCAGAGTCGGGGCTTTGTGCATGGCGGCGTCAGGGGTGATCTGCAAGCCGTCGCTGGCCCAGACCTGGCCGCCGTCGGCGGTTAGGGTCGTCCAGCGATACAGCTCGCGACCGGACAATTGGTTGGCCATACGCAGGGGTTCGACGGCGGAAGCCAGAGAAATCAGCGTGAAATTGTCCAACAGTAAAAAACCGATGGACTGAGGTGCATGGTTCTGGGGTTTAGCTCCGGAGTTGAACGTCGTCATCGCGGTATCTCCTAACGCAAAGCGGGTGAATGGCCTCAGGCGGAGGCTCTCTTTATTGCCCATTCAATGCTGGGTGGGCTTTTTGTAATTACTTGCAAGAGTCACACCCAAGTTAACTGGACCTTTCCACACATCCAAAAAACGACACCACGATGTCTCTATTTGGAGGGTCGCAAGGGCCTGGGTTAAAAGACGAAAAAGCTGAGTCAGTGCCTCTACCGATAGGCGGTGGGCAATACGGTAGCAGTTGTGGGAAAGGACTCCTGGAGACGACAACGTGTTTGTCACCGACGCGCACTGGTCGGTTCTCGAACAACACATTCGCCCATTCCAGATCCAACAAGAACCGAGCAAAAAACGCTTTCTGATCCCCAAATGCACTGACGAGCAAAAATGCTTTGAATGCGACCATCACCCCTACAGCCCGCGACCTATAAAGGATTTAAGGGCGTTAGTGCGACATTCTGTCACGGGGTTGCGTGTAGTTAATTTTCTGCTCCCTCCCATAATCGGTCCCTGAAGGGCGTTATGTTCGCCCGAAAAATGTCGCTCTCCGCCCTGAGTTGGCGGGATCGTGCTGATCGGCCGCCCCAGTCGCACCCTCCGCAGTGCGCTGGCCTTCCAAGAATGATCGAAAGCAATAAGATCAAGCAGGAGATTTGACGTGCACATTGGTGTTCCTCTCGAAACCCAGACCGGTGAAACGCGGGTTGCTGCAACCCACCCGTTCAGCAATGAAACCATTGCCAARCTGGCCGAGTGCGGCATTACCGCGTTYTCCCTGGAAGCCGCGCCGCGCACCTCCCGCGCKCAGAGCCTCGATGTGCTGTCCTCGCAGGCGAACATCGCCGGCTATAAAGCCGTGTTGCTGGCCGCCCATCACTATCCGCGCTTTATGCCGATGTTGATGACGGCAGCCGGCACCGTAAAGGCCGCTCGCGTGCTGATCCTTGGCGCCGGCGTGGCAGGTTTGCAGGCGATCGCTACCGCCAAGCGTCTGGGCGCAGTGATTGAAGCGTCCGACGTGCGCCCTGCAGTGAAGGAACAAATCGAATCCCTYGGCGCCAAGTTCGTCGACGTCCCGTACGAGACCGATGAAGAGCGCGAGTGCGCCGTCGGCGTCGGCGGTTACGCACGCCCTATGCCGRCCAGCTGGATGCAACGTCAGGCCCTGGCCGTGCACGAGCGCGCCAAGCAGGCCGACATCGTCATCACCACCGCCCTGATCCCCGGCCGCAAGGCACCAGTGCTGCTGAGCGCTGAAACCGTCGCGCAGATGAAACCCGGTTCGGTAGTCATCGACCTGGCCGCTGCGCAAGGCGGCAACTGCCCGCTGACTGTGGCCGACCAGGTGATCGTCGCGCACGGCGTGACCATTGCCGGCCCGACCAACCTGGCCGCCCAGGTCGGYGCAGACGCCTCGGCGCTGTACGCGCGCAAYCTGCTGGACTTCCTGAAGCTGGTCTTCAMCAAGGAAGGTCAGTTCGAAGTGAACCTMGAAGACGACATCGTCGCCGCGTGCCTGATGTGCCGCGACGGCCAAGYCATCCGCAAAAACGCCTAAGCAGGRATTCAGACGATGGAAGAGCTTATCTCCCCCGGTATCTACAACCTGATCATCTTCGTGCTGGCGATTTATGTCGGTTATCACGTGGTCTGGAACGTTACACCCGCACTGCACACCCCGTTGATGGCGGTGACCAACGCCATTTCGGCGATCGTGATCGTCGGCGCCATGCTGGCGGCGGCGCTGACCGTACACCCGACCTCGTCGCGACGCGGCAATGTGTACGGGATGCTCGGCATGGCGCTGGCCATCGTCACCACTGTCGGGCTGGTGTTCAAGCTGGGCTCCGAGCTGGCCACCGCCGGCATCGGTTACGTGATCGTCGGCCTGCTGATCGGCGGCACTGCCGGTTCGATCATGGCCAAACGCGTCGAAATGACCAAGATGCCGGAGCTGGTCGCGTTCATGCACAGCATGATCGGTATGGCTGCGGTGTTCATCGCCATCGCCGCCGTGGTCGAGCCGCAATCGCTGGGCATCGTCAAACAACTGGGCGATTCGATTCCCGCCGGCAACCGTCTGGAGTTGTTCCTCGGCGCGGCCATCGGTGCAATTACCTTCTCTGGTTCGGTGATCGCGTTCGGCAAGCTGTCGGGCAAGTACAAGTTTCGTCTGTTCCAGGGTGCACCGGTACAGTTCGGTGGGCAGCATAAAATCAACCTGCTGCTGGGCCTGGCAACGCTGGGCCTGGGCGTCACCTTCATGATGACCGGCAACCTCGGCGCCTTCGCCCTGATGCTGGCCCTGGCCTTCGTACTCGGCGTAATGATCATTATCCCGATCGGCGGTGCGGACATGCCGGTGGTGGTGTCGATGCTCAACAGCTATTCCGGTTGGGCTGCGGCAGGTATCGGCTTCTCGCTGAACAACTCGATGCTGATCATCGCCGGCTCGCTGGTCGGTTCGTCCGGTGCGATCCTCTCGTACATCATGTGCAAGGCGATGAACCGTTCGTTCTTCAACGTACTGCTCGGTGGCTTCGGCAACAACGCAGACGCAGCCGGCCCGGCGGGCTCGAAAGAAGCCCGCCCGGTGAAATCCGGCTCGGCGGACGACGCAACCTTCCTGCTGACCAACGCCGACACCGTGATCATCGTTCCAGGCTACGGCCTGGCGGTTGCTCGGGCGCAGCACGCACTTAAAGAGCTGACCGAGAAGCTGACCCACCGCGGCGTGACCGTGAAGTATGCGATCCACCCGGTAGCCGGTCGGATGCCCGGCCACATGAACGTGCTGCTGGCTGAGGCTGAAGTGCCTTACGACCAGGTGTTCGAGATGGAAGACATCAACTCCGAGTTCGGCCAGGCCGACGTGGTGCTGGTACTGGGTGCCAACGACGTGGTGAACCCGGCGGCGAAGAACGACCCGAAATCGCCGATTGCCGGCATGCCGATTCTTGAAGCCTTCAAGGCCAAGACCATCATCGTCAACAAACGCTCGATGGCCAGCGGCTATGCCGGCCTGGATAACGAGTTGTTCTACCTGGACAAGACCATGATGGTCTTCGGTGATGCCAAGAAAGTCATCGAAGACATGGTTAAAGCCGTCGAGTAAAAACTGCTCCAACGCAATACCGAAAACCCCGGCCTTTAGTAGGCTGGGGTTTTTTATTGCCTGCAGAAAACCGACCAAAGGCTCTAAATCAGGGGCCAGCATTCGACCATGGTCGCGGGGCGAATTTTTTCGAAATCACTAGACTGCGCATCTTGCTTCCGTTGCCCGAGATAACCATCCATGTACCGTGATCGTATCCGCTTGCCTTCGTTGTTGGATAAGGTAATGAGCGCTGCTGACGCTGCCGCTCTGATTCAGGACGGCATGACCGTCGGCATGAGCGGGTTTACCCGCGCCGGCGAAGCCAAAGCCGTGCCCCATGCACTGGCCGAACGTGCCAAGGTCACACCGCTGAAAATCAGCCTGATGACCGGCGCCAGCCTGGGCAACGACCTCGACAAACAGCTGACCGAAGCCGGTGTGCTGGCCCGTCGTATGCCGTTTCAGGTCGACAGCACCCTGCGTAAGGCGATCAACGCCGGCGAGGTGATGTTCATTGACCAGCATCTGTCGGAAACCGTGGAACAACTGCGCAATCAGCAACTAAAGCTACCGGACATCGCGGTGATTGAAGCCGTGGCGATCACCGAACAGGGCCACATCGTGCCAACCACCTCGGTCGGCAACTCGGCCAGCTTCGCGATTTTCGCCAAGCACGTGATCGTCGAGATCAATCTGGCGCACAACCCGAATCTGGAAGGTCTGCACGACATCTATATCCCGACCTACCGTCCGACCCGCACACCTATTCCGCTGGTCAAGGTCGACGACCGCATCGGCAGCACCGCGATCCCGATACCGCCGGAAAAGATCGTTGCCATCGTCATCACCAACCAGTCCGACTCGCCGTCCACGGTATTGCCGCCGGACAGCGACACCCAGGCCATTGCCGATCACCTGATCGATTTCTTCAAGCAGGAAGTGGAAGCAGGGCGCATGACCAACAAGCTTGGCCCGCTGCAAGCCGGTATCGGCAGCATCGCCAATGCGGTGATGTGCGGCCTGATCGACTCGCCGTTCGAAGACCTGACCATGTACTCCGAAGTCCTGCAGGACTCGACCTTCGACCTGATCGACGCCGGAAAACTAAGCTTCGCCTCGGGTAGCTCGATCACCCTGTCGAGCCGGCGCAACGCCGATGTGTTCGGCAATCTTGCGCGTTATAAGGACAAACTGGTGCTGCGCCCGCAGGAGATCTCCAACCACCCTGAAGTGGTTCGTCGCCTGGGCATCATCGGCATCAATACGGCGCTGGAGTTCGATCTGTACGGCAACGTCAACTCCACCCACGTCTGCGGCACGCGGATGATGAACGGCATTGGTGGTTCCGGCGACTTTGCCCGCAACGCGCACCTGGCGATCTTTGTCACCAAGTCGATTGCCAAGGGCGGGGCGATTTCCAGTGTGGTGCCAATGGTCAGCCACGTTGACCACACCGAGCATGACGTCGACATCCTCGTGACCGAGATCGGCCTTGCCGATTTACGTGGTCTGGCGCCACGGGAGCGGGCGCGGGTGGTGATCGACAACTGTGTGCACCCGGACTACCGCGAAGCGCTGAATGCCTACTTCGAGGCGGCCTGCGCCGTCGGCGGACACACCCCACACATCCTGCGCGATGCCCTCAGCTGGCACATCAACCTGGAAGAAACCGGCAGAATGCTCGCCGTGTGATTGATACAGATGGCAGCTGACGCAAACACAATTTCGTCAGCTCGCCATTGCCAATCCAATATCCTTCAAAAACTGTACTGCTGTACCGGTCATTTCCTACCGTAATTGCCTACACTTTTGAGTAAAACACCAGAAAGTGCACCATTAAAGAGCAGACAGGTACAGTTGCCTCGTTTTCGAGCAGTACAGCACCTATTAACAGTTAACTGGTCCCTCACAATACAGGTGAACTGTATCTAGAGAGACTGGCCAAACGAGAGGATCATTGGCATCAGTTAAACCACTACCTAATCCCGCCATAAGCGGAAGGATGTCAACCATGGAACGTACACTCAGTTCCGAAATGTTCTTCGAAGACAACGCTGTAAAAACCCAGGCTTCCATGCCTCTTCGCGTTCTCGCCAACCTGATGCTGTGGCAGCGCCGCATCTCCAGCCGCCACCAACTGGCTCGTCTGGATTCGCGTCTGCTGGCTGACGCAGGGATTAGCGAAGCACAACGCTACGAAGAGCTGAGCAAGCCGTTCTGGCGCTAAGTTAGCGTCGCTGGCTCTCTGACCCAACGGGTCCACCGCCAGCACCCCGAATTGCACACACAAAACCCGTCGTGGGAAACCACGACGGGTTTTGTCGTTTCAGGGCAAAAAAAAGCTGGTACAGAAGGGTAGCCGTATGACAGATACAGTTTCAACAAACGTTAAACTGAACCAGTACAATTTAATGTTGGTGTAGCTGCTCCAGCGACAGCGAAACGACCAACATGGTGTCCCAAGGCTGCTTAATAAGCCTGTTCGCGAGGAATACACCATGAATCGGTTACTTGATGTTCCGCTCCCGCCTACTCGCAAGTCTTCTTTACTCAAGCTTATGGTCCGGCTGATCGTCGCTACCGGTCAAAGCATGGAAAAAGCGCGCACCCGCCGCCTGCTCGCGCAACTTAATGAACAGCAGCTGTCTGACATAGGTATCAGCCATTCAGATCGACTGGTCGAACTGGACAAACCTTTTTGGCGCTAACCGTGTCTAGATGGGGTGACAGGGCTATTCGAACGGTTGAACAACGGCCTAATATCCGAGGACAACGTGGCGAGCCCTGCGCAGAGCACGTCTGACCCCTCAGACGTTACGCATCACGCAGTGGCTGCCCGACGTTATTTTTGGCGTCACTATTTATGGTTTATTCACAGGAGTTACCCCATGTCCCGTCTTCGTCTGCTCAGCGCTGCAGCACTGCTGGCCGTGGCTGCCAATTCGCATGCCTCCAGCTTCATTATCACCACTGACACTGTCGTCGGTGCACTCAAGGACAGCTCCGACGCCACAACCAACCTTTCGTCTTCGCTGCGGGACAAGAAGATCGTTCGCGCCGCCCGTGATGACGCTGCCAGCTTCGTAGCCAGCGAGGGTGCCATCCGTGGCGTGCGCCTGGAAAGTGCTCTCGACTACATCCACACACAGGCTCCACAGTTGAAAGCCACTGACGCACAGCTGGCTCAAGCCATTCTGGCGATCTGATCAACGTCGGAAAACGGGGCTCTCACACTGTGCCCCGTTTCCTCAGCGCTGGCTCTGGCCCGGGCATTGCGCTAGCCTTGGGGCTCGTTTCCAACCGTCGAGCCTCATGCATTTTCTTTCAAAACCACTCATCACATCCCTGTTTATCACTGCCTGCTGGACCAGCCCGGCCCACGCCCTGGACCTGTCCACGCAGAACCTCGTCGTCACCACTTATGCGACAAGCAAGGTGACCTCCGCTCCCTTCGACCATAAACTGCTGCTCGCAGCCCACGATGATGCGGCGGCGTTCATTGCCAGTGACGGTCAACTGCGAGGAGCGCAACTGGAGTCCGCCCTGGTTTATCTGCGCCAGACCCAGCCAAAACTTCATGCCAGCGACCTTGAACTGGCACAGGCAATTCTCGTCCAATAGTTATCCTGTTCTTCCGGAGTTGTTCCATGCGTAGCCCGCTGATTGCTGCCACCCTTGGCCTGTTACTGTTGGCCGACGTGGCCCAGGCACATACCCTCGAAGCCACCAGTAACATGATCATCCGTGCCTCCCAGCGCACACTCGATTTCACCTCTGACACCACCACCTCGATTCGTGACCTGAAAGTCGTGCGCGAAGCCCATGATGACGCGGCCAGTTTTGTCGCCAGCAATGGCGATATCCGTGGCGCGCATCTGGAAGCAGCCTTCGACACCTTGCGCACCCGTGTGCCGGAAGCCCGCGATGCCAGTGATCAAGTCCTCGCCGAAGCCATCCTCGCACTGTGAAGACACTAACCGCCTGGCTGATGGCCGGGGCCCTATTGCTGCTTTGCAGCACGGCTCAGGCCAGCCTGCAATTACACCTCAAGGCCGACGGTCTGAGCCCGGAAGAACAACGGGCCAGCCAGGCACTGCTGGATGAAGCCATACGGGCATTGCCGCCGCGCTTCATCGAACAACTGGACCGCCGGATTGATGTTGGCTGGACCGACGAAATGCCCGGCAATGCCTACGGAGAGGCGTCTCTGACGTCAGAGGTGGACCTCAATCGCAACCTGCTCAAGGGGCTCACCGACGGCAGCGCCGCGACGAAAAAAACCAATCGCCCCCACGGCACCGTTCGCCGCGAAATGCTCGCCACGGTGCTGCATGAACTCACGCACATTTATGACCGTGCACGCTTGTGGACAAGTACCGAGCGTTTGCTGATCCAACGCTGTACGCGACAAAGCAACAGTTCGGGCCTGGTCGGCCTTCCTGATCAATGCCGCGGGCAGACTGACCGTCGTTTCACCTTGAGCGACGATCCACGCCTGCTGGACCTTGCCGGCTGGCCGCAATACGTCGGCCGTCGCGGCGAACGCGAACAACACAACCGGCAAATTGTCCGCAGCCCGGACCTCTACGAGACGAGCAGCCCCAAGGAATTTGTCGCGGTCAACATGGAGTACTTCCTCCTCGACCCGAGCTACGCCTGCCGCCGCCCGGCGCTATACCGTTATTACCAGGAACACTTCGGCTGGGCTCCACCGGCCAAGGACAGCTGCGCCCAATCCTTCGCCTTCCTGAACGCAGGCAACGACTTCGCCAAACAACCGCTGGGACAGGTCGATCCGGAAAGGGTCTACTCCGTCGACTACCTGCTGGCCGAAGCCAATCAGAATCTGGTCAGCCGCTGGGGCCACAGCATGTTGCGGCTGGTGATCTGCGCGCCCGGTCGCCCACGCGGACCGGACTGCCGACTGGATCTGGAATATTCCCTGGTGCTGTCCTACCGCGCCTTTGTCGGCGACGTACAACTGTCGAGCTGGGATGGTCTGGTCGGAAAATACCCGTCACGACTTTTCGTGTTGCCGTTGTCACAAGTCATCGACGAATACACCAAGACCGAACTGCGTAGCCTCGCCTCGGTGCCGCTCAAGCTGTCGCGCAGTGAAATTGGAGAATTGGTCGAGCACGCCGCGGAGATGCATTGGAGCTACGACGGCAACTATTACTTCCTGTCCAACAACTGCGCGGTCGAGAGCCTGAAGCTGTTGCGCAGTGGCAGTAACAATCCACAGCTGGCCGGCATGGACAGCATCATGCCCAACGGCTTGCTGGAAATACTCAAGGCCCGCGGACTGGCGGACACCAGCGTGCTCGACAATCCGCGCGAGGCCTTGCGCCTGGGCTATCGCTTCGACTCGTTCCGCGATCGCTATCAAGCGATGTTCGAGGTGCTGAAAAAGCACCTGCCAATCAAACAGGACAAGGTTGAAGACTGGATGGCGCTGACGGCCGCAGAACGTCGCCCGTGGTTTCAGCAGGCCGACCTGCGCACCAGCGCTGCATTGCTGTTGCTGGAGCAGGCGAGTTTCCGCCAGCAATTGTTGCTGGCCCAGAATGAGGTGAAACAACGCTACCTGGACGCCCGCGAGTTGAAAAACGGCGGCATGGACCAGGCCAATCAGACCTTGAAGCAGATACTCGTCAACAGTGGCTTCCTCAGCCGTCCGGCAGAACTGCTCGACAGGGGCGGCTACGGCCTGCCACAGCCCAATGAATGGAAACGCCTGGAGTCGGAAAGCAGCACTCGACAGAAGAAATTACAGGTGTTGACCGGCGATCTGGACAAAGAGGTCAGGGCGCTGCTTGAGCCTGGCCGAGCGGCTGAGATCGCCGCGAATGAGGCCAACATCAAACAATTGGGCGAACACCTGCGAGCGTTGCATAAAGCGGCCGGTGGACTGGAGTTGCCTTAAGTCAAAAGATCACAGCCGGGCAACCGGCTGTTAGTACGGCCCGGCGAATTGATACCGCGGTTGTCCACAATGACATCCGCCTGAGTGCAGTTCGCTCATAGCCGATTCCCCCATCCTCATGTTTAACAGCGTCAAACCGCGGTACGGGCCACTACTTCAGGCCCCGTCCGTCCACCTTGAACATCTCGTCCGGTGTTTGCCCAGCGAAAGCTGGCTGAAAGGTTTGCCGATTAGGATCGCCCGCACTGCCGGCAACAGACCGGTTGGCCAAACGAATGTCGCAACGTTCGCCCGGCCCAATTAACAACAACAATGGTGATTCTGATGTCCGCTCGTACCCGCCTGTTTGCCCCGACTCCCCCCGTACGCCTCGTGCTTTCCGTTCTGCGCTGACCTCACCCGGTTCGCCATTCCCTAGCCGCGCTACGTCTGGAGTAATCCCATGCTGACTTTCCTTGGCTTTGCCATGGTCATCACGTTCATGTACCTGATCATGACCAAGCGCCTTTCGGCGCTGATCGCCCTGATCATCGTTCCGATCCTGTTCGCCCTGTTCGGTGGCTTTGCCCCGAAGATCGGCCCGATGATGCTTGAAGGCATCACCAAGCTGGCCCCGACCGGGGTGATGCTGATGTTCGCCATCCTCTATTTCGCCCTGATGATCGACTCCGGCCTGTTTGACCCGGCCGTGCGCAAGATCCTCAAACTGGTCAAGGGTGACCCGCTGAAGGTATCCATCGGCACCGCGGTGCTGGCCCTGGTGGTGTCCATGGACGGTGACGGCGCCACGACTTACATGATCTGCGTAGCCGCCATGCTGCCGCTGTACAGCCGCATCGGCATGAGCCCGCGGATCATGGCCGGCCTGATCATCCTCGCCGGCGGCGTGATGAACATGACCCCGTGGGGTGGCCCGACCGCGCGTGCCGCCAGTGCGCTGCATGTCGACCCATCGGACATCTTCGTGCCAATGATCCCGGCGATGCTCGCTGGCGTGGTGGCGATCCTGGCAATTGCCTACCTGTACGGTAAACGTGAACGTGCGCGTCTGGGTGAATTGCACCTGATCGGCGACGAAATCGACCACAGCGAAATCAGCGTTTCGCAGTTCCCGGATGCTCGTCGCCCGAAACTGATCTGGTTCAACGGCGCCCTGACCCTGGCACTGATGTGTGCCCTGATCGCCGGCCTGCTGCCACTGCCGGTGTTGTTCATGGTCGCGTTCAGTATCGCAATGATCGTCAACTACCCTTGCCTGCAACAGCAAAAAGATCGTGTTGCGGCCCACGCCGGTAGCGTGTTGTCGGTGGTCGGGCTGATTTTTGCCGCCGGTATCTTCACCGGCATCCTGACCGGCACCGGCATGGTCGATGCCATGTCGAAAAGCCTGCTGGCCGTGATCCCGGATTTCCTCGGTCCGTACCTGGCCGTGATCACCGCACTGGCGAGCATGCCGTTCACCTTCTTCATGTCCAACGATGCGTTTTACTACGGTGTATTGCCGGTTCTGGCCGAAGCCGCCAGCCACTACGGCATCACCGCGGTGGAAATGGCCCGTGCCTCGATCGTCGGTCAACCCGTCCACTTGCTGAGCCCACTGGTACCCTCCACCTACTTGCTGGTGGCATTGGCCGGGATCGAATTCGGTGACCACCAACGCTTTACCTTGAAGTGGGCAGTACTGGTTTGCATGTGCATACTCGTCGCTGCATTGCTGATGGGGATTTTCCCGCTGTTCAGCACCTTGTAACGGCATCAACTCACCACGCCGCCAGCCAAGTGCTGGCGTCGTGGTTTAACACTCGCTCAAAGGAATACACATGGAATGGCTGACCAACCCTGAAATCTGGGTTGCCTTCTTCACGCTGACTGCCCTGGAAATCGTGCTGGGCATCGACAACATCATCATGATCTCGATCCTCGTCAGCCGCATGCCCAAGCATATGCAGGCGCGCACCCGGATCTTCGGCCTGGCGCTGGCCATGGTCACGCGGATCCTGCTGTTGCTGTCGATCACTTGGGTCATGCGCCTGACTGCCGACTTGTTCGTGGTCTTCGGTCAGGGTATTTCCGGGCGAGACCTGATCCTGTTCTTCGGTGGTCTGTTCCTGCTGTGGAAAAGCTCCCAGGAGATGTTTCACGCACTGGAAGGCGAAGACGAAACCGCCGACGAGCCAGGTGGCAAGGGCGGCAACTTCCTCTACACCATCATCCAGATCGCGATCATCGACATCGTCTTCTCTCTGGACTCGGTGATCACCGCGGTCGGCATGGTGTCCCATGTTCCGGTCATGGTTGCTGCAATCATCGTTGCGGTACTGGTGATGATGATGGCCTCGGGCATGATCAGCGCGTTCATCGACAAGCATCCGTCGCTGAAAATGCTCGCGCTGTCGTTCCTGCTGGTGGTGGGTACCGTGCTGATCGCCGAAGCTTTCGGTGTGCATGTCCCCAAAGGCTACGTCTACTTCGCCATGGCGTTCTCGCTGGCCGTGGAGGCGATCAACATCAAGATGCGCACCGCGATCGCGAAAAAGAAAAAACAGCAGGAGCCGGTGAAGCTGCGCAAGGACATCCCGGGTCAGTAACTCGCCACAATGAATCAAGGGGCTTTCGAGCCCCTTTTTCACGCCCGCTTGAAGCTGTTTTCATGACAGTTTTGTTTCAATCGACTCTTTAGCTATGCGATGCTGGCGCCCGGACCGTTAGCCAACTACAGCTTAAATACAGAACGTAGAACGTCGCGCGGCATCGTCAACTTGCTCCATTGGGGCGCTGTCCATTCAGGGGGCCCAGTATGCTGACCCTGCTCAATCTACTGTCCGCCGTTGCCTTGCTCATTTGGGGCACGCACATCGTCCGAACCGGCATCCTGCGGGTCTACGGCTCGAACTTGCGCCATGTCATTGGCCAGAACATGTCCAAACGCTGGCTGGCCTTCATCGCCGGGATTCTTGTCACCGCGATGGTCCAGAGCAGTAACGCCACGGCGATGCTGGTGACCTCGTTTGTCGGCCAGGGCCTGATGGCGCTGACGCCCGCCCTGGCGACCATGCTCGGTGCCGACGTCGGTACCGCGCTGATGGCGCGGGTCCTGACGCTGGATTTGTCATGGCTGTCGCCGTTGCTGATTTTCCTCGGGGTGATTTTCTTTCTCTCACGCAAGCAGACGCGTGCGGGGCAGCTCGGCCGGGTCGGCATCGGCCTGGGGCTGATTATTCTCGCGCTGCAATTGATCGTCGAAGCGGCCGATCCGATCACCCACGCTCACGGCGTCAAAGTGCTGTTTGCTTCGCTGACGGGCGACATCCTGCTCGATGCCCTCGTCGGTGCGCTGTTCGCGATGATTTCCTACTCCAGCCTGGCCGCCGTCCTGCTCACTGCAACCCTTGCCGGTGCCGGAGTGATCAGCCTGCCGGTGGCCATCGGTCTGGTGATCGGCGCCAACATCGGCAGCGGTGTCCTGGCGTTTCTCGGCACCAGCATGCAGAACGCTGCCGGACGTCAGGTTGCGTTGGGCAGCCTGCTCTACAAGATGATCGGCCTTCTGCTGATCATTCCGGTGCTCGGCCCGTTGGTGCACTGGATGGACAGCCTCAATTACCGCCCGCAAGGCCTGGTGATCGGCTTTCATCTGCTCTACAACACCGTGCGTTGCCTGGTGCTGTTGCCCAGCGTCGGCCCGATGGCCAGGCTCTGTGCCTGGCTGCTGCCTGAGCGCCCGGAAATCAACGGTCAGGCCAAGCCACGCCATCTCGACCCGGCAGCCCTGACCACGCCGAGCCTGGCCTTGGCCAACGCCGCCCGGGAAACCCTGCGCATCGGCGACCTGATCGACAACATGCTCGAAGCCATGCTCGATGTACTGCGTGGCAAGCAAACCGCCGTCACTCAGGAAGTGCGCCGCCTGAGCGATGACGTCGAAGTCCTCTGCAGCGCGATCAAACTCTATCTGGCGCAGATGCCCCGCGAAGACCTCAGCGACCAGGACAGTCGGCGCTGGGCAGAAATCATCGAACTGGCGATCAATCTGAAACTCGCCTCTGACCTGATCGATCGCATGCTGCGCAAGGTCCAGCAGCAGAAGACTTCGCAGCGCCGCTCCTTTTCCGACGTCGGCCTGGAAGAGCTGGCGGGATTGCACCATCAGTTGATCGCCAACCTGCGCTTGGGGCTGTCGGTGTTTCTGAGTGCCGACAAGGAAAGCGCCCGGCAACTGCTGCGTGAGAAACGTCGCTTCCGCGCGCAGGAAAGACGCCTGGCTCACGCCCATGTCAGCCGTTTGCACCGTAAGGTTGTGCAAAGCCTCGAAACCAGCTCGCTGCATCTGGAGCTGATCGCCGACATGAGACGCTTGAACTCACTGTTCTGTGGCAGCGCCTATGTGGTCCTGGAAACCGCCGAAACCGGTACATTGGCTGCCGACGATACGGCTGACATCACCCATTCACCCTGAACGTCTGGCGTTGACAGCAGTCACTTAGAAGATCGCTTTTACCCGCCAGGAAGGTTGCTATGCGCTGTCTGTTGTTTGCGTGCCTGCTATTGAGTTCCACCTGCTCATTTGCCCTGGATCGCTTTCAGGTCGAAGGTTATTCGCTGCCCAACGGCTTGCAATTGGTGCTCAAGCCCGGCACCGAACGCGGGCATGTTGCGATTCGCCTGGTGGTAGGCGTTGGCCTGGACGACTTCGCCTGCGCCGACAAAGAGCTGCCGCACCTGCTTGAGCATTTGCTGTTCAGTGGCGTCGACGCGAGCGGCGAAGGCGGGCTCGAGGAGCGCATGCAGGCACTGGGGGGTGAATGGAACGCCTACACCAGTAACGCCGACACCACGTTCGTCATCGAAGCCCCGGCGAAGAATCAGCGCAAAGTCCTCGACCTGCTGCTGGCGCTACTGACCCAGACCCGACTCGACGACAACGCAATCAGCGCGGCCAAACAGGTGGTCGAACGCGAAGATGGCGGCCATTACTCCCACTTGCAGCGCTGGCTCGACCGCCAGGACCTGGGCCATACGGCGAGCAATCAGCTGGCGGTGGAGCTGGGCCTGAAGTGCTCGGAGCGGGCTCAGGTAGAGCACCTGACCCGCGAACAATTGGAGAAGGTCCGCAAGGAGTGGTACGCACCAAACAACATGACGCTGATTATTGTCGGCGAGCTCGATCGCCTGTTGCCGGCCTACCTGGAGCGCACCTATGGCGAACTCAAAGCCATTGATCCCACCGAGCACTTGCCGCTGCCGGAGATCCAACACCCGGCGCTCGACGAACGTAATCTGATCCAGGGCTGGGTGGGGGGTGGCGCCAAACTGCACTGGCTGTTCCCGGAACCGGCGCTTGAGGACCAATATGACGAAACGTACGACCTGCTCAAGGACTACCTCGACTGGGCGCTTTATCGTCAATTGCGTCTGGCTCACGGATTGTCCTACGGCCCCTGGGCCGAACGCGAAGTGTTCGGCAGTGTCGGTTTCCTCAGCCTGAACGCCGATCTGGAGCGCGATGATCTGCCACAAGCGCAGCAGGTACTCGATGATCTGAAAGCCGATCTGCTCAAGAGTGGCCTCGACCCCGCAGGCTTTGAACGCCTGAAACAGGCCGCCATCGCTCGACAGGCCTGGGCCGTGCAAGGCAATAGCGGGCTCGCGGACTACTACTGGAGTGCCATCGGCGACTATGAGGACGGACATTTCGACGACCCGGCCCTACGCCTGCAAACCGTCACGCTGGACCAGGCCAACCAGACCCTGCACAAACTGCTCGATCAGCAGGGTTACATTCGCATCGAGAAGCCGCTGCTCAGTTATGACGAGGTGCTGTGGTTGCTGGGCGGGGTGTTGGGGTTGATGGCGCTGATGGGCTGGCGTATTCACCACAAGAAGTGAAAACACCACAATCCCTGTAGCAGCTGGCGCAGCCTGCGTTCGGCTGCGCAGCGGCCGTAAAATCAGACACCACGTTTTTTCAGGTAAACCGTGAAGGCAGGATTCACGACTGCTTCGCAGCCGAACGCAGGCTGCGCCAGCTGCTACAGGGATTGCGTATTGTCTGATGCTTTCTCGCAACATCAGAGTGCCAGCGTTATCCTGTCGGGGTTTTTCCCCACGACAATTGCGAACTGCCGAATGCCTATCCTGACCCATTACGTACTGCGCATCCTCGAACTGATGAAGCGCTACCCCGGGGTCATTGCGCTCGGTGGCTTCATCTCGGGGGTCTGCAGTTTCATTCTGGTCGACCGTCAACAAAGCCTGGCGACCTGGATTGCGGTGATCATGCTGGTCAGCTGGCTCTGGCTGATGCTGGAAAACAGCCTGACTGAGCTATTCACCAAAGTCTTCAAGCGTGAGATCCCGCAGCCGTTGTTGCGCTATGCGACGCAGATGATCCATCAGGAAAGTCTGTTCTTCGTCTTGCCGTTCTTTTTCATCACCACCACCTGGAACAGCGGGCAACTGGTGTTCACCGGACTGCTCGGGGCGGCGGCGCTGGTTTCGATCACCGATCCGCTGTATTACAAATGGCTGGCGCCACGCCGCTGGCTGTTTCTGGCGATGCATACGCTGACGCTGTTTGCCGCGCTGCTGACCGCATTGCCGATCATCCTGAACCTGACCACCGATCAGAGTTTCAAACTGGCTCTTGGCATAGCGATGCTGCTGTCTTTCCCAAGCCTGGCGTCGATCTTTCCGATTCGCACGATCCGCGGCGGCCTGAGCGTGCTCAGCATCACCCTGGCCATCGGCTGCGCCGGCTGGTTGCTGCGTACCTGGGTGCCGCCGGCCACTTTGTGGATGACGCAAGTGGCAATCAGCACACAACTACAAGACCGTACACCCGGCGACAGCCACAATGAAGTCAGCGTCGCCCAACTGCGCCCTGATGGTCTGTATGCCTACACCGCGATCAACGCCCCGCGCGGGCTCGACGAGCGGATTTATCACGTCTGGCAGTTCAACGGCAAAGAGGTCGACCGCATCGCACTGGATATCCACGGCGGGCGCAAGGAAGGCTACCGGGCCTGGAGCCATAAACAGAACTTCCCCGGCAACCCGGCAGGCGACTGGCAAGTGCGGGTACTGACCGAAGACGGTCAGGTGATCGGCGTACTGCGCTTTGAGGTGACCGACGCCAGTCAAAACGGCACGACGCCGAGCGAGGCAAAATAACCGGGATCATGCTATTACGTAGCACTGCGTATCGGTAGAACAAGCACGGAGATTATGAGCAGCACAATTGCCGGCAATGCCCAACTCGATACTTCGAACACCCCTGCGCGGTTGCGGGTCACGGGTGACTGGACGCTTGTCCATTACGCCGACCTCAAACGCCTGAGTCACACACTCAAAGGCCAGTACGACGACCGAACCCCCATCGACCTCAACGGCCTCGGCGCGCTCGACACCGCCGGCGCCTCGCTGCTGGTCGAGCTGCTCGGTGCCGAGCGCCTGGGCAAGTCCGCCGAGCACCCCGACTGCAGCCTGTCCGCAGCCGACCGTGCGCTGCTGCAAACCGTCTATTGCTCGCTGTCCGACTTCTGCGTCCCCATCAAAGAGCCCGAAATCAGTGTCGGCATTCAACTGCTGACCCGCATCGGGCGCGCCGTGGATGCGGTCTGGCAGGACACGCTGCAACTGTTGGGGTTTGTCGGGCTGATTCTGGAAACCATCGCTCGCAGCCTGTTTCACCCCAAGCGCTGGCGGATCACCCCGATGATCGCGCACATCGAGCAAACCGGCCTCGACGCCGCACCCATCGTCGCTTTGCTGACCTTCATGGTGGGCGCAGTGGTGGCCTTCCTCGGTGCCACGGTACTCGCCAGTTTTGGTGCGAGTATTTTTACCGTGGACCTGGTGGCGTTCTCGTTCCTGCGTGAATTTGGTGTGTTGCTGACCGCGATCCTGATGGCCGGGCGCACCGCCAGCGCCTTTACCGCGCAAATCGGCTCGATGAAGGCCAACGAAGAAATCGACGCAATCCGCACCCTGGGTCTCGATCCGATGGAGCTGCTGGTGGTGCCACGGGTGTTGGCGTTGCTGGTAGCGCTGCCGATGCTGACCTTTCTGGCGATGCTCTCGGGGATTGTCGGTGGCGGGGTGGTCTGTGCGATTTCGCTGGGCATCTCGCCGGCGATGTTCCTCTCTTTGCTGCAATCGGACATTGGCGTTCAACATTTTCTGGTCGGCATGGTCAAAGCACCGATCTTCGCTTTTCTGATCGCCTCCATTGGTTGTCTGGAAGGCTTCAAGGTCAGTGGCAGCGCTGAATCCGTTGGCGCCCACACCACGTCCAGTGTGGTGCAGTCGATTTTCGTGGTGATCGTGCTCGATGCGGTCGCCGCGTTGTTCTTTATGGAGATGGGCTGGTGAGTCGTTTACCCCGTGCGCCCTCTGAGGCGGTGATCGAAGTCCGTGGGCTGTGCAATCGCTTCGGCCGCCAGAGCGTGCATGAAAACCTCGACCTGGATTTGTACAAGGGCGAGATTCTCGCCGTGGTCGGCGGTTCAGGCAGCGGCAAATCGGTGTTGCTGCGCAGCATCGTTGGCCTGCGCCAACCCAGCGAAGGCATGGTGAAGGTGTTTGGCAAGAACCTGCCGAGCCTGACGGAGCATGAACGCTCACTGGTCGAGCGACGCTTCGGCGTGTTGTTTCAGAAGGGCGCGCTGTTCTCTTCGCTGACCGTGACCGAAAACGTCGCCTTGCCACTGATCGAGCACGCCGGCCTGAGTCGCGATCACGCCGAGCATCTGGCGGCGGTTAAGCTGGCCTTGGCCGGTCTGCCGCTGTCGGCTGCCGACAAGTACCCGGCCTCATTGTCCGGTGGCATGATCAAACGCGCGGCGCTGGCCCGCGCCTTGGCACTGGACCCGGACATCCTGTTCCTCGATGAGCCGACCGCCGGCCTTGATCCGATCGGCGCCGCGGCGTTCGATCAGTTGATCCTGACGCTGCGCGATGCGTTGGGATTGAGCGTTTTCCTGGTCACCCACGACCTCGATACGCTGTACACCATCACCGACCGGGTCGCGGTGTTGGCGCAGAAAAAAGTACTGGTGGCCGACGCCATCGACACCGTGTCGGAAACCGACGACGCGTGGATTCACGAATACTTCCACGGCCCACGCGGCCGCGCGGCGCTTTCAGCCGCTTCACAGCTTAACGAGGTATGACATGGAAACCCGAGCCCACCATGTATTGATCGGCCTGTTCACCGTATTGGTGGTGGCCGGTGCGTTGCTGTTCGGTCTGTGGCTGGCCAAGTCCAGTGTCGACACCGCCTTCAAGGACTACGAGGTGGTTTTCAATGAGGCGGTCAGTGGCCTGTCCAAAGGCAGCGCGGTGCAGTACAGCGGGATCAAGGTTGGCGACGTGGTGAGTTTGCGCCTCGACCCCAAGGACCCGCGCCGGGTACTGGCACGGATTCGTCTGGGCGGCGACACCCCGATCAAGGAAGATACCCAGGCGAAACTGGCACTGACCGGGATTACCGGCACCTCGATCATCCAGCTCAGCGGCGGCACCCCGCAAAGCCCGGAGCTGGAAGGCAAGAACGGCAATCTGCCGGAGATCGTCGCCTCGCCATCCCCCATCTCGCGGCTGCTGAACAACAGCGATGACCTGATGAGCAGCGTCAACCTGTTGCTGCATAGCGCCAACCAGATGATGTCGCCGGAAAACGTCGACCGCCTGGGCAAAACCCTTGAGAACCTGGAGCAAACCACCGGAAGCATTGCCGAGCAGCGCGGGGATCTTAGCCAGGCCATGCAACAACTGGCCTCGGTAGGCAAACAGGCCAGCGCCACCCTGGAGCAGACTTCTGCGTTGATGCGTAACGCCAACGGTATGCTCAACGATCAAGGCAAACAGATGTTCGGCAGTGCCGAGCAAGCCATGAAGTCGCTGGAGCAGAGCAGCGCGACCATCAACAGCTTGCTGACCGACAATCAGGATGCGCTGAATAACGGCATGCAGGGGCTCAACAGTCTGGCCCCGGCCATACGTGAGTTGCGCGACACCCTGAATTCGTTACGCGCCATCTCTCGTCGCCTGGATTCCAACCCCAGTGGTTACTTGCTGGGTGGTGACAAGGATAAGGAGTTCACACCATGAAGCCTGTCTACCACGCCTTTGCGCACTGCGCGCTGTTGGCAAGTTTCGCGCTGACCAGTGCCTGCTCGATTTTACCCAAGGCTGACCCCCAGGATGTCTACCGTCTGCCTGCCGCGCCGAACGCCGCGTCATCGACGCACACCAACTCAGTACCTTGGTCGCTACGTCTGTCTAAACCCCAGGCCAGCGACGTGCTCAACAGTGCAAAAATCGCCGTAATTCCTCAAGGCGACCTGATCAGCAGCTACAAGGCCTCGCGCTGGAGCGATCCTACGCCGACCCTGCTGCGCAATCGGCTGCTCGCCGGGTTTGCACAGGACGGCCGCGTACAGCGGCTCAGCACCGACGACAGCAACTTGCAGACGGATCTGGAGCTGAGCGGGAACCTGCAAGCGTTCCAGACGGAATATCAAGGCAACACCGCGCAAGTGGTCATTAGCCTGGATGCGCTACTGGTGCGTGGCAATGACCAGCGGATCCTCGCCAGCCGCCGCTTCGAAGTGCGCCAGCCATTGAGCGATGTGAAAGTGCCTGCAGTGGTGACCGGGTTTGGTCAGGCCAGTGACACGCTCACGGCGCAGGTGATTGCGTGGACGGTAGAGCAGGGGCAAAAGACCGCGACCGGCAAAAGCGCCGCAAACCCCTTGTAGCAGCTGGCGCAGCCTGCGTTCGGCCGCGTAGCGGTCGTAAAATCCTTCGACGCGGTCCGTCAGTCAGATAAGACATGCCGGATTGCGACTGCTGCGCAGCCGAACGCAGGCTGCGCCAGCTGCTACGGGACCGAGGCGGCCTTACGAACCGAGCTTATCCAAAGAACCAGTAGCAAACCCCGATCGCCCCCAGCACCCCGGCGAGCTCCGCCAGCAGTGCACAACCCACCGCATGCCGGGCACGTTGAATGCTCACCGCTCCGAAGTACACCGCCAGCACATAGAACGTGGTTTCGGTACTGCCCTGAATAGTCGCTGCCACCAGCGCCGGGAAGCTGTCGACGCCTTGGGTTTTCATGGTTTCGATGAGCATTGCCCGCGCAGCGCTGCCGGAGAACGGCTTGACCATCGCGGTCGGCAGGGCATCGACGAAACGCGTGTCCCATCCAGCCCATTGCACCAGATGGCGAATCCCGTCCAGCCCGAAGTCCAGCGCCCCGGACGCCCGCAATACGCCCACCGCACAAAGCATCGCCACCAGATACGGCAGCAGGTTCTTGGCGACATCAAAGCCTTCTTTGGCACCTTCGACGAATGCTTCGTAGACCTTGACCTTGCGCAGGGCACCAATCACCAGAAACAGCATGATCAACCCGAACATCGTCAGGTTGCCGAGGATCGACGACAGGCTCGCCAGCGCAGTGGCTGAGAGCGTCGCCAACAGCGCCATGAACCCACCCAGTACCAACGCACCCGGAATCAGGTAAGCCAGCACCACCGGGTCCCACAGCCGAAGGCGCTGCATGAATGCCACCGACAGCAGACCGACGATGGTCGAACAACTGGTCGCCAGCAAAATCGGCAGGAACACCAAGGTCGGGTCAGCTGCACCTTGCTGGGCGCGGTACATGAAGATAGTCACGGGCAGCAGGGTCAGGGACGAGGCGTTAAGCACCAGAAACAGGATTTGGGCATTGCTCGCGACCGTGGTACTGGGGTTGAGCTCCTGCAACGCACGCATCGCCTTGAGACCAATCGGCGTAGCGGCATTGTCGAGCCCCAGGGTATTGGCAGCAAAGTTGAGGGTGATCAGGCCGATGGCCGGATGACCCGCCGGCACCTCGGGCATCAGGCGCAGGAACAGCGGGCCCAGCGCCTTGGCCAGCCAGTCGACGATCCCGGCTTTTTCAGCGATCCGCAAAAAGCCCAGCCACAGGGTCAGGGTGCCGAACAGCAACACCATCACGTCGACCGACAGCTTGGCCATGGCGAAGATGCTTTCCACCATCGTCGCGAAGATCCCGGCATTGCCGCCGATCAGCCACTGCGCGAATGCCGAAACGGCCGCCACGATGAAAAAGCCAAGCCACAGGCCATTGAGCATCAGTCAAATCCCCCAGAAGATGCGCGAATGATAGCGGGGTGGGCAGAAACGACAAACCCCGGATTTCTCCGGGGTTTGTTTGTACTGCAGGGAGGCTTGTTGAACCCGGATCTATGGACTGACCTGAATTCACTGTGGGAGCGAGCTTGCTCGCGATAGCGGCGTATCAGTCGACATCAATGTTGGCTGGTACTCAGTCATCGCGAGCAAGCTCGCTCCCACAAAAGCCCGCTCCCACAGGTTCGCAATCAGTTATTGGAAGCCTCGCCAGCCGGCAGCTTCTCTTTGCTGCGCCAGTGCGGCAGGGAGTTCCAGTAGCGCTGGCCCTTGGCGTCGTCGTACATGCCTTCCCAACGGGAGATGACCAGTACGGCCAGGGCGTTGCCGATCACGTTCAGTGCGGTACGGGCCATGTCCATGATGCGGTCGACACCGGCGATGAACGCCAGGCCTTCCAATGGAATGCCCACGCTGCCCAGAGTCGCCAGCAGAACCACGAAGGACACGCCCGGCACGCCGGCGATACCTTTGGAGGTGACCATCAGGGTCAGTACCAGCAGCAACTGCTGGCTGATCGACAGGTCGATACCGTACAGCTGGGCAATGAAGATTGCCGCGATGCTCTGGTACAGGGTCGAGCCGTCGAGGTTGAACGAGTAACCGGTTGGCACCACGAAGCTGCAAATGGCTTTCGGTGCACCGTAGGCTTCCATCTTCTCGATCACGCGCGGCAGCACGGTTTCGGAGCTCGCGGTGGAGTAGGCCAGCACCAGCTCATCCTTGAAGATGCGCATCAGCTTGATGACCGAGAAACCGAACAGGCGAGCAACCAGCCCCAGCACCACGAAGGCGAAGAAGGCGATGGCGACGTAAACCAGGATCACCAGTTTGGCCAGCGGCAGCAGGGACGCGAAACCGAAGTTGGCAACGGTCACTGCGATCAGTGCGAATACGCCGATCGGGGCGTAGTTCATGATCATGTGAGTGACTTTGAACATGCTTTCCGAGACGCCCTGGAACATCTTCACCAGCGGCTCGCGCAGATCGGATTGCAGGCTCGACAAACCAAGACCGAACAACACCGAGAAGAAGATGATCGGCAGCATCTCGCCACGCGCCATGGCGGCAAAGATGTTCGATGGAATCAGGTTGAGGATGGTTTCGATGAACGCGTGTTCATGCTGAACCTCGGCCGCGGTCGCCTGGTACTTGGAGATATCCACAGTGCCCAGGGTGCTCATGTCGATGCCGGAACCCGGGTGGAACACGTTGGCCAGCACCAGGCCTACCAGAATGGCGATGGTGGTGACGATTTCGAAGTAAATGATGGTCTTGAGACCAATGCGTCCGAGCTTCTTCGCATCGCCCACACCGGCAATGCCGACGACCAGCGAGGAGATCACGATCGGGATCACGATCATCTTGATCAGACGGATAAAGATATCGCCCGCCGGTTGCAGGACGTTACTGATCCACCAGGCCTTTTCCGCACTGAAGTGGTTGAGCAACGCACCAATTGCAATGCCCAGCACCAGACCGATGAGGATCTGCCAGGCGAGGCTCAGCTTTGCCTTCTTCATATCATTACCCTTTTCTTATAAATGGATTCGGGAAGATGCACAAACTGGAACACTCAATGGCGCAAGAGTCTGTGCATCTGCCCCCGGATAAGGTCGCCTGGAGCGCGTAATTACGGCTCTCTGGCAGATAAAAAAGGCGCAACTATTCCGATGCACGGGAGCGACGTCTAATGCCGTAAACGCCTACCCCATGCCGAATCGGCATGAGATTTTTCAAAGCAAACTGCCGTCCCAACCGGTTCGAATACGACATTTCGGCAGGCATAAGTGCCGTGAACCGGCCATCGTAGAGGAGATTGGAGGTTTTTCGAGCAACGGAACAGGGATGAAAACTAGAGAAAAATCCTACGAGCCGCAGTGAAAAGTGAGCAGGAATCAGCGCCAAATTTCTCGATATACGGTCGCCCGAAACACTACCAAATGTTTTGTGAAGAACGCTGATGGGTTTTTGTCAGCTGGCGCAGCGATAAAAAATCGCTGGGTAGCTCTAGGACAACGCTTTGCACATATAAGCGCGCCGCAGATTTGTCACGTCATGAATGACGGTCAAATACGCGGCGCTGCTTGTCCTGACCCGGCCCTTGCGCAGGCACTCCCTGTACCCGTAGGTCACTCCGATCCTGAAGCAATCAGAACGTCCCGACCCCTTGGCCATGCGCGCACCCTCCTCGGGTGGGCGCAGAGGAAAGAGGTATTACTGACCTCCTTCTGTTTATCAAACCCGGTACCCGTTCGGGTCTGTCTTCAAGCAAATGCCCACGATCAGCCTCGACCACGACGGCCAAAGATGAACGAAGCAACAAACATCACCAGGAACACGACAAAGAGAATCTTGGCGATACCCGTGGCGGTGCCCGCGATACCACCGAAGCCCAGTACGGCAGCGACAATGGCAATAATCAAAAATGTAATTGCCCAGCTCAACATGGTGATTCTCCTTACGCTTCTATTTAGAGGTGCTGCTATTCCCGGCACATGAACATCGCGCCAAGCCAGTTACCTAGAACACCCAACGGTCCTGACGCAGCGCCACGGCACCAGGTGATGCCGGGTCCACACTCATCATTCGCATTGAGGCTGCGTCAGCAGGCCGACTGCCCACTGCGCTGAAATGGGTTTGGGTCAAGTGATGAGTCGGCACAATCGCTGCCTCTGGCTGCTGGCTTTGTTCCCAGCGCAAAAACTGCTGGCCGCTGATCAAGGTGATCAACAAGGCAAACACGGCAAACATCCCTTGCTGGATAGACAGTGGCGAGATACGCAATTGGGCGGCACGTTGGCGATTCATCCTGAAACTCCTCCCACACTGGTGGTTATTGGTCAGGGGGCTTCTTCTTAAAATGCCCCCGGCTTAACCAGACCATTGCAGCCTGCATGCCAGCTTCAGAGCAGAAATAAACCCAACAAAATCAGATAGATATTTTGACTGGCAAAGTGCATTCGGACGCATCCTGCACGATGCCCCGCAGAGGATCGTGCGTAATGCACGATCGATTTGCAGGAAATCGAAAATATTTGGAATGTATGAAGGGATACGGATGTCAGAAAAAGAGGCGGAAAAACGTCGGGGCCGTCACCTAAAAAATAAAAGTGATTAAAATCATATAGTTATTAGAATTCAAGACAGACAACTACCCCATTCTGACAAGAAGCGCCCAGAATCAACCATGCAACTTGCCCGATTTTTCCGAGACTAAATTAAGAGCATTCATTTAAGGAGCGTAGGAAAAATGGAATCCGCCACCGAGCATCAAGGCCGCATTTTGCTGGTAGATGATGAGTCCGCCATCCTGCGCACCTTTCGCTACTGCCTGGAAGACGAAGGCTATACCGTCGCCACCGCCAACAGCGCGGCCCAGGCCGACGCCTTGTTGCAACGACAGGTCTTCGACCTGTGCTTCCTTGACCTGCGACTGGGCGAAGACAACGGTCTCGACGTCCTGGCGCAAATGCGTGTGCAGGCGCCCTGGATGCGCGTAGTGATCGTCACCGCACACTCGGCCGTGGACACTGCCGTCGATGCGATTCAGGCAGGCGCCGCCGACTACCTGGTCAAACCTTGCAGCCCCGACCAATTGCGCCTGGCCACCGCCAAACAACTGGAAGTGCGCCAGCTCTCGGCACGCCTTGAAGCCCTCGAAGGTGAAGTCCGCAAGCCCAACGAAGGTCTGGATTCCCACAGCCCGGCGATGAAAGTCGTACTGGAAACCGCCCGCCAGGTCGCCAGCACCGATGCCAACATTCTGATACTCGGCGAATCCGGTACCGGAAAAGGCGAACTGGCCCGTGCCATTCACAGTTGGAGCAAACGCGCGAAGAAATCCTGCGTCACCATCAACTGCCCATCATTGACAACCGAGCTGATGGAAAGCGAGCTCTTCGGCCACAGCCGCGGGGCATTTACCGGTGCTAGCGAAAGTACCCTCGGCCGGGTCAATCAGGCCGACGCAGGTACATTGTTTCTTGACGAGATCGGCGATTTCCCGCTGACCTTGCAGCCCAAACTGCTGCGCTTCATTCAGGACAAGGAATACGAAAGGGTCGGTGACCCGGTGACCCGTCGCGCCGATGTGCGAATCCTCGCCGCCACCAACCTCAACCTTGAAGACATGGCCCGCGACGGTCGTTTCCGCGAAGACCTGCTCTACCGGCTGAACGTCATCACCTTGCACCTGCCGCCACTGCGCGAACGCGCCGAGGACATCCTGGCCCTGGCCGACCGCTTCCTGGCACGTTTCGTCAAGGAATACGCGCGGCCGGCTCGTGTCTTCAGCGACGAAGCACGCGAGGCGCTGCTCGGCTATCGTTGGCCAGGCAACATCCGCGAACTGCGTAACGTGGTCGAACGGGCAAGCATCATTTGCCCACAGGAGCGAGTCGAGATCAGCCATTTGGGCATGGCCGAGCAAACCACCAGCAACGCCCCGAGAATCGGTGCGGCGCTAAGTCTGGATGAATTGGAGAAAGCCCACATCGGCGCGGTACTGGCCAGCGCCGGCACACTCGATCAAGCGGCCAAGACCCTGGGTATCGACGCCTCGACGCTGTACCGCAAACGCAAACAGTACAACCTGTGAGCAGCATCTTATGAAGCTGGCGATGAAGTTGCGCACACGGTTGTTTCTGAGTATCTCGGCACTGATCACCGTGGCGCTGCTCGGCCTGGTACTCGGGCTGGTCAGCGTGATGCAGATAGCCAGTCACCAGGAAGCGCTGATCCGCGACAACTTCATCACCCTGGACCTGGAACTCAAGCTGCGCCAGACCCTGGACGATCAGTTGATCAACATGCTCAGCATAAAGCCCGACCTTGAGGCACTGGAAACCTCTGAACGGCGCTACTTCGAGCTGCTGGATCAAGGCATCGAGCACGAAAGCAGTTTCAATGGCGAACATCACGGCTTCGAGCAGGCCCGCACGGACTACCTGTCCTTTCTCAAGGCCTTCAGCCTCACGCAGGAACCGTCCGGCAAGCTCGCCGGTAATCGGGACCTCACCGAAAAGTTCAACGTGCTGCGCAACGGCCTGATCGCCGAACACAAACAGGCACTGGACAACATCAACGATACCCAGCGCAATGCCCGCGAACATGCGCTGCTGATTGCCGGTTTGCTTGGATTGGTCGGGTTGGCAGTACTGGCCATCGGCTTCATCACCGCTCACGGCATCGCCCGACGCATCGGTGAGCCTATCGAGGCGCTGGCCAAAGCCGCGGATAACATCGGCCAGGGTAACTTCGATGTCACCCTGCCGATTTCCCCGGCGGTGGAGCTGACCCAACTCACCCGGCGCTTCGGGATCATGGCCGAAGCCTTGCGTGAACATCAGGCAACCAATGTCGATGAACTGCTCGCCGGTCAGCAGCGCTTGCAAGCCGTGCTCGACAGCATCGATGACGGTTTGCTGATGATTGATCGTCAGGGCCAGCTGGAGCACCTCAATCCGGTAGCACAACGTCAGCTGGGCTGGGACGAAGGCCGCCTCGGCCAAGGCCTGGGTACCGCGCTCCAACGACCGGAGCTCGATGAACAACTGCAAACGGTACTGCGCGGCGGAACACTGGAGCGTGCACCCGAAGACCTGAGCATCGAAGTCGATGGCGAGTCGCGACTGTTGACCTACAGCCTGACGCCGGTCATTCATCCCCAGGGGCATATCCTCGGCGCCGTCATGGTGCTGCACGATGTCACCGAGCAACGAGCCTTTGAACGGGTACGCAGCGAGTTCGTACTGCGCGCCTCCCATGAGCTGCGTACGCCGGTCACCGGCATGCACATGGCCTTCGGCCTGTTCCGCGAGCGCGCACACTTTACCGAGGACTCTCGCGAAGCCGACCTGTTGAACACGGTGAATGAGGAAATGCAGCGTTTGATGCAGTTGATCAACGACCTGCTGAACTTCTCGCGTTACCAGAATGGTTTACAAAAACTCACCTTGGCGCCGTGCGACATCGATGACCTGCTGGAGCAAGCACAGGAGCGTTTCGCCGAGCGGGCTAATGAGCAAAGCATCGAGTTACTGGTAGAAGTGCACGCACCACTCCCGCGACTGCAGGCCGATCAGGCGCAACTCGACCGGGTGCTGGACAATCTGATCGACAACGCGCTGCGCCATACCAGCCACCATGGGCAGATACGCTTGCAGGCTCGCCGGCACGGCGAAAGGGTGATCGTCAGCGTCGAGGACAACGGCGAAGGCATCGCTTACGGCCAGCAGGGGCGGATTTTCGAACCCTTCGTACAGGTCGGGCGCAAGAAGGGTGGTGCCGGGCTCGGTCTGGCACTGTGCAAGGAGATTGTGCAACTGCACGGCGGCCGCATGGGTGTGTATTCCAGGCCGGGGCAAGGCACCCAGTTCTACATGGCACTGCCACTCTAGCGGGCGATCACGCTTCGTCATCCAGTCGCCGTGATGCCAACCGGCGACCTCGGGTGATCAGTTCAATGAACTGCCTCGCGGTCAAGGCATGGGCGAACAACCAGCCTTGGCCGTAATTCACCCCTTCGCTGCTCAGTAACGTGGCCTGGGCTTCATGTTCGATACCTTCGGCAATCACCTTGAGCTGCAAGGCATGCGCCATGCGAATGATATGCGGTGCCACGCCACTGCTGGCGGCGTCGTGACCCAGCGCATCAATGAAGGCCTTGTCGATTTTCAGGTAGTCCACCGGCAGGGTTTGCAGGTAAGCCAGGCTGCAATAACCGGTGCCAAAGTCGTCGATCAACACTTGATGCCCGGCATCGCGCAAGGCTTGCAGGTTCTCCCGTGCGACCACCACATCGATCAACCCGCGCTCGGTCACCTCAAACGCGATCTGCCGCGCAGCAACCTGGTGAATGGCCAGTAAATGCGCCATGACTTGGCCGATCCGCGGCACCATGACGTCGCAGGCGGCCAGGTTGACCGAAATATACAACTGCGGGTTGGCGCGAAGTAACTTACCGAGTTGTTCAAGCAATCGCTGCAACACGAAGTCAGTGATCTGACGGATCTGCCCGGAATCTTCCGCCATGGGAATAAACAGATCCGGACTGGTCAGCGTGCCGTCCGGCCGACGCCAGCGCAATAAGGCTTCGGCACCGACACAGTGACGGCTCTTGAGATCGAAGATCGGCTGATACAGGACCTGTAACTCACCACGCTTGAGGGCTCCCTGCAACTCACCACCCAATGATTGCCGCTGGCGGGCCAGCTGAAATACCAAACCGCCAATGCTCAAGCCCAGCCCCAGGCTTGCCGGCACCAGCCACCACCACAACGCGGGCAGGTGCGATGCGGTTCGCGGACTGATCAACACCAACTGATACTCGGGATTGTTGGTCGGCATGCGATAGATCAGCCGGGTTTTGGTGACCTGTAACGGTTCACTGCTGAAGTGCAACCAAGGGTCGCTGAGTGGCCAGGCTTGAGGCGCGCCGAGAACCGGGATCGCCCGAGCGCCATGATCAACTACTACCAACAGGCTGCTGTCGGGCGTGAGATCAACCATGTCGGTCAAATGCCCTCGGGAGGTGGCGACGCGGAAATTACCGCGGCCCAACATCAGCGCTGCACGGTTTTCGTCGGGCTCGGTCGAGGTGTTCAGCCAATAACTGTAGGTCGGCCCTTTGATGTCCGGTGGTCGGATTGCTGAAAGCCCATCCTGCCGCGGTCGGCTCGAACAAAATTGCGTGCTATCGATATAGGCCGCTTCATATACGAAGCGGTAGTTGAAACTGACCTGCTGCAAGGTCGCGATCATGTCTGAGTCGCAGCTACGCAAGGGTTGCGCTTCCAGGTCATCCAGGCCTTCACGCAGTTGGCCGAACAGTTGCTCCAGGCGCTCCAGAAAGCGTTCGCCCTGAGCATTCATCTGTTCGCTTTCGCGTTGCTGGACCTGCCGCAACGCCACGCCCAGGCTACCGGCCAACAGCAAAGCCGCACTCAGCGCAGCCGCTAGTATCGCCAAAGACCAAGGGCGATAGAACCAACTGCGCAGGGTCTCACCAGCGGCTGCCATCATCGAATATCCGAAGGATTACCAATGAGTTATAGCTACTGATCAGGAAATAGCCCTGACCGTCGGGCGGGCGTCATTATTTTGTCTGGTTGAGCACTTGCAGGATCGCGGCACTTTGCGCGTCTGGCGTACCGTCAAACCGTGCAGGCCGATAGTGCATCTGGAAAGCTGCCAGCACATGCCGAGTGGCCACATCCAGCTCACCGGTCTGCGGCGTTGTATAGCCCAAACGCGCGAGTTCTTCCTGAAACCAGGTGATGCTCGGCAGTTGTGCATCGAATAACGCTTGCTGACGCGCCACGGCCTGGGCATCGGGCCAGACCACCAGCCCTTCGTCGGCCAGACGCTTCCATGGAAACAACGGCCCCGGGTCAAGCTTGCGTAGCGGTGCGATATCGCTGTGGCCAATGATGTTTCGCGGGTTGATGTTGTTGCGCTTGCTGATGTCCTTGATCAGGAAAATCAAAGACTGGACCTGCGCCTCGCTGTAGGGATACCAGACGCGCCCGGCAGGCGTATCGCGAAAACCCGGGTTGACGATTTCGATGCCAATCGAGCTTGAGTTCAGCCAGGTCCGGCCATCCCACTCGCTTTCTCCGGCATGCCAGGCTCGACGGCTTTCATCCACCAGCTTGAAAATGGTGGCGTTCTTGTCGTCGCCCACCAGGTAATGGCTGCTGACCTCGCCATGGGTCAACAGCGCCAACGAACGCTCCTGCGAAGCGGTGGTGTAATGCACCACGATAAACTGCACACGATTGTCGAAATTCACCGACGGATGGTTGGTATCGATTCGCGGACCGCTGGCGCAACCCGCCAGGACAAGCACCAGCAAAAGCAGAGGAATGGATTTCATGAAAAAGGCGCTACGCTGAAGACTGTAATGCAACAGTGTAACGTACTGCCTTATTCCAGGCCGGCAAAAGCTTGGCATTAAACAAAATGGAATAAATTCCCTCAGCCAAGCTCCACTCGATTTCGGCCGGCATTTTTCGCCCGGTAAAGCGCCTGATCGGCTCTTTTCAGCACAAGATCGCTGTGTTCTCCCGCTTTGAACGCCGTCATGCCCATGGAAACCGTGATCGTCACGCGCTCACCCTTGAAGTGAAACGGGCAGGCCTCGATCGCCACGCGCAGGGTTTCTGCCAACCTGGCGCCGACCGCCAAAGGGGTATTGGGCACCAGCAAGACAAACTCCTCACCACCGAAACGGGCAATGAAGTCCGTACCACGCAGGCGCTTGCGCAGCACACTGGCGATGATCTTCAACACTTTGTCGCCGGCCAGGTGGCCATAGTTATCATTGATGCGCTTGAAATGGTCGAGATCGAGCATCGCCAGCAACAGCGAGTTGCCATGTTGTTGCCACTGGGCAATCTCATGCTCCAGACGCTCGCTCCAGGCCGCCCGGTTCGGTAGACCGGTCAGCGGATCGACCAGGGCCTTCTGGCGTTGCTCCTCCAGGTGCTCGCGATAACCCTGAGCCTCCTGCTCCATGCTCGCGACTCGCTCGGCTAAACCTTGCAGGCGTGCTGCAACTTCCTGCTCACGCTCGTCGCGCTGTTTCTGGTGCTGATCCATGGTGCCGAGCAACCCTTCGAGGTGGTTCTCCAGCACATGCTTGAGGCCCTCCAGGTCGGCAGCGTCCTGCATGCTGCTCTGCAAGCCATCGACTTGCTCACGGATCTGCGTGTCCATCTCCCGCGCAGCAGAGCGGTTGTCGGCATGCCCCTCGCTGGCGGCTTGCAGGTTGCTTTGAAAGGACTCCAATCGCTCATTGAGTTGCTTGAGATAAACCTCGAACTCATGCTGACCACTGTCAGTGATCGCCAGCATCAATACCGCGAGATCGTCGAGGATCGGCAGCAGCTCATACCAATTCAAGCCATTTTGCAGCCGATCGCGCATCGCCTCGGCTTGCGGTCGGTGACGCTCGGGCAGCGACAAATCGTCCAGCAGTCCCAGCAACGTACTCTCGATGTGCCTGGCCACCGAGCTGTAGGAAGGCTCCGGCGAGTCGGGCAATGCGTAAAGAACATCCTGCTCAGGATGTTCCGGGTCCAGAGTAGCCAAGGCCTCTGCCATCGCCGGCAGGGGAGAAAGGCTATCGATTAACGGCGAAGCTTCATCCCCCGTCCAAGGGACGTCGGACGTCAGCTCGTCGGGATTGATCGCCACCGAATCAGCAGCCATCACCGGGTCGGGTGCCGGAGATATCTGCGGTTCTTCCGGCGTATCCACATCCGGTAGGTCCTGTTCCGCTACCGGCGCTTTGGCACGCGCAACGTCGGCGACCAGCACTGGAGGAACAAAAGCCACTACCTCAGGCGATGACCTGGTTTCTTCGAGCGACTGAGTGGCCACCGGTTCCGGTTCCGGCTCTACAATCACAGCGTGCGGCACTTGCACGGTGGGTGCCGGACCCTCCTGCGCCGCGGGCGTAATAACCCGGATCGGCAACGGCGCCGAAGACTCATGCGCCGGCCCGGCTGTCGCCGCTGCAGCAGGTGCCGGCGCTTGCTCGACAGAACTCGGAGCAGGCGCTACATGCTGTAGCACTCCGGCCTCTGAAGCCTGAGCATCCGAATCTCTGCCACCAAACAAACGTTGCAGTAAACCTGGGCGGCTTGGCTCGGCAGGGTTGTCCAGCAGGCTCAGCGCCTGACCTTGCAGACCACTGAGCTCTCCGAGTAGCAGGGGAATTTCACGTGCCTGGCCGACGCGCCCGTCGAGCTTCTTGGCAAAGGTCTTGAGCGGACGGCTGATCTCGCGCGGCAACGGCAAGGCCTGGAGCTGACTGACCAGGGCGGTCAACGCGGCACTGACTTGGTCGACCCGGGTCTCGCGGCGCTGCTCGGAGTCGAGCACGGCTTTTTCCAGGCGCGGCAACAATGCTGCCAATCCTGCATCCATATCGTTGGTGCGGATGACTTCGCGCATTTCCTTCATGCACTGGTCAACCGCACGGTCGGTGCCCTCAGCGGCCAGCGTACTGCGCACCAAACCGCGACGCAGCAAGTCGAGGCGGGCATCCCAGCGACGCTCGAGCTTTTCCTGTTGTTCGATACTTTTGAGGTATTTCTCTTTCCAGCGCTGTGCTTCGTCGCTCATTCAGGGGTTCCGCGAAGGGCAGGACTCAACGCGGGCAATGCATCGACCGTGAGCGAACCCGGCAGACGAATCTCTACCGCGACGGGCAGGTGATCGGAAATCGGTTGCGCCAGCACTTCGACCCGTTCGAGGGTCAGCGTAGGACTGAGCAGAATATGGTCAAGACAGCGTTGCGGGCGCCAGCTGGGAAAGGTCGCTTCGACTTGCGGCGCAAGCAGCCCAAGGTCTCGCAGAGGAGAGGTGTGCAGCAGATCACTGGCGTGGGTGTTCATGTCGCCCATCAGTACCTGATGCTTGTAGTCGCCGATCAGCTCGCGAATGTAGGCCAACTGCATCGTCCTCACGCGCGCGCCCAGCGCGAGGTGCATCATCACGACCACCAGCGCATCCGGCCCTTCACCAAACCGCACGAGAATCGCACCACGGCCCTTGGGCCCGGGAAGCGGATGGTCTTCAATCGCCCATGGGCGCAATCGACTGAGCACGCCATTGCTGTGCTGTGCCAGGCGGCCCAGGTTGCGATTAAGTTGTTGATACCAGTAGGGGAAGGCGCCGAGCTGGGCCAGGTGTTCGACTTGATTGACGTAGCCCGACCGCAGGCTGCCGCCATCGGCCTCCTGCAAAGCGACCAGATCGTAGTCGCCCAGCAGATTGCCGATTTTCTGCAGGTTATCCGCGCGCCCGGTATGCGGCAGCAAATGCTGCCAGCTACGGGTCAGGTAATGCCGATAACGCTCGGTACTGATACCGACCTGGATGTTGAAACTGAGCAAACGCAAACGACTGTCTGCGGGCAAGCCCGAGGACTCCAGATGATGCTCGTTGACCTGCGGATCATGCAGACCAACGAGACGTTCAGTACCCCAGCGGCGCATGGCGGGCGCCGCTTACTTAGCGGCGCGCTCCTTGGCGATCAGTTGATCGGCTACGCTCAAGGTGCCTTCAGGACCACCGGCAGTGCCCAGGTCGAAGCGGTATTTGCCGTTTACGACCATGGTCGGTACGCCAGAGATCTGATAAGCCTGAGCCTTTTTCTTGGCCTCTTCAACTTTGCCTTTGACGGCGAACGAGTTGTAGGTGCTCAGGAACTTCTCCTTATCGACGCCTTCGCCGGCCAGGAAATCAGCCATTTCTTCCGGGGTAGCGAGCTTCTTGCCACCATGGATCGCTTCGAAGACGGCTTTGTGGACCTTGTGTTCCACGCCCATCGCTTCCAGGGTGATGTACAGCTGGCCGTGAACGTTCCAGATACCGCCGAACATGGCCGGAATACGCACGAAGTTCACGTCTGCAGGCAGTTTTTCAACCCAGGGATTGATGGTCGGCTCGAATGCATAGCAGTGCGGGCAGCCATACCAGAACAGTTCCACGACTTCGATCTTGCCAGGCACAGCTACCGGAACGGCGCTGCCCAATTCGACATATTGTTTACCGGCTTCAAGCGGTTCGGCAGCTTGGGCGGTCATACCAAACAGGCTGGCAGTGACGAGTGCGGCGCTGAGAATCAGATTACGCATGCTTTACTCCTGAACAAATTGGGTCGCCTCGCGCAACCTGCTTTCTGGCAGATCATGGCGGGCATTAGTGCTCTAGTGTAACGGCAGCGGCCACAAAAAAGGGCGGCCTAAGCCACCCTTTTTATGTTTGCATCGAAGGATTAATCGAGCGTTAACATTGCGCGAGATCAACACCTTGCGCAGCGCCCGCTCAACAAGCCTTAGTGCAGGCCCTGAATGTAGCTGGACACCGCTTCGATGTCCTTGTTGCTCAATTTTGCAGCAATGCTCTGCATGATTTTCGTGTCGCCGTCGTTGGTACGGTTACCCTCACGGAAATCGGTCAGCTGCTTGGCGATGTATTGAGCGTGCTGGCCACCCAGATGCGGGAAGGCAGCAGCGGCGTTGCCCGCGCCGTTAGGCGAGTGGCAACCGGTGCAAGACGGCATGCCCTGGTCCAGTTTGCCGCCACGGAACAGCTCTTCACCGTGAGCCACGACTTTAGGATCTGCTGCGCCGACGCTGCCTTTCTGGCTGGCGAAGTAGGCAGCGAGGTCGGCGAGGTCCTGATCGCTCAGGTTGGTCAGCAGGCCGGTCATCTCCAGAACGGTGCGCTTGCCCGACTTGATGTCGTGCAGTTGCTTGTTCAGGTAACGCTCACCCTGACCCGCCAGTTTTGGAAAGTTTGGCGCCATGCTATTGCCGTCCGGGCCATGACAGGCGCCACATACTGCGGCTTTCGCCTGACCAGCAGTCGCATCGCCTGCAGCATGGGCTATGCCGGAGATCCCCAGGGTCAACAGCAGACTCACGATCAATTTGTTCATCAGCTAATCCAACTACGGCTAAGGGTTAAAGAGTTATGGACCGGGATCACTCGTTCATCCACTGGATGATTGCTCGGTAATCCTCGGCACTGCAGTCCATGCACAAACCACGCGGCGGCATCGCCTTGAAACCCTGGGTCACGTGTTGCACCAGCGTCTCCATACCTTGCGCCAGTCTAGGCGCCCAAGCTTCCTTATCGCCCTTTTGAGGCGCCGTTGGGAGTTGGCCGGAATGACAGGCTCCACAAACACGGTTGTACACGGCTTCCGGATCCTGTGTAGCCTGAGCGCCGTAAAGCGGCATCAAGACACCGGCAGCTAGCAGCCATTTCGTCATAAAACGACCTTTTCAGGGTTGAGAGCGTGCTGCGTTCTAGTGCGCAATCAAGGTCAATCGCTCTCGTGAACTTCATCCTACGCTGGGACAAAGCGCACACAAAATCTGCGGCATTATATACTGGCGTCACTGAAACGGAAACGACGCTGCTCTTTGCGACCAATCTCGGCACCGCCCACATCGGAAATCCCATGCAACTCAAGAACCCCATCCTCGGCCTGTGCCAACAGTCCACCTTCATGCTCAGCGCCGCGAAAGTCGACCAATGTCCTGACGACGAAGGCTTTGAAGTGGCCTTCGCCGGGCGTTCCAACGCCGGCAAATCCAGCGCCCTGAACACGTTGACTCACGCCAGCCTGGCGCGCACCTCGAAAACGCCAGGTCGCACGCAACTCTTGAACTTCTTCAAGCTAGACGATGAACGCCGTCTGGTCGACCTGCCGGGTTACGGTTACGCGAAAGTACCGATCCCGCTGAAGCAACACTGGCAGCGTCACCTGGAAGCTTATCTGGGCAGCCGCGAGAGTCTGAAGGGCCTGATTCTGATGATGGACATCCGTCATCCAATGACCGACTTCGACCTGCTGATGCTCGACTGGGCCGTGGCCAGCGGCATGCCGATGCACATTCTGCTGACCAAGGCCGACAAACTGACCTATGGCGCAGCGAAGAACACCTTGCTCAAAGTTCAGGCGGAAATCCGTAAAGGCTGGGGCGAGACCGTGACCATCCAGCTGTTCTCGGCACCAAAACGCCTGGGCCTCGAAGATGCCTACACTGTATTGGCGAACTGGATGGAACTGGCCGACAAAGGCGCCGAGACAGAAGCCCAATAAGCTTTTGGGGATATCCGAGATACGGAAAACTGTCTGTGGGACGATCAGGCAAGGCGAAAGCGCGGCTTGAAACGGCCGGGGTCGCGCTCGACTTTAGGGACCTAAATGAGCATTTCGAGCCGTGTTTTTAACGCAGCATGACCGTTCCACAGCCAGTTTTTGGGCAAAAAAAACCCCGAATTACGTATGGGGAGAGAGTAATTCGGGGTCTAAGTTTCCGGACCGCTAGGGCGGGGTCCAGATATCTGCCAACACTTAACACAACATAGGAGCATCGAAGGGCTTCACCACCCATTCAGTTACTGTGAGTGGCGGTTCACGGATTTAGTTCCGGTTAATTTCAAAACCTATTGGGAATAACCCCAAGAATTTTCCGAACTAAGAGCCCTTCGCCAGTGACGTGCCGCGACACTACGTCGCGGCACTGCCCCCGAAAAAGCGCCGCACACCGGCTTAGTGCGCCTCATCCCAGTTGTTTCCAACACCGACTTCCACCAAAAGTGGCACATCCAGGGTCGCTGCACTGCTCATGTGTACGCGAATTTCTTCACGAACCTGGTCGACCAGGTCTTCGCGAACCTCAAGCACCAATTCATCGTGCACCTGCAGAATCACTTTGGCGTCGAGACCGGACGTCGTCAGCCAGTTATCCACCGCCACCATGGCCTTCTTGATGATATCCGCCGCAGTGCCTTGCATCGGCGCGTTGATCGCCGTGCGCTCGGCACCTTTGCGCAGGGCCGGATTTTTCGCGTTGATGTCCGGCAGGTACAGGCGACGACCGAATATGGTTTCGACGAAACCCTGCTCGGCCGCCTGAGCGCGGGTGCGCTCCATGTACTCGAGCACGCCTGGATAGCGGGCGAAATAACGGTCGATATAGGCTTGGGACTGTTTACGGTCGACGCCGATCTGCTTGGCCAGGCCAAACGCGCTCATACCGTAGATCAGGCCGAAGTTGATCGCCTTGGCGCTGCGCCGCTGATCGGTGGTGACGTCCGCCAGCTCAACCCCGAACACCTCGGCGGCGGTGGCTTTGTGCACGTCCAGGTCGTTGCGGAACGCGTGCAACAGCCCTTCGTCCTTGGCCAGGTGGGCCATGATCCGCAGTTCGATCTGCGAATAGTCCGCCGCCAACAGCTTGTAGCCTTTGGGCGCAACGAACGCCTGACGTATCCGTCGACCTTCGGCGGTACGAATCGGAATGTTCTGCAGGTTTGGATCACTGGAAGACAAGCGACCGGTCGCTGCCACCGCTTGATGGTAGGACGTGTGAATCCGCCCGGTACGCGGGTTGATCTGCTCGGGCAGACGGTCGGTGTAGGTGCTTTTCAGCTTGCTCAAGGAACGGTACTGCATCAGCACCTTGGGCAGCGGGTAATCCTGCTCGGCCAGTTCCGCCAGCACGGCTTCGGCGGTCGAAGCCTGGCCCTTGGCGGTTTTGCTGAGAATCGGCAGACCGAGTTTTTCGTAGAGGATCACGCCCAATTGCTTCGGCGAACCGAGGTTGAACTCCTCACCGGCAATGGCGAACGCCTCACGCTCCAGCGCGACCAGCTTGTCGCCCAGTTCAACGCTCTGGATGCCCAGCAGGTTGGCGTCGACCAACGCGCCCTGACGTTCAATTCGCGCCAACACCGGAACCAGCGGCATCTCGATTTCGCTGAGGACTTTGCTCAGGCTCGGAATGGCGTCGAGTTTTTCATGCAAGGTCTGATGAAGGCGTAGCGTCACGTCGGCGTCTTCGGCGGCGTATGGCCCGGCCAGCTCCAGCGAAATCTGATCGAAGGTCAGTTGCTTGACACCCTTGCCCGCGATGTCCTGGAAGCTGGTGGTGGTGTAGCCCAAATACTTGAGCGCCAGGCTGTCCATGTCGTGACGGGTGGCGGTGGAGTCCAGCACGTAGGACTCGAGCATGGTGTCGAAGGCGATGCCTTGCACCATGATGCCGCAGCTCTGATCGCCACCAATGGCGCAGTTGGCCAGGATGTTCATGTCGAACTTGGCGTGCTGGCCGACCTTGAGTTTGCTCGGGTCTTCCAGAATCGGCTTCAGCGCGCGCAGCACCGTGTCGCGATCCAGTTGATCCGGCACGCCCATGTAGGAATGGGTCAGCGGAATGTAGGCCGCTTCGTTGGCCTGCACCGCGAACGACAGCCCGACAAGTTGCGCTTGCTGCGCATCGATGCCCGTGGTTTCGGTGTCGAAGGCGAACAGCGTGGCGTTTTGCAGCTTCTTCAGCCAGACGTCGAAATCTGCCTGGGTGAGGACCGTGGTGTACTGGGGCCCATCGTCGCCGGTCACGGCTTCTTCAACCGCCGCGACCACTTCCTGGCCCGTTCGCTTGGCATCACGCTGAACTTCCTCGAACCAGCTCTTGAACTCGAGCAGGGTATAGAGCTCGGCAAGCTTTTCACGGTCCGGCTCGCGCAGGTGCAAGTCGTCCAGACCAATGTCCAGCGGCACGTCGACCTTGATGGTCGCCAGTTGATAGGAGAGGAACGCCATCTCCTTGTGCTCTTCAAGCTTGGCTGGCAGCGTTTTGGCACCACGAATCGGCAATGTCGGGACGATATCGAGTTGCGCATAGAGCTCGGTCAGGCCGCCGTTCACACCCACCAGCAGGCCAGACGCCGTCTTTGGGCCAATGCCCGGCACGCCTGGAATGTTGTCGGACGAATCGCCCATCAGCGCCAGGTAATCGATGATCTGCTCGGGAGCGACGCCGAATTTCTCCTTCACGCCAGCCACATCCATCGCGCTACCGGTCATGGTATTGACCAAGGTAATGTGCCCGTCGACCAACTGCGCCATGTCCTTGTCGCCCGTCGAGATCACCACCGGACGGTCAGCGGCTGCGCTGCTGCGGGCCAGTGTGCCGATCACGTCGTCGGCCTCAACACCATCGACGCACAGCAACGGAAAGCCCAAGGCAATCACGCTCGCATGCAACGGCTCGATCTGCACACGCATGTCATCGGGCATGCTCGGGCGATTGGCTTTGTACTCGGCGTACAGGTCATCGCGAAATGTCCCGCCCTTGGCGTCGAATACCACGGCAAACGGGCTGTCCGGGTACTGCTTGCGCAGACTCTTGAGCATGTTCAGCACGCCCTTGACCGCGCCGGTCGGCAGGCCTTTGGACGTGGTCAACGGTGGCAGCGCATGAAAGGCGCGGTACAGGTAAGAAGAACCGTCCACCAGGACGAGGGGGGCTTGGCTCATGAGCAGGATCAACCTTTTCGGCGGGTCCGGCGCTAGAATAGCGGGACCGTTGACGACAAAGGGACAAGGTTATCATGCGCTCGTTAAATCGCTTGTTACTGGCTGGCTTCTTTGCAATCACTCCCCTGGCCGTCATGGCAGCCAATGATGCACCGACGCCGGAACCGGAAGTCACCATCCACACTGAAGGCGACAAAGTCATTCAGGAGTACCGTCAGAACGGCTTCGTGTACGCGATCAAGGTCACACCGAAGGGCGGAAAACCGTACTTTCTGATACGTGCGGACGGAACGGATGCAAACTATATCCGCTCGGATCAGCCGGATATGCTGATTCCGTCGTGGGAAATTTTTACGTGGAAGTAGTTTCTTAACTTTAATCGGCGCTGGCTCAACCGCGGCGCCCGAACTGAGCAGTTTTTAACCATGTCTGTGTTCACCCCCCTGGCTCGGCCCGAGCTGGAAACCTTTCTCGCCCCTTATGGGCTCGGCCGCCTGCTTGATTTCCAGGGGATTGCCGCGGGTAGCGAAAACACCAATTTCTTCATCAGCCTGGAGCAGGGGGAGTTTGTCCTGACCCTGGTTGAGCGCGGCCCTGTGCAGGAGATGCCGTTCTTTATTGAGCTGCTCGACGTGCTGCACGACGCCAACTTGCCGGTGCCCTATGCATTGCGGACCACCGACGGCATCGCCCTGCGCGAATTGGCCGGCAAACCTGCACTGCTGCAGCCGCGGCTGGCCGGCAAGCACATCAAGGAAGCCAACGCACAGCATTGCGCGCAAGTCGGCGAATTGCTGGGGCACCTGCACCTGGCAACCAAAGATCACATGATCAAGCGCAAGACCGATCGCGGCCTCGACTGGATGCTTGAAGAAGGCACGCAACTGCTGTCGCACCTGAATGCCGCGCAAAGCAATCTGCTGCAACGTGCCTTGAATGAAATCACCGAGCAAAAAACCAAAATTCTGGCGCTACCCCGGGCCAACATCCACGCCGACCTGTTCCGCGACAACGCGATGTTCGAAGGCACGCACTTGACCGGGCTGATCGACTTCTACAACGCCTGCTCAGGCCCGATGCTCTACGACGTGGCGATTGCCCTGAATGACTGGTGCTCGGACGAAGATGGCGTGCTTGACGGTGCGCGGGCGAGGGCATTGCTCGGCGCTTATGCCGCGCTGCGTCCGTTCACTGCCGCCGAGGCCGAGTTGTGGCCGACCATGCTGCGGGTGGCCTGCGTGCGGTTCTGGCTGTCGCGCTTGATCGCCGCCGAATCCTTTGCCGGGCAGGACGTGCTGATTCACGATCCGATGGAGTTCCAGCAGCGCCTGGCCCAGCGTCAGCACGTCAGCACGCCGTTGCCGTTTGCCCTTTAAGAGCATCGCGAGCAAGCTCGCTCCCACATGGACAGCGAAAATCCTGTGGGAGCGAGCTTGCTCGCGATCGAGGCGACGCATATCACCCGGGTTACAACGACTCCAGACACCCCGCCAAATCGTTCCCCAACTTTTCCAGCACCTGCTCATAGCCGCGAGCCGTCGCTGGCGTGTAGCCGCCCAACGCATCCAGCTCCGCCAGCTTCACCGGCAAACCGGCCACCAGCGTCTCGGCCAGGCGTGGGCGCAACGGCGGTTCGCTGAACACGCAGGTCTTGCCGACTTCCTGCAAGCGCGAGCGCATCGCCGCAACGTGTTGGGCGCCTGGCTGCACTTCTGCGGCCACGCTGAACACGCCGGTGTGCTTGAGGCCGTAGGCATCTTCGAAGTAATCGAACGCTTCATGGAACACGAAGTAAGGCTTGCCCGCGATACCGGCCAAACGTGCTTTCAAACGCAGATCCAGCGCGTCCAGGCGCTCATCGAACGCCTTGAGGTTGCTCTGATAGCGCGGCGCATTGGCCGGATCGGCAGCACTCAAGTCGGTGGCGATTTTTGCCGCGATCACTCGCGCGTTGACCGGTGACAGCCAGAGGTGAGCATCGAGACTGCCAGGGCGGTGATCGTGATCGTGCTCATCGGCTTCTTCCGCATGGGAGTGGCTGTCTTCGGCGAAGCGCCGCAGCTTCAAACCCGGCAGCTCCTGCACGGCAACCGACGGCAGGCTACGACCTTTGAGCACGCGCGGAAGGAAACCTTCCATGTCCGGGCCGATCCAGTAGAGCAGCTCCACTGACTGCACCTTCCGTACGTCGGATGGACGCAAGGCATAGTTATGCGGCGACGCACCCGGCGGCAGCAATACCTCGGGAACCCCGACGCCATCCTGCACCGCAGCAGCAATCAGCTGCAGCGGCTTGATGCTGGTCAGTACGTTCACTTCGGCATGAGCGGCGCTGATCGCAAAAAAACCGGCAGTAAATGTGACAAAAATGGCAAAAAGTCTGGGCACGATGACCACTCAAGTAGGCGAGAACGGGTAACATAATAACGTCTCTCACAAAACTCGTCGCCGCTCATGCCTAAAACACCGCTAGCCAGCCGTCCCCACGACCACTCTCACTGCGTGCACAGCGCATTGTCCGAGGCCGATGTCATTTGCGCACGTCAGGGCTTGCGCCTGACCGCGCTGCGGCGGCGGGTGCTGGAACTGGTCTGGCAAAGCCACAAGCCGCTTGGCGCCTACGACATTCTGGCAGTACTCAGCGAGCAGGATGGCCGCCGCGCCGCGCCGCCGACGGTGTATCGCGCGCTGGATTTCCTGCTGGATAACGGCCTGGTCCACCGCATTTCCTCGCTCAACGCCTTCGTTGGCTGCAATCATCCAGGGCACGCCCACCAGGGCCAGTTCCTGATTTGCCGCGAATGCCACGCGGCCATCGAACTCGAGCAAAAAGCCATCAGCGACACCATCATCCACAGCGCCGGCGAAGTCGGGTTCGTGGTCGAAGGCCAGACTGTCGAAGTAGTCGGCCTCTGCTCGGGTTGCCAGGGGGCTTGATGAGCACTGCGTTAATCCGCCTCAATCAGGTCGCGGTGACCTTCGCCGGGCAAAGCGTGCTGGACAACATCGAACTGAGCGTCGAGCCGAGGCAGATCGTCACCCTGATCGGCCCCAACGGTGCCGGCAAGACCACGCTGGTCCGCGCCGTACTTGGCCTGCTCAAGCCCGACAGCGGCAGCGTCTGGCGCAAGCCGAAACTGCGGGTCGGCTACATGCCGCAGAAACTGCACGTTGACCCGACCTTGCCGCTCTCGGTACTGCGCTTCTTGCGCCTGGTGCCGGGCGTGGATCGTGCGCGCGCCTTGGCAGCGCTCAAGGAAGTCGGTGCCGAACAGGTGATCGACAGCCCGGTGCAGAGCGTTTCCGGCGGCGAAATGCAGCGCGTACTGCTGGCCCGCGCCCTGTTGCGCGAGCCCGAATTGCTGGTACTCGACGAGCCGGTGCAAGGCGTCGACGTAGCCGGGCAGGCCGAGCTCTATAGCCTGATCACCCGCCTGCGCGACCGCCACGGTTGCGGGGTGTTAATGGTTTCCCACGACCTGCACCTGGTGATGAGCACGACCGACCAGGTGGTCTGCCTCAATCGCCACGTCTGCTGCTCCGGGCATCCCGAGCAGGTCAGCGGCGACCCGGCGTTCGTCGAGCTGTTCGGCAAGAACGCGCAGAGCCTGGCGGTCTATCACCACCATCACGACCACGCCCACGACTTGCATGGCTCGGTCGTCAAAGCGGCACCGGTCGCTCACACCCACGTTCATGGAGATGGCTGCAAGCATGGCTGATTTTCTGTTGTACGCCCTGCTCGCAGGCCTGGCCCTGGCCGCCGTCGCAGGTCCGCTGGGATCGTTCGTGGTCTGGCGGCGCATGGCCTATTTCGGCGACACCCTGTCCCATGCAGCGCTGCTCGGCGTGGCGTTGGGTTTTCTGCTGGATGTCAGCCCGACCATCGCGGTGACCGTCGGCTGCCTGTTGCTGGCCGTGCTGCTGGTGACCTTGCAACAGCGCCAGCCGCTGGCCTCCGACACCTTGTTGGGGATTCTTGCGCCGAGCACGCTCTCTCTCGGCCTGGTGGTACTAAGCTTCATGCATGAAGTGCGGATCGACCTGATGGCCTATCTGTTCGGCGACTTGTTGGCGATCAGCCCGACCGATCTGGCGTGGATCCTCGGCGGCAGTGCGGCGGTGATGCTGCTGTTGGTGGCGCTGTGGCGGCCGTTGCTGGCGATAACCGTGCACGAAGAGTTGGCCACGGTTGAAGGCCTGCCGGTAGCAGCATTGCGCATGACCTTGATGCTGCTGATTGCGGTGGTGATCGCGGTGGCGATGAAAATCGTCGGCGTGCTGCTGATTACTTCCTTGCTGATCATCCCGGCGGCTGCGGCACAACGTCACGCACGCTCTCCAGAGCAGATGGCCTTGGGCGCGAGTTTGCTCGGTATACTCGCGGTCTGCGGTGGCCTGGCGCTGTCGTGGTTCAAGGACACGCCGGCCGGTCCATCGATTGTGGTGGCTGCTGCCGCGCTGTTTCTGCTGAGTTTTGTCCTGCCCCGTCGAGGGGTGTAGACTTGCTCGTTTTTTGCGCAATCAGAGAGTCGCAGGAATGAAGCCGTTCGCCTCCCGTTATCTGCTCCTTGTTGCATTTTCGCTGCTACTTGGCGCCTGCCAAAGCACGCCGCCAGCCCCTGAAGTCCCGGACGCACGGGCTACGGCGATCACGCAGCTGCAGCAAAGCCTGGCCAGCAGTGAACTGGCTACCGCCGAAGATCAATTGGCCGCGTTGCAGGCCGAATCACCCAACGACCCGTCGCTGGAACCATATCAACGGCAACTCGCCGAAGCCTATTTGCAACGCAGCCAGATCGTTCTGCAAAAAGGCGACGTGAATGCCGCCGCCACGGCCCTGAGCCGAGCCCGTGCGTTGATGCCCAAAGCCCCGGCGCTGACCGGTGGCGTCAACAACGCCATCAGCCACGCGCGCAAGGCCGAACTGGACCAGGCAGAGGCCGCCCTCAAGGCCGCCGAAGCCAAGCGTGTCGCCAAGATCATCGACCCAACAGCTGAGAGCACCACCGTTGCGCTGAACATCGCCGATAGCAAGCAATTGCGTCGACAACTCGATGCGATTGCCAGCGATGTGGTGAGTTATGAGTGCGACGTCAGCATTCAGGCGCCGCGCACCGAAGATTACCCGTGGCTGGCCACGCTGCTGACCAAACGGGTGAAGAAGCTGGATGCCGACTTCGACCTGAAGATCGAGCGACAGATTCTGCGCAATGTCCCGGCACAGATGGTTCTGACGCCACGTAAACCTTAAAAGAGAAGATCGCAGCCTGTGGCAACTCCTACGGACCGATGTAGGAGCTGCCGCAGGCTGCGATCTTTTGTGCTTCTTGGCTTATCGCGTTATTTCCAAATGGCTGGATGAATGCGAAATAAATGCTAAGAACCTCTATACGGACACGCTAAAATGCCCGCCCGGCTAACCGCTGATCCTTTTCTAACGCGCCCCACAAGGTTCGCTACGTGATCGAGTTTCAAAACGTCCATAAAACTTACCGCGTTGCCGGTAAGGATATTCCCGCGCTGCACCCCACCAATCTGTCGATTGAGAACGGTCAGGTGTTTGGCCTGATCGGTCACTCCGGCGCGGGAAAAAGTACCCTGTTGCGCCTGATCAACCGCCTGGAAAACTCCAGCGGCGGCAAGATCATCGTCGATGGCGAAGAAGTCACCGCGCTGGACGCCAATGCGCTGCGTCGCTTCCGTCAGCAAGTCGGGATGATCTTCCAGCACTTCAACCTGCTGGCCTCCAAGACGGTTGCCGACAACGTCGCGCTGCCATTGACCCTGGCCGGTGAACTGTCGCGCAGCGAGATCGACCTGCGAGTGGCTGAGTTGCTGGCGCGTGTCGGCCTGGCCGACCACGCAAAGAAGTACCCGGCGCAGTTGTCCGGTGGCCAGAAACAGCGCGTCGGCATTGCCCGCGCCCTGGCGACCAAGCCAAAAATCCTGCTGTGTGACGAAGCCACCAGCGCCCTCGACCCGCAAACCACCGCGTCGGTCCTGCAACTGTTGGCCGAGATCAACCGTGAGCTGAACCTGACCATCGTGCTGATCACCCATGAAATGGACGTAATTCGCCGGGTCTGCGACCAGGTCGCGGTGATGGATGCCGGCGTGATCGTCGAGCAAGGTCCGGTGGCCGACGTGTTCCTGCACCCCAAGCACCCGACCACCAAGCGTTTCGTGCAGGAAGACGAGCAAATCGACGAAAGCGAACAGCGCGACGACTTCGCTCATGTGCCGGGCCGCATCGTGCGCCTGACCTTCCAGGGCGACGCCACCTACGCGCCGTTGCTGGGCACCGTCGCCCGCGAAACGGGTGTGGACTACAGCATCCTCGCCGGTCGTATCGACCGCATCAAAGACGTCCCCTACGGGCAACTGACCCTGGCGGTCACCGGTGGCGACATGGAAGCGGCCTTCGCCCGCTTCACCGCAGCCGACGTCCACATGGAGGTGCTGCGCTAATGGAAGTCCTGATGAGTTTCTTCTCCAATATCGACTGGTTCGAAATCTGGCAGGCCACCGGCGACACCTTGCTGATGCTTGGCGGTTCGCTGTTGTTCACCGTACTGCTCGGCCTGCCGCTGGGCGTGTTGCTGTTCCTCTGCAGCCCGCGCCAGTTGCTCGAAGCCAAAGGTGTTTACGCGCTGCTGTCGCTGATCGTGAATATCCTGCGTTCGCTGCCGTTCATCATTCTGCTGATCGTGATGATCCCGTTCACTGTGTTGATCACCGGCACTTCGCTGGGTGTCGGCGGTGCGATTCCACCGCTGGTAGTCGGCGCCACGCCGTTCTTCGCCCGACTGGTGGAAACCGCCCTGCGTGAAGTCGATCGCGGCATCATCGAAGCGACCCAGGCGATGGGCGCGACGACCCGTCAGATCATCGTCAACGCGCTGCTGCCGGAAGCCCGCCCGGGCATTTTCGCAGCGATCACGGTGACCGCGATTACGCTGGTGTCCTACACGGCGATGGCCGGTGTGGTCGGTGCCGGTGGTTTGGGTGACCTGGCGATTCGCTTCGGTTACCAACGCTTCCAGACTGACGTAATGGTGGTGACCGTGGTGTTGCTGCTGGTGCTGGTCCAGGTTCTGCAAACCGTCGGCGATAAGCTGGTGGTGCACTTTTCCCGAAAATAAATGCAATCGCCGGCCACGGCTGGCAGGCGCTCGAAAGGGCGCCTCACAAGGAGTTTGCTGGATGAAAAAACTACTCGTCGCGTTCGCTGCCGTTGCAGCGTTCTCCGCTCAGGCCGCTGAAACCCTGACCGTCGCTGCTACTCCGGTTCCGCACGCGGAAATCCTCGAGTTCGTGAAGCCGGCACTGGCCAAAGAAGGCGTCGACCTCAAGGTCAAGGTATTCACCGACTACGTGCAGCCGAACGTACAGGTTGCCGAGAAACGCCTGGACGCCAACTTCTTCCAGCACCAGCCGTACCTCGATGAGTTCAACAAAGCCAAGGGCACAAACCTGGTGAGCGTTGCGGGTGTGCACCTGGAACCGCTGGGCGCGTACTCCAACAAGTACAAGACCCTTGCCGAACTGCCAGGCGGCGCCAACGTAGTGATCCCGAACGACGCCACCAACGGCGGCCGTGCGCTGTTGCTGCTGGAGAAGGCCGGCCTGATCAAGTTGAAGGATTCGAAAAACATCCTGTCGACTGTCAAGGACATCACCGAGAACACCAAAGACCTGAAATTCCGCGAACTGGAAGCCGCGACCATCCCGCGCGTGCTGACCCAGGTCGACCTGGCGCTGATCAACACCAACTACGCGCTGGAAGCCAAGCTCGATCCGTCCAAGGACGCGCTGTTCATCGAAGGCAAGGACTCGCCTTACGTGAACATCCTGGTCGCCCGCGCGGACGACAAGGACAGCGACGCGATGAAGAAACTGGTTGCTGCACTGCACAGCCCGGAAGTGAAGGCGTTCATTCTGGAGAAGTACAAAGGCGCGGTACTGCCGGCGTTCTGATCTGCTGATGCAAAAAAACGGGGACGCATTCACTGCGTCCCCGTTTTTTTATGCCTGAAACACTGACCTTGTGGGAGCGAGCTTGCTCGCGATGGGGCCATCACTGCCAACATCGATCTTGAATGTCAGTCCGCTATCGCGAGCAAGCTCGCTCCCACATTAGTTTTGGGGGTGTTTACTGACGCTTGAGCATCACCGGCAACTGAGCCACCAGTTTCGTGTTGTTCAACGGTGCACGAATGAACCCGCGCTGTGTGCCGTCCGGCCCGATCACCGCCAGGTTGCCGCTGTGGTCGACGGTGTAGTTGGGTTTGCTGGTGTCCGCCGGAATGAACGGAATGCTCACCGCATTGGCGACTTTTTGCAGGTCATCGACCGAAGCCGGCGTCAGGCCGACAAACTGCGGATCGAAGTAGCCCAGGTATTGCTTGAGCTGCTTGGGGGTGTCGCGGTTCGGGTCGACGCTGACCAGAATGATCTGCAACTTGTCGACCGCGTCCGCTGGCAGCTCGCTCTTGATCTGCCGCAGTTGCGCCAGGGTGGTCGGGCAGATGTCCGGGCAGAAGGTGTAACCAAAGAACAGCAGGCTCCACTTGCCTTTCAAGGCGTTGACCGTCACCGGTTGACCGTCCTGATTGGTCATCTGCACATCCGGCAGGTTGCGGCTTTGCGGCAACAGGATGATCCCGGCGTCGATCAGCGCAGTCGGATCGCCCTGGCCTTTGCCAGACAGTACTTTGTTGACGGTAAGCCCCAGGACCAGCGCGATCAGGGCAACAAGAATGAAGACGGTTTTCTGGGTTCGGGTCATAGGTTCAACAATAAGTAGTGGTCTACGAGCAGGGCGATAAACAGCAGGAACAAGTAGTAAATAGAGTACTTGAAGGTGCTGATCGCCGCGTGCGGCTGAGTGCCACGGTACAGCACCACGGCCCATTGCAGAAACCTTGCGCCCAGTCCCAGGGCGCAAACCAGGTACAGCAAGCCGCTCATGTGAATGACATAAGGCATCAAGCTCACAGCCAGCAGGGCGAAGGTGTAAAGCAGGATGTGGATCTTGGTGTAATGCTCGCCGTGAGTCACCGGCAGCATGGGAATATCGGCCTTGGCGTACTCCTCCTTGCGATGAATCGCCAGCGCCCAGAAGTGTGGCGGGGTCCAGGCAAAGATAATCAGCACCAGCAGCAGCGGTTCGGCGCTGACATGCCCGGTGGCGGCGACCCAACCCAACAGTGGCGGTGCGGCGCCGGCCAGTCCGCCGATAACGATGTTCTGCGGCGTTGCCCGCTTGAGAAAACCGGTGTAGACCACTGCATAGCCCAGTAACGAGGCGAGGGTCAGCCACGCCGTCAGCGGGTTGGTAAAGGCCAGTAACAAGGCTTGCCCGGCCACCGCCAGCAACAGCGCGAAGGTCAGTGCGGCGGTCGGTGAAACCCGGCCTTCGGCCAGTGGCCGCTTGTGCGTGCGCGCCATCACCGCGTCAATCCGCCGGTCCACCACATGGTTGACCGCCGCCGCGCCGCCCGCGCACAGACCAATCCCCAGATTGCCAAACACCAGCACCGTCCACGGAACCCCGGCACGCGTGGCGAGGAACATACCAACCAGCGAAGTGATCAGCATCAACACCACGACTTTCGGCTTGGTCAGCTCCAGATAGTCACGCCAGATCGCTTGGCGTTGACGTTCGCCGATCAGAGTCGCCATGGCATTTCTCCTTTTATTGTTATGGGCCCGGCGGTGTGCTTACGCGGGCTGAAACGCCAACGCCCGGACGTCTGCTGCCTGACTCGAACCAGGCTGGTTCGTGCGTGATAGTTGACCAGCACCATCGTCAGCAACAGCGCCGCGCCGCCTGCGTTATGGGCAACGGCCACCGGCAACGGCAGGTGAAACAGCACATTGCTGATGCCCAGGGTGATCTGCACCGCCAACGCCCCCAGTACCAACCCGGCGAGTCGGGTCATGCCGACGACTTTGAGCTGCCAGGCCAGCCCCAGCAGCACCAGCGTGACCAGCAAAGCGCCAATGCGGTGAGTCAGGTGAATCGCCGTGCGCGCATCGCTGTCGAGCTGCCCGCCGAGGTAATTGGGGCCGATGTGTTGGGTCAGGTGAAAGCCATTGGCGAAATCAGCCGGTGGCAACCATTGGCCGTGACAAGTGGGGAAGTCGATACAGGCCACCGCCGCGTAGTTGGCACTGACCCAGCCGCCGAGAGCGATCTGTCCGATCACCAGCAGCAATCCGGCCGTCGCCCAGTACTGCAGACGTCGCGGCACGATCAGCGCCGGCAATACGCCGGACAAGCGCAAAGTCAGCAGAAACAGCAGGCTCAAGGTCGCAAAGCCACCCAGCAAATGTCCCGTCACCACCTGCGGCCAGAGCTTGAGGGTGACCGTCCACATGCCAAAGGCCGCTTGGGCAAACACCACCGCGAGCAAGAACAACGGCAGCTTCAGAGGTTGGTCCAGATGATGACGATGGGTCCAGGCACGTGCCGCCAGCAACACAATCAGCAATCCGAGGGTGCCGGCGAAATAGCGGTGAATCATCTCGTTCCAGCCCTTGTGGGCAACCACCGGTGTGTCCGGAAAATGCAACTCGGCATGGGCCAGTTGGGCTTCACTCTTGGGCACGCTGATAAACCCATAGCAACCCGGCCAGTCCGGGCAACCAAGGCCGGCGTGGGTCAGCCGGGTATAGGCGCCCAGCAAGACGACAATCAGTGCCAGCAAGGTGGCAAACAGCGCGAGGCGAAATCCAGGTTTGGCCATGACGATGCCCTTATCCGATGTTCGACAGTTTCAGCAGGTGGCGCAGGTCGTTGAGCAGGTCCTTGCCTTTGACGGAGGGGTCGAAGCGCAGCACCAGATTGCCGTGCGGATCGATGATCCAGAGCTGCGCCGAGCCTTTGCCCTGAACATTTTTAGTGTAGGTCGAAAGGTCCAGTGGATAACGCTGCAACTGCGGGTATTCGAGTTTGAGCTTGGCCTCATAGTCCGCGCTCAAGGGCTGGGAGACGGCCAATGCATGGCTGGCACGCGAGGCATCACGACCCAGAGCGACCTGAATCTGCCGGGCCAGGTACACCAACTGCTGACAATCGACCGAGCAGTCCTGCGGTGCGGTCACGAGCATCTGCCAGCGGTCTTCGTCCGCCTGCACCCCCAACTCGGCACGGCTCTGACCGTTGCCGATCAGTTCACCGTGATAGCTGCGACCTTCCGGCACCCAGAACTGCAACTTGTACATGCCGGTGGCGAGGATCATCGGACCAATCACCATCAGCAGGATCAGCACCAACTGCCAGCGCCCACGACGACGCTGTGGCGCCTGCGCTTCAGACATGTTGGGTGGATTCATGGCCGCTCCCATGCTGTTTCTCCTTTGCGTTGTGCCATCCGAAATAGAGATAAAGACCGAACAGCGCGAGCGCCATGGCGAACCACTGCACGGCATAACCGAGGTGTTTTTCCGGCCCCATGGCCACGACCGGCCAATCAACCACATAAGATGCCGGCCCGGCTTCTTCACGTAATTCGTAAGCAAACCCGGTTCGGCCCAGCTCGCTCCAGAGCTTGGCCGGATCGATCGCCGTCACCAGCCGTGGCCAGTTGGCGTTCGCCGGATCGGCATGCAGTTGAAAGGTCGCACCCGGAGCGACATACACCCAGGCGTCGAGACTCAACGATTGCTCGGGGGTGGTGAACACGGGCGGTGTGCGCCGGTTCGGCCACGGCAGCCAGCCGCGATTGAGCAGTAACCAGAGACCGCTCGCCTGGTCGTGAAAGGGTTGCAGCAACTCGACCCCTGGCCGGCCATTGCGGGTGCGGTTGTCCAGCAGGTAACTGTGGGCCGCATCGAACTGACCATGCAGGCGAACGCGTCGGAAGGCCGGGTCTTGTGTGCTCGACAGGTGTTCGCTGGCCATCGGTTCAGCCACGCGGCGTTCGGCGTAGCTCTCCAGTAACACGCGTTTCTGCTCGCCCCGACTTAATTGCCAAAAACCCAGAAAGACCAGCAACGGCAGCAGCGCGAGCACCACCAGGGTCGGCGCGATACCTGGCCGAAAGCGCTTCATGGCGTCGCCAAAAAGTTGATAAACAGGGTAGCTATACTCAAGTACATCGCATTCCCCCGGAGTCTCACCATGCTCAAAGCAGCCATCGTCCTGATGCTGATTGCCACGGTTGTCAGTCTGTTCAGCGGCCTGTTTTTTCTGGTCAAGGACGACAGCAGCTCAAAACGCCTGGTCACCGCCCTGAGTGTTCGTGTCGGCCTGGCTGCCATCACCGTCGGCTTGATTGCCTGGGGATTCTTCAGCGGCCAGTTGGTGTCCAGCGCCCCCTGGTAAGTGCCGCCTCAAAGCACGTAAACGAAGACAAACAAGCCAATCCACACCACATCGACGAAGTGCCAATACCAACTGGCCGCCTCGAAGCCGAACTGGTGATCGCCATCGAAATGCCCACGCATGATCCGCATCAGCATCACGAACAGGATGATCGTGCCGATGGTCACGTGAGCGCCGTGGAAACCGGTCAGCATGAAGAACGTCGCGCCATACACGCCTGAGCCCAGGGTCAGCCCCAGTTCGTGATAGGCGTGGATGTATTCCTTGGCCTGGAAGCTGAGGAACGCACAGCCCAGCAGTACCGTCAGCGCCAGCCAGAGCTTCAGTGCGCCGCGATGGCCCTTTTTCAAGGCATGGTGGGCGATGGTCACCGTGACGCTGGAGCTCACCAGCAACACCGTGTTCAGCAGCGGCAAGCCCCAGGGACTGATGACTTCCTTGGGCGGCGGGAAGAGTGTCGGGTCAGGGGTGTGCAGCAGCGGCCAGGCGAACTGGAAGTTCGGCCAGAGCATGTGCGCGATGCCCTTGCCGCCCTCACCACCGAGCCACGGCCCGGACAGGTTGCGCACGTAGAACAGCGCACCGAAGAAGGCGATGAAGAACATCACCTCGGAGAAAATGAACCAGCTCATGCCCCAGCGGAACGAGCGATCGAGCTGCGAGCTATACAGCCCCGCCCGGCTTTCCTTGATCACCGTGCCGAACCAGCCGAACAGCATGTAGGCCAGCAACAGACCGCCAACGAAGAAGATCAGCGGGCCGTGGGATTCCGGGCGCGCTGCCTTGAGGTCGTTGAACCAGGTGGCCAGGCCAAACACCGTGACGAACATGCCGATCGTGGCAATGATCGGCCATTTGCTCTGGGCGGGAACGTAATAGTGTTCATGAGTTGCCATTTATTGTTCTCCTTATCGGGCACGCTTGTACGTCTCAAGGACCGGCATTGGTGTTGGCCGCGACCGGTGGATGACGTGCGGTGATATCGAACAGCGTGTAAGCCAGCGTCAGGTGCTTCACATCCTTGGAAATCTCACGGTCAACGATGAAACGGACGGGCATTTCGATTCGTTCACCGGGTTGCAGCACCTGCTGGGTGAAGCAGAAGCACTCGGTCTTGTGGAAATACACCGCTGAGTCGCCTGGAGAAATGCTCGGTATCGCCTGCGCGCTCATTGGGTGATCGGTCGGGTTACGGGCGACGAAGATCATCTCGTTCACCGCCCCCGGATTGATCACCATGTCGTCGGCCTTGGGATAAAACTCCCAGACCATGTCCACGGCGTTGGTCGACAGAAACTGCACGCGAATTTGCCGCGACGTGTCGACCACCTGCTCGCCTTCGTACTGCCCGGCGGTTTTGCCATTGATGCCGAACGCCTTGCACATCACGTCGTAAATCGGCACCAGTGCAAACCCGAAGACAAACATGCTGGCCACCACCAACAGCAGCCGGGTAACCAGCTTCTTCAAGGAAATAGAGTCAGCCACGGCGGCGGGCCTCTGTATGGAAATGGAACCCTGTGGGAGCGAGCTTGCTCGCGATAGCGGCGCGCCTGACACACCGAGCCGCCTTCATCGCGAGCAAGTCGGATCGCCGCACCGTCGCTCCCACACAAGAAAAGCTGTTCATTTCACTTCCGGTGGCGTGACGAAGGTGTGATACGGCGCCGGCGATGGCACGCTCCACTCCAGGCCTTCCGCGCCGTCCCAAGGTTTCGCCGGGGCCGCCGGGCCGCCGCGGATGGTCTTGATCACGATGAACAGGAAGAAAATCTGCGTTGCCCCGAAGGTGAACGCGCCAATCGACGACACCATGTTGAAGTCGGCAAATTGCAGGTTGTAGTCCGGAATCCGCCGCGGCATACCCGCCAGGCCCACGAAGTGCATCGGGAAGAAGGCCATGTTCATGCCAATGAACGACAGCCAGAAGTGCAGCTTACCGAGGGTTTCGTCGTACATGTGGCCGGTCCATTTCGGCATCCAGTAGTAGGCCGAAGCGAAGATCCCGAAGATCGCCCCTGGCACCAGCACGTAGTGGAAATGCGCGACCACAAAGTAGGTGTCCTGGTACTGGAAGTCCGCCGGGGCGATGGCCAGCATCAACCCGGAGAACCCGCCAATCGAGAACAGGATCACGAATGCCACGGCAAACAGCATCGGCGTCTCGAAAGTCAGCGAGCCTTGCCACATGGTGCTGACCCAGTTGAACACCTTGACCCCGGTGGGCACCGCGATCAGCAGCGTCGCGTACATGAAGAACAGCTCGCCCACCAGCGGGATGCCGACCACGAACATGTGGTGCGCCCAGACGATGAACGACAGGAAGGCAATACTCGCCGTGGCGTAGACCATCGAGGTGTAGCCGAACAGTGGCTTGCGAGAGAAGGTCGGAATGATCGAGCTGACGGCACCGAACGCCGGCAGGATCATGATGTACACCTCGGGGTGGCCGAAGAACCAGAACACGTGCTGGAACAGCACCGGATCACCACCACCGGCAGCGCTGAAAAAGCTGGTGCCGAAGTGGATGTCCATCAGCATCATGGTCACGCAACCCGCCAGCACCGGCATTACCGCGATCAGCAGGAACGCGGTGATCAGCCAGGTCCAGACGAACAGCGGCATTTTCATCAGGGTCATGCCCGGCGCACGCAGGTTGAGAATGGTGGCGATCACGTTGATCGCGCCCATGATCGAGCTGATACCCATCAGGTGGATGGCAAAGATGAAGAAGGTCACGCTTTCCGGGGCGTAGGTCGTCGATAGCGGGGCGTAGAAGGTCCAGCCGAAGTTCGGTCCGCCACCCGGCATGAACAGCGTCGACACCAGCAGCAGGAACGCTGCCGGCAACAGCCAGAAGCTGAAGTTGTTCATCCGCGGCAGGGCCATGTCCGGCGCGCCGATCATCAGCGGGATCATCCAGTTGGCGAGGCCGACAAACGCCGGCATCACCGCACCGAAGACCATCACCAGACCGTGCATGGTGGTCATCTGATTGAAGAACGCCGGTTCGACGATCTGAAGCCCGGGCTGGAACAACTCGGCGCGAATCACCATGGCGAACGAGCCGCCCAGCAGGAACATCATGAAGCTGAACCACAGGTACAGCGTGCCGATGTCTTTGTGGTTGGTGGTCAGCACCCAGCGCATCAGGCCCTTGGCCGGACCGTGGACGTGGTTGTCGACGATTGCATGACCGTGGTCATCGTTCACAGCATTCATGGCCTGTCTCCTGCAAACGGGTGGGCTGGGCGGCTCGGGGTGCTTAGCCCCAAGCGTTCAAGGGAACACGCAATAGACCGGGTCATTTGCTTGCCGCCTGTTTGAGGGCCAGTACGTCTTTAGGGGTGACCATGTCGCCTTTGTTGTTGCCCCAGGCATTTCGTTCGTAGGTCACGACGGCGGCGATATCGACTTCCGACAACTGCTTGCCGAACGCCGCCATGGCGGTGCCGGGTTTGCCGAAGAACACACGGTGCAGGTGATCCTCTATAGGCCCGGTCGCGATGGGCGAACCTTTGAGTGCCGGGAACAGCGGTGGCATACCCTGGCCTTCAGGCTGGTGACAGGCAGCGCAGGTGGTGTGATAAATCTTGTCACCGCGCTCCTTCAGCTCGTCCAGGGTCCACTCTTTGCTGGTCAGTTCCTTGAGCTTGGCGGCGTCGGCTTTGCGCTCGGTCAGCCAGGTGTCGTAGTCGGCCTGGGTTTTGACGTCGACCACAATCGGCATGAAGCCATGGTCTTTGCCGCACAGTTCGGCGCACTGGCCACGGTAGATACCCGGCTTGTCGACGCGGGTCCAGGCTTCGTTGACGAACCCGGGAATCGCATCGCGCTTGACCGCAAACGCCGGCACCCACCACGAGTGGATGACGTCGGCGGAGGTCACCAGAAAGCGCACTTTGGCACCGGTCGGCAGCACCAGCGGCTGATCGACTTCCAACAGGTAATTTTCGCCTTTGGCGCTCTTGTTGTGGATTTGCTCTTGCGGGGTGGCCAGGTTGCTGAAGAACTCGACGTCCTGACCCAGGTATTTGTAATGCCACTTCCACTGATAACCGGTGATCTGGATATCGATATCCGGCTCACTGGTGTCGTACATCTTGATCAGGGTGGCGGTCGCCGGAACGGCCATGGCCACCAGAATGATGAAAGGCACTACGGTCCAGAGGATCTCGACCGTCGTACTCTCATGGAATTTGGCGGCCACCTGCCCGGTGGAGCGCCGATGCACCATCATCGACCAGAACATCGCGCCGAAAACGATGATGCCGATCACCACACAGATCCAGAAAATGGTCATGTGCAGGTCAAATACTGCGTGACTGACTTCAGTCGCTCCAGGCGCCATATTCACAGTCCAGGCCGCTTGCGCCTGACCGAAAATCGACCACAACAGGAGGCCCATCCAGACATGTGGATGTCGCATCATTGCGGGTTCCCCTTATCGTTCTTGTTATCCCGCCGGCTAACACCGACGGCAAGGGAGCGGCTTTTTCAGACTACGAACTTGAATCGCCGGGCCTTGCTGCCTACGCAGTCGGGCGTCATCAGCTAACTCCATTCAGATCCGAGTATAGACAGCGAGTGCGACCCCGCAACGCGATGGCGTAAATGAGCTGAAACACCTGGCACTTGCGTCACAGGCCACGGATGGAGAAGGATGTGGGATCGGTGATGGCAAATCGATATAACGCAGTGGCATGAAAGGTGAAATAATTATGACAAATACGTCTTAGCCACTTGTATAAGCAGGCTAACTTATGTCTTCCCCTATTTCCTTGCATTCGTTTCCTGGAGTTTTCATGAACACCGCCGCATTGCGCGAGCAGATTCAACGTGCACAACAACATGAAGCCGAAACCGGTCAGCTGACCCGTCAGCTGGAAGTCCAATTGCCGCACCTGCATTCCGCTATCCAACTGCCTGACGTTGACGCGAAAGGCGTGATGACCCGTTTTGTCACCGCTTATATAGAACAAGTGCCGGACCTGCTCGACGCTGCCAACGACGTAGCTCGCGAAGCGGGCATCGAATCGCAGATCAAGCCGGTGCTGAATATCGCCGAGCAATTCTTCCTCCAGCCACCGGCGATCATGGCCGGTCACGAAGGCCTGGATGGCCTGCTGGACGAAGCCTACCTGGCACATCGCCTGGTAGAAGAGGTTAACGACCTTTACATCAAACATTTCGGCCAGCCACTGATCCCATTGGACATGACTGTCGCCAACCTGATTGCCCACCAACTGATCGGCGAGGACTTCGCCAATCAACTGGATGAGGCTGTACATCACGCCGTTGATGAGATGCTGAACGAAGAAAGCTTCGCGCTGGAGTCCGTCGAAGCCTACCGGGAAAAACTCAACAGCCCGGACACCGGCGCCGCCTGGAAGCGCTGGCCATGCCTGTCGCGCCAGCTGGGAGTAGAGCTGGAACTGGATCAGCCGGCGGCTTGATCCAACTGTAAAAACCGAACACCTGTGGGAGCGAGCTTGCTCGCTCCCACACTGGTATCTATCCGGCGGAACCCACCCCCACGGTCGTCCGCAATCGCCCCTCCAGCCGGCGTTTCAGTCCGCGCGCCTCGATCAGCAGTCTCGAGCCTTTGCTGGCATTGGCCCGCCCCCATTCCTCAAGCAACTCCAGACATGAGTGGTCGATGTAACTCAGGTTATTGAGCGGCACATGCACTGTCGCACCCGCCGGAATGGTCCCCAGCACCCGGGTCAACGCCGGCACCTTGAGAAAAGTCGCAGCCCCCATCAGTCGCAACTCCATTTCGCCCTCTGCCGGAAGGTCGATCAGGCTGATTTTAAGGCGCGAGGCCTTCCAGGCCAGCTTCGCCAGGGTCAAGCCAAAACCGATCAGCACACCGGTCAGCAAGTCGCTGAAGATGATCGCCAGCGCAGTCACCGCATAGGTAAACATTGGCATCCGGCCATAGCGGCCCAGTCTGCGAAACGCCTTCAAGTCCACCAGTTTCACCCCGGTATACACCAGCACGCCCGCCAGACTGGCGACCGGGATGCTTTGCAACACGCTGGACAGCAGCAATACAAACGCCAGCAGCCAGACACCGTGGAAAATCGCCGACAACCGCGTCTTGGCGCCGGCCTGTACGTTGGCTGAACTGCGCACGATCACGCCTGTCATTGGCAACGCGCCGACCAGACCGCAGAGCATGTTGCCGATACCTTGGGCGGACAATTCGCGGTCGAAATCCGAACGCTCGCCGCTGTGCATGCGATCCACCGCGGCGGCCGAGAGCAGGGTTTCGGCGCTGGCGATAAAAGCTACGGCGAAGGCGGCGATCAGCAGGTTGGGGTCGGCGAAATTCAACAGGTCGGCCGGCTTCAGCCAGTCAATTGCCTCGGCGAGATTAGCCGGGACTTCGACCCGTTTGACGTTCAATGCCAGCGCCAGACTGGCAAGGGTCGCCAAACCAACGCCGAGCAACGCGCCAGGAATGAAACGCAGCGCTTGCGGGCGAAATTTCTCCCACAGTCCCATGACCAGAATCGTCGACAGCCCAAGCAGACCGGCTTGCCAACCCAGCCCGCCACCCAGCGTCGGCAAGGCTTGGGCAATGGCCGCCGGAAACCCGCTGAGGTTGTCCAGGCCTGAAGGCTTGGGAACACCGTCGAGCATCACATGTATCTGCGACAGCACGATCAGCACCCCGATGCCTGCCAGCATGCCGTAGACCACCGCTGGCGCCGTCACGCGGAACCAGCAGCCCAGCCGCAAACGCCCGGCCACCAGTTGCAGAAACCCGGCCAGCAACAGAATTGGTCCGAGCATCGCCACCCCATGCTGGCGCACCAGTTCAAAGACCAATACCGCCAGCCCCGCAGCCGGACCGCTGACTTGCAGCGGCGAACCTGCCAGCCAACCGACCACCAGACCACCGATAATCCCGGTGATCAGGCCCTTGGCCGGCGGCATGCCGGAAGCGATTGCAATGCCCATGCACAAGGGCAGGGCGACCAGAAACACCACCACCGAAGCCAGCAGCTCCCGTGGCAAAACAGCTTTCAATTGCGCAGCACGCATGAGCGTTCTCCTGAGATTCTTCAGGCGTGGCGAAGCCCGACCGCTTTTTCAGCAGCCTTGGCCAGACCAGACAAGGTGTTTAGGAGGATTTAGAAACGCGCTTTGGGCGTCGCCACGGGAATCGGATGACTGCCATCCAGAGGCAGGAAGCAGCCCTTATCCGCATCGTAGGCTTTGATTTCGCTGGTTTCGATGCTGTAGACCCAGCCATGGATAAACAGCTGACCGTTGGCCATGCGCGAGGCCACTGAAGGGTGAGTGCGCAAATGCTGCAACTGGGCGATGACGTTTTCTTCGGTAAGCACCTGCATGCTTTCGTTTTCGTCAGCGCAATGGCAGTTTTCCTGGACCATGGTTTTTGCCACTTCGGCGTGACGCAGCCAGGCTTTGACCGTGGGCATTTTTTCCAGGCTTTGCGGATTGAGTACAGCTCGCATGGCGCCGCAATCGGAGTGTCCGCAAATGATGATGTGCTGCACGCCAAGGGCCAGCACCGCATATTCGATGGCCGTGGAAACGCCGCCGTTCATCTGGCCATAGGGTGGCACAACGTTACCAACGTTGCGGGTGACAAACAGATCGCCTGGGGCGCTTTGGGTAATCAACTCGGGAACGATGCGAGAATCCGCGCACGCAATGAACATCGCTCGGGGCCGTTGAGCCGTGGCGAGTTTCTTGAAGAGTTCTTCCTGTTGCGGGAAGACCTCGTGGTGGAAGTGTAAGAAACCATCAACGATGTGCTGCAGCGCTGCATCGGCGCTTTCAGCCACAGGGAGGGCGGAAGCCGACGCAGCCAACGGCTGTTTATCCTTGTCACTCATGATTCATCCTCTTTGACGGAGTAGGAAAATTTTCCCGATTTACCTGGGATAAAGCCAGCGACTGGTTAGAAAACATCCAGGCCACTGGTCAGTGACCATCCAGTCACTCAATGAACAAGGTAACCACCGAAACTTAACTCAAACTGAATAAACCGCTCTAGAACCTGTGTTACAGGTCACAAAAAACGTGACCAGCGTATCAACCCCCCAGCGTTTCCACTACTCAACCTTAGGCCAATTGTTGCTAAAGCAACGACATTTGAGCACCGGGCGGACAAAAGGCTGTGCAGTCCAGGTTGAAGCCTTCACGTTGATTGAGCCCAAGACGTTTTATCGTTTTGGCGAAGCGTTGCGCCAACAGATCGGCGAACGGCCCTTCGCCGCGCATGCGAGCGCCAAAGCGACTGTCATACAATTCACCGCCGCGGCTTTGACGGATCAAGCTCAATACATGGGCTGCACGCTGCGGATAGTGGGCCGCCAGCCATTCCTCGAACAACGGTGCCACTTCCAGCGGCAGGCGCAGCATCATGTAAGCCGCACTCTGCGCGCCGGCCGCGTGAGCTTCGGTCAGCAGGCTTTCCAGTTCACTGTCGTTGATCATCGGGATCATCGGCGAACACAAAACGCCCACCGGGATCCCGGCCTCACGCATGACCCGCATCGCCCGTAACCGCGCCTTCGGGGCGGCCGTTCGCGGCTCAAGGATGCGCTTGAGTTCGTCGTCGAGGCTGGTCAGGCTGATCATCACCGCCACCAGACGCTGTTCGGCGAGTTCACCGAGCAGATCCAGATCGCGAAGAATCAATGAGCCCTTGGTGATAATCGTCACCGGATGCCGGTAGCGCAGCAGCACCTGCAGAATTCGCCGGGTGATTTTGTGTTCGCGCTCGATCGGCTGATAGGGATCGGTGTTGGAGCCCAGGTTGATCGGCGCACACTGATAACCGCGCTTGGAAAGCTGCTGCTCCAACACGTCGGCAGCATTGCTTTTGGCGATGAGCTTCGTTTCGAAATCCAGCCCGGGTGACAGGTCCCAATAGGCATGACTGGGTCGTGCATAGCAGTAAATGCAGCCGTGCTCGCAACCTCGATAGGGATTGATCGAGCGATCGAAGGGCAGGTCGGGCGAGTTGTTGCGGGTGATGATGGTTTTCGCCGTCTCGATGCGCACCTCGGTGCCTTGGGTCAGCGGTACTTCCTGGTACCAGCCATCGTCTTCTGCCACCGAACGGTTCGGCGCAAAGCGATTGTGCGGGTTGCTGGCGGTCCCGCGTCCGCGAGGTGGCAAGGGCGTGAACATTGGGAAAACCCTCTTGACTGTATGCATATACAGTATCGGAAGATCCGGTGTCAGGCCAGTGCCGTTCGGCACCTTCAGCGAAGGCGTCAGGCTGACACCCTATTCGTTATATATAACTACTTGTTAAACCACTTACATGCGTAAGAATGAGAAACATATAACTATTGGTTATCCGACAGAGGCAACCGGTATTATCCCTGGCACAAGCAACACTAAACGGGATAACCCTTAAAAGGATTTAACAATGTCTTTCTTTAATCAACGCGGTATTTTTCTACAACTAATGCAACCAGGCCCTTCGGAGCCGAACACTCTGGTTTCACTGCAACTTGCACGTAAAGAACTGGGTTGGGATGCGGAAAATAAAGTGCCAACCGAGACACTGGTGGACTCGATTTTCATGACGGCGATTTCCAGCGACGGCGGGCACTCCTTCACCCTAGGGACCGTACGCGAGGATGTGGACGGTGATGGTGATATTGATGCCGAGGACAAAGCCAAGCTGCTGGCGCTGGCCAAAGCCTATGCCAACATTGTAAATCCCTGAAGGGACCTGGTTCGGTACTTTTTAATACGGGCTAAGACCCAGACACTAACGCCTGCGAAAATAGTTTCGCAGGCGTTAGTTATTTCAATTTAAACCATTAAGAACATTTAACGAATTACTCAAATCGCTTAACCATTTCTTTCACCTTTAAAACTCACCCCCTTCACCCCATCTGATCCGACAAACACGCGACAACTGCCATCCTCGTAACAGTCAAAGGCACCCTCAGGCTTAACGATTCTTTGACAAGCCCCTCACATCGCTTTGACTGCTCAGGGTTCAGGCTGGGCTCTAAGTCGCCCATTCCTTCATCCACGGCCCCCCTGACTCATGTCGAAAAACCACCTCTTGCTCGCTCTGTGCCTGTCGTTCATGGCGATCTTTGCGTTCGATCAGGTTCAGGCCGAGCAAACCCCATCCATCCGTCCTGCAGAATGGGCCCAACCCGTCGAAGCGCAGTACGGCCTTTACCAGATGTCACCGACCCTCTACCGCAGCACACTTCCCGATCACGGAGCGCTGCCACTGCTGGAAAAACTCCAGATCACGACGGTGATCAATTTTCTGCCCGAGTCCGACACAAGCTGGCTATCGACCCCCGGAATCAATCTGGTGCAGTTGCCATACAAGACCAGCCATGTCGATGACAGCGAGGTGCTGAGTGCGCTGCGGGCCATTCAAACCGGTCAAAGCAAAGGCCCGGTGTTGATCCATTGCAAACGCGGATCGGATCGCACTGGCCTGATGGCTGCGATGTACCGCGTGGTGGTGCAAGGCTGGAGCAAGGAAGATGCCCTGAACGAAATGACCCAGGGTGGTTTCGACGACAATACCCACTTCAAGAACGGCATTCGCTACATGATGAAGGCAGATATCGACAAGCTGCGTACCGCACTGGCCAACGGCGATTGCAGTACCAGTGTGTTTGCGACCTGCTCGATGAAAAGCTGGTTAAAAACGGTCAATAGCGAAGAACCGAAGTTCTGAGGGACATGCCACAACAAGCCCTGACCCAAACAGGCAAGGCGGGTCGTGAACCTGCAATCGAGGAGTGTGGCGTCAGTCGGTAATACCGCCCTTGAGCGATCAGGCTCAAAGGCGGATTTCAAAGCGCCGGGAGATCAGGAGTGATCGTCGGGCTTTTTCTTCAGCTTCGGATTGGGAAAGAACTGCACCGCCTGGACCTTGGCGTCCGGGACCTTCACCGCGGTGGTATTGACCCGCGTCCCCAATTCCTTGGGCACCGACAGACCTTGCTCGTTCAGCGTGTCGGAATAACCGCAAGCCACGCATTCGCGGTGCGGCACCTCGTCTTCGCTCCACATCATCAACTTGTCCGGCTCGCTGCACGCCGGGCAGACTGCCCCGGCGATGAAGCGTTTCTTGGTTTTGCTCACTGGCGCGTCACTCATGCTGCCGCGTCCTCATCGAGGCCGCTGTGGCGCAAGAGTGCGTCAATCGACGGCGCACGTCCGCGGAAATCGACGAACAGCACCATCGGTTCCTGAGAACCGCCACGGGCCAGGATCGCCTCGCGGAACGCACGACCGGTGGCGGCATTGAGCACGCCTTCTTCCTCGAACTTCGAGAAGGCATCGGCCGACAGCACTTCAGCCCATTTGTAGCTGTAGTAACCCGCCGCGTAACCGCCAGCGAAGATGTGCGCGAAGCTATTAGGGAAACGGTTGTAGGCCGGCGGACGCATCACCGAAACCTCATCGCGCACGCCTTCGAGCACTTGCAGCACGCTACGGCCGTCGCCATGGGTGGCATGCAGTTCGAAGTCGAACAGCGAGAATTCCAGCTGGCGAACCATCATCAGCCCGGACTGGAAGTTCTTCGCGGCGAGCATTTTTTGCAGCAGGTCCTGCGGCAGCGGCTCGCCGGTTTCGTAATGACCGGAGATCAACGCCAGGCCTTCGGGCTCCCAGCACCAGTTTTCCATGAACTGACTTGGCAGCTCGACCGCGTCCCACGCCACGCCGTTGATCCCGGACACACCGGAATATTCAACGCGGGTCAGCAGATGATGCAGGCCGTGACCGAATTCGTGGAACAGCGTGGTGACTTCATCGTGGGTCAACAGGGCAGGCTTGCCGCTGTCAGCCGGGGTGAAGTTGCACACCAGATTAGCCACCGGGCTCTGCAATACACCTTCAGCGGTACGGCGACGGTCGCGGGCACCGTCCATCCAGGCACCGCCGCGCTTGTTGGCTCGGGCATACAGGTCGAAGAAGAAGCGCCCGACGTGTTCGCCATTTTCCTTGATTTCGAACAGGCGAACGTCCGGGTGCCAGGTGTCGAAACCTTTCAGCTCGGCGATTTCGATGCCATACAGACGCTGGACGATGGCGAACAGGCCGCTCAGCACTTTATCGATCGGGAAGTACGCGCGAAGCGCTTCCTGAGCAACGCTGTAACGCTGTTCACGGAGCTTTTCGCCGTAGAAACCGCTGTCCCAGCTTTGCAGATCAGGGCAGCCCTGTTCGGCGGCATAGGCTTTGAGTTGCTCGAGATCCTGCGCGGCGAAAGGTTTGCTGCGCTTGGCCAGATCGCGCAGAAAGCTCAGCACCTGATCGCTGGACTCGGCCATTTTGGTCGCCAGGCTCAGCTCCGAGAAACTGGCGAACCCCAGCAGCTTGGCCAGCTCCTGACGCAGGTCGAGGATTTCTTCCATCACCGGGCTGTTATCGTTCTGACCGGCGTTCGGGCCTTGGTCCGACGCACGGGTGCAGTAAGCGGCGTAGACTTCTTCGCGCAGCGCGCGGTCTTGGGCGTAGGTCATCACCGCGTAGTAGCTAGGGAATTCCAGGTTGATCAGCCAGCCTTGCAGATCTTTGGCTTGGGCCGCAGCAGCCATTTGCGCCTTGGCCGAATCGGTCAGGCCGGCGAGGGCGGCCTCATCGGTGATGTGTTTGGTCCAGGCTTGGGTGGCATCGAGCAATTGGTTCGAGAAATGGCTTCCCAGCTCCGACAGCTTGCTCTGCACCTCGGCGTAACGCTTTTGCTCAGCTGCAGGCAAATCGATACCCGACAGACGGAAATCACGCAGCGCGTGTTCCAGAATGGTTTTTTGCGCGACATCGAAACCGGCCGCTTCCGGGCTATTGACCAGCGCTTCATAGGCCTGGAACAGCTCGCGGTTCTGACCCATTTCGGTGGCGTAGGCACTCAGCGCCGGCAGGCAGGACTCGTAAGCCTCACGCAGTTCGGCACTGTTGCACACCGCGTTCAGGTGACTGACCGGGCTCCAGGCTGCGCCCAGGCGATCGTTCAGTTCGTCCATCGCCAGCACCAGACCCGCCCAGGTAGGCTGTTTGCCCTGGGTTTTAAGGATCTCGGCGATGGCAGCGCGGTTGTCCGCGAGGATCTGTTCGATGGCCGGTAGTACGTGCTCGGCGCGGATCGCCGAGAACGGCGGCAGGTCGTAGGGCTGCAAAAGAGGATTGTTCACGCTCACGGTTGGCACCTTGGCTGGAAGAAACATGCGGCCATCTTAATTACAATCGACGCCAACCGCAGCTATCAACAACAGAGAGAGAGCCTATCGTGTCCCTTCGCAAGTACCAGAACCACACCCCCGTGCTCGGTAAAGGCGCCTTTGTCGACAGCTCGGCGGTGGTGATCGGCGACGTCGAAATAGGCGAAGACAGCTCTGTCTGGCCGCTGACCGTGATCCGCGGCGACATGCACCGCATCCGCATTGGCCAGCGCACCAGCGTGCAGGATGGCTGCGTGCTGCACATCACCCACGCCGGCCCCTTCAACCCCGACGGCTTCCCGCTGTTGATCGGTGACGACGTGACCATCGCCCACAAAGTCATGCTGCACGGCTGCTCAGTCGGCAACCGGATCCTGATCGGCATGGGCAGCATCGTCATGGACGGCGCGGTGGTCGAAGACCATGTGATCATCGGCGCTGGCAGCCTGGTGCCGCCGGGCAAACGCCTGGAAAGCGGTTTCCTCTATGTCGGCAGCCCGGTGAAACAGATTCGTCCACTGACTGACAAGGAACGGGCGTTTTTCACCTACAGCGCAGCGAATTACGTGAAGCTCAAAGACCTGCATCTGGCCGAAGGCTACGACCAGCTCTGACACCGGCAGGCTCACTCAGGAATATTCATGCATTACCAAACCGTTTTATTCGACCTCGATGGCACCCTGACCGACCCGCGTGAGGGCATCACTCGCTCGATCCAGTTCGCCTTGAGCAAACTGGGGATCGACGAGCCTGACCTGACCAAGCTCGAACACTTTATCGGCCCGCCATTACTGCAAGCCTTCATGCAGTTCTACGACTTCGACGAGCCCAAGGCCTGGGAGGCGGTGAATTTCTATCGCGAGCGCTTCAAGGTTACCGGTCTGTACGAAAACCGCGTGTTCGACGGTGTCATGCCATTGCTGGAAACCCTTGATGGGCAAGGGCGGCAGCTGTATATCGCAACGTCGAAGCCGTGGATTTTCGCCCGGGAAATCGCCCGGCACTTCGGTTTCGATCGGCACTTCAAAGTGATCTACGGCAGCGAACTGGATGGCACCCGCACCGACAAGGTCGAGCTGATCGCCCATTTGATGGCCGAAGAAGGCCTGAACCCGGCCACCACACTGATGATCGGCGACCGCAAACACGACCTGATCGGCGCCAAGCGCAACGGATTGGACGCGGCAGCAGTGGGTTATGGCTTCGGCAGCCACGAAGAATTGAGCGCCGAACAGCCGGCGTATCACTTCGAGACATTGGCCGAGTTGCATCAGGCGTTTTTGCAGCGCTAGTTGTACCGCCATCGCGAGCAAGCTCGCTCCCACAGGGGATCGCGTACTTACCTAACGACTCGGTCTAATGTGGGAGCGAGCCTGCTCGCGATGGCGTCAGTTCACCCAACGCAAATCTTAAAGGGCTGCCAACGCCTTCAACGCAGCCTTGCGTTGTTCTACGGGTAACGCTCCCAATTTCTCCACGGCCGCATAAAACTTCAGCCAATCCCCACCCGACTGTTTGAACACCTCGGAAAACGCCGGCACCCATTGGTCATAGAGCCCGAATGGCAGCAACCTGGCGTTGTTCATCGGGGCATTGATCCAGGCATCAAAGCGCTTGTCGCCGGCCCATTGGCTGTCGCGCAGGGTTCGATAATCGCTGCGCAAACGGTCGAACTCGGCGGCTTTACGCTGGCGCATCTGTTCGGGCGCCAGGGGCAATGCATAGAGTTTTTCGAGTCGCGTACGGGTGTCCAGAATCAGCCGGGTAAGTTGATCACGTTGCTGCTCTTGAGCCTTGCCGGCCGGCGGTAAACCACGCGCCGCACGCCATTGGCGAGTGCCTTCCTGTTCGACGAAGGTGGCGAAAGACTCGTTGAACTCCGTGTCGTCCTTCACATAAAACCGCTGATGCGCCAACTCGTGAAAAATCAGCGTCGCCAGACGCTCGTCACCCCAGTTCATCATTGAACTGATGATCGGGTCATTGAACCAGCCCAGGGTCGAATAGGCTTCAACGCCACTGATCGACACGTCCATACCTTGTTGACGCTGCAACGCCGCTTCGCCTCGCGCGGCGCTCTGGCTGTAATACCCGCGATAGGCCACGCACCCGGCAATCGGAAAGCAATGATTCTGCGGCTTGAGGGAAAACTCCGGCGTGGCGAACACATTCCACACCACGTACGGTCGGCCGATGTCGGCATAGAGGCGATAACTTTTGTTGTCTGGCAAGTGCAACCGCTGGCTGGCGAACTCTCGGGCCTTTTGCGACTGAGCCAGGTGCGCGCGCAGTTTCGCGTCACGCGCAGGGTCGGCAACCACCTCGCTCACCGGCTCACGCGCGCGCAGCAATTGCCACTGACCGCTGGCCAACTGGCTGTAGTAATTGACGCTCGAGCAACCGTTCAGCAACAAAAGCAACGCGGTCGGAAACAAAACGCGCAAAACGCGATCAAGTAACCGATGGCTTGAAAGCAGCCTGATCACATCAAATCATCCTTGGGGAGTCTGCCCGCAAGACTATCTCGCCTGACTGGAGCTTCGCTATGCGCGCGTTAATGCTGACTGCAAACCTGCTGATGCTGGCTGGCTGTGTTGGACTGCCTCAACCCGACCCCACGCAAGCCTGGATCGACCTCGGGCCCCATCAACATGACACCGTGTTGCAAGCGCTGGAAGTGGACGCCAAGGCCACCGCCGATAAACGCTACTTCCAGGTTCCACCGGGCAGCCATGAGTTGAAGGTGCGTTATCAGTTCGCGGTAGCACCGACGAATATCGGCCCCGACGCCGAACCGCTGTGGCGCGATTGCCGGTTAAGTGTGAAGTTCAACGACTTCAGTGCCGGCCAGCGATATCAACTGCAAGCGGGGAATATCGGCTTCCGGCCGTGGGCCAAACTCTACGATCAGCAGCGAAAAGTCGTTGGCCAAGCGCATCTGGCGGGCTGTCAGCGCACCTGATCGGCGCTATGATTAATACCTGACCGCCCGGAAATTGATCATGCGCAGAATTCTGCTTTTTCTCGCCATCAGCTCGCTGGCCGGCTGTATGACCCCGTTGCCCGCCGCGAACCCGAACATGGCCTGGGTCGACTTCGCCATGCCGACGCCCGGGGGCAAGGTCCTCATGGCCGAGAGCCTGGACAATAAGCGCCTGAAAGACGGGCGATTCTTCCAGGTCACACCCGGCAGCCATGAATTGAAGGTTCGCTTCGACTTCGAGCTGTTTTACGGAGGTTTTGGCATGGAATTCGACTCGCCAAACCGACTGTGCTATTTGACCGTGCGCTACGATCATTTCGAAGCCGGCCAACATTACCTGCTCGAAGCTCGCTCGCTGACCTCCACGCCCAGCGCCCGGCTGTATAACGCCAAGCGCGAGCTCGTCGCCGAAGAGAACCAGACGTTCTGCCTGCCGTAAGGCGAATTATCTGTCGTTCTTCTGATAGATGATTTTCTTCGTTCCGCCTTCACACGTGCCGACCACCATGTTCTGGTCGTGCACTTCGTCATTGGTGACGATCTCCAGGGTGTAGGACGATACGTTATTGGCCTGGATCTTGGCTTCAATCTCGGCCTTGAGTTCTTCGCAGGATTTGGTTGCCGCCAGGGCCGATGTGGCCAGCACACTGCAGATAACCGCCAAGGCAAAACGTTTCATGGTTGAAGCTCCCTTGAGGCAGCGCGCACAGTCATGCGCTGAAGCTGCTGTCACTTATTCGACCACAGTTTCACTCCGCGAGTTTGATCCGGAACAAAAAAGATCGCAGCCTTCAGCAGCACCTACGGACCCATATCGATCATCGTAGGAGCTGCCGAAGGCTGCGATCTTTACTGCACAGAACTCAATTCACCAGCGTTGCATCCAGGCTGATTTTAGCGTTCAACACCTTGGAAACCGGGCAGCCTTCTTTGGCTTTTTTGCTCAGTTCTTCGAACTGCTGCTGGCTCGCGCCAGGGATTTTCGCTTTGAGCGTCAAGTGCACGGCGGTGATCGCAAAACCACCAGCGACCTGATCCAGCGTCACCTCGGCCTGGGTGTCGATCGTGTCGGCCTTGAGGCCAGCCTCACCGAGAATCATCGAAAATGCCATGGAGAAACACCCCGCATGAGCGGCGCCGATCAGCTCTTCCGGGTTGGTGCCCGGGCCGCCTTCAAAACGCGCCTTGAAGCCATAAGGTGCATTTTTCAGGACCCCGGTTTCGGTCGAGATAGAACCAAGGCCGGTTTTCAGATCACCGACCCAATGCGCCGATGCTTTCTTTTTGATACTCATCTCTGCCTCCTCAAAATCCGGCGCGAGGGTCGCGCCTTCATGGTTTTCGGTTGCCTGGGTTCTGAGGATAGAAGGCTGAGCAAAGTTCATCGTGTCGGATCGAACCGCTTATCTGGTCGGCAATTTCACGTCTGCTATTGAAACTCGGGTATATGCCCACATTGCATAGAACACGCTCATGCATTCGGCAGGTTTTCGTTGGTGAGAAAAGCCTGCGTACCCTCATTGGAGAAGCCGGCTTATGAAACAACTGTCCGATATCAAGTTCTCGACGCTGGATCTTGTGCCCGTTCGCGAGAACGGCAGCCCCGCGCAATCGCTGCGCAACTCGCTGGACCTGGCGCAACACGTGGAGAAGTGGGGATACAACCGCTTCTGGGTCGCCGAACACCACAACATGGATGGCATTGCCAGTTCCGCGACTTCGGTGCTGCTTGGCTACCTGGCCGGCGGGACGTCGAGCATTCGTGTCGGATCCGGTGGCGTGATGCTGCCCAATCATGCGCCGCTGGTGATCGCCGAACAATTTGGCACCCTCGAAAGCCTCTATCCTGGGCGAATCGACCTCGGCCTGGGTCGCGCACCGGGCTCCGACCAGATGACTGCCCGCGCCTTGCGCCGTGAACGCTCCGGGAGCGCCGACGATTTCCCGGAAGACGTGGCCGAACTGGTGCGCTACCTGGGCCCACGCACGCCGGACCAGCGCATTATCGCGATGCCCGGCACCGGCACCAATGTGCCGGTCTGGCTACTGGGCTCCAGCCTGTTCAGCGCCCAACTGGCCGGCGAACGCGGTTTGCCTTACGCCTTTGCCTCGCATTTCGCACCGCGATATATGCATGAAGCGATTCGGGTTTACCGCAATCACTTCAAACCTTCAGCCGTGCTGGATAAACCCTACGTGATGCTGGGCGTGCCACTCGTAGCCGCCGACACCGACGAACACGCTGATTATCTGGCAACCTCGGTCTACCAACGAATCCTGGCGCTGATGCGCGGCCAAAGCCTGGTCCAGCGGCCACCGGTGAAAACCATGGACGGCCTGTGGTTGCCCCATGAGAGAGAAGCCGTCGGTGATTTCCTCGGTTTGGCCATGGTCGGCAGCCCGGCGAAAATTCGCGGCAAACTTGAAGTGCTGATCGAGCAGACTCAAGCCGACGAGCTGATCTTCACCTGTGACCTGTACGAACACGCTGATCGCCTGCACTCCTACGAACTGCTGGCGCAAGTGATGAAGGGCTAAGTCCCGGACAATGCCTGCAAAAAAGCCGACGCCATGGCGTCGGCTTTTTTACATAAACAGCTGACTCAACCTACTTCTTGTAGACGATGACCTTCTTGCCCGCCTCGCACTTGCCGACCACCTTGCCACCCGCGGCCGCGCCTTTATCGACGATTTCCAGCGAATAGTTTTTGGAGCCCTTGGCGTCGATTTTCGCCGCAATTTCGCTTTTCAGCTCTTCGCACGGTTTGCCCGCCGCAAAGGTTGTTCCCGCAATGCTCAACAAACCCACCGCCAATATAAATTTCTTCATCGGTCACATTCCCTGGTCGGATCAAAAGGGGTAAGCGTTAACACTCGGGCGCCTGCCGCCCAAGACGAAGTAGCGCTTTGCCATTCCCTATGGCAATCGGCCAGCGCACAAGTTCAGAAGCCTAGCTCAACCTCAGCTGTTGGCAATCCGGAACCCGACTTTGAGTGTGACCTGAAAGTGCGCCGCCTTGCCGTCCTTGATGTGCCCGCGGGTTTCAGTAACCTCAAACCACTCCATGAGCTTGATGCTTTTGCTGGCCTCGGCCAATGCATTGTTGATGGCGTCTTCAATGCTGGTGGGGGACGAGCCAACCAGTTCGACTTTCTTGTAGGTGTGATGGTCAGTCATGGCGTTCTCCTGGAATTGTGATTAGAGCCTAGCAGCGATTGTCGGTATTTCTTCTGTCGTTGAAGGTTCAAAAAGACTGCACTTTCCCGAACCGCTGGAGTCCCAACCAACACAAGCACTCAATCAATGAAGGAGAGTCATCATGGCCATCACGTCGTTGCGTAAAGCCTCATTGCAAAGCATGGAAGCCGAGATCGAGAGTCTGCTCAAGTCGCTGGAAAGCTTGAAGAGCGATGCCTCGGACGAGTCGCTGAAAACCCTCAAGGCCCTCAAAAACAACGCCGAGAGCGCGCTGAAACACTCGCGCCACCTGCTCAGCGATGCGTACGAAGAAGTCAAAGTCAAAACCCGCGAAACCGGAATCGCCACCCGCGATTACGCCCAGGAACATCCATGGACCACAGCCAGCGTCGCGGTCGGTGCCTTGGGTTTGCTGGCCGCGTTTCTGCTATACAAACGCGGTCATTAAGGTTGGCGCAGCTCGTTTTTCAGCCACTGCGCCAACTGCCGAGCGCGCCCGTCAGCGGCGCGCTTGGGTAGCCACAACGCCAGTTGCGCCGGGGTCTCACTGAAACCCCACGGCGCAACCAGGCGACCGGCCTTCAAGTCCTCGGCCACCAGCGGCTCAGGGGCAATCGCCACGCCCAGCCCGGCCACCGCCGCCTCCAGCAAATAATACAAATGCTCGAAACCCTGCCCGAACTTCAGCGCTTTGGCGTCGAGATCGTTGCGCTGCGCCCAACTGGGCCAGGCTTGCGGGCGTGAAGTGGTGTGCAACAAGGATTGGTTGAGCAGCGCAGCCGCCGGCGCCTGGCGCAGGCTGTCGTAACCGGCAAAGCGTGGGCTGAGCACCGGGCCGATACGCTCGCTGGCCAATTCATAAACCTGCATGTCCGCGGGCCACGGCGGCTCGGCAAACACCAGCAAGGCATCGAGCCCCGGCCGCCGTGGGTCAAGATCGCCTTCACCCGCCGACAGGTGCAAACGCAAGTCCGGCAGGTCGGCATTCAGCCGGCCCAGACGTGGAATGAACCAGCGCGCCAGCAAACTGCCGGAGCAGCCGAGCACGAACGGCGCGTCGGCGTGACCTTGCGTCAGCTCACCGCACACGGTGCGCAATCGCTCGAAGGCCTCGCTGCTGGCGTCGCGTAAGCGCACGCCGGCATCTGTGAGTTTAAGGCCGCGTCCATCCTTGACGAACAGGCTCACCCCGAGATGCTCCTCCAGCACTTTCAACTGTCGACTGACCGCACCGTGAGTCACGTGCAGTTGCTCCGCAGCCTGACTGACGCTATTCAGGCGGGCAGTGGCCTCGAAGGCGCGCAGGGCGTTCAGCGGGGGAAGGTCATGGCTCATGGGATCTGTGAGTTTTCCTGACAGGTTACGGCGATCTTATCGGTTTTCAGCCCGGGACGTCAGGGGTAGAGTGAACGCCATTGCCACTTCACGAATTCAACTGGAGCGCCTCATGACCCAGACTAATCTGCGCAACGGCCCTGATGCCAACGGCCTGTTTGGCGCGTTCGGCGGCCGCTACGTTGCCGAGACCCTGATGCCGTTGATCCTCGACCTGGCCCGCGAATACGAAGCGGCCAAGGATGATCCGGCGTTCAAAGAAGAACTGGCCTACTTCCAGCGCGACTACGTCGGCCGCCCAAGCCCGCTGTACTTCGCCGAACGCCTGACCGAATTCTGCGGCGGCGCGAAGATCTACCTCAAGCGCGAAGAGCTGAACCACACCGGCGCGCACAAGATCAACAACTGCATCGGCCAGATCCTGCTGGCGCGGCGCATGGGCAAAAAACGCATCATCGCCGAGACCGGCGCCGGCATGCACGGCGTGGCGACTGCCACCGTGGCCGCGCGCTTTGGCCTCGATTGCGTGATCTACATGGGCACCACCGACATCGAGCGCCAACAGGCCAACGTGTTCCGCATGAAACTGCTGGGCGCCGAAGTGATCCCCGTGGTTGCCGGCACCGGCACTCTGAAAGACGCGATGAACGAAGCCCTGCGTGACTGGGTGACCAACGTCGACAGCACCTTCTACCTGATCGGCACCGTGGCCGGGCCGCACCCTTATCCGGCGATGGTCCGCGACTTCCAGGCGGTGATCGGCAAGGAAACCCGCGAACAACTGCAAGCCAAGGAAGGTCGCCTGCCGGACAGCCTGGTGGCGTGCATCGGCGGTGGTTCCAACGCCATGGGCCTGTTCCACCCGTTCCTCGATGACAAAAGCGTCGAAATCATCGGCGTTGAAGCGGCGGGGCATGGCATCGAAACCGGCAAGCATGCGGCCAGCCTGAACGGCGGCGTACCGGGCGTGCTGCACGGCAACCGGACCTTCCTGCTGCAGGACGACGATGGCCAGATCATCGATGCTCACTCGATCTCCGCCGGCCTCGACTATCCGGGTATCGGCCCGGAACACGCCTGGTTGCATGACATCGGCCGCGTCCAGTACACCTCGGTAACTGACCACGAAGCCCTCGATGCCTTCCACAAATGCTGCCGCCTGGAAGGGATTATTCCTGCACTGGAAAGCGCCCACGCCCTGGCCGAAGTGTTCAAACGCGCACCGACCCTGCCGAAGGATCACCTGATGGTGGTCAACCTGTCCGGCCGTGGCGACAAAGACATGCAAACCGTGATGCACCATATGGAACAGTCCAAGCAGGAGAAACACTGATGAGCCGCCTGCAAACGCGCTTCGCCGAACTCAAAGAACAGAACCGCGCCGCCCTGGTGACCTTCGTCACTGCCGGCGACCCGAGCTATGACACCTCGCTGGCGATCCTCAAAGGTTTGCCAGCCGCCGGCGCCGACGTGATCGAGTTGGGCATGCCGTTCACCGATCCGATGGCCGACGGCCCGGCGATCCAGCTCGCCAACATCCGCGCCCTGGGTGCCAAACAGAACCTGGCGAAAACCCTGCAAATGGTTCGCGAGTTCCGCAAAGACAACAACCACACGCCGCTGGTGCTGATGGGTTACTTCAACCCGATTCATTACTACGGCGTACCGCGTTTCATCAGCGATGCCAAAGAAGCCGGTGTCGATGGCCTGATCGTGGTCGACATGCCACCAGAACATAACGCCGAGCTGTGCGACCCGGCGCAAGCGGCAGGCATCGACTTCATCCGCCTGACCACCCCGACCACCGACGACGCACGCCTGCCGACGGTGCTAAATGGCAGCTCCGGTTTCGTTTACTACGTGTCGGTGGCCGGAGTGACCGGTGCTGGCGCAGCAACACTGGAACACGTCGAAGAAGCCGTAGCCCGTTTGCGGCGCCACACCGACCTGCCGATCAGCATCGGGTTCGGCATCCGCACACCAGAGCAAGCGGCGTCCATCGCCCGTCTGGCAGACGGCGTGGTGGTGGGTTCGGCGCTGATCGACCACATCGCCAACGCGACCACACCTGAGCAGGCCATCGACGGCGTACTCGGCCTGTGCTCGGCATTGTCCGAAGGTGTGCGTAAAGCCCGCGTCAGCTAAGAGTAAAGTTCCTGATACAGAGGAATTAAGTACCCGGCACCGCAGACTAAATAGCAAGACCCAGGGGTTTGGAACCGAGTTCTGAGCCCCTTTTTTTGCTGTGGATGCTCTGAGGAAGACCCAAATGAAAATGCCCAAACGCCTGATTGCCAGCCTGGGTGTATTGATGCTCAGCGCCACGCCCTTGCTCCACGTAAGCGCCGATGAACGCGACGATCATGATCGCGGCGGCCCGCGGTATGAGCATCGCGGCGATGATCACCGCGATCATCGCCCTGAATTCAGACGGCCACCTCAGGACTTCGGTCCGGTGCGCGAAGTGATCCGCGTCAATCACGGGTATTTCGTACGCGGAGCACCACCACCGCCAGGCGTTCGCTGGGTCAGAGGCCAACCCTTGCCGCGCGGCTACTACGGCGAACGCCTGGACAGCCGAGCCCTCGAACACTTGCCGTACTACCCGGGTTATGAATGGCGACGCATGGGCGGCGACATCGTGCTGATCGCCATAGGCACCGGGGTGGTTTATGAAGTTCTGGAGGGGGTTTTGTACTAAGTCTTGATCGGCGTTTTGTGTAGTCCGAACCACCGCCATCGCGAGCAAGCTCGCTCCCACATTGAAATGCGTTACCCTGTGGGAGCGAGCTTGCTCGCGATGAGGCCCTGACAGGCAACCCAGGCTGCTCAAAAAATCGACAAATCCAGTGGCCGAACCGCCCCCATCCAGATCGCATGGTCAGTGTGGTCGGCCAGGTCATTACCCGTATCCGGGTGCACAAACACCACCAAACCTTTGCGATTGAGCGCTAGCCACGGCAGCACTTCGCCGAGCTGCTCCGGCGCGAAGGCCAGCTGGCAGCTCCAGTCCGGGTGCGGGCCGACCAACCGTTCGTGCACCCGGCCCATCTTCAGCGGAAACAGCTGCGCAGCCTGCTCACACAGGGCCCGCGCCTGATCGATGGTATTCGCGTCGAAGTAAACATGGGCGTGATAGCCCTTGATCCGTTGCATAGCGTTCTCGTGTCTCGGGATTCATTCCACCCGCAACGCTACACCGCAATCGATGGCAGCGCCAAACCTGTCAGCGACTCCGCGCTACTGGCCTGTTCGGTCATCAGCCAGTCGACGAACTGCTGGATCAGCGCGCTGCGGCGTTTGCGCTGGGGCAGGACCACGTAATAGCCGAAGCTCGATATCGCCGTCTCGGCAATCGGTCGGCATAACAGACCTTGCGCCAGCAAGTTATCCACAAGGTGCCGCCAACCAATCGCCACGCCCTGGCCGCCAATCGCCGCTTGTATCAACAGCGTGTAGTTGTCGAAACGCAGCTGCCCCGGGGCAGGTGGGGTGGCGATGCCCAACGTGCGGAACACGCCGCTCCAGTCGAACCAGTGGCTGCTGTTTTCGCCGCGTAAATGCAGCAGCGGCAACTCCTGCAAAGCGTGGGCGGGCAGGGGGACCGCGCGGTCTTTGAGCAGCAGCGGGCTGCACACCGGAAATACTTCTTCACTGAACAGCCAATGGCTTTCGCCCTGCTTGAAACGCCCATCACCAAACAGCACAGCCACGTCGATGTCAGTGCGCAGCATGTTGTGGCTGCGTTCGCTGGTGACCAGGCTGACGTCCACCTGTGGATTGGCTTGGTGGAAGCGATGCAAACGCGGCATCAGCCAATACGCGGCGAAAGCGAAGTCGGTGGCCACCTGCAACACCTCGTGCTGATGCTGGGCGCTGATCGCGTTCAGCCCGGCGTCGATGCTCTGCAAACCGGCCTGCACCTGTTCGAACAGAATCGCTCCGGCCTCGGTCAGCTCGATGCCTCGGTAGATGCGGTCGAACAACCGCGTGCCGAGTTGCTCTTCCAGCCGTTTGAGCTGCTGGCTGACGGCGGGCTGCGTGGTGCAGAGTTCCACCGCCGCAGCGGTGAAGCTGCGGTGACGTGCAGCGGCCTCAAAGGCACGGAACAGGTCCAGGGACAAATCACCAAGGGAGTCATACATAAGCTGTGCTTATCCTAGTCATTGCCGGGCGTGGGCTTTACCACGAAGTGCGTGGGCTACATCCTCGACCACAGCACTTTCGCATAACTGCTCACTATGGAATGCCGCGATCACATGAAGCGCAAGAACATTCTTTTCATCATGGCCGATCAAATGGCCGCGCCCCTGTTGCCGTTCTACGGTTCATCGCCGATCAAGCTGCCCAACCTGAGCCGCCTCGCCGCGCAAGGCGTGGTGTTCGACGCCGCGTATTGCAACAGCCCGTTGTGCGCCCCTTCGCGTTTCACCCTGGTCAGCGGCCAGTTGCCGAGCAAGATCGGCGCCTACGACAACGCGGCGGATTTTCCCGCGGACGTGCCGACCTATGCCCACTACCTGCGGCGCCTCGGCTACCGCACCGCGCTGTCCGGCAAAATGCACTTCTGCGGCCCGGACCAACTGCACGGTTACGAAGAACGCCTGACCAGCGACATCTACCCGGCCGACTACGGCTGGGCGGTGAACTGGGATGAACCGGACGTACGCCCGAGCTGGTATCACAACATGTCATCGGTACTGCAAGCCGGGCCCTGCGTGCGCACCAATCAGCTGGATTTCGATGAAGAGGTGGTGTTCAAGGCCCAGCAGTACCTGTTCGATCACATCCGCGAAGATGGCGATCAGCCGTTTTGCCTGACCGTGTCGATGACTCACCCACACGACCCGTACACCATTCCCAAAGCCTTTTGGGACCTGTACGACGACCAAGACATCCCGTTGCCGGAAACCCCGGCGCAAACCGATCTCGATCCGCATTCCCAGCGTCTGCTCAAGGTGTACGACCTGTGGGACAAGCCGCTGCCTGTGGATAAGATCCGCGACGCGCGGCGTGCCTATTTCGGTGCGTGCAGCTATATCGACAGCAACGTCGGCAAACTTCTGCAAACCCTCGAGGATACGGGGCTGATCGACGACACCATCATCGTCTTCTCCGGCGACCACGGCGACATGCTCGGTGAGCGTGGGCTCTGGTACAAAATGCACTGGTTCGAAATGGCCGCCCGCGTGCCGCTGCTGGTCAGCGCACCGGGGCAGTTCGCCGCTGGCCGAGTAAGCGCTGCGGTGTCCACCGCCGACTTGCTGCCAACCCTGGTGGAACTGGCCGGTGGCACGTTGGAGCCGGGATTGCCACTGGACGGTCGCTCGCTGGTGCCGCACCTGCAAGGGCAGGGCGGACACGACGAAGTGTTTGGTGAATACATGGCCGAAGGCACCATCAGTCCGCTGATGATGATCCGCCGGGGCAAGTACAAATTCATCTACAGCGAAGACGACCCGTGCCTGCTCTTCGACGTGCACAACGATCCGCATGAACAGGAGGAACTCAGCCAATCCGCACAACATCGCCAGTTGTTCGACGATTTTCTCGCCGAAGCACGGGCTAAATGGAATATCCCGGAAATCCACCAACAGGTGCTTGCCAGCCAGCGTCGACGACGTTTCGTCGCTCAGGCGCTGACGCTCGGCAAGCTGAAGAGCTGGGATCACCAGCCGTTGGTCGATGCCAGTCAGCAGTACATGCGCAACCACATCGACCTCGATGATCTGGAGCGCAAAGCACGTTATCCACAACCCTGCCAAAACCAATAACGTAAGGGGAAGAACATGCAAAAGTTATCCACAGTACTGACGGCGGGGCTGCTGGCCTTGAGCAGCGTTTCGGCCTACGCCGAGCAAAGTTGCGACACAGTGAAAATGGCTGACCCGGGCTGGAGTGACATCGCCGCGACCAACGCCATCACCGGTTTCCTGCTTGACGGCATGGGCTACAAGGCCAAGGTCGACACCTTGGCAGTGCCGATCACCTTTGGCGGGCTCAAGGACGGCCAGGTCGACGTATTTCTGGGTAACTGGATGCCGGCGCAGCAGGGCTTCTACGACAAGTTCGTGGCCAATGGCGATGTCACTCAACTGTCGAAGAACCTCGACGGCACCGAGTTCACCCTGGCGGTACCGGACTACGTGTGGGACGCCGGCGTGCATGACTTTGCCGACCTGAACAAGTACGCCGACAAGTTCGACAAGAAGATCTACGGCATCGGCTCCGGTGCCCCGGCTAACATTTCGCTGCAAGAGATCATCAAGAAGAACGATTTCGACCTCGGCCAATGGAAGCTGATCGAATCCAGCGAACAGGCAATGCTCGCCGAAGTGTCCCGCGCGGTGAAAAAGCAGAAGTTCGTGACCTTCCTCGGCTGGACCCCGCACCCGATGAACGTGCAACTGAAAATGCATTACCTGAAGGGCGGCGAGAAATACTTCGGCGACACCGGCAGTGTCCACACCCTGACCCGCAAGGGTTATGCACAGGCTTGCCCGAACGTCGGCAAACTGCTGACCAACCTGAGCTTCACCCAGGAGATGGAGAACAGCATCATGGCCGAAGTGGTCAACAAGAAGCTCAGCAACGCCGACGCGGCGAAGGCGTGGATCAAGGCTAATCCGGCGGTGCTGGAGAAGTGGCTTGATGGCGTGAAAACGGCGGATGGGAAGGACGCGTTGCCAGCGGTCAAAGCGAAGTTATAAAGTCCAAAACCGCCATCGCGAGCAAGCTCGCTCCCACAGGTTCGCGAATTACCCTGTGGGAGCGAGCTTGCTCGCGAATCGATTTTTGCCCTTGCACCGTCGCATCTGAAACACCACCCTGAGCATTCTCAGTCACTCGCCGAGAGGCCCCATGGCAATCTCCAGACGCCATAAGCTCTTCCCCTTTCTCAGCTGGCTGCCCCGGCAAACCCGCGCCAGCGTCGGCCGCGACCTTGTCGTCGGCCTCAGCGGGGCGATTCTTGCGTTGCCGCAGTCCATTGCCTACGCCCTGATCGCCGGGTTACCCGCCGAATACGGTTTGTACGCCGCCATCATCCCCGTATTGATTGCCTGCCTCTGGGGTTCCTCCTGGCATTTGATCTGTGGTCCGACAGCGGCAATCTCCATCGTTCTTTACGCCAGCGTCAGTCCCTTGGCCGTGCCCGGTTCCCAGGACTACATCACGTTGATCCTGCTGCTGACCCTCCTTGCCGGTATCTTCCAGTGGCTGCTGGGCATGCTGCGCTTTGGCGCGCTGGTGAACTTCGTCTCGCACTCGGTGGTGCTGGGCTTCACCCTCGGTGCGGCGGTGGTGATCGCCCTCGGGCAACTGCCAAACCTGTTGGGGCTGGACCTGCCGAATCAGGCCACGGCGCTGAACAGTCTGCTGTCCTTGATCGGCGACATCGGTGCACTGGATAAACCGTCGCTGGTGCTGGGCCTTGGCACGCTGGCGGTGGGTATTGCGCTGAAACTGCTGCTGCCACGCTGGCCGAGCCTGTTGATCAGCCTGATCTTCAGCGGGCTGTTGGTGTGGCTGTGGCCATCGATGTTTGGCCATGTGAAGCTGGTCAGCTCATTCGTCGGCCGGTTGCCGCCGTTCAACCCATTGCCGCTGGATCTGGACCTGGTGTTGCGCCTACTGCCCAGTGCGGTGGCGGTCGGCATGCTCGGGCTGGTCACCAGCCTGTCGATTGCCCGCTCGTTGTCGGCGCGTTCGCAGCAATTACTCGATGCGAATCAGGAAGTCCGTGCGCAGGGACTTTCGAACATCGTCGGCAGCTTTTTCGCAGGCTCGCTGTCGGCCGGTTCCTTTACCCGTTCAGGATTGAGTTATGAGGCGGGTGCCTGCTCGCCACTGGCCGGGGTGTTCTCGGCGCTGTGGGTAGCGTTGTTTGCGCTGACCGGGGCAACGCTGATAGCGCATATCCCGATTCCGGCCATGGCCGGGAGCATTCTGCTGATTTGCTGGGGATTGGTGGACCATCGCGGCATTCGCGCGTTGTTCCGGGTCAGTCATGCCGAATTCGCGGTGATGGCGCTAACGTGCGTCGCCACCTTGCTGCTGGAACTACAAACGGCGATCTACGCCGGGGTGTTGGCCTCGCTGTTTTTCTACCTCAAACGCACCTCGCAACCCCGCGTGCAGCAATGGAGCGAAGGCGATGAAGAGATTCTGCGGGTCGGCGGCTCAATCTTCTTCGGCGCCAGCCACTACCTGCAAGTCCGTCTGCAACGCACTCAGGGCTTAAAGGTGGTTATCGAAGGGCAGTACATCAATTTCATCGACTATTCCGGCGTAGAGATGCTGCACCAGGAAGCGCGCCGACTGCTCAGACAAGGCCGCAGCCTGATCCTGCGCCGGGCGCGGGGGCATGTAGTCGAGGAGTTGATAAAGCTCGAAGGACCGGAGAAATGCCCGATCCGGTTTGAGGATTGATCCAACATCAAAATGGCCCCCTGTGGGAGCGAGCTTGCTCGCGATAACGTCAGCAACTTCCAGCACCGATGTGACTGACAGATTGCTATCGCGAGCAAGCTCGCTCCCACATTGGTTACAACGCCAGCTGGCGGCGGAGTTCGGCCAGCACCGGCGCGGTATCCGGGCGTACGCCGCGCCACAGGAAGAACGCTTCGGCCGCCTGTTCGGCCAGCATCCCCAGGCCATCCATCGACACTGCTGCGCCGTGTTCGCTGGCCCAGCGGCAGAACGAAGTCGGTTCCTTGCTGTACATCATGTCGTAGCAAACGGTCTTGCCCGGCTCGATCAGGCTGCTGGCAATTGGCGGTACATCGCCTGACAGGCTGGCCGACGTCGCATTGATAATCAGGTCCACCGGCTCACGCAGCCAGTCGAAACCACTGGCGGACACCGGGCCGAGATCGGCGAACAGTTCGGCCAGCAATTCGGCTTTTTCCAGCGTACGGTTGGCGATGATCACCGACGCCGGCTGCTCGGCCAGCAACGGCTCCAGCGCGCCACGCACCGCACCGCCAGCGCCCAGCAGCAGAATGCGTTTACCGCGCAGGCTGAATCCGGCATTGACCGTCAGGTCCCGCACCAGCCCGGCACCATCGGTGTTGTCACCCAACAGGCTGCCGTCCGCCAGTTTGCTCAAGGTGTTGACCGCACCCGCTCGCTGGGCCCGTTCCGTCAGGCTGTTGGCCAGACGATAGGCCTCTTCCTTGAACGGCACCGTAACGTTGGCACCACGGCCTTCGCGGAAAAACTCCGTGGCACAACCGGAAAAGTCATCCAGCGGCGCCAGCAAGGTGCTGTAGTCCAGTTTTTGAGTGGTCTGCTCGGCAAACAGGCGATGGATCAACGGCGATTTGCTATGGCCAATCGGGTTACCGAATACGACGTAACGGTCCATCAGGAGTCCTCGTTCAGGCGTTAGCCAGCCAATCGCGATCTTGCAGGAAATACTCGGTCAGGCGCGCCTCTTCACTGCCAGGCTCGGCCTTCCAGTCGTAACCCCAACGCACTTGCGGCGGCAGCGACATAAGGATCGACTCGGTACGCCCGCCCGATTGCAGGCCGAACAGCGTGCCACGGTCGTACACCAGGTTGAATTCGACATAGCGCCCACGACGAAACTCCTGGAACTCACGCTGTTGCGCGGTAAAGGCTTGTGCCTTGCGACGCTGGACGATCGGCAGGTACGCGTCGATGTAAGCATCGCCGATAGCGCGCATGAAGGCGAAGCAGGTGTCGAAGTCCCACTCGTTCAGGTCATCGAAGAACAGACCGCCGATGCCCCGGGGCTCGTTACGATGCTTGATGTGGAAATAGCTGTCGCACCACGCCTTGTAACGGCTGTAGACATCTGGTCCAAAGGGCTCGCAGGCCTTCGCGGCCACGCGGTGCCAATGCACGCAGTCTTCTTCATTGCCGTAGTAAGGGGTCAGGTCGAAACCGCCGCCGAACCACCAGACCGCTTCTTCACCTTCTTTCTCGGCGATGAAAAAGCGCACGTTGGCGTGGGACGTCGGCACATGCGGGTTGTGCGGGTGAATCACCAGCGACACACCAAGGGCCTCGAAGCCGCGCCCGGCCAATTCTGGCCGATGGGCGCTGGCGGACGGCGGAAGACCGCTGCCAAAGACGTGGGAAAAGTTGACACCGCCCTTCTCGATAACCGCGCCGTTTTCAATCACCCGCGTGCGACCGCCACCACCGGCAGGCCGGGTCCAGGCATCTTCGACGAAACGAGTGCCACCGTCTTCGGCTTCCAGCGCAGCACAAATGCGGTCTTGCAGGTCGAGCAGGTAGGCTTTTACGGCCTCGGTGCGGGTAGTCATGGCATCACCTTGAATCGGGCAAAGCTACGCGGCGCTCGATCAGAACGGCGTCCGGCGCAAATGGGCGCGTAGCATAACACTGCACTTGTGCCCGTCGCAGTTGACGAAGATCAAGCTTAGGAGTCCGATAGGGCGCTACGCAAAACCACCTAAGGAGAGTGCAGATGGCCAAACGAATCCAGTTCCGTGCCCATGGCGGCCCCGAAGTGCTTGAGTATGTGGATTATCAGCCTGCCGAGCCGGGTCCGCAGCAGGTGCGCGTGAGCAACAAGGCCATCGGCCTGAACTTCATCGACACCTATTACCGCAGCGGCCTCTACGCACCGCCAGCCCTGCCATCGGGCCTGGGCGCGGAAGGCGCGGGCGTGGTCGATGCGGTGGGCAGCGGCGTCACGCGCTTCAAGGTCGGTGACCGTGTGGCCTACGGCAGTGGCCCGCTGGGTGCTTACAGCGAGTTGCATGTGTTGCCGCAAGACAATTTGGTGCATCTGCCGGACGCCATCAGTTTCGAACAGGCTGCAGGCGTCATGCTCAAGGGCCTGACCGTGCAGTACCTGTTGCGTCAGACCTATGAACTCAAGGGTGGCGAAACGATCCTGTTCCACGCCGCTGCAGGTGGTGTCGGTTCGCTGGCCTGCCAATGGGCCAAGGCCTTGGGCGTGAAGTTGATCGGTACCGTCAGTTCGCCGGAAAAAGCCGCACTGGCAAAATCCCTCGGCGCCTGGGCAACCATCGACTACAGCAAGGAAAACGTCGCACAGCGGGTGCTGGAACTGACTGACGGCAAAAAGGTGCCGGTGGTCTACGACGGCGTAGGCAAGGACACCTGGCTGACTTCGCTCGACTGCGTGGCGCCACGCGGGCTGGTAGTGAGTTTCGGTAATGCATCGGGTGCGGTGGATGGAGTCAACCTGGGGATTCTGGCTGCGAAGGGCTCACTGTACGTGACCCGTCCAACGCTGGGGACTTACGCTAACAACGCTGAAAACCTGCAAACCATGGCCGATGAGCTGTTCGGGATGATCATCAGCGGCAAGTTGAAGGTGGACATCAGCCAGCGTTATCCACTGGCTGACGCGGCTAAGGCGCAGATTGAGTTGTCGGCGCGGCGTACTACCGGGTCGACGGTGCTTTTGCCTTAAGTATCAGGTGTTTGGTAGGGCCTCATCGCGAGCAAGCTCGCTCCCACACTGAATCGTTGTCGTACACAAAATCTGTGTTCACTAAAGATCTACTGTGGGAGCGAGCTTGCTCGCGATGGGTTCACCTCGGTCTTAGGCCGGGCGCACCACGTTGCCGGTGGCCAGATCGCGAATCAGGCTCGGGTTTTTCCGTCCGCCCAGATTCCCGCCCAGCACCAGGTCGATTTGCCCACGGAAATACTGCTCGACGCGAATTCGAGAACGCGCTGCCGGCCGGCCTTGCGGGTTGGCTGAAGTCGACACCAATGGCCCGACCAACGCACACAAATCCCGCACCAGAGGGTGATCACTCACCCGCAACGCCACGGTCTCGTGGACCCCGGTGATCCATTGCGGCAACATGTTCTGATGGGGCACCAGCCAGGTGTTCGGCCCCGGCCAGGTGCTGGCCATGCGATCCATCCACAGCTCCGGGAAATCTTCGAACAGGAAGTCGAACTGGCGAATGTTGTCGGCAATCAGGATCAGGCCCTTTTCCACCGAACGGCCCTTGATCGCCAGCAAGCGATACACCGCCTCTTCGTCCCAAGGGTCGCAACCCAGACCCCAGACAGCTTCGGTTGGGTAAGCAATCACCGCCCCTGCGCGAATAGCTTGTGCGGCTTGTTGCACACGCCAACTGTTGACCATTACCGACTCTCCAAAATAAGGCTGTGCGCAGTTTACCGATCTTTCATGAACCTAGCTTACGCGCGCAAACCAGCGTCCGCCTTCGCTCACTGCCCGGCCATCCATTTCAAGCTCCGTCAGCGCCGCCAATACCTTCGGCAATGCCCATCCCGCCGCGTCGGCCAGGGCCTCGCTGGTATGCGGTGCGGCAAACAGCAGGCACAGCAACGGATGATCGACGGGCGCCGCAGCGTCTGTGGATAACGGCAGATTCTGCCAACCGCGCAGGCCTTCGAGGATATGTTCGATGGTTTCCACCAACACCGCGCCGTCGCGGATCAGTTGGTGACAACCACGGGCGCCGGGATGATGAATGGAGCCTGGAATGGCATACACCTCGCGACCCTGTTCCGCCGCCAGCCGTGCGGTAATCAGCGAACCGCTGGCGACACTGGCCTCGACCACCAGCACGCCGAGGGATAAACCGCTGATGATCCGATTGCGCCGCGGGAAGTTGCTGGCCTGCGGTCCGGCGTCCAGCGGGAACTCGGAAACCACCGCACTGCCTTGCGCAATCATCGCGTCGGCAATCCGCCGATTGCGCTGTGGATAAAAATTTTCCAGACCGGTGCCGAGCACTCCGACGGTCTGCCCACCGACGTCCAGCGCGGCTTGATGCGCCGCCGCATCGATCCCCAATGCCAGACCGCTGGTGATGACGAATCCGGCACCCGCCAGACTGCGGGAAAACGCCGCAGCGGTGTCCATTCCCGGCCTCGATGCACGCCGGCTGCCGACCATCGCCAGCTGCGGTTTTTCCAGAATGCCTGGATCGCCCGCGACAAACAGCAACGGTGGCGGGTCACTGATTTCTGCCAACAGTGCCGGGTAGCCCGGCTGGTCAATCATCAGTAAATGCTGGCCCTCACGCTCTAGCCAGGCCAATGCGTGGTAGGCGCCATCACGAATTTCAGGGCTACGCCTGGCCTCGGCACTGGCCGCCGGCAACCCCAAGGCACGCCAGGCAGAAGCCGGTGCGCTGATGGCTTTTGAGGCCGAGCCAAAGGCTTCGAGCAGCTTTTGAAAACGTCGAGGGCCGAGCTCCGGGAGACGATGCAAACGCAAACGCGCTTCCAGTTCCGCCGGTGATACCTGCGTAGGTGCAAACAGCGGCATAAGATCATCCTTGATCGTTATTGGTCGTGTTGAATCGGCAACAAGCTGTGGATAAGTCTGTTGGTAACGTGTTGAGTCTTTTATGGATTACGCACCTTGTCCATCACCGCCAGGGAGCGCGAGGCGTTCAGCACCAAGCCGTAACTGAGCTTTTCGTAGGTGCGGAAGATCATCAGCAAACCGGCGCGCTCATCCGGGATTTTCACCTGTTCGCCCGTGACCCGGTCACGCACGGTTTCACCGGTTTTCATCACCACCAGCACGTTGCCTTCGGCCAAACCGTCGCGCTGGCCCTTGTTCAGGGTCACCACATCAAGCGCGCCGATCTGCGTAACACCCCGTGGCACGTCAATGATCAAGCCGTGAATGTCGTTTTGGGGGGCGCTGGGCATGAAGGTCGAGTTGATCGCCCGCTCTTCGCCGCTGAACAAGCGGTCGCCGAGACGAACCTCTTGAGTGGTGCGTTGCAAGGCGAGGGTGGCGACATCGCCTTCAGTGGCGATGATCTCGCCGCCACCGATGTCGTCGGCGTTGATCCCCAGGAACTCTTTGCTTTGCGGATCGCTGTAGACCTTGCCCTGGCGGAAGATGCCGTACACCGACTGCGCCGGGTCGAACTTGCCGCGTGCATAGATGCGATCGCCCATGCCGCTGAGCACCCGTTCGGCGTCACCAGCAACGATGTACGGCGCCTTGTTGAAGTCTTCCACTTTGTCGATGATCCGGTTGCTCAACAGGAAGCTGTTGATGGATCGCAGCGGAATACTCGGAATGGCGTCGGCCACCGGCGTGCTGCGCACTTGTGGCGAGAGCTTGATAGTGCCGCGTGAAGCCCCGCGATTGAGGGTCAGGCGCGGTTGCCCGTTGATATAGACCAGCGACAGCGAGTCGCCGGGATAGATCAGGTTGGGGTTTTCGATCTGCGGGTTGGCCTGCCAGAGTTCGGGCCATTTCCAGGGTTCGCGGAGGTATTTCCCGGAGATGTCCCAAAGCGTGTCGCCCGCCACTACCGTGTAATGCTGTGGAAAACCTTCCTTGAGTTGCACTTGTCCGTGTGCGAAACCGGCCGAGGCCAGAAGCAGCAGGGCGAGTAGTGATTTCCTCATGCGGTGAATCCCTTTATTATGTGCATTCGAGTAGAACGCCAGAGCCCTCGTGGCCCGCTCCCCCTTTCTAATGAAAAGAAGGGAGCTACGTTTTACAACGGTAGCCTGCATCTTCGGACCCGCCAGGCCATCGGCCCAGACTTTACTTCACACGTGCAGCAATTACGCTTATGGCTATTTTGAACATCCTCGAATTTCCCGACCCGCGCCTGCGTACTATCGCCAAACCGGTGGCCGTAGTGGACGACGAAGTGCGGCAGTTGGTCGATGACATGTTTGAAACAATGTATGAAGCACCCGGCATCGGCCTTGCGGCGACCCAGGTCAACGTGCACAAACGCATCGTGGTCATGGACCTTTCCGAAGACCGCAGCGAACCTCGGGTGTTCATCAACCCCGAGTTCGAAGTCCTGACCGACGAAATGGGTCAGTACCAGGAAGGCTGCCTTTCGGTACCGGGCTTCTACGAAAACGTCGACCGCCCGCAACGCGTGAAGATCAACGCCCTGGACCGTGACGGCAAGCCTTTTGAACTGATCGCCGAAGAGTTGCTGGCGGTGTGCATTCAGCACGAATGCGACCACCTCAACGGCAAATTGTTCGTCGATTACCTGTCCACGCTCAAACGCGACCGGATCAAGAAGAAGCTGGAAAAGCTCCATCGCCAGAACGCTTGATGCCCTTCCAAAGGCTTGCTGCGGCAAGCCTTTTTCTTTTCCGCGTGTTTCCAACCGAGAATTCCCATGACTGAGCCACTGCGCATCGTCTTTGCCGGCACCCCCGAATTTGCCGCCGAACACCTCAAGGCCCTGCTCGACAGCCCTTATGAGATCGTTGCGGTCTACACCCAACCGGATCGCCCGGCGGGTCGTGGGCAAAAGCTGATGCCGAGCCCGGTCAAGCAGTTGGCTCTGGAGCACAACATCCAGGTGTTGCAGCCGCCAACCCTGCGCAACGCCGAGGCCCAGGCCGAACTGGCGGCCCTCAAGCCGGACTTGATGGTCGTCGTGGCCTACGGCCTGATCCTGCCGCAAGTGGTGCTGGATATTCCACGCCTGGGCTGTATCAACAGCCATGCCTCGTTGCTGCCACGCTGGCGCGGTGCGGCGCCGATCCAGCGCGCTGTTGAAGCAGGCGACGCTGAAAGTGGCGTGACCGTGATGCGCATGGAAGCCGGCCTCGACACCGGGCCGATGCTGCTCAAGGTCACCACGCCGATCAGCGCTGATGACACCGGTGGCAGCCTGCATGACCGCCTCGCCGAAATGGGCCCGCCAGCAGTGGTTCAGGCGATTGCCGGACTGGCCGCCGGCACGCTGGAAGGCGAAGTGCAGGACGACAGCCTCGCCACCTATGCGCACAAATTGAACAAAGACGAAGCGCGCATCGACTGGAGCCGCCCTGCGGTCGAGTTGGAACGTCTGGTTCGCGCATTCAATCCGTGGCCGATCTGCCACAGCACGCTCAATGGCGAAGCCTTGAAAGTGCTCGCGGCCAGCCTCGCCGAAGGCAAGGGCGCACCGGGCGAGATCCTCGGCGCCAGCAAGGACGGCTTGATCGTCGCCTGCGGTGAACAGGCGCTGTGTCTGACGCGTCTGCAATTGCCCGGTGGCAAGGCGCTGAACTTCAGCGACTTGTTCAACAGCCGTCGTGAGAAATTTGCCGTTGGCACCGTCCTGGGCCAAGCGGTGGACGCCCAATGAACCCGCGTCTGGCCGCCGCCAAGGCCCTGGCCGCCGTCCTTAACGGCAAGGCTTCGCTGAACAGTTCGTTGCCGACGCAACTGGACAAGGTCGAAGACCGCGATCGCGGCTTCACCCAGGACCTGGCCTTCGGTACCGCCCGCTGGCAGCCGCGCTTGTCGGCATTGGCAGCCAAGCTTCTGCAAAAGCCTTTCAAAGCTGCCGATGCTGACGTCGAAGCGCTGTTGCTGGTCGGCCTCTACCAGTTGCTGTACACCCGCGTCCCGGCTCACGCCGCCATCGGTGAGACCGTGGGTTGCGCCGACAAACTTAAAAAACCCTGGGCCAAAGCCCTGCTCAACGCCGTACTGCGCCGCGCCCAACGTGAAAGCGAAGCACTGCTGGCTGAACTTGAGCACGATCCGGTGGTGCGCACCGCCCACCCGCGCTGGCTGCAAAAATCCCTCAAGGCGTTCTGGCCTGAGCAGTGGGAAGCCATTTGCGCCGCGAACAACGCGCACCCGCCGATGATTTTGCGGGTCAACCGTCGTCATCACACTCGCGATGCCTACCTCGCCTTGCTGAGTGATGCCGGTGTCGCGGCCAAGCCGTGCGTGTTCAGTCGGGACGGCATCGTGCTCGACACGCCGGGCGATGTGCGCCAGTTACCAGGTTTTGCCGAAGGCTGGATCAGCGTGCAGGACGAAGCCGCGCAACTGGCGGCGGATCTGCTGGACCTGGCGCCGGGCCAACGGGTGCTCGACGCCTGCTGCGCACCGGGCGGCAAGACCTGCCACATCCTTGAAGCCGAGCCAGAACTGGCCGGCGTGGTAGCCGTGGACCTGGAAGCCAAGCGTCTGGTTCGCGTGCGGGAAAACCTTGAGCGGCTGGGCCTCAGTGCCGAACTGATCGCCGCCGATGGCCGCGACACTCAGGCATGGTGGGACGGCAAGCCATTCCAGCGCATCCTGCTCGACGCACCTTGCTCGGCGACCGGCGTGATTCGCCGCCACCCGGACATCAAACTGACCCGCCAGCCGGATGACATCGCTGCGCTCGCGGTACTTCAGGGCGAACTGCTCGACGCGATGTGGCCGACCCTCGACGTCGGCGGCATCCTGCTGTACGCCACCTGCTCGACTTTGCCGACCGAAAACACCGAAGTCATCGAAGCTTTCCTCGCTCGCACATCGGGTGCTCGCGAGCTGGATATCGCCAGCCAGGCCGGCATCAAGCAACCGCATGGCCGCCAGTTGCTGGCGCAAGAGGGCGGTCACGACGGGTTCTACTACGCCAAGCTGATCAAGATTGCCGCCGCGCGCGGTTAAGCGGATTTCAAGGGAGTGAGCGGATGAAGATCATCATCCTCGGCGCCGGGCAGGTCGGCGGTACGCTGGCGGAACACTTGGCCAGCGAAGCGAACGACATCACCGTGGTCGACACCGACGGCGAACGCCTGCGAGACCTCGGAGACCGCCTCGACATCCGCACCGTGCAAGGTCGCGGCTCGTTCCCGACGGTGCTGCGCCAGGCCGGTGCCGACGACGCCGACATGCTGGTGGCGGTGACCAACAGCGACGAGACCAACATGGTCGCCTGCCAGGTCGCGCACACCCTGTTCCACACGCCGACCAAGATCGCCCGGGTGCGCGAAGCCGCGTACCTGACCCGCGCCGGCCTGTTCGACAACGATGCGATTCCGGTCGACGTGTTGATCAGCCCGGAACAAGTGGTGACCCACTACATCAAGCGCCTGATCGAGCATCCCGGCGCCTTGCAGGTCATCGACTTCGCCGAGGGCAAGGCCCAATTGGTGGCGGTCAAGGCTTACTACGGCGGGCCGTTGGTGGGGCAGCAACTGCGCCAGTTGCGCGAACACATGCCGAACGTCGATACCCGCGTGGCGGCGATTTTCCGTCGCGACCGACCGATCCTGCCGCAAGGCGATACGGTGATCGAAGCCGACGACGAAGTGTTTTTCATCGCGGCCAAAGCGAATATTCGCGCCGTGATGAGCGAAATGCGCCGGCTCGACGAGAGCTACAAACGCATTGTCATCGCCGGCGGCGGGCAGATCGGCGAGCGGCTGGCCGAAGCCATTGAAAGCCGCTATCAGGTGAAAATCATCGAGATGAACCCGGCGCGCTGCCGTTACCTCTCGGACACCCTCGACAGCACCGTGGTGTTGCAGGGCAGCGCCTCGGACCGCGATTTGCTGCTGGAAGAGAACATCGCCGACGCCGATCTGTTCCTGGCGCTGACCAACGACGATGAAGCCAACATCATGTCCTCGCTGTTGGCCAAACGCCTGGGCGCGAAGAAGGTGATGACCATCATCAACAACCCGGCCTATGTCGACTTGATCCAGGGCGGTGATATCGACATCGCCATCAGCCCGCAACTGGCGACCATCGGCACCTTGCTGGCTCACGTGCGCCGGGGCGATATCGTCAGCGTGCATTCACTGCGGCGCGGTGCGGCAGAAGCCATCGAGGCAATTGCCCATGGTGATGCGAAGTCGAGCAAGGTCATCGGCAAGGCCATCGAAAACATCGTCCTGCCGCCGGGGACTACTATTGGTGCAATCATTCGCGATGAAGAAGTGTTGATCGCCCACGACGACACCGTGATCGAAGCCGGCGACCATGTGATTCTGTTCCTTGTGGATAAAAAGCATATTCGCGATGTGGAGAAGTTGTTTCACGTGGGGTTGAGCTTTTTCTGATCCGGGCTCTGCGCTGACTGGCCAGGCCTCATCGCGAGCAAGCTCGCTCCCACAGTGGATTTGCGTACGCCACAGATCAAATGTGGGAGCGAGCTTGCTCGCGATAGCTATCTTGAAAACCCACATCCCTTGCTGACGCCCCCTTAGAAGGAAGCTACCGATGATCGAATCACTGGAAAAAATGCTCGCCAAGGGTGTGGATAACTCGCTGCTGCGCTTCGGTCTGGGCAAGGGTTATCTGGATCTGGGTGAAAATGCCAAGGCGGCCGAGCATTTCAGCCGCTGCGTGGAATTCGATCCGAAATACTCGGCAGCCTGGAAGTTGCTGGGCAAGGCTTATTTGGCGCAGGCAAACCATGCAGCCGCCCGTCAGGCCTGGGAACAGGGCCTGGAAGCTGCCCGCGCGCATGGCGACAAGCAGGCGGAAAAGGAAATGAGCGTGTTTCTGAAGAAGCTTGACCGGTTGGGCAACTGATCAAAAAACGCTCAGGTCAAAGGTAACGCAGGCCGATACCCTCAGCGTCGACCTGCACCACTTCCATGCGCACTCGTGGCGCACCGCACGGCAACCCCTGCACTTGGCCATAGACCACGGCACCCTTGGCCAAAGCCGCGAGCGTCGGGTGCTTCACGTAGACGCCGCTGGCGGAAAGGTTGCGAGTCTGGCCCAGGCACTCGCCGAAGCTCTCGTGCTGGATCTTGATTCGAAATGACTTACGGTGTTCGGACATCTTCTGCGCCCTTGATTGAACGGTTGTGGATAACCTCAGCCCAAGGTTATCCACAGATCATGCCAGCCGGATCAATACCAGCGCGCTTCGCCCGGCGGGCGTTTCTTGAAGCGCTTCATGCTCCACATGTATTGGCTCGGGTAAGCCCGCACGTACTTCTCGACGATCTGGCTCATGGCCGCGCAGGACGTCTCAGTATCGGTGCTGTACATGGCCTCGGGCGCGGCTTCCAGGATCACTTTGTAGCCTGATCCGTCCGGCAGGCGCAGGGCGTGCAGGAAGACGCCGACCGCTTTGCCGCCCGCGAGCATGTTCGGCACGAACTTGCTGGTCAGGGCCTTGGTGGCGAAGAAGGGCACGAAGATCCCGGCGGATTCAGCCGGTTCCGGGTCAGCCGGAATCCCCACCGCACCACCTTTGCGCACTTCCTTGATGACACTGAGGATGCCTTCCTTGGTGGACGCTGCCACGCGGTTGCCTAATTGCACCCGTTGTTTGCGCAGCAATTCATCCACCGCCTTGAGCTTGGGCGGCCGGTAGAAAATGATCGGTTTGCACTGGCTGCAATAGAAGTGGTTCAACACTTCCCAGTTACCCAGGTGACTGGTGATGCCGACCACGCCTTTGCCGGAAGCCAGTGCGTCCTTGAGCACATCGAGGCCCTCGACTTCACGCACCAGATCGATGGAACGCTGTGCCGGCCAGATCCAGGCGCAGGCGCTTTCGGTCAATGATTTGCCGATGTCCATCAGGCTCTGTCCCACCAGACGCTCGCGCTCGGCGGCGTCCATGTCCGGGAAACACTTGGCGAGGTTGATGCGCACCACGTCGCGTGAACGGTTGGGAGTTTTCCACATGACCCAGCCAATCGCCGCGCCTACCGCTTGCACCGCCCGCCACGGGAGCAGGGCAAACAACCGCAGAGCGCCTACCAGCAAGGCGCCTTTAAACTTATCCACAGGTCACTCCTGATCTTCTGAACCGACGTCATGAACCTTGTCGCGAGCCGGCTATTCTAACCGCCCACTGCGCAAGATGGCGTAACGATCACAATCAGTGGTGTGATCCATGACCATGCCCGAGGCCTGCATCAAGGCATAGCAGATCGTCGGGCCGACAAATGTGAACCCGGCTTTTTTCAGACCTTTGCTCATCTCCACGGCGGCCGGCGTTACGGCCGGCACTTCGCTGCGATCCTTGAAATGATTGATCTTCGGGACGCCGCCGACGAACGACCAGAGCAACGCCACCGGGTCCTCCAGCGCCATCCAGGCCTGGGCGTTGCGTCGTGCGGCATTTAGTTTGAGACGGTTGCGGATGATCCCCGGATCGAGCATCAAATCGTCTATTTCGGCGTCGCTCATCTGCGCCACCCGTTGTACATCGAAGCCGAACAACACCTCACGGTAGCGCTCGCGTTTCCTCAGCACGGTGATCCAGGACAGGCCGGCCTGGAACCCTTCGAGCAAAAGCAACTCGAACAAGCGCTGCGCATCGCGTAGCGGTACGCCCCACTCCTGATCGTGATAAGCCATGTACAGCGGATCTTCGGAACACCAAAAGCAGCGTGGCATAAGGCTCCAGGGGGCGTGCGGACGAATGAATCGGGTATACTCCCGCTCTTTAAATCGCAGCCCAAGAAACAGGTGAATTTCGTGAGCCAGCCTACGCCAGCCGTGCGTACCTTCCAAGACTTGATCCTCGCCCTCCAGCAATACTGGGCCGAGCAAGGTTGTGTGGTACTTCAGCCCTACGATATGGAAGTAGGCGCCGGCACTTTCCATACCGCCACGTTCCTGCGCGCCATCGGCCCGGAAACCTGGAACGCCGCTTATGTGCAGCCCAGTCGTCGCCCGACTGACGGCCGCTACGGCGAAAACCCGAACCGTCTGCAGCACTACTACCAGTTCCAGGTAGTCCTGAAGCCGAACCCGGACAACTTCCAGGAACTGTACCTGGGCTCCCTCAAGCACGTGGGCCTGGACCCATTGGTGCACGACATCCGTTTCGTCGAAGACAACTGGGAATCGCCGACCCTCGGCGCCTGGGGTCTGGGCTGGGAAGTCTGGCTCAACGGCATGGAAGTGACCCAATTCACCTACTTCCAGGCAGCGGGCGGCATCGAGTGCTACCCGGTGACCGGCGAGATCACCTACGGCCTCGAGCGTCTGGCCATGTACCTGCAAGGCGTGGACTCGGTCTACGACCTGGTCTGGGCTGACGGTCCGTTCGGCAAAGTGACCTACGGCGACGTGTTCCACCAGAACGAAGTGGAGCAGTCGACCTACAACTTCGAACACGCCAACGTCGAGAAGCTGTTCGAACTGTTCGATTTCTACGAAAGCGAAGCCAAGCGCCTGATCGAACTCGATCAACCGCTGCCGCTGCCAAGCTATGAAATGGTCCTGAAGGCCTCGCACACCTTCAACCTGCTGGATGCACGCCGGGCGATCTCGGTGACTGCGCGTCAGCAATACATTCTGCGTGTTCGCACCCTGGCGCGTTCCGTTGCGCAAGCCTACCTGCTGGCTCGCGCCAAGCTGGGCTTCCCGATGGCGACCCCGGATTTGCGTGATGAAGTGTTGGCTAAGCTGGAGGCTGCACAATGAGTGCTCAAGATTTCCTGGTTGAACTGGGCACCGAAGAGCTGCCACCCAAGGCCCTGAACACCCTGGCCGATGCGTTCCTCGCCGGTATCGAGAAGGGCCTGCTGGCCGCTGGCCTGGGCTTTGAAGCCAAACAGGTCTACGCCGCACCGCGTCGTCTGGCCGTGCTGATCACCAAACTGGCTACTCAACAGCCGGATCGCAGCATCAACCTCGACGGCCCGCCACGTCAGGCCGCCTTCGACGCCGAAGGCAATCCGACCCAGGCCGCCCTGGGCTTCGCCAAGAAGTGCGGCGTAGAGCTGAGCGAAATCGATCAAAGCGGACCGAAGCTGCGTTACAGCCAAAGCATCGCCGGCAAGCCGACCGTCAGCCTGTTGCCGACCATCGTCGAAGACTCGCTGAACGACCTGCCTATCCCCAAGCGCATGCGTTGGGGTGCTCGCAAGGAAGAGTTCGTTCGCCCAACCCAATGGCTGGTGATGCTGCTCGGCGACCAGGTTGTCGACTGCACCATCCTCGCCCAGAAGGCCGGTCGCGATTCCCGTGGTCACCGCTTCCATCACCCGCAAAGCGTGCGCATCACTTCGCCAGCCAACTACCTGAACGACCTGCGCGCGGCCTACGTACTGGCCGATGCCAATGAGCGCCGCGAGCTGATCAGCACGCGTACCGCTGAGCTGGCGACCCGCCAGGAAGGCACTGCGATCGTTCCGCCGGACCTGCTCGACGAAGTCACCGCGCTGGTGGAATGGCCAGTGCCGCTGGTGTGCTCGTTCGAGGAGCGTTTCCTCGATGTGCCGCAAGAAGCTCTGATCACCACCATGCAGGACAACCAGAAGTACTTCTGCCTGCTGGATGCCGACGGCAAGTTGCTGCCACGTTTCATTACCGTGGCCAACATCGAAAGCAAAGACCCGCAGCAGATCATCGACGGTAACGAGAAAGTGGTTCGCCCACGTCTGACCGACGCCGAATTCTTCTTCAAGCAAGACAAGAAGCAGAAACTCGAAACCTTCAACCTGCGCCTGCAGAACGTGGTGTTCCAGGAAAAACTCGGCAGCGTCTACGACAAGGCCGAGCGCGTTTCCAAACTCGCCGCGTTCATCGCTCCACACATTGGCGGCAACGCCCAGTGGGCGGCGCGTGCCGGCCTGTTGTCGAAGTGCGACCTGGCGACCGAGATGGTCGGTGAGTTCCCGGAGATGCAAGGTGTCGCCGGTTACTACTACGCTCTCAACGATGGCGAGCCGGAAGATGTCGCACTGGCGCTGAACGAGCAGTACATGCCGCGCGGTGCCGGCGCTGAATTGCCGACCACCCTGACCGGTGCGGCCGTGGCCATCGCCGATAAGCTCGACACCCTGGTCGGAATCTTCGGTGTCGGCATGCTGCCCACCGGTAGCAAAGACCCGTATGCCCTGCGCCGTGCCGCGCTCGGTGTGTTGCGGATCCTGATCGACAAGAAGCTCGAGCTCGACCTGACCGACGCCGTGGCCTTCGCCGTTGCCGCGTTCGGCGCCAAGGTCAAGGCTGCCGGCCTGGCTGATTCGGTGCTGGAGTTCGTCTTCGACCGTCTGCGTGCCCGTTACGAAGACGAAGGTGTGGATGTCGCCACTTACCTGTCGGTTCGTGCCCTGAAACCGGGTTCGGCCCTGGACTTCGATCAGCGCGTACAAGCGGTGGAAGCGTTCCGCAAATTGCCGGAAGCCGCCGCACTGGCTGCGGTGAACAAGCGCGTATCGAACCTGCTGAGCAAACTCGAAGGCAGCGTGCCGAGCACCGTTGAAGCCAAGTACTTCGACAACGCCGCCGAATTCTCGCTGTACTCGGCGATCCAGCAAGCGGATCAAGCGGTACAGCCAATGGCTGCAGCCCGTCAGTACAGCGAATCGCTGGCACGTCTGGCTGCGTTGCGCGAGCCGGTCGATGCGTTCTTCGAAGCAGTAATGGTCAATGCGGAAGACGCCAAGGTCCGCGCCAACCGTTATGCGTTGCTGGCACGTTTGCGCGGTCTGTTCCTCGGCGTTGCCGACATCTCGTTGCTGGGTTGAGGAGCTGCTGTTGAAACTGCTGATTCTCGATCGGGACGGAGTGATCAATTACGACTCCGACGCTTACATCAAGTCGGTTGAGGAGTGGATTCCGCTCCCCGGCTCGATCGAAGCCATCGCGCAGTTGAGCAAGGCCGGCTGGACGGTAGCTGTCGCTACCAACCAGTCCGGCATTGCTCGCGGCTACTACGATGTCGCCACCCTCGACGCCATGCACGAGCGCTTGCGCACGTTGGTGGCAGAGCAGGGCGGCGAACTCGGCCTCATCGTCTATTGCCCGCACGGGCCCGACGAAGGCTGCGATTGTCGTAAGCCAAAACCCGGCATGCTTAAAACCATTTCCGCACATTACGACGTGGCGCTGACTAACCTATGGTTCGTTGGCGACAGTCTCGGTGACCTGGAGGCGGCAAAAGCCGTCGACTGTCAGCCAGTTTTGGTAAAAACCGGGAAAGGCGAAAAGACTTTGGGTAAAACCCTACCGGTAGGTACTTTGATTTTTGACGATCTGGCGGCGATTGCCGCAGAACTTATCCACAACTAGGGCGATTCTGACATCCTGATCAAGGACTGTTCGGGAGCGCACTTTTTAATAGGCAAATGCCGCTATGTCGATCTTGCAGGCAATCAGAACCTTTCTTTTTTACCTGCTGCTGGGCACCAGCTCGTTGCTCTGGTGCAGCCTGAGCTTTTTTATCGCGCCTTTTTTACCGTTCAAGGCACGCTACCGTTTCATCAACGTCTACTGGTGCCGCTGCGCGCTGTGGCTGAGCAAGGTGTTCCTGGATATTCGCTATGAAGTCAAAGGCGCCGAGAACATCCCCGACCAACCGTGCGTGATTCTGTCGAACCACCAGAGCACCTGGGAAACGTTCTTTCTGTCGGCCTACTTCGAGCCGTTGAGCCAGGTGCTCAAGCGCGAATTGCTGTATGTGCCGTTCTTTGGTTGGGCGATGGCCATGCTGCGGCCGATTGCCATCGATCGCGACAACCCGAAAGCCGCGCTCAAGCATGTGGCGAAGAAGGGCGATGAACTGCTCAAGGACAATGTCTGGGTGCTGATCTTCCCGGAAGGCACCCGCGTTCCGTTCGGCACGGTCGGCAAGTTCTCTCGTGGTGGCACGGCGTTGGCGGTCAATGCGCAGTTGCCTGTGCTGCCTATCGCCCATAACGCCGGCAAGTTCTGGCCGAAAACCGGTTGGCTGAAAACACCTGGCACCATCACTGTTGTCATTGGTGCACCGATGTATGCAGAAGGCAGCGGCCCACGGGCGATTGCCGAGCTCAACGATCGCGCCGCGGCCTGGAACGAGCAGACCCAGCGGGACATGGGTTCTCTGCCACCACAGCCTGCTGCAGCGGATAAAGAGACTGTCTGAGCTTCTGTGGATAACCTGTGTACCGTTTTGTTGAAAAGCGTCTTATTTGTTAGCTAAATTTATGATTTATATAGATATTTCTTAAGCTCATAAAACGCCAGAAAACGTGCATAAGTTTTCACGACGCAAAAAAAACCGGCTATTTGCGCCGGTTTTTTTATGCCTGTTTCACCCCCGGTTATCACGCGATCCGTAGCAGCTGCCGAGCCCGCGAGGCTGCGTTCGGCTGCGAAGCAGTCGTAAAATCAGAAACCGCGGTGGTTCAGGTAGACCTCGCAAACAGGATTTACGACTGCTCCGCAGCCGAACGCAGCCTCGCGGGCTCGGCAGCTGCTACGGGGAAGTATTTCATTCATCCAGCAACGGCAATTGAACGCTGAACGTCGTACCTTGCCCAACCTGGCTTTCACAGAAAATCCGTCCACCGTGGCGATCCACCACAGCTTTGACCATCGACAACCCCAGGCCCAACCCCTCACTGCCTTGAGACGAAGCAAAGCGCCGGTACTGGCTGAACAGTTCGGGGAGTTCGTCGGCTGCAATACCTTTGCCCTGGTCGATGATCTCGCAGGTCAGCCATCCCTGTGCACAACTCACCCGCACGCTGACCTGCGAACCCGCCGGGCTGTACTTGATGGCGTTTTCCAGCAGGTTGAACAGCGCCCGGGTCAGCAACGACTGGTCGGCCAGGACCATGCCTTCCGCTTCTTCATCCAGATCATGCAACAGCACGATCTGCTTGAGTTGCGCAATGCTCATCGCCTGATCAAACGCATCAAGCACCAGCATCGCGAACATGCTCGGTTCGAACTGGTACGCCTCGGACTCGGCTTTGGCCAGTTGCACAAAAGCCTCGGTCAGGCTCAAGGCTTTGCGTACCTGCAACTCGATCTGGCTGAACAGCTGCGCGTCACCCGTGCCTTGGTGATGCTGGACGTCGAGCAAGGCCAGAATCGCTGAATGAGGGGCGCGCAGGTCATGGGAAAGAAACCGCAGCAGCACCGCGCGCTGCTCCTCGGCATCGCGCTCGAGGCTCAAGTCCGTCAGGCTGAGCAACCAGCCAATCGCCGTTCCGCCTTCAGCCGGCAGCAATGGAGCGAGGTCCAGACGCAAACTTCGTCCTTGGGTGTCGCGAAACTCGCTGGTCTCAAGCATCGACAGCGCCGGACTTCCATGCTCAAGCAGCCCCGGATAACCAATCTCCGAGAGCCGTCGAAGCAGGTCTTCGCCGACCAGATCGCTGGCAAACACCCCCCGTGCATTGCGGTTGGCCAGCAGGATCCGACCATTGGGATCGCTGATCAGCGTCGCCACCGGCAGGTATTCCAGACCGTCGGCGATGAAGCGTCGGGTATCGCGCGTCCGGCTCATCGCCTGTTCCAGCGCGACGATCTGCCCCTGCAAGACATCGCCGGCCGGTGACGGCGTGCGGCGGCGCTCTGGAAACACTTTCGGTTCACTATCCAGCCGTGCCAGTTCCCAGCCGAAATAAGCGAGCACTGCGCTCAGGCGTCGCCAGTTCCAGATCAAATACCCCAGCAACATCCCCAGCAAACTGGCAGTGGGCGACCACCACCAACCGGCTCGGAGCAACAGCGCCGAGGCGAGCAGCGCCAGCGCCATGCAGCCCAGGGTCAACCACAAGGCGCGTCGTGGACGGAACAGCAGCAAGGCCAGCAGCAATGCGACGATGGCCGTCGACAACCCGACCGCCCAGCCATCGGCAAGTACTACGATGCTGCGCTGTTGCAGCAGACCATTGAGGATGTTGGCTTGAATCTCGATGCCCGGCGTGGTTCCAATGCTCGCTGATTGCGGTGTTACATAGCGGTCGCCCAACCCAGGCGCCGTAGAGCCAATCAGGATCAGGCGATCACGCAGCAGCTCGGGTGGCACTTCACCCCGCAGCACGCTGACGTAAGGAACGCTGGGAAAACCTGCATTCGCGCTGATAAAGGGGATTCGAATGCCGTTGGTTCGTTGCCAGCCTTGAACCGTCAATGACAACGGCGAGCCGGGCAGGGTATCCGGGTTGTCGGTGGTCGTCTCATAAAGCAGCCAGGCCAGTTGCGCCCTTGGATTACGCTCAGGGCCTTCGCGCAGGTACACGCTGCGTACGATGCCATCAGCGTCCGCCTCGGCGTTGATATGCCCGATACCTTTGGCACAGAGGCTCAACGGCGCCACGGGTTCGATTTCACCCAATGGCTGTCCATAACGGGCAACCCCTTCGCGCAGCAAAGGCACGAACACGTTACCGGCCCGGCATGCAGCCTGTGCCAGACGCAGGTCGTTGTCGGGAAGTTTGTCAGGCTCGCTGAAAATGACGTCGAACAGTACGCCCTTGGCCTTCGCAGCGCTGAGCCGATCCAGCAGGTCGGCGTGCAAGGTCCGCGACCAGGGCCACTGACCGAGTTGCTGCAAGCTGTAATCGTCGATGGTGACAATGAGGATTCTCGGGTCGACCGGTAGCGGACTCAGCCGCCGCAGGTTGTCGTACAGCAGATTGCTCAGCGTCAGCCCATGGTTCAAGGACAGAAGCGCCGTGAGCGGCAGCAGGATCAGGCTGACCCACAGCCATTCGCGGACCATCCGACGAAACAGCTGCTGGGCCTGGGTTGGCTCGCGACCCTCCTTCCTTGGCCAGTGCTTCATCGACAATGAGCCGAGTCGTTATTGGACACGCGTGGTCCTGGGGTAATAGAAGATGTCATATACCCCGGTTTCTCCCTCAAGTCCCTGCTCGTCATACGCAGAGAGTCGAACATGGTAGAAAAACGCCTTCAACCCACTGAAGTTGATCTCTGGCGTGCTGGAAAACTGTTCCTGCTTGATGTTCAGGAAGTCTGTGTCGGTCGCCACTTGCGCCCGGTAGCGCGTGGCTCCGTGCAAGGGTTTCATGATCAACTGCCAGACCGGTGCAGGGCCGGTTTGACCGGTCTGCCCCAACAACTGCGGCGCGGGCAACAGCTCGATCGGCGTCAGCTTGCCTTCCTTCTGAATGCGTAACCCCTGGCGAGCCATGACCTGCACTTCATCCGCGGGTTTTTCGGTTTTTTTCGCGAGTGGTTTACCCGTGCGTTTTTTCGGAGGCGCGTCGACGTTTTCACCACGATCGACAGCCACCTGGCCATTCAGCACTTCGATCAGCGATTGCCCATTGTCGTTGTTTCGCACCCGAAAGTGCGTACCGCGGACCCCGAGCACGCCGACCGGCGTCACGATCTGAAAACGATCATAGTCGCTGGCGCGCTTGATCACATACGACTCGACCTGACCTTGCTCAAGAATTACCTGAGGGACAACGAGTTCTTCGTTCAAACGCAATGTGACCTGCGAACTGGATGGCAGCACGATGCGTGATCCATCACCCAGCGACAGGCTGACAAATGCCGAAGGGGAGGTCTTCACGCCTTCCTGCTCGTCAACCGTCATCCCTTCTTCGAGCGCCACCTGATTGCCCTTGCGGTCGAGCTTCCAGGCTTCGCCCGTCAGGTGTTCGACAGTGGCGGGCAGGGGTTGTCCACGGCATTGCTGGTTGTCATCGATATACGGCAAGCGCTTTGAAACGAAGAACGCTGCGGATGCGTTTTGGGTCAACGGACTCACCAGGCCAATGACCAGCAACAGACAAGTGCCCAGGTGGCGACAATGCAAAGAAGTCATTTGGCTCATTGGATTCGCTTTCACGCTTTTATAAGAATCTGGCCGTTCATCTGATTCATCAGCCTTACGCACCTTACCTGACGAGGCTCTGCGGCAGATAGCCACATCAATGCATATCGCCCACATCCATTACAAAAGCAGTCGCGGATATCCATATAGGCAAACGAATCGAAGAGGGGAGGAGGTGACACATCCGTGTGTCGGAACCGAGTCAGTATCGATCCGGTTTTACAATGTGAGACGGCACTCCTTTTTTTCCCCTGAACTGCAGACCGCAAGCGAACCGGCGATCGGCGGTCCCGCCAGGTTGGCGATGACACTCCCTGTGTCGGAGCACTTCCGAATGCTCCTGTGCCACTCAACGCTTGAGAATTTACCGACCTCGACGTTCGATGAGGCAATTCTCCACATTTGTTCAGAATTGCCCGAGCCCACATTAGAACACCCAGCGCTGCTGCTCTTCAGGAAGCCGAAGTGGCGCCGGTTGCTCGCCGTCCGCGGGAGTGCTCACAGGTGCGAAGCCCCGTGAATCACTGAACGCCACATTCACCACCGCGGGACTGAAGTAGCGCTGTGTCACATATTCATTCGGTGTTTCGCTGCTTGAATTCACAGCTTGCGAAGCAACCCCCATAGAGGCCAAAAATGCCAACGACAGGCAGCGTGTCAGCGCCTTATCCTTGGTCACCGTCACGATCAGTGCACGAACATTCCGACTGTTCCTCATCGCTGCGTCCTCGAGTCTTCGAGCCGATATCCGTCGGTTGACGGCCAATTGATATCAGCCTACCCAGACGCAGGGAATCTGGAGCAATTCACCACAATTGTTCAGATTCAGACAATCAGCCTAAACTCCGCACATAGGATTTTTACCCATTGCACTCTACGAGATGAAGGAACGCCCCGCATGCGTGTCGCAATACTGGATGACGAACCCGCCGAGCTACGCCGGGTGGAACAGACACTGCGACAGATTCCCGGAGCCGGAGAGCAAGCGTGGACCTTGCACAGCTTCGAGCGCGGCGAAGATCTGCTACGCCAGCTTCGACGCGAGACTTTCGACCTGTTGATACTCGACTGGCAGTTGCCTGATCTCAGCGGTCTATCGCTGCTGCGCTGGACCCGCGAACATATGGAGGCACCTCCCGCCGCCATCATGCTCACCAGCCGCGATGCCGAGAGTGACATCGTCCAGGCCTTGAACGCCGGCGCCGATGATTACGTCAGCAAACCGTTCCGTCCCAATGAGCTCCAGGCTCGTGTCAGTGCCGTACTGCGCCGACACGGCTTGCAGCGCAATGCTGCCAGCGAAGTGCTGAGTTTCAACGATCTGAACTTCGATGACGCCGAACTGACGGTGACCCGCGCTGGAAAACCCATCAGCCTGACCGAACGGGAATACCGTCTGGCCCGCTGCCTGTTTGCCAACCTGGGCCGGCCGCTGTCGCGGGAATATCTCTACGAGCGTTTCTGGACCCATGAAGAGATGGTGTCTTCACGGCCACTGGACACGCACATCTACCGCCTGCGCAACAAGCTGGGGCTGACGGCCGATCGGGGTTGGCAGTTGCTGACGATCTATGGGTATGGGTATCGGCTGGAAAGTGTCGCGGCTGCGAGCGAGTAAAGAGCTTTAAACATCTTCTCGCGAACAATAAAAAAGGCCAACGCTTAAGCGTTGGCCTTTTACATTTTTGCAGGCCGTTGGGTCTCAAAACAGAGTCCCGTTCAGCAGAAGCAAATTGAACCTAGCTACCAATCTGGTGGCTTACCGCATTCTCTTGTCGGTTAAGGCGATTTTGCTCCTGCTTGGTGATGTGCCCACCATTCTGGCGAGCCATGCCCCGTTCTTCCTGACGAATCTGGCGGTCTTCCTTATGCAGATTGGCCGCCTGTCCCTTGGTCATTTCGCCTTCTTTGACTTCGTTATGGATTCGCTTGTTCTGGTTGGCCAGACGAGCATTTACCTCGGCTCGACGCGGGTGATCTTTTTTCCACTGGCCATCAGCAGCCATTGCATTACCGGCAACCATACCCACAACGGCGGACAACAAAACAGCAGCAAGCTTCTTAGACATGTTTGATTCCTACTGAACGCTTTAAGGGCTGGCCCGGTTGATTTGATCAGTACCGCCGGCCATGTAGTTACTGAGTCGTCCCTGGTTTCATAGACACGATTCAACTTCGACAGTTCACTCTCCCTGAAGCCTATAGGAAGCTGCCCAGTACGGGATCTTCAAGGAAGCATGTCCGAAAAATCCGTTCCCAAAAAAAAGGCCAGCGCGGTGCGCTGGCCTTTCTTCTGGCTCACCTCTTAGGAGAGAGCCGGACTCATTTATGGGTGTAAATGAGCAACTGTTTTGTGAACCTACAACGGATCAGAAGTCCAGGTTAGAGACTGCCAAGGCGTTGCTTTCGATGAAGTCACGACGTGGTTCGACCGCATCACCCATCAGGGTGTTGAAGATCTGGTCCGCGCCAATGGCGTCTTCGATGGTCACTTTGAGCATCCGGCGCGAGCCTGGATCCATCGTGGTTTCCCACAACTGATCCGGGTTCATCTCACCCAGACCTTTGTATCGCTGGATGGTGTGACGCTTGGTGCTTTCGGCCATCAACCATTCAAGGGCTTCCTTGAACTCGGTGACGGCTTTCTTGCGCTCGCCGCGCTGAATATAAGCGCCTTCGTCCAGAAGGGTGCTCAGCTGAGCGCCCAGGGAGACGACGGTCTTGTAGTCGTTGCTGCCGAAGAAGTCGCGGTTGAAGGTGACGTAGTTCGACAGGCCGTGGGAGATCAGTTCGACCTCAGGCAGCCAGACGTTACGTTCACGGTCTTCACGCAGGCTGGCTTTGTAGACCAGGCCGGATTTCTCGACGGTGCGCAGGCGAACTTCGTACTGGGCCAACCAGTTCTGCATCGCTGCGTGATCGGACAGTTGGTCCATGCTCACCGCTGGCAGGTAGATGAAGTGCTCGGTCAGTTCCTGCGGGTACAGGCGCGACAGACGCTTGAGAGTCTTCATGACCAGACGGAAGTCATTCACCAGACGCTCGAGGGCTTCGCCGGAGATACCCGGTGCTTCCTCGTTCAAGTGCAGGCTCGCATCTTCGAGGGCCGACTGCGTCATGTACTCTTCCATGGCGTCGTCGTCTTTGATGTATTGCTCTTGCTTGCCTTTCTTCACTTTGTACAACGGCGGCTGAGCGATGTAGATGTAGCCACGCTCAATCAGCTCCGGCAACTGACGGAAGAAGAAGGTCAGCAGCAGGGTGCGGATGTGCGAACCGTCGACGTCAGCATCGGTCATGATGATGATGTTGTGATAACGCAGCTTGTCGATGTTGTACTCGTCGCGGCCAATGCCGCAGCCCAGTGCGGTGATCAAGGTGCCTACTTCTTGCGAAGAGATCATCTTGTCGAAACGAGCCTTCTCGACGTTCAGGATCTTGCCCTTGAGGGGCAGAATCGCCTGGGTCTTGCGGTTACGTCCCTGCTTGGCGGAGCCGCCAGCAGAGTCACCTTCCACGAGGTACAGTTCGGACAGGGCAGGGTCTTTTTCCTGGCAGTCAGCCAGTTTGCCCGGCAGGCCGGCGATATCCAGCGCGCCTTTACGACGGGTCATCTCACGGGCTTTACGCGCCGCTTCACGAGCACGGGCCGCGTCGATCATCTTGCCGACAACCAGCTTGGCTTCGTTCGGGTTTTCCAGCAGGAAGTCGGAGAAGTACTTGCCCATTTCCTGTTCGACCGCGGTCTTCACTTCGGAAGAAACCAACTTGTCTTTGGTCTGGGAGCTGAACTTCGGATCCGGTACCTTGACCGAAATGATCGCGGTCAGGCCTTCACGGGCATCGTCACCGGTGGTGGCGACTTTGTGTTTCTTCGCCAGGCCTTCCGCTTCGATGTAGGTGTTCAGGTTACGTGTCAGTGCCGAACGGAAACCCACCAGGTGAGTACCGCCATCGCGCTGAGGAATGTTGTTGGTGAAGCACAACAGGTTCTCGTTGAAGCTGTCGTTCCACTGCAGGGCGATTTCCACGCCAATGCCGTCTTCACGCTGGATGTTGAAGTGGAACACCTGGTTGACCGGAGTCTTGTTGGTGTTCAGGTATTCAACGAACGCACGCAGGCCGCCTTCGTACTTGAACAGCTCGTCCTTGCCGCTGCGCTCGTCCTTGAGGACGATGCCGACACCGGAGTTGAGGAAGGACAGCTCACGAATCCGCTTGGCCAGGATGTCCCAGCTGAAGTGGATGTTCTTGAAGGTTTCAGCCGAAGGCTTGAAGTGAATCTGCGTACCAGTGGACTCGCTCTCACCAACGATTTTCATCGGTTCTTGCGGAACACCGTGGACGTAAGTCTGTTCCCAGATCTTGCCGCTACGGCGAACGGTCAGAATCAGTTCTTCGGACAGGGCGTTTACAACCGACACACCTACACCGTGCAGACCGCCGGATACTTTGTAGGAGTTGTCATCGAATTTACCGCCGGCGTGCAGCACGGTCATGATGACCTCGGCTGCCGAGACGCCTTCTTCTTTATGCACGTCTACCGGAATGCCGCGACCGTTGTCGCGCACGGTGATGGATTCGTCCGGGTGGATGATGATACTGATGTCGTCGCAATGACCAGCCAAAGCTTCGTCGATCGAGTTATCGACCACCTCGAACACCATGTGGTGCAGACCGCTGCCATCGTCGGTGTCACCAATGTACATACCGGGACGTTTGCGTACGGCATCCAGGCCTTTCAGCACTTTAATGCTCGTTGAGTCGTACGTATTTTCTTCGCTCATGCCTTCACTCCCGATGGTCGTGGGTCTGGGTGATACGGCCCTGTTCCACGTGGAACAGGGCGACTGGCGTTTCCGTCTGCCAGCCTTCCCTCAATAATTCGTGATCTACACAGGTGATAAAAACCTGGCAGCGTAAGTCTTCCAGCAAACGGCAAAGCGCGCGGCGGTGCTGCTCATCCAGCTCGGACGGCAAGTCATCCACCAGATAAATACATTGGCCACGCCGGGCCTGGCTGACCAAATGCCCTTGGGCAATCCGCAATGCACAGACCACCAACTTCTGCTGACCACGAGACAAGATGTCCGCGGCATTGTGTGCGCCCAATCGAAGACGCAAATCAGCGCGTTGTGGTCCGGCCTGGGTATGCCCCATTTGCTGATCCCGGTGAACGGACGCGGCGAGCACTGCACTCAGCTCTCGCTCTTTGTCCCAACCCCGGTAATAGCTAAGCGTTAAGCCCTCGAGTTCGACGAGTTCGCTCAAGGTCTGTTCAAAGACTGGTTTCAAGGCTTTGATATAAGCGCGGCGGTATTCATCAATTTCAGCGCTGGCCTGGCACAATTCTCTGTCCCAAACCGCTTGCGAAACGGCGTCAAGTGTACCATGCCGCAGCCAAGAGTTTCTCTGGCGCAGGGCCTTCTGCAAGCGCTGCCAAGTGGACATGAAACGCGGTTCCACGTGGAACACACCCCAATCCAGAAACTGTCGGCGAATTTTCGGCGCGCCTTCCAACAGGCGGAAGCTGTCGGGGTTGATCAACTGCAGCGGCAGGATTTCTGCCAGTTGCGCAGCACTGCGGGCGTTCTGCCCGTCGATGCGAATCTGAAACTCCCCTTGGCGGTCCCGGGATATCCCCAATGCGCTGTGCCCGCCCTCGGCCAATTCCACCTGACCAAACACCGTGCACGCTAACTGCTCGTACTGGATAACCGGTAAAAGTCGGGTACTGCGAAATGAACGGGCGAGCCCCAGCAGATGAATGGCTTCCAGAACACTGGTTTTGCCGCTGCCGTTGGCGCCGTACAGGATGTTGATGCGGGGGGAGGGGGAGAAGGTCACCGGGTGCAGATTGCGCACCGCAGTGACCGAGACACGACTGAGGGACATCTAGCGTCTGCTGAACATGTTTACAGGCGCATCGGCATGACAACGTAAGCCGAGTCGTCGTTGTCAGACTCTTGCACCAGCGCACTGCTGTTGGAGTCAGACAGGATCAAACGCACTTGCTCAGTGGTCATCACGCCCAGAACGTCGAGCAGATAGCTCACGTTGAAGCCGATTTCCAGCGAGCCACCGTTGTACTCAACGCCAACTTCTTCTTCCGCTTCTTCCTGTTCCGGGTTGTTCGCCTGGATCTTCAACTGACCGTTAGCCAGTTGCAGACGAATGCCGCGGTACTTCTCGTTGGACAGAATCGCGGTACGGCTGAACGCTTCACGCAGTGCCTGGCGGTCGCCCAATACCAGCTTGTCGCCGCCTTTTGGCAGAACGCGCTCGTAGTCAGGGAACTTGCCGTCGACCAGTTTCGAGGTAAAGGTGAACTCGCCGGTGGTGGCGCGAATATGGTGCTGGCCCAGAACGATGCTGACATTGCCGTCCGGCTCGGTCAGCAAACGCGCCAGTTCCAGAATACCTTTACGTGGAACGATTACCTGGTGGCGATCCGGCTGGCCGATGTCAGCCTGCATCGAGCACATGGCCAGACGGTGACCGTCAGTGGCCACGGCGCGGATGATACCTGCCGAGACTTCCAGCAACATGCCGTTGAGGTAGTAGCGAACGTCCTGCTGAGCCATGGCGAAGCTGGTGCGCTCGATCAAGCGACGCAGTTTGCTCTGCTCAAGGCTGCAGGTCAGCGAGCCCGGGCCTTCTTCCACCGTCGGGAAATCGTTGGCTGGCAACGTCGACAGGGTGAAGCGGCTACGGCCGGCTTTCACGACGAGTTTCTGCTCATCGACCTTGATGTCGATCAGCGCGTCGTTCGGCAGGCTCTTGCAGATGTCCATCAGCTTACGCGCCGGGACAGTGATTTCGCCCGGCTCGGCCGGCTCTTCGAGTTGCACACGACCGACCAGTTCGACTTCCAGGTCGGTACCGGTCAGCGACAACTGCTGGCCTTCGACAACCAGCAGCACGTTGGAAAGCACCGGCAAGGTCTGTCGGCGCTCGACGACGCCTGCGACCAGTTGCAGGGGTTTCAACAGGGCTTCGCGTTGAATGGTGAAATGCATGGTCTAGTCCCTTGCCTTAATAAGCTGCGCTGGTGTTCATCAAGTGGTCAGTGTACGCAGCAGGTTCTTGTAGTCCTCGCGGATGTCCGCGTCGGATTCCTTAAGTTCGTTGATCTTGCGGCATGCGTGCAAAACCGTAGTGTGGTCGCGGCCGCCAAACACGTCACCGATTTCCGGCAAGCTGTGGTTGGTCAGTTCCTTGGACAGTGCCATGGCCACTTGCCGTGGACGTGCAACCGAACGCGAACGGCGCTTGGACAGCAAATCCGAAATCTTGATCTTGTAGTACTCGGCGACAGTACGCTGAATGTTATCCACAGAGACCAGTTTGTCCTGAAGCGCCAGAAGGTCCTTCAGGGATTCGCGAATCAACTCGATGGTGATATCGCGGCCCATGAAGTGCGAGTGAGCGATCACGCGTTTGAGCGCGCCTTCGAGTTCACGGACGTTGGAACGAATACGCTGGGCGATGAAGAACGCAGCATCGTGCGGCAGGTCAACTTTAGCCTGGTCGGCCTTCTTCATCAGAATCGCGACGCGGGTTTCCAGTTCCGGCGGCTCGACGGCGACCGTCAGGCCCCAGCCGAAGCGCGACTTCAAGCGCTCTTCAAGGCCTTCGATTTCTTTCGGATAGCGGTCACTGGTGAGGATGACCTGTTGGCCACCTTCAAGCAGGGCGTTGAACGTGTGGAAGAATTCTTCCTGGGAACGTTCCTTGCGGGCGAAGAACTGAATGTCATCGATCAGCAGCGCATCGACCGAACGGTAGAAGCGCTTGAACTCGTTGATCGCGTTCAGCTGCAAGGCCTTGACCATGTCGGCCACGAAGCGCTCGGAATGCAGGTACACGACCTTGGCATTCGGGTTCTTCTTTAATAGGTGGTTACCCACAGCGTGCATCAAGTGGGTTTTACCCAAGCCAACGCCGCCATACAGGAACAGCGGGTTGTAACCGTGCTTGGGATTGTCCGCGACCTGCCAGGCTGCCGCGCGGGCCAGTTGGTTGGACTTACCTTCGACAAAGTTCTCGAAGGTAAAGGTGCGGTTCAGGTAACTGGTGTGCTTGAGCGCGCCTTCGACCTGCACGGTGCGTTGTTCTGCACGTACCGGTGCCTGTTGCGAGCTGGCGCCGGCCATTGGGTCGAAGCTGTCGCGGGACGGTTCTTCACTGACCTCGGCGTTTTTCTGCGTTGCACGCTTGGTTGGCGCAGCAGGTGCAGGTGCGCTGGCGGGTGCTGGTGCAGCCGCTGCCTGCGCTTGAGACGCCGCTGCTGCCAACGGTGCATTCGGCGCAGCACGAGGTGCTGAACTGCGTTTGCTGCCTATTAATAAGGAAAGCGCTGGCGCCATGCCATTGCCATGCTCATCCAGCAGCTCGAGCACGCGGCTCAGGTACTTTTCGTTGACCCAGTCGAGAACAAAACGATTCGGTGCGTAGACACGCAACTCGTCGCCTTCGGCTTCGACCTGTAGTGGACGGATCCAAGTGTTGAATTGTTGGGCAGGCAGCTCATCGCGCAAAAGCTCCACGCACTGCTGCCAAAGTTCCACTGACACGGATATCCCCTAAGTTGAAAGCCGGTGAGGCAAAAACAAGCGGCCATTGTAGCGACCAGACGCTGACTTATCCACACGTAGGTTGCTCACGGGTGTCGAAGAATCAACGCTTTATACGCAAAAAAGACGACCAATGGTCTGTGTATAAGCTCTGTGGATAAGCCCGCTTAAGCTCGTTGTACAAGTGGGGGGCAAACCCGGTGGATAACCTGCCTGTGGATAACCACCCATTCCACACACAGCTTATCCGACAGCGGAGCACAGGCTGAACACCGTTTTCCACTGTAGTTGTCATTCTCTGTACAGCACGTAATAGAAGGGCTGAAGGTAGTTATCCACAGAGGATGGCAGGTCTAGCTTTTATAAGTTTTACAGAAAAGCTTTAAATAATTCCCTTCTTTATTTTTATATCTAGCTGTCCACCTTTCAAGGACGAACCCTGCAGATATCCATTTAAAGGAAACGTTGGTTGGAAATTGACCTAGAGGCTTGCTTTCTCTAGAATCCCCGGTCTCTTAAAACGGGGGCCATTCCGGCCCGTTGTGGACGAACCAGGTAACACGACATGAAACGTACTTTCCAACCAAGCACTATCAAACGCGCTCGTACCCACGGTTTCCGTGCTCGCATGGCTACCAAGAACGGCCGTGCCGTCCTGTCGCGTCGTCGCGCCAAAGGTCGTGCGCGTCTGGCAGTTTGATAATCCGGTACTGGAGGTGAGTCAGGACTTCAGTCGGGAAAAGCGTTTGCTTACCCCCCGGCATTTCAAGGCAGTCTTTGACTCCCCTACCGGCAAGGTTCCGGGGAAAAATCTCCTGCTCCTTGCACGCACCAACGATCTCGATCACCCCCGTCTAGGGCTGGTTATCGGTAAAAAGAGTGTGAAGCTCTCCGTTGAGCGCAATCGCCTCAAACGTCTGATGCGCGAATCGTTTCGCCTCCACCAGGATTCTCTGGTTGGTTGGGATATCGTTATCGTCGCGCGCAAAGGTTTGGGCGATGTAGAAAACCCCGAATTGATTCAGCATTTCGGCAAACTCTGGAAACGTCTGGCACGCAGCACGCCGGTACCAGCAGTCAAAACCGAAACTGTAGGGGTAGACAGCACTGATGCGTAAACTGGCGCTCGTTCCGATCCAGTTTTATCGCTATGCCATTAGTCCTTTGATGGCCAGCCACTGTCGTTTCTACCCCAGTTGTTCCTGCTACGCGTATGAAGCCATAGAAAATCATGGCCTTCTGCGCGGTGGCTGGCTGACCTTTCGTCGTTTAGGTCGCTGTCATCCGTGGAATCCCGGTGGTTATGACCCGGTTCCATCTATCCCTACCTCCCGTTCTTCTTCGATGGCCGAGTAATCATGGATATTAAACGCACGATCCTGATCGTCGCCCTGGCAATCGTGTCCTACGTTATGGTTCTGAAATGGAACCAGGACTATGGTCAGGCTGCCCTGCCGACTCAGAATGTTGCTTCCAATCAGGCTGCCCCGGCTATTCCGGACACGCCACTTGGTAACAATGCTGCCGCCAGTGCCGATGTACCCAGCGCGAATACCGATATCAGTGCTCCTGCCGCAACGCCGGTAGTCACCAATAAAGACCTCATCCACGTTAAAACGGATGTGCTCGAACTGGCTATCGATCCTCAAGGTGGTGATATCGCCCAGCTGATGCTGCCGCTGTATCCACGTCGTCAGGACCATCCGGAAATTCCGTTCCAGCTGTTTGATAACGGTGGCGAACGTACTTACCTGGCCCAAAGCGGCCTGACCGGTACCAACGGTCCGGATGCTCGCGCTACCGGTCGTCCGGTTTACTCGACCGAACAGAAGACTTATCAACTGGCTGATGGCCAGAACCAGCTCAACGTTGACCTGAAATTCAGCGACGCTGGCGTCAATTACATCAAGCGCTTCAGCTTTACTCGCGGTCTGTACGATCTGAAAGTCACTTATCTGATCGACAACACCAGCGATAAAGCCTGGACGGGCAACCTGTTTGCCCAGCTCAAGCGCGATGCAAGTGCCGATCCTTCTTCCACAACCGCTACCGGTACTGCGACTTACCTGGGCGCAGCCCTGTGGACAAGTGCAGAGCCGTACAAAAAAGTGTCGATGAAAGATATCGACAAGGCGTCGTTGAAAGAAACCGTTAACGGTGGCTGGGTCGCCTGGCTGCAACACTATTTCGTGACTGCCTGGATTCCAGCCAAGAACGACAGCAACGTGGTGCAGACTCGCAAAGACAGCCAAGGCAACTACATCATCGGTTTCACTGGCCCGGTATTGTCCGTTGCGCCAGGTGCCAAGGCTGAAACCAGCGCTACGTTGTACGCAGGTCCGAAAAGCCAGGCGATACTGAAAGAGTTATCCCCTGGTCTGGAACTGACGGTCGACTACGGCATTCTGTGGTTCATCGCCCAGCCGATCTTCTGGCTGTTGCAACATATCCACGCGATCGTTGGTAACTGGGGCTGGTCGATCATCTTCCTGACCATGCTGATCAAGGGGATCTTCTTCCCGCTGTCGGCCGCCAGCTACAAATCCATGGCGCGCATGCGTGCAGTGGCGCCGAAACTGGCTGCGCTGAAAGAACAACATGGCGACGACCGGCAGAAAATGTCGCAAGCCATGATGGAGCTGTACAAGAAAGAGAAGATCAATCCACTGGGTGGTTGCTTGCCAATCCTCGTGCAGATGCCGGTTTTCCTTTCGCTGTACTGGGTACTCCTCGAAAGCGTGGAAATGCGCCAGGCACCGTTCATGCTGTGGATTACTGACCTGTCGATCAAGGATCCGTTCTTCATTCTGCCGATCATCATGGGCGCAACCATGTTCATCCAGCAGCAGCTGAACCCGACTCCTCCGGATCCGATGCAGGCCAAGGTGATGAAGCTGATGCCAATCATCTTCACCTTCTTCTTCCTGTGGTTCCCTGCGGGTCTGGTGCTGTACTGGGTTGTGAACAACTGCCTGTCCATCACCCAACAGTGGTACATCACACGTAAGATTGAAGCGGCTACCAAAAAAGCGGCTGCATAACTTACTCTGTGGATAACCACTCAAAACGCCCCCTAGTGGGGCGTTTTGCTATCCGTCATTTTTATCTGGATATCGAATCATGAGCGCTCCTCGTGAAACCATTGCCGCCGTCGCCACTGCTCAAGGCCGTGGTGGTGTCGGTATCGTCCGTATTTCCGGACCGCTGGCGAGTGTTGCGGCGAAAGCCATCAGCGGTCGCGAACTGAAACCGCGGTTCGCCCATTACGGCCCGTTTCTCAGTGAAAACGAGGAAGTGCTGGACGAAGGCATCGCCTTGTATTTTCCTGGACCGAATTCGTTCACCGGCGAAGATGTGCTGGAACTCCAGGGCCACGGCGGGCCGATCGTTCTGGATATGTTGCTGCAGCGCTGCCTGCAATTGGGTTGCCGTCTGGCCCGGCCGGGTGAATTTAGCGAACGCGCCTTTCTCAACGACAAACTCGACCTGGCCCAGGCCGAGGCCATCGCTGATTTGATCGAAGCGAGTTCTGCACAGGCTGCCCGAAATGCATTGCGTTCGTTGCAAGGCGCATTTTCGCAGCGTGTGCATAACCTCACCGAGCAATTAATTGCATTGCGGATCTACGTTGAGGCGGCGATCGACTTCCCAGAAGAAGAAATCGACTTCCTTGCCGATGGCCATGTGCTGAAGATGCTTGACGCGGTGCGTGATGAGTTATCCACCGTGTTGCGTGAAGCCGGGCAGGGCGCATTGCTGCGTGACGGCATGACCGTGGTGATTGCCGGTCGTCCTAACGCCGGCAAATCCAGTCTGCTCAACGCATTGGCCGGCCGAGAAGCGGCGATTGTTACCGAGATTGCCGGCACGACCCGGGACATTCTGCGCGAACATATCCACATCGACGGTATGCCGCTGCATGTGGTCGACACCGCTGGTTTGCGCGATACCGAAGACCAGGTCGAGAAAATCGGCGTGGAACGGGCATTGAAGGCTATCAGCGAGGCAGATCGGGTGTTGCTGGTGGTCGATACCACCGCGCCAGAGGCACTTGATCCTTTTGCCTTGTGGCCTGAATTCCTCGAGCAGCGCCCGGATCCGGCCAAAGTGACCTTGATCCGCAATAAGGCAGACCTGACCGGTGAAGCGATAGCGCTGGAAGTCAGTGAAGATGGCCATGTGACCATCAGCCTGAGCGCCAGGTCGGCAGGCGAAGGGCTGGAGCTGCTGCGCGACCATCTCAAGGCCTGCATGGGCTATGAGCAGACCTCGGAAAGCAGCTTCAGCGCCCGCCGGCGTCATCTGGAGGCTCTGCGCCATGCCAGTGCCTCACTCGAGCATGGACGTGCGCAGCTGACCTTGGCCGGTGCTGGAGAGCTGCTGGCTGAAGATTTGCGTCAGGCACAGCAGTCGTTGGGTGAAATTACCGGCGAATTCAGCTCCGACGACCTGCTGGGAAGGATCTTTTCCAGCTTCTGCATCGGTAAATAGCCTCACCTCTCCCTCCGTAGGAGCCGAGCTTGCTCGCGAGGCGGTGTGTCTGACACACCGTTTTGCTTAAATCGCAGGCAAGCCAGCTCCCACAAGTCCGTGTAACTCCTAAATTTTTCGCATTGCCGAGCGGCATCGACCGCCTCGGTGGTTTCCCCGTGGGTGGAATTTGCTCCTTTCAGCGCTTTTCTGTGGATTAAGCCCTGTGAATAACTGCCACTGAGCACGGTTGATAACAGGGCCTCAAAACTGAGGAAAACCACCTCTGTGGATAACCACCACATTCATCCACAGGCTTACACCGGTTATCCAAGGGCCTCCTTGGCACATGACCACAGGGTTTTGAATCTCTGTACACATTGAAAACAAAGGGCTATGTGAATCTATCCACAGAAAGGTAGGCCAGTAGAAATAAACATAAAAACAAAGATTTAATAAATTTCTCTCTTTTTAATTTCTATTACCCTGACTTCTCCACAGCTGGTTAAATTTTGTGCAAAGGGTTCTTTAGAAAGGGCGAAGTCCCTATACTTGTCGACCAGGTCCAAAAACCTGAGCTCAAACTATTCCTGAATTACCTACTTAAGCAGGCACGAGGTGCGTGGTGGATTTCCCTTCCCGTTTTGAAGTGATCGTCATCGGCGGCGGTCATGCCGGTACCGAGGCAGCACTGGCCTCAGCACGTATGGGGGCTAAAACCCTGTTGCTGACGCATAACGTGGAAACCCTCGGTGCCATGAGTTGCAACCCGGCCATTGGCGGGATCGGCAAAAGCCACCTGGTCAAGGAAATCGATGCCCTCGGCGGCGCGATGGCCATGGCTACCGATAAAGGTGGTATTCAGTTCCGCGTCTTGAACAGTCGCAAAGGCCCAGCCGTGCGCGCTACTCGCGCCCAGGCCGACCGCGTTCTGTACAAGGCCGCTGTCCGCGAAATCCTGGAAAACCAGCCGAACCTGTGGATATTTCAACAGGCTGCTGACGATCTGATCGTCGAGCAGGAACAAGTCCGTGGTGTGGTTACCCAGATGGGCCTGCGTTTCTTCGCCGATTCCGTGGTGTTGACCACTGGCACGTTCCTCGGTGGACTTATCCACATCGGTTTGCAGAATTTTTCCGGCGGTCGCGCCGGTGATCCACCATCGATCGCACTGGCTCACCGTCTGCGTGAACTGCCATTGCGTGTGGGTCGTTTGAAAACCGGTACTCCGCCGCGTATCGACGGCCGCTCTGTGGATTTCTCGGTGATGACCGAGCAACCGGGCGATACGCCGATCCCGGTGATGTCGTTCATGGGCAACAAGGAACAGCATCCACAGCAGGTCAGTTGCTGGATTACCCATACGAATGCGCGTACCCACGAAATCATTGCCGCGAACCTCGACCGTTCGCCTATGTATTCCGCTGCCGGTGAGATCGAAGGCATTGGCCCGCGTTACTGCCCGTCAATCGAAGACAAGATCCACCGCTTTGCCGACAAGGAAAGCCATCAGGTCTTCATCGAGCCGGAAGGTCTGACCACCCACGAGCTGTACCCGAACGGGATATCCACATCCTTGCCGTTCGACGTGCAATTGCAGATCGTGCAGTCGATTCGCGGCATGGAAAATGCCCATATCGTTCGCCCGGGCTACGCCATCGAGTACGACTACTTCGATCCGCGTGACCTGAAGTACAGCCTGGAAACCAAAGTTATCGGCGGCCTGTTCTTCGCCGGGCAAATCAACGGCACCACCGGTTACGAAGAAGCCGGCGCCCAAGGTTTGCTGGCCGGGGCCAACGCGGCATTGCGTGCCCAGGGCAAAGACAGCTGGTGCCCGCGTCGCGACGAGGCGTACATCGGTGTATTGGTCGACGACCTGATTACCCTGGGTACTCAGGAGCCGTACCGGATGTTCACATCCCGCGCCGAATACCGTTTGATCCTGCGCGAAGACAACGCCGACCTGCGCTTGACCGAAAAAGGTCGCGAGTTGGGGCTGGTGGATGACGTGCGCTGGGCGGCTTTCTGCAAAAAACGCGAAAGCATTGAACTGGAAGAACAACGCCTGAAAAGTACCTGGGTTCGTCCCGGTACTGAACAGGGCGATGCGATCGCCGAAAAATTCGGCACACCGCTGACTCACGAATACAACTTGCTGAACCTGCTGACTCGTCCGGAAATCGACTACGCTGGTCTGATCTCGGTGACAGGCGCCGGTGCAGAAGATCCACAGGTCGCCGAACAGGTCGAAATCAAGACCAAGTACGCCGGTTACATCGATCGCCAGCAAGATGAAATCGCTCGCCTGCGGGCCAGCGAAGACACCAAATTGCCTGTGGATATCGATTACACGAACATCTCCGGTCTCTCCAAAGAGATCCAGAGCAAGCTCGGCGCGACCCGTCCAGAAACCCTGGGCCAGGCTTCGCGGATTCCGGGCGTGACCCCGGCAGCGATTTCGCTGTTGATGATTCATTTGAAAAAACGCGGCGCGGGCCGTCAGTTGGAGCAAAGCGCTTGAGTTCGATGGTCACCTCGCAACACGCCGAAGAGTTATCCACAGGTGCTCGCCAGCTCGGTGTCAACCTGACAGAAACCCAGCACGCGCAGTTGCTGGGTTATCTGGCCCTGTTGATCAAATGGAACAAGGCCTACAACCTCACGGCCGTGCGTGATCCGGACGAAATGGTTTCGCGGCACCTGCTCGACAGCCTGAGCGTGATGTCCTTCATCGAAAACGGCCGCTGGCTGGATGTAGGCAGCGGCGGCGGCATGCCGGGCATTCCACTGGCGATCCTGTTTCCCGAGTCGCAAGTGACGTGCCTGGACAGCAATGGCAAGAAAACCCGCTTCCTGACTCAGGTCAAACTCGAACTCAAACTGGATAACCTGCAAGTTATCCACAGTCGCGTCGAAGCCTTCACGCCTGAACTGCCGTTCAACGGGATCATTTCCCGGGCATTCAGCAGCATGGAGAATTTCAGCAACTGGACTCGCCACTTGGGCGATAACGATACGCGTTGGCTGGCAATGAAGGGCGTTCATCCCGCCGATGAGCTGGTAGCATTGCCGGCAGACTTCCACCTCGATAGCGAACACGCCCTGGCCGTACCCGGTTGCCAAGGCCAACGCCATCTGCTGATACTGCGCCGCACGGCATGATTGGGAACACAAGCAAGAATGGCTAAGGTATTCGCGATAGCGAACCAAAAGGGTGGTGTGGGCAAGACCACCACCTGTATCAACCTCGCAGCATCCCTGGTCGCGACCAAGCGTCGGGTGTTGTTGATCGATCTTGATCCACAGGGCAACGCCACCATGGGTAGCGGTGTGGATAAACACGGTCTGGAAAACTCGGTCTACGACCTGTTGATCGGCGAATGCGACCTGGCCCAGGCCATGCACTTCTCCGAACACGGTGGTTACCAGTTGTTGCCGGCCAACCGCGATTTGACGGCGGCTGAAGTCGTTCTGCTGGAAATGCAGATGAAGGAAAGCCGTCTGCGCAGTGCTTTGGCGCCGATCCGTGAGAACTACGATTACATTTTGATCGACTGCCCACCGTCGCTGTCGATGCTCACGCTCAATGCTCTGGTCGCCTCCGACGGGGTAATTATCCCCATGCAGTGCGAGTATTTCGCGCTCGAAGGGTTGAGCGACCTTGTGGATAACATCAAGCGTATCGCTGAATTGCTGAATCCGAACCTGAAAATCGAAGGCCTGCTGCGGACCATGTATGACCCGCGCCTGAGCCTGATGAACGACGTATCGGCGCAGCTCAAGGAACACTTCGGCGAGCAACTGTACGACACCGTGATACCACGCAACATCCGTCTGGCCGAAGCGCCAAGTTATGGCATGCCGGCGTTGGCCTATGACAAACAATCCCGTGGCGCACTGGCCTATCTGGCCCTGGCGGGCGAGATGGTTCGTCGTCAACGCAAAAATTCACGCATTGCCGCTGCTCAGGCAACTTAAGGAATCCCCATGGCCGTCAAGAAACGAGGTCTCGGACGTGGACTGGATGCACTGCTGAGTGGTCCGACTGTCAGTTCGCTTGAAGAGCAAGCGGTGCAGGCCGATCAGCGTGAGCTGCAACACCTGCCGCTGGACCTGATCCAGCGCGGCAAGTACCAACCGCGTCGCGACATGGATCCCCAGGCGCTGGAAGAACTGGCGCAGTCGATCAAGGCTCAGGGCGTGATGCAGCCGATCGTGGTTCGCCCGATCGGTGCCGGACGCTTTGAAATCATCGCCGGCGAACGCCGCTGGCGCGCAAGTCAGCAGGCTGGCCAGGAAACCATCCCGGCGATGGTCCGCGATGTGCCGGATGAAACCGCGATCGCCATGGCGCTGATCGAGAACATCCAGCGTGAAGACCTCAATCCGATCGAGGAAGCGGTCGCCCTGCAGCGTTTGCAGCAGGAATTCCAGCTGACTCAGCAGCAAGTCGCCGAGGCTGTGGGTAAATCCCGCGTGACGGTGGCCAACTTGTTGCGCCTGATTGCATTGCCGGAAGTCATCAAGACCATGCTGTCCCACGGCGACCTGGAAATGGGTCATGCCCGTGCATTGCTCGGTTTGCCGGAAAATCAACAGGTTGAAGGGGCGCGACATGTTGTCGCACGCGGCCTCACCGTGCGCCAGACCGAGGCGCTGGTTCGCCAGTGGTTGAGTGGTAAACCGGCGCCTGCCGAACCCGTCAAACCTGACCCGGATATCGCTCGTCTCGAACAGCGCCTGGCAGAGCGCCTAGGCTCTGCGGTGCAGATCCGCCACGGGAAGAAGGGCAAAGGGCAGTTGGTGATTGGTTACAACTCCCTCGACGAGCTTCAGGGTGTCCTCGCGCATATCCGCTGAAACATTTCCTCATGTAGCGCGAAGTTCGAAATCACTACCTGACAGTTGAATAGGGGCTGAACCGCCCCTATACTCTGCGCGCATTTTGTCGGCACAAATTATGCCAAGTTATTGAATTCTGGCAGCCGGCCTTTGAGGAGTAAAAGTGATGGAAAACCGCACGCCAGACCGCTTGCCGTTCCATCGCTTGGCGGTTTTTCCGGTGTTATTGGCGCAATTTGTCGTTTTGCTGCTTGCCGCTTTGGCGCTCTGGCAATGGCATGGAGTCGTAGCCGGATACTCAGGACTCTGCGGAGGCCTGATAGCCTTGCTTCCCAATGTTTATTTCGCTCACAGGGCATTTCGGTTTTCCGGCGCCCGAGCAGCTCAAGCCATCGTCCGGTCTTTTTATGCCGGCGAGGCGGGCAAACTGATTTTGACGGCAGTGCTCTTTGCATTGACGTTCGCAGGTGTGAAGCCATTGGCGCCGCTAGCTGTATTCGGCGTCTTCGTGCTGACCCAACTGGTCAGCTGGTTCGCTCCCCTGCTAATGAGAACAAGACTTTCGAGACCTTAGGGCGTTTGAGGCAACCATGGCAGCAGAATCCGCTTCGGGCTATATCCAGCACCACTTGCAAAACCTGACCTTCGGTCAGCTACCTACCGGCGGCTGGGGCTTTGCCCACACCGCAGCAGAAGCCAAGGCAATGGGCTTCTGGGCTTTCCACGTCGATACCCTCGGCTGGTCGGTCGCGTTGGGTCTGATCTTCGTTCTTCTTTTCCGCATGGCGGCAAAGAAGGCGACTTCCGGTATCCCGGGTGCCTTGCAGAACTTCGTTGAAGTATTGGTCGAATTCGTCGACAGCAGCGTGAAAGACAGCTTCCATGGCCGTAGCCCGGTGGTTGCACCTCTGGCACTGACCATCTTCGTCTGGGTGTTCATGATGAACGCCATCGACCTGGTACCGGTCGACTGGATCCCGCAACTGGCTGCGGCCATTTCCGGCAACCACGAGATCCCGTTCCGCGCCGTGTCGACCACCGACCCGAACGCTACGCTGGCCATGGCCTTCTCGGTATTCGCGCTGATCATTTTCTACAGCATCAAAATCAAGGGCATCGGCGGCTTCATCGGCGAACTGACCCTGCACCCGTTCGGCAGCAAGAACATTCTCGTTCAAGCCCTGCTGATTCCGGTGAACTTCCTGCTGGAATTCGTGACGCTGATTGCCAAGCCAATCTCGCTGGCACTGCGTCTGTTCGGCAACATGTACGCTGGCGAGCTGGTGTTTATCCTGATCGCCGTGATGTTCGGCAGCGGCCTGCTCTGGCTTAGCGGCCTGGGCATTGTGCTGCAGTGGGCGTGGGCTGTGTTCCACATCCTGATCATCACCCTGCAGGCGTTTATCTTCATGATGCTGACCATCGTCTACCTGTCGATGGCGCACGAAGAGAACCATTAAGACCGGCTTCGGCTAGTCTGATGTCCCTCTCGCCTCGGTGAGAGGGGGCCCGTACCGGGCTCGATGAAACGATTTGTTTTACCGCTTTAATCTAAAAAACCTAAACCATACGACGTAAAAGTCGGGAGGAAAGATGGAAACTGTAGTTGGTCTAACCGCTATCGCTGTTGCACTGTTGATCGGCCTGGGCGCACTGGGTACCGCAATTGGTTTCGGCCTGTTGGGTGGCAAGTTCCTGGAAGGCGCAGCGCGTCAGCCAGAAATGGTTCCAATGCTGCAAGTTAAAATGTTCATCGTTGCCGGTCTGCTCGACGCCGTAACCATGATCGGCGTTGGTATCGCTCTGTTCTTCACCTTCGCGAACCCTTTCGTTGGTCAACTCGCTCACTAATCACTCGGATTTTCGAGTTGAGCAAGTCTGATGGACAACGAACGAGCGAGGTGTTGGCGTGAACATTAATGCAACCCTGATTGGCCAGTCCGTTGCGTTCTTCATTTTTGTACTGTTTTGCATGAAGTTCGTGTGGCCTCCGGTCATCGCGGCTTTGCACGAACGTCAGAAGAAGATCGCGGATGGACTGGACGCTGCCTCCCGAGCAGCTCGCGACCTGGAATTGGCCCAAGATAAAGTGGGTCAACAACTGCGCGAAGCTAAAGCTCAGGCAGCCGAAATCATTGAGCAAGCCAAGAAACGCGGTAATCAGATCGTCGAAGAGGCTGTTGATAAAGCCCGTGTCGACGCTGAACGTGTGAAGGTGCAGGCTCAGGCCGAGATCGAGCAGGAACTGAACAGTGTTAAAGACGCGCTGCGTGCCCAACTGGGTGCTCTGGCCGTTGGCGGCGCCGAGAAGATCCTGGGTGCCACAATCGATCAAAACGCGCACGCGGAGCTGGTAAACAAACTGGCTGCTGAAATTTAAGCGAGGGCGATCATGGCAGAACTGACCACGTTGGCCCGACCTTACGCTAAGGCAGCCTTCGAGCACGCCCAGGCCCACCAGCAACTGGCCTCTTGGTCAGCCATGCTCGGCCTGGCTGCAGCAGTGTCGCAAGACGACACCATGCAGCGCGTGCTCAAGGCCCCGCGACTGACGAGCGCAGACAAGGCCGCCACGTTTATCGACGTGTGCGGCGACAAGTTTGATGCCAAGGCACAGAACTTCATTAACGTCGTTGCCGAAAACGACCGTCTCCTGCTGTTGCCGGAGATCGCCGCTCTGTTTGACCTGTACAAGGCCGAACAAGAGAAGTCGGTAGACGTTGAAGTGACCAGTGCTTTTGCATTGAACCAAGAACAGCAAGACAAACTCGCCAAGGTTCTCAGTGCACGACTCGACCGGGAAGTGCGCCTGCAAGTTGCGGAAGACAAATCCCTCATCGGGGGCATTGTCATTCGCGCCGGCGACCTGGTTATCGATGGCTCGGTTCGCGGCAAACTCGCGAACCTTGCCGAAGCATTGAAATCTTGAGTTTGAAGGGGCAGCAGAGCAATGCAGCAACTCAATCCTTCCGAAATAAGTGAAATTATCAAGGGCCGCATCGACAAGCTCGATGTGACCTCCCAAGCCCGTAACGAAGGCACTGTCGTCAGCGTATCTGACGGCATCGTGCGGATTCACGGTCTGGCCGACGTTATGTACGGCGAGATGATCGAGTTTCCGGGCGGCGTCTACGGTATGGCCCTCAACCTGGAGCAAGACTCTGTAGGTGCCGTTGTATTGGGCTCTTACCAGACTCTGGCTGAAGGCATGAGCGCCAAGTGCACTGGCCGCATCCTCGAAGTTCCGGTTGGTAAGGAACTGCTGGGTCGCGTAGTCGACGCACTGGGTAACCCAGTTGACGGCAAAGGTCCGCTGAACAACACCGAGACCGACGCGGTCGAGAAAGTTGCTCCGGGCGTGATCTGGCGTAAGTCGGTAGACCAGCCTGTACAGACTGGCTACAAGGCTGTCGATGCCATGATTCCTGTCGGCCGTGGCCAGCGTGAGCTGATCATCGGTGACCGTCAGATCGGTAAAACCGCTCTGGCGATCGACGCGATCATCAACCAGAAAGACAGCGGCATTTTCTGCGTCTATGTAGCAATCGGTCAGAAGCAATCGACCATCGCCAACGTGGTTCGCAAGCTGGAAGAAAACGGCGCCCTGGCCAACACGATCATCGTGGCTGCCAGTGCTTCGGAGTCTCCTGCGCTGCAGTTCCTGGCACCGTACTCCGGTTGCACCATGGGCGAATACTTCCGCGACCGCGGTGAAGACGCGCTGATCGTTTATGACGATCTGTCCAAGCAAGCAGTGGCTTATCGCCAGATTTCCCTGCTGCTGCGCCGTCCACCAGGCCGTGAAGCTTACCCAGGCGACGTGTTCTATCTCCACTCCCGTCTGCTGGAGCGCGCATCCCGCGTTTCGGAAGAATACGTAGAGAAGTTCACCAACGGCGCAGTGACCGGCAAAACCGGTTCCCTGACTGCACTGCCGATCATCGAAACCCAGGCTGGCGACGTTTCCGCGTTCGTTCCGACCAACGTGATTTCCATCACCGACGGTCAGATCTTCCTGGAATCGGCCATGTTCAACTCGGGCATCCGCCCTGCAGTGAACGCCGGTGTTTCGGTATCCCGTGTGGGTGGTGCCGCTCAGACCAAGATCATCAAGAAGCTCTCCGGTGGTATCCGTACCGCTCTGGCTCAGTACCGTGAACTGGCGGCATTCGCCCAGTTCGCTTCTGACCTGGACGAAGCGACCCGTAAGCAACTTGAGCATGGTCAGCGCGTTACCGAGCTGATGAAGCAGAAGCAATACGCACCGATGTCGATCGCTGACATGGCGCTGTCGCTGTATGCCGCTGAGCGTGGGTTCCTGACTGACGTTGAAATCGCCAAGATCGGCAGCTTCGAACAAGCGCTGATTGCTTTCTTCAACCGCGATCACGCCGATTTGATGGCGAAGATCAACGTGAAGGGTGACTTCAATGACGAAATCGACGCTGGCATGAAAGCCGGTATCGAGAAGTTCAAGGCCACCCAAACCTGGTAAGCCGCAGCGGGAGCCGCAAGGCTCCCGCTTGCTAACCTGATAGGTGTTACATGGCAGGCGCAAAAGAGATTCGCAGTAAGATTGCGAGCATCAAAAGCACGCAAAAGATTACCAGCGCCATGGAAAAAGTGGCGGTCAGCAAAATGCGCAAGGCACAAATGCGCATGGCTGCTAGCCGTCCTTATGCGGAGCGCATCCGCCAGGTTATTGGGCATCTGGCCAACGCCAACCCGGAATACCGCCACCCGTTCATGATCGACCGCGAAATCAAGCGTGTGGGTTATGTCGTGGTGAGCAGTGACCGTGGTCTGTGCGGTGGCTTGAATACCAACCTGTTCAAGGCCCTGGTCAAGGACATGGCGGTAAACCGCGAAAACGGCGTCGAGATTGATCTGTGTGTCGTTGGTAGCAAGGGTGCGGCCTTTTTCCGTAACTTCGGCGGTAACGTCGTTGCAGCTATCAGCCACCTGGGTGAAGAGCCGTCGATCAATGATCTGATTGGCAGCGTCAAGGTGATGCTGGATGCCTACCTGGACGGCCGTATTGATCGCCTGTCCGTGGTATCCAACAAGTTCATCAACACCATGACGCAACAGCCTACCGTGGAGCAATTGATTCCACTGGTGGCAACCCCGGATCAGGAACTCAAGCATCACTGGGACTATCTCTACGAACCGGATGCCAAAGAGCTGCTTGATGGCTTGATGGTCCGTTACGTTGAGTCGCAGGTCTACCAGGCGGTGGTCGAGAACAACGCAGCTGAACAAGCGGCGCGGATGATCGCAATGAAGAACGCTACCGACAACGCCGGTGACTTGATCAGCGATTTGCAGCTGATCTACAACAAGGCGCGTCAGGCTGCGATCACCCAAGAGATCTCGGAAATCGTCGGCGGCGCTGCCGCGGTTTAACGGTTCAAATATTCAGAGGATCCAGCTATGAGTAGCGGACGTATCGTTCAAATCATCGGCGCCGTTATCGACGTGGAATTTCCACGCGACAGCGTACCGAGCATCTACAACGCTTTGAAAGTACAAAGCGATGCCGGCACCACTCTGGAAGTTCAGCAGCAGCTGGGCGACGGCGTGGTTCGTACCATTGCGATGGGTTCCACCGAGGGCTTGAAGCGCGGTCTGGAAGTTACCGATTCCGGCGCAGCCATCTCCGTACCGGTCGGTAAAGCGACCCTGGGCCGGATCATGGACGTCCTCGGCAACCCGATCGACGAAGCTGGCCCGATCGACACCGAAGAGCGCTGGGGCATTCACCGCCCGGCACCTTCGTTCGCTGAACAGGCAGGCGGCAACGACCTGCTGGAAACCGGCATCAAGGTTATCGACCTGGTTTGCCCGTTTGCCAAAGGCGGTAAAGTCGGTCTGTTCGGTGGTGCCGGTGTAGGCAAAACCGTAAACATGATGGAACTGATCCGTAACATCGCCATCGAGCACAGCGGTTATTCCGTGTTCGCCGGTGTGGGTGAGCGTACTCGTGAGGGTAACGACTTCTACCACGAGATGAAGGACTCCAACGTTCTGGACAAAGTGGCACTGGTTTACGGTCAGATGAACGAGCCGCCGGGAAACCGTCTGCGCGTAGCACTGACCGGCCTGACCATGGCCGAGAAGTTCCGTGACGAAGGTAACGACGTTCTGCTGTTCGTCGACAACATCTATCGTTACACCCTGGCCGGTACTGAAGTATCCGCACTGCTGGGCCGTATGCCTTCGGCAGTAGGTTACCAGCCGACCCTGGCTGAAGAGATGGGCGTTCTGCAAGAACGTATCACTTCGACCAAGGAAGGTTCGATCACTTCGATCCAAGCGGTATACGTACCTGCGGATGACTTGACCGACCCGTCGCCAGCGACCACCTTCGCCCACTTGGACGCCACCGTCGTTCTGTCCCGTGACATCGCTTCCCTGGGTATCTACCCAGCAGTAGATCCATTGGACTCGACTTCGCGTCAGCTGGACCCGAACGTGATCGGTCAGGACCACTACGACACCGCTCGCGGCGTTCAGTATGTTCTGCAGCGTTACAAAGAACTGAAGGACATCATTGCGATCCTGGGTATGGACGAGCTGTCGGAAACCGACAAGCAGTTGGTATCCCGCGCTCGTAAGATCCAGCGCTTCTTGTCGCAGCCGTTCTTCGTGGCTGAAGTCTTCACCGGTGCATCGGGTAAATACGTTTCCCTGAAAGACACCATTGCTGGCTTCAAAGGCATCCTCAACGGTGACTACGACCACCTGCCAGAACAAGCGTTCTACATGGTCGGCGGCATCGAAGAAGCGATCGAGAAAGCCAAGAAACTGTAATCCCGGCGCCCGGCAACGGGCGCTAATCAGGTTGAGGCAAGCAGATGGCTATGACAGTCCATTGCGATATCGTCAGTGCGGAAGGAGAAATCTTTTCCGGTCTGGTCGAGATGGTGATTGCGCACGGCAGCCTGGGTGATCTTGGTATCGCTCTGGGTCACGCTCCGCTGATCACTGAACTCAAGCCAGGTCCGATCCGCCTGATAAAACAGGGTGGGGAAACCGAGGTGTTTTACATCTCCGGTGGTTACCTCGAGGTTCAGCCGAACATGGTCAAGGTTCTTGCCGACACCGTGCAACGTGCTGCCGACCTGGACGAAGCCTCCGCTCAGCAAGCCGTTCAGGCTGCCGAGAAGGCCTTGCATGAAAGAGGCGCCGAGTTCGACTACGGTTCCGCTGCCGCACGTCTGGCCGAGGCGACAGCTCAGCTGCGCACCGTTCAGCAGATCCGCAAGAAGTTCGGCGGCTGATAAGCCTCCCGCTTGTTGTGTGATTGATTAAAAAGGGTAGCCTCGGCTACCCTTTTTCTTTTTTCGCAATTCATCTCTTGGTCGCAGCCGCTGACCTCCCAGGATTGGTAGCCAGTCATGTCACTTGAAATCGTTATTCTTGCTGCCGGTCAAGGCACTCGCATGCGTTCGGCACTGCCGAAGGTTCTTCACCCGGTGGCAGGCAATTCCATGCTTGGCCATGTTATCCACAGTGCCCGCCAACTTGATCCACAGCGTATTCATGTAGTGATCGGCCATGGCGCCGATGCAGTCCGTGAGCGTCTGGCTGCAGACGACTTGAACTTCGTGTTGCAGGACAAACAACTCGGCACGGGTCATGCGGTGGCCCAGGCTGTACCGTTCATCACCGCCGACACCGTACTGATCCTTTACGGTGATGTGCCGCTGATTGAAGTCCCAACCCTGCAACGCCTGCTCAAGCTTGTGGCGCCACTGCAAATGGGACTGTTGACTGTCGAGCTTGATGACCCGACGGGTTATGGTCGTATCGTGCGCAATGCTGACGGTCGGGTGACCGCTATCGTCGAGCACAAAGATGCCAGCGAAGCCGAGCGTACGATCACTGAAGGCAACACCGGCATTCTGGCGGTGCCGGCCAGTCATCTGGGCGACTGGATGAGCCGGCTCTCCAACAACAATGCCCAAGGCGAGTACTACCTGACCGATGTGATTGCCATGGCAGTCAACGACGGTCTGGTGGTGGACACCGAGCAACCTCACGACGCGATGGAAGTGCAGGGCGCCAACGACCGCAAGCAGCTCGCGGAGCTGGAGCGTCACTATCAGTTGCGTGAAGGCCGTCGCCTGATGGCTCAGGGCGTGACGTTGCGCGATCCGGCACGTTTTGATGTACGTGGTGAAGTGACCGTCGGTCGGGATGTGTTGATCGACATCAACGTGATTCTCGAAGGTCGTGTGGTCATTGAAGACGACGTGGTCATTGGTCCGAACTGCGTGATCAAGAACAGCACCTTGCGCAAAGGCGTGGTGATCAAGGCCAACAGCCATATCGAAGGCGCGGTACTGGGCGAGGGCAGCGATGCCGGTCCGTTTGCGCGTTTGCGTCCGGGCACTGTGCTGGAAGCCCGCGCCCATGTGGGTAACTTTGTCGAGCTGAAGAATGCCCATCTTGGCGAAGGTGCCAAGGCCGGCCACCTCAGCTACCTGGGCGATGCCGAGATCGGTGCGCGCACCAACATCGGCGCCGGCACCATCACCTGCAACTATGATGGCGTCAACAAGTGGAAGACCGTCCTGGGTGAAGACGTATTCATTGGCTCCAACAACTCGTTGGTGGCGCCTGTGGATATCTCGGACGGCGCGACCACGGCGGCCGGTTCGACGATTACCTCGAATGTGGATAAGTCCCAGCTGGCCGTTGGTCGGGCTCGGCAGAAGAACATCGATGGCTGGAAGCGACCGGTGAAAATCCACAAGAGCTGAGTTATCCACAGATCAATGATCGGGCTGGAGTTATTCACAGCCTGATCCATTGCATTCGCGAGCAAGCCCGCTCCCACAGGAATTGCGTATAAACCTGTGGGAGCGGGCTTGCTCGCGAATGGGTTAACCACAGATGTTTTTTTCGTGCGCTGGCTTGACGAGGTTTCGCCGATAGGTTTTGATTGCTTTCGTTATCTTTCGAATCGAAACTTACCAAGTCATGTCGAAGCGCAATACACCACAACGTCGCCACAATATTCTTGCCTTGCTCAATGAACAGGGCGAAGTCAGTGTGGATGAACTGGCCAAGCGTTTTGAAACTTCGGAAGTTACAATTCGCAAAGACTTGGCGGCGCTTGAAAGCAATGGCTTGTTGTTACGCCGTTACGGCGGAGCGATCACCATGCCGCACGAGTTGGTCAGTGATCCGAGCCAACCCGTCTCCCAGTACAAGCAATCGATTGCTCGAGCTGCGGTGACGCGGATTCGCGAACACGCGAGAATTATCATCGACAGCGGCAGCACCACCGCCGCAATGATTCCGCAACTTGGGCAACAGCCGGGTCTGGTCGTCATGACCAATTCCCTGCACGTCGCCAATGCGCTGAGCGAACTTGAACATGAACCGGTGCTGTTGATGACTGGCGGAACCTGGGACCCGCATTCCGAGTCATTCCAGGGTCAGGTCGCCGAGCAGGTCCTGCGCTCTTACGATTTTGATCAGTTGTTCATCGGTGCCGATGGCATTGATCTGGTACGAGGTACCACGACCTTTAACGAATTGCTCGGTCTAAGCCAAGTGATGGCCCAAGTGGCCCGTGAAGTGATCGTGATGGTCGAATCCGACAAGATCGGCCGCAAGATTCCAAACCTGGAGCTGCCATGGAGCAGCATCCATACCCTTATTACCGATGATCGCTTGCCGCAAGAGGCTCGCGACCAGATTCAGGCCCGCGGCATCAACTTGATATGCGCGGCAGTCAGCCAGGAGATATAGCATGTGTGGAATTGTCGGTGCAGTCGCGGAACGTAATATCACCGCCATTTTGCTCGAAGGTCTGAAGCGTCTCGAATACCGCGGCTACGACAGCGCCGGTGTGGCGGTTTACACCAACGGTGAAAAACTCGAGCGCATGCGTCGCCCGGGCAAGGTCAGCGAACTGGAACAGGCTCTGGCACAAGAACCGCTGGTTGGCCGTCTTGGCATCGCCCACACCCGTTGGGCGACTCACGGTGCACCGTGCGAGCGTAACGCTCACCCGCATTTCTCCGGCGATCTGGCGGTGGTGCACAACGGCATCATCGAAAACCATGAAGCCCTGCGTGAGCAGCTCAAGGCATTGGGTTATGTGTTCACCTCGGACACCGATACTGAAGTCATTGCCCACCTGCTGAACCACAAACTCAAAGACCTCCCTGACCTGACCGTCGCCCTCAAGGCCACCGTCAAGGAGTTGCACGGCGCTTACGGCCTGGCCGTTATCAGCGCGCAGCAACCGGATCGTCTGGTCGCTGCTCGCAGTGGTAGCCCGTTGGTGATTGGCCTGGGTCTGGGCGAGAACTTTCTCGCATCCGACCAGTTGGCACTGCGTCAGGTCACTGACCGTTTCACCTACCTGGAAGAAGGTGACATCGCTGAGATCCGCCGCGACAGCGTGCAGATCTGGGACGTTGACGGCAAAGCTGTCGAGCGCGAAGCGGTGCAGTACCGCGATAACACCGAATCCGCCGAGAAGGGCGAGTTCCGTCACTACATGCTCAAGGAAATCCACGAGCAACCGTCGGTCGTACAACGCACCCTGGAAGGCCGTCTTGGCCCGAATCAGGTGTTGGTCCAAGCGTTCGGTCCACAAGCCGCCGAGCTATTCGCCAAGGTCCGCAATGTGCAGATCGTCGCCTGCGGCACCAGCTATCACGCCGGTATGGTCGCGCGTTACTGGCTGGAAGAACTGGCCGGGATCCCGTGCCAGGTCGAAGTCGCCAGCGAATTCCGCTACCGCAAAGTCGTCGTGCAACCTGATTCGCTGTTCGTCACGATCTCTCAGTCTGGCGAAACCGCCGACACCCTGGCTGCACTGCGCAATGCCAAAGAGCTGGGTTTCCTCGCCAGCCTGGCCATCTGCAACGTCGGCATCAGCTCGCTGGTGCGTGAGTCCGACCTGACACTGCTGACCCAGGCCGGTCGCGAAATCGGTGTGGCATCGACTAAAGCGTTCACTACTCAGTTGGTGGGGCTGCTGCTGTTGACCCTGTCTCTGGGTCAGGTGCGTGGCACCTTGTCCAAAGACTTGGAGGCCGAGTTGGTGGAAGAGCTGCGTCGCTTGCCGGCTCGTCTGGGCGAAGCGCTGGCGATGGACAGCACCGTCGAAAAAGTCGCCGAGCTGTTCGCCGACAAGCACCACACACTGTTCCTCGGTCGTGGCGCACAGTACCCGGTGGCGATGGAAGGCTCGCTCAAGCTCAAGGAAATCTCCTACATCCACGCTGAAGCCTACCCGGCTGGCGAACTCAAGCACGGCCCGTTGGCGCTGGTCGACGACGACATGCCGGTAGTAACGGTGGCACCGAACAACGAGTTGTTGGAGAAGCTCAAATCCAACCTGCAGGAAGTTCGTGCCCGTGGCGGCCAGTTGATCGTGTTTGCTGACGAAAAAGCCGGTATGAGTAATGGCGAAGGCACGCATGTGGTAAACATGCCGCACATCCACGACATCCTGTCGCCGATCCTCTACACCATCCCGCTGCAGTTGCTCTCGTACTACGTCGCCGTGCTTAAAGGCACAGACGTTGACCAGCCGCGTAACCTGGCGAAGTCGGTGACGGTGGAGTGAGTTATCCACAAGACTGAAACTTGAATTGGTGTTTACCAACCTGTTTCCACGCTATGCAAAAACCCCCTGACTCAGGGGGTTTTTATTTTCTGGCCCTTTCATCACGAAGCGGCTGCGAGGACGAATTCCACCGAGGGGATAGGGGATGCTGTACAAGCGGGACGAACTTGCGCAATCCGTCCTGCCTGTTCACAGATTTATGCGAGTGCCAGTTGAATGACCTTGTAAATCACCATGCCCATCGCCACCACCAGGTAGCCGCGCAACACCCCCATCCAGATTCGGTTGCGTTGCGACAGTATCATTGGCTTCAGTTGTGCCAGTGGCGGCATCCGCCACGAGTACATCATTTGTTGGGTGAAGGTCACGGTGTTCTCAGGCAACAGCCCGTTGTCGACTTCTTTGCGGGCGTGCAGCACATTTACCGCAATGGCGATGACGAGCCCCACCAGGCCGCCACCAATGAGGATGTTGGTGATGGTTTCACCGGACATATCCGGGAAGGCCACCGCTGCCGTCAAGATGATCGACAGCAGTACGAGCACTGCCACAATGACGGCAGTAATGACGTTGGTGAAGCGCTTGTTTACCCATGGGCCCAGCACTTCCTTATCGTTGCACAGCAGCAACAGGAATACGGTGGCGCTTGGCAGCAGCACACCCGCCAGCGTCTGTACTGCGTTCGTCAGCAGCCCCAGCGGCACACCCGGAATCAACACCAGTGCCGCAGCCAGCGCAATCAGACCGCAGTACATCACGTAAAAGCCCTTGGCATCGCCTGGTTTACGGTGCAGCGAGTGTTTCAGGTTCAGTACATCGCCCAGTGCGTAGGCAGTCGATAGCGACACCGCCATTGCACCGATGATGCTGGCGTCGATCAGTGCGATGGCAAACAGTACGCCCGGCAGGCGCCCGTGATATTTGGCGATGCCCGTGGCGATGGCGCCGGCATCGGTGAACTGGCCGAACTCCGGGTGACCGGCAAAAACCTGCGCGGTGAAGGCGATCATGGCCACGGCACCAATCACCACCATCGCAATGCCCAGCCATAGATCGGCGCGTTCGTACTTGATGAAGCGCGGAGTGATGCGTTTGTCGATCAGGTAGCTTTGCTGGAAGAACAGCTGCCATGGCGCCACGGTGGTACCCACGATACCGATGATCAGCAGCAACACTTCCGACAGCTTGCCGTCAGTCGGCAGTTGCGGGATGAAGAAGTCGTGAGCGACTTGCGTCATGGGTGGATGGACCATCACGAATATCGGTACCAGCAGCAGGCTGCCCACAACCAGAATCAACGCGAAACGTTCGAAGCGCCGGAAGTCGCCGGTACAGGCGGAGAGCATGATGAACACCGCTGCCACACACACACCGGCCACCTTGGGCACACCGAGGAACTCCATCCCGAGGCTGATGCCGATGAACTCGGTGACAATAGTCAGCGCGTTAAGGATGAACAGGTCGATCGCACTGAACGCCCCCCAGAACTTGCCGAAGCGTTCGATGATCAGGCGCGCGTGACCGACACCTGTCACGGCCCCCAGACGCAGTACCATTTCCTGGTTGACGTACAGCACCGGGATCAACAGTGCCATGGTCCACAGCAGCATGGTCCCGTAGTTCTGGCCGGCCTGGCCGTAGGTGCTGAATGCGCCGGCGTCATTATCGCCGACCATTACGATCAACCCGGGGCCCAGGATGGCCATCAGTGTTTTCAAGCGCTGCCACCAACCCTTGCGCGGGGCGATGTCGTCATGACGGATGGTACCGAATGCTCCGCGGATGTCTCCGACGTGGGCGCTGTCAAGAACAGCAGTTTCAATCTTCAAGTTGGACATAACGAATCTCTCCAAAAGCGTAACGCTGGATGCCGCTTTCGATTCCCGCCGGACAGGTGCGCAGGTACTGTCCCTCTGAAAACCACAGCCTGAAGCTGGATCAGAGTGGAAAGTCAGGCGTCCTGGCGCTCAGGGGCGCGAAATAAACGGGCACTAAACCGTCGACCAAAAGTGGTCAGGGTCGTGAAGAGGTCACACGGAGAGAAATGCGGGGGGAAGTACAGGAAGGAGATCAGCCAGTGATGGTTGTACTGCTACCCGCTAGACGCCGCCATTTCAGTCAGAGTGACCGGACTACTATTACTGGGGTCCATACGTGGTCTCTCCTTCATGTTTTTCGTGGCGGCACAGCTTCAAATATTGAGAGGGCCGTAGATTTCTTTCAGGTGGCATGACGCCCTCCTTTACGTACCTGGCGGTACGAACACGTTAAAACAATCACTACTGCACAAATGAAGGCAGGCGATGGGTCAGAAACCTGTGACCGCAGCGAACGCAAGGCGCACGTACGGATTAGAAGCGCACAGAGAAATCCGCCCGCCCAGGTTTGATGTTTTAGTTACGCGAAGGAGTTTGATACTGATGCGCGCAACGTCCTCCTCTCGGCAAGACGTTGGCTAAGGGGATCTAGCTGAGGTCGTGCCGAGCTTTTACGGAGAATTTCTCCGATGTACAACAATGACTGTCCAAAGAAAAATGACCTCAGATGTAACAAGTTGTAAATTCTGGCGGGCCGTACAGGGAAAGTCAACACAGCTCATCCACCCTCCGCTCGCTACCAGATGGCCCGTGGAGTCGGGGTGCGGCGATAGGCATCGATTCTGCCAAGGGGATGGTGGCCATTCACAAATACGTAAAAAATACGTCAAGTTTATGTTTCTGTAACAATTTGAAACGTACAATCCGCCCCGGAAAAGCGGCGCGTCGGAATTGATCTCGATTGCGTGTGCCGCAGGCAAAATCTGCGGCCGGATGACGTCGTGCTTTTCCCGTCAAAATGTCCTTTTTACTCCCGTTCAGGAGACTCCAGCCATGGATCCTGCCGATTCTCGGCGGGCCACCCATTGAGATGCCGAGTGAGGCGCAGAGGGTAAATGGTGAGTTCGGATCCCCGGAGTTCTGAGCCACTGAACCATTTTCCGCAACGCCCCGTAGCGTTCGTTTGTGTGGCCTCCCTCCGTCGTTTTATTACCCCGCTAGAGTGTACTTAGCTGTGCTTCAACTGCTAGTTGAGCCGTTCTGTGCGCGGTTGCTCTAGAACCTGTTGATCGGTGGTCAACGATCACCTCCAGAACGCTACTGGAATCACTGAACATGAATAAGGTATTGCGTCATTACATACCGGCCACGGCACAACGATTGCTTCCCAACCGATGGGACCTGATCGCCATGCCGTTGGTGATTGGCTTCTTGCTGTTTTTCTCGATTGGTGCGCGCGAGACCTGGGCTCCAATTTCGACGTTGCAGACGCAGGTCATTTCACTGGACCCGAGCGACCTGCCTGAATATGCAATTCGCACGACATTGCGCATGCTCGCGGCCATGGTGGCGGCGCTGATTTTCACGTTGGTCTACGGCACGTTGGCGGCCAAGAGCCGGCGTGCAGAGAAGCTGCTGGTGCCGGTGCTGGATATCCTGCAATCGGTGCCGGTGCTCGGCTATATCTCGTTCACCGTGACATTTTTCCTGCTGCTGTTTCCAGGGCGTGTGCTGGGCGCGGAGTGCGCGGCGATCTTTGCCATTTTCACCAGCCAGGCCTGGAACATGACGTTCAGCTTCTATCAGTCACTGCGTACAGTGCCTCGGGATCTGGAGGAAGTGTCCAGCAACCTGCAGCTTTCCGGCTGGCAAAAATTCTGGAAACTCGATGTGCCGTTCGCCATTCCGGGCCTGGTCTGGAACATGATGATGAGCATGTCCGGTGGCTGGTTCTTCGTGGTGGCCTCGGAAGCGATCACCGTGGGTGACAAGACCATCACCTTGCCGGGGGTGGGTTCCTATCTGGCGACCGCCATCGAACAACGCGACATGCACGCCGTGGGTTACGTCATTCTGGCGATGATTGTGGTCATCCTGGTTTACGACCAGTTCCTGTTCCGGCCGCTGGTAGCCTGGGCGGACAAGTTCCGGATGGAAAACACGGCTTCACAGGCCGGGGCTCCCGAGTCCTGGGTGCTGAATCTGATCCAGCGCACCCGCGTCGTTCAGCGCCTGTTGCGACCTTTTATCCGGGTTATCGTGCGCATCACCAACATGCGCCTGAGCCTGCCACGTTCCAAAGCGGTGGCCGTTCAGGCCAGTCCGACGGTTTCAAGAGTTATCGATTGGGTCTGGGGCTCGGCGATTGCGCTAATGACCCTGTACGCGCTGTATCACATCGTGATTTACGTTGGCAGCGAGGTGACGCTTGGTGAACTCTGGCATGTGATCGGTCTGGGCACCATTACCCTGTTGCGGGTTGCTCTGTTGATACTGGTGGCCTCGCTGATCTGGGTCCCGCTGGGCGTGATGATTGGCTTGCGCCCGCATCTGGCGGAGAAGATCCAGCCGCTGGCCCAGTTCCTTGCAGCATTCCCGGCGAACCTGTTGTTTCCGGTGTTTGTCATCGTGATTCTGCGCTATCAGTTGAACCCGGATATCTGGTTAAGCCCGCTGATCGTGCTGGGCACCCAGTGGTACATCCTGTTCAACGTGATCGCTGGTGCCAGCGCCTTTCCCAACGACTTCCGCGAGGCTGCGACCAATTTCCGTATTCGCGGCTGGCAGTGGTGGCGCAAGGTCATGCTGCCCGGCATCTTTCCTTATTACGTGACCGGTGCAATTACCGCCTCGGGCGGGGCGTGGAACGCCAGTATCGTGTCCGAGTTCGTTTCCTGGGGGCAGGACAAGGTGGTCGCTCACGGTTTGGGGGCCTACATCGCCCAGACCACCGCGGCTGGCGACTTTCCGAAAATCACCTTGGGTGTGGTGGTGATGTCGTTCTTTGTCGTGGCGTTCAACCGCGTGTTGTGGCGGCCGTTGTACGCGATCGCTGAAAACAAACTCCGTCTGAATTAACAGGTGTCGATTTGATGAATAGCCAGACTGAAAAAACAGGCGCGTATTCCGAAATTTATGCACTCAAGAACGTCTGTCGAGGATTCGGCAAGGGTAAGGACGAGTTACAGGTACTCAGCGATGTCGATCTGACCCTGCGCGAAGGTGAAATCGTCGGCATGCTGGGTCGCTCCGGCTCCGGCAAATCGACACTGCTACGGATCATTGCCGGTCTGATCCTGCCCTCCTCAGGCGAGGTTCGCTATAACGGCTCGTTATTGACCGGACCTGCCGAAGGCGTGGCCATGGTCTTTCAGACCTTTGCCCTGTTTCCCTGGCTGACGGTTCTGGAAAACGTTGAAGCCGGTCTTCAGGCGTTGCAGGTCGAACCCAAGGCCGCGCGCAAGCGTGCACTGGCAGCGATCGACCTGATCGGCCTCGACGGATTCGAAAACGCGTACCCACGGGAGTTGTCGGGTGGCATGCGCCAGCGCGTAGGCTTTGCCCGGGCGCTGGTGGTCAATCCGACCTTGCTGCTGATGGACGAGCCGTTCTCGGCGCTGGACGTACTGACGGCAGAAACCCTGAGAACCGATTTGCTGGACCTGTGGAGCGGCGGTCAGTTGCCGATCAAGTCCATCCTGATCGTGACCCACAACATCGAAGAGGCGGTGTTGATGTGCGACCGCGTGTTGGTGTTGTCGTCGAACCCCGGCCGGGTCGTGGCACAAATCCGTGTGCCGTTCGCGCACCCGCGCAACCGTCTGGACCCGGCCTTTCGCAAAATGGTCGATGACATCTATGCACTGATGACCAACCGGCGCAGTGCCGACGCCAAAACCGGCAAGGCCGAACTGCAATTGGGCAGCCCGTTGCCAGAAGTGTCGACCAACTTGATGGCCGGTCTGATTTCTGCACTGGCGGCCGAGCCGTATTATGGGCAGGACAGCCTCTCCAATGTTGCCGAGCGCCTGTTGCTGGAGGTCGACGACCTGTTTCCGGTGGCGGAGATGCTCGAGCATCTGGGGTTTGCCGAACTCAAGGGCGCCGACATCAAGTTGACCGACGCGGGCAAGCTGTTCGATGAGTACGGTACTCAGGAACGCAAAACCATTTTTGCCGATCATCTGCTCAGGTATGTGCCGTTGGCCGCCCGTATTCGCCAAGTGTTGCAGGAACGACGCGGTCATTGGGCACCGCGTGTGCGTTTCGAGCAGGAGTTGGGAGACTCGCTCAGTGACACCGCGGTAGAAGAAACGCTGGAGAACGTGATCAGTTGGGGCCGGTATGCTGAAATATTCTCCTATGACGACAACACCGAAACCTTCAGTCTGGAAGATGTCGAAGGCAGTCTGTAACCGGCTGATTCAAGGCCGGATACGACGATGTAACAGGTAGCTCATGGACAGACTCCAGGAAATGCAGGTATTCGTCGCCGTGGCGCAAGAGCAGGGTTTCTCTGCGGCGGCGCGGCGCCTGGGGTTGTCGGCGGCCAGCGTGACGCGGGCGGTGGCGGCGCTGGAGGTGCGTATCGGCACTCAATTGCTCACACGCACCACGCGCAGCCTGCATTTGAGCGAGGCCGGTCAGCGTTATCTGGAGGACTGTCGACGCATTCTGGCGGACATTCAGGAAGCCGAGGCGTCAGCTGCCGGCAGTCACGCGCAGCCACGTGGGCAACTGACGATCACCGCGCCGGTGCTGTTCGGTGAATTGTTCGTCACGCCGGTGATGGTTGGCTACCTTGAGCAGTTTCCCGACATCAGTATCAACGCGTTGCTGGTCGACCGGGTGGTGAGCATGGTCGAGGAGGGCATCGACGTCGCCGTGCGCATCGGTGAACTGCCTGACAGCAATCAGCACGCCATTCTGGTGGGCGAGGTGCGGCGGGTTATCTGCGGGTCTCCCGATTATCTGAAGCGCTATGGCCGGCCTGTGCATCCCAATGATCTGGGCCGAGCGCAGATTGTTGCCACCTCGTCCATTGGGCAACAGCGAAACTGGCCCTTTGCCGAGGCCGGTGAGGTGTTGAGCATTCGCCCTGAACCGCGTCTGGTCGTCACGGCGAATCAGGCGGCAATCACGGCCGCGGCTCTGGGGCTTGGATTGACCCGGGTTCTTTCCTATCAGGTGGCCAGCAAGGTCGCCAGCGGTGAGCTGGAAATCGTCCTGCAAAACTTCGAATTGCCTCCGTTGCCCATCCATGTGGTGTACCAGGGTGGGCGCAAGGCGCCAGTGCGGGTACGCAGTTTCGTGGATTATGCGGTGAAGGCATTGCGTGAACATCCGGCATTGCGCGCCTGAGGCGTTATTGCGCTGGATGAAATGATCGATTGTGTTTTCTGGTTATTCTGTTGATTTGATGGCAGGTGGAAGATAGCGCCACTTAGTGCCGTTCTCTCCTGAACGGCGCAATCCAGCCGCGGAGTCGACTATGCACGCCATCAAACTCTACAACTTCCCACGTTCCGGCCACGCCCACCGTGTGGAGCTGATGCTGTCGTTGCTTGAGCTGCCAACCGAACTGATCTTCGTTGATCTGGCGAAAGGCGCGCACAAACAGCCAGACTTTCTTGCACTCAATGCCTTTGGCCAGGTCCCGGTGATCGACGACCAAGGTGTGGTGCTGGCCGATTCCAACGCGATTCTGGTGTACCTGGCGCAGAAATACGGCAAGGGCCGCTGGCTGCCCGCCGACCCGGTCGGCGCCGCCAGGGTTCAGCGCTGGCTGTCGATAGCGGCTGGGCCGATTGCCTTTGGCCCGGCCATTGCTCGGCTGATCACGGTGTTCGGTGCGCCTAACAACGCCGAAGAAGTGATCGCCCGTTCTCACAACCTGCTCAAGGTGATTGATCAGGAACTGAGCAAATCGACCTATCTTGCAGGTGATGAGCCGACCATCGCCGATGTTGCCGCCTACAGCTACATCGCCCATGCGCCGGAAGGCAACGTGTCGCTGGCCGACTATGCCAATGTGCGGGTCTGGCTGGCGCGGATCGAGGCCTTGCCCGGTTTTGTCGGCATGCCCCGCACCGTGGCCGGTTTGCAAACTGCCTGAAGCGCTTACGGCCCGGCGATGTCGGGCCGTTCACACTGCGCCGGGTGCGCAGGGGAGAACCGTGATGGAGCTTTCACCTTGGCATGCTGGCGAGAAACAGTTGCAGGCTCATGCAGGGGTTGCCGAGCGCATGGAAGCGCACGGGCGCAAGGTGATCCGCAAGCAAATGCCGGATCAGCATCGGCAGTTCTATAGGCAGTTGCCGTTCATGCTGTTCGGTGCCGTGGACGCCGACGGTAACCCTTGGGCGAGCATCCTCGAAGGCCAGCCGGGTTTCGCCCATTCCCCCGAACCTGCGCTGCTGCAAATCGACAGCCTGCCCACATTGGACGACCCGGCACAACTACACGCCGGGGCGGCGATTGGTTTGCTGGGGATCGAGTTACACACCAGGCGGCGCAACCGGATCAACGGCCGGGTCAGCACGATTGGTGCGCAAGGCCTGAGCGTCTCGGTCGAGCAGTCTTTCGGTAATTGCCCGCAGTACATTCAATTGCGGCAGTTCGAATCGGTGCCGCTGGCCGATCCGTCGACCCGCATCGCACAGCGTCTGAATTCGCTGGATGATGCGGCCACAGCGATGATTCGAGGGGCCGACACCTTCTTTGTCGCCAGTTATGTGGATGTGGATAACTCGCGTTCAGTGGATGTTTCTCACCGTGGCGGCCAGGCTGGCTTCGTTCAGGTTGAGGGCGACTGCCTGACCATCCCTGATTTTGCCGGCAATCTGCACTTCAATACCTTGGGCAACCTGCTGCTCAATCCGCGGGCGGGGTTGCTGTTTATCGATTTCACCTCGGGCGAGCTGCTGCAGGTCAGCGGTCGTACCGAAATCATTCTCGATGGCCCACAGGTTGAAGCCTTTCAAGGCGCCGAACGGCTGTGGAAGCTGCATGTGCAGCAGGTGGTTCGGCGGCCCGCAGCGTTGGCGTTACGTTGGCGTTTCGACGGGGTTTCGCCCAACAGTTTGATGACTGGCACCTGGGAGCAGGCTGCCGCCAGGTTGCAGGCAGCGGCATTGGGCGATCGCTGGCGGCCATTGCGGGTGTCCCGGATCGAGCGGGAAAGCCAGAGCATTCGTTCGATCTATCTGGAACCGGCTGACGGCGCCGGGTTACCGCTATTCCAGGCCGGGCAACACTTGCCTGTGCGTTTCACGCTTGATGGCCAGGTGCATATCCGTACTTACAGCCTGTCGAGTGCGCCCTCCGATGAGTTCTTCCGTATCAGCGTGAAGCGTGACGGATTGGTGTCTTCGCACCTGCACGAAGGGATTCGGGTTGGTGATCTGATTGAAGTCCGCGCACCGCAGGGGCATTTCACGGTAGCCGCCAATGAACAGCGACCACTGGTGCTGTTGGCGGCCGGGGTCGGCATCACGCCGTTGTTGTCGATGCTGCGTGAAGTGGTTTACCAAGGCCAGCGCACCCGACGTACCCGGCCGAGCTGGTTGTTTCAGAGTTCGCGCAGCCTGGCCGATCAACCGTTTCGGGCTGAGCTGGACCGTTTGCTGGACGGTACGGATGGCGCTGTGCGGGTCGTTCGACTGCTCAGCCAACCGGAACGCCAGACGGTGGAAGGCGAGGATTTTGACCTGACCGGGCGCATCGACCTCGCACTGCTTAAAACCATCCTGCTGGTGGAAGACTACGATCAGCTGGATTTTGTATTGTGTGGTCCGAGCAGTTTCACTCAAGGGCTGTACGACGATTTACGTGGGTTGGATATCCGCGATCAGCGGATTCACGCCGAAACCTTTGGTCCTTCGACGCTACGTCGGCAGCCGGATCCGGAGGCGGTAGTCATTGAGCAACCTCCTGCGGCCACCACCCCGGTCGCGGTGGTGTTTCAGCGCTCGGCCATTGATGCGCGCTGGCAGCCGGACGGCGGCAGTTTGCTGGAATTGGCGGAAAGTCAGGGTTTGCATCCAGAGTTCAGCTGCCGCGGTGGTTCCTGCGGCACCTGCAAGACCCGTTTGATCAGTGGTCAGGTGAATTATCCACAGTCCCCGGCGGAGTTACCCGGAGCGGGGGAAGTGCTGATTTGCTGTGCGGTTCCGGCTCAGGGTTCGCAGCCGCTGATACTTGATCTGTAATCATTGTGGGAGCGGGCTTGCTCGCGAAAGCGATTGATCATTCAACATTGATGTCGACTGACTCACCGCTTTCGCGAGCAAGCCCGCTCCCACCAAAGGCAGCTACGCATAAGACAGCGATTTCTCTTCCAGCAGCTCCTGATACAGCTCGGTCCATTTGCGCCCCATTTCGTCAGCGGTAAACAGCTGCCGGTAACGCGCTTCAGCCTTCACGCCCATTTCCGCCGCACGGACAGGGTTTTCCCACAGCGTGCGCATGGCTTCGCGAAACGCCTGTGGATGACTCGGAGGCACCACCAGCCCGGTTTCTCCGTGAATATTGATGTAACTGGTGCCGGTGCCGATTTCGCTGGAGATCATTGGTTTGCCGTACATCGCCCCTTCGAGCAGCGAGATGCCAAACGCTTCGGAGCGCAGGTGTGACGGAAACACAATCGCGTAGCTCAGTTGCAGCAGCGCGACTTTGTCTTCGTCGTCCAGGCGCCCGAGGAAATGCAAATTGCGCAGCCCCAGCGTTGCGGCCTGGGCATGCAGCTCATTCTCCAGTGGTCCGGCACCGACAATCACCACCGGGTAATCGACGTCTTTGAGCGCCTCAAGCAGGATGTGCAGGCCTTTGTAATAGCGCATGACACCCACAAACAGGAAAAATCGCTCACCCAGGCGTTCGCGCCAATGGGCCATACGTTCGGTGTCAGGTTTTGGATAAGAGTATTTATTCAGGCCGTAGGGAATGACCCGGGTTTTGTCCGAGAAGTTTTTCAGGACGTCACTGGTATGCAGGTAGTTTGGTGACGCCGCGACAATCCGGTCAGCGCTGGCAAGAAAGCGCATCATCAACGGCCGGTAGAGTTTGAGCAGATGCTTTTGCCGGATGATGTCCGAGTGGTACGTCACTACGCAGGGTTTGTTCATGCCGCTGAGGAAATGCACCACATCCATGAACGGCCAGGGAAAGTGATAGTTGACCACGTCGGCTTCTGCGGCCAGTTCCCGAAACTGCTTGAAGACGCTGTAGGAAAAACCGGTAGATGCGAATTGCACATCGAGTTTGGCGCGATGGACCTCGTGCTGATAAAACGGGATGACAGCAGGTGTCGGGTTGGAGCTTAACGTCAGAACCTTGCTCTGAATGCCATGTGCTGCGCCGCTTTCGCATAGCTCAAACATGACATGTTCGATACCTCCGACGGTTTCTGACAAATACGTTTTGTAAAAATGAAGAACACGCATTCAACCTCCCAAAGCCTGGCGGTAGGCACGAACTGTCAGATTCGCGCAGCGTTCCCAGGAGAAAAGCTTCGCCCGTTGCAATCCCGCTTCTTGGCATACCTGTCGATGTGTTTCATCGTCGGCCAAACGACGCATGGCTTCACACAAACCGTGTACATCATCAGGTTCAATATAATTGCCCGCGGTGCCCGCAACTTCGGGCATGGCCGAGCGTCGGGTCAATATCACGGGTGTGCCGCTGGCCATGGCCTCTAGAACCGGCAGGCCAAAACCTTCATAAACAGAGGGGAAAACCAGTGCCCGGGCGCCAGCTACCAATTGTGCGACCTGCTCATCAGGCAGGTACCCCAACAGGCGGATATGACCAGTTGCCAGGGCCTTGTGCAGTTCATCATCGAGTTGGTCACCCTTCCACCCGGCCATGCCAATTACCAGCAACGGAAAACACTGGCGCTGTGCCGGCGACAGTTGCGCGTGAGCACGCAATGCCAGCGACAGGTTCTTGCGCGGCTCAAGAGTACCGACGCACAGAAAGTACCCCTGTGGCTGCACGCCGTGAGGTTGCAACGACTGCTGCAAGGATTCGTTCGAACGTGGATGAAAACGCGCTGCAGCCCCCAGTGGGGCAACCACGAAACGCTCGGGTCCGAGGCCGAAATAGCGCTGGGCTTCGTCGGCGATAAACTGTGAGTCGGTCAGGATCAGGCGTGCCTGTCGCACGCCTTGGCTCAGTCGACGTTCAATCTCCCGTAACCGCGCTGCCGGTTGGGTAGACGGGTAATGCAAATGGGTCAGGTCGTGCAGGGTGATGATGGTCGGGCCTTTGAATACCAAGGGCCACAGACTCGGTTCGTGGTAGAGGTCGATGGCCGTCGAGCGTCCTCGGTCGAAGCGCCGTTGCTCTAGCCAGCGTCGCGCCTGATAGGCGCCGGGGATCTGCCGCAGCAATGGAGTCAGTCGTGAGTAGCCGGGCATTGCTGCTGCCGGTAGCGACGAACTCCAGCCCCAGCCGTGGAACAATGACAGTTCCAGGTCCGGCTCATGGGTCAGGGCGTTGACCAGTTCGGCCAGATAGTGGCCGATTCCGGTTCGGGGTGCCTGCAGAATTCGTGCGTTAAGGGCAATCTGCATGCTGCCTCTCAACGGCTACCGGGGTCTTCTTCAGGTTGCGCAAGACTCGCTCGACCAATTGCGCACTGGCCTCGCGCCAGCCAAGCCAGCGCCATTCGCTCACCTTGCGCGCGGCCGGGAAGGTCCCGGTGTTTTCCATGTGGGTGACCAGATCGACCAGGCTTTGCGGGGCCGCGAGATCGAAATAGGCCATGAACTCACCGCCAATCTCGCGGAACACCGGAATGTCGCTGCCCATCGCCGGCAGGCCGCGCTGCATTGCTTCAACCAGTGGCAGGCCGAAACCTTCGACGTACGAGGGGAATACCAGCGATGTGGCGTTGTTGTACGCGTACTCCAGGCTCTTGTCGGAGAGGGTGTTGAACATGAACAAACGCGCATTGAGCTGCGGGTGTTTACGAATCCGCTCAATCAGCGCCTCACACTTCCAGCCAATGCGCCCGGCAATGCACAGACGCGCTCGGGAGCCTTTGGCCCAGGCCAGTTCGAACGCATCGAGCAGATAGTCGTGGTTCTTGCGTGGCTCGATGGTGCTGACCATCAGGAACACCGGGTCCTTGCTCTTGAACATCTGCAGAAGGTCTGCGTCTACCTTCGATGCGTCATCGCACAAGTCCAGTTCACTGCCCAGGTGGAAATAATCGAACCAGCGTTGTCTGACGCGCTCGGCTCCGACCCGGCGCAGCATTTCATCGCGGACCTGGTCGCGGATGGTCGTGGAAATGGCGACGTAGCCATCAGCGGTGCGGGCGATCCAGTCGAACCAGTCATTGAACACCTTGACGAGTCCGGCGTCGCAATACTGCGGATGGGTCAGCGGAATCAGGTCGTAGATCACCGAAACGATACCCACGCCGTCACGTTTGAGCTGTTCGGCCAAGGGGAAAAAATCCGCATGCCAGGAAGAATCCAGCAGCACCAGTTGATCACCCGGTTGGTGTTGCAGCGGCGTGCAACGGGTCGGGATTTCCTGGTTCTTCAGACAGCGATCGAGAATTCGCAAGGGAATGCTCAAGCAGGCGAAGGCAAAGAGTCGGCAACCGATGTACAGCATGCGACGGGCAAACAGCGATTGGCGGAACGGCCGGCGGCGTTCAAGGGTTCGCTGGCGCAACCAGAAGTTGTTGGCGACTTGCTCCAGTCGTACGCGCAGGCTCATCAGGTCCAGCTTCGGTGTCGGCAGGGGAGCGAGGCTTGTCACTCGATACAGTGCGCCGTTGAGCATCACCACCGGAATGCATTCTACCGACGGGTCTTTTTTCGGTAACTCGCGGATGACATTGCGCACTACGCGCTGAATTCCGGAGTTGGCCTGGGGGTGCTCGAATACATAGGTGCACTCGACCAGTAACCGCGTCATGGTGCTGTCTCCGCAGTGATGGGTTCTACAGGGGGGGCTGATGAGCGAGTAATGCTGGTTTGCGCCTCAAGCCAGGAACAGCCGACGAAGTCTTCCTGACGGTTGTTGATGACATGGAACACCAGGCCGTAATCGCGCCATTCGAAGTTGCGGTCCAGGTGCGAGTCCAGGCGCGACAGGCTCAGGGCGACGGAATAGTTGCCTTTGCCCAGACGCATGGGAAAGGCAAAGCGGTAGGTCACCCGTTCGCCGGCGCTCAGGTCGGTCAACGCCTGTTCGAGCCGATGAGTGTTGATGCCATACATCGCCTGGCCCAGACGATCCTTGATCAGGAAACCCAGCACCAGTCGTTCGATGTCCTGGCGGACGTCAACCTGCACCTCCAGCACCATCGGCTGGCCGACTTCGGCCACTTCTACCGAGCGCTGGCGCTGATCCAGCAGGCGCACGCTATGGATGGTTGCTTCGCCGGTGCCGGAGATGGTTTGCACCTGGCCATTGGCGAGCATTTCCTGACGCACGATCTGGCCTTCGCGTTCGGCGAGCATGGCGTTGTAGTAGTCCATCACCTCCTCCGGCTTGCCGTGCATGGCCATGCGGCCCTTTTCCAGGAGGATCGCGGTGTCGCAGATCGACTGAATCGCCGAGCGGTCGTGAGACACGATCAGCAAAGTAGTCCCGGCCCGACGGAAGCTGCGGATGCGTTCGAAACTCTTGTGCTGGAAGTAAGCGTCACCGACTGACAGCGCTTCGTCGACGATCAGGATGTCCGGCCGCCGCGCCGTAGCGACACTGAACGCCAGCCGCATCTGCATGCCACTGGAGTAGGTGCGCACCGGGTGGTCGATGGCTTCGCCAATTTCGGCAAACCCTTCGATTTCCGGCATCAGTGCTTCGATTTCTTCAACCTGCATCCCCAACAACTGACCGGCCATGAAAGCGTTCTGGCGCCCGGTAAAATCGGGGTGAAAGCCCATGCCCAACTCAAGCAACGCGGCGACGCGCCCGTGCAGATGGATCTGCCCGCAGGTGGGCTGGGTGGTGCCGGTGATCATCTTCAGCAACGTACTTTTGCCGGCGCCGTTGACCCCGACAATGCCGACCGCTTCACCCGGCTGGATTTCAAAATCGACACCTTGCAGGACCCAGTGCGAGTGATGACGGGGGCGGGAAAACGGCACCAGCCATTCGAACAGCCGGCTCCAGCGGTTTGGATACTGTTTATAGGCCTTGCCCAGGCCACTGACGCGTATATGTCCCATCAGAGCTCGTCCACCATTTCACCGACACGCTGGCGGAAAAGCCGCAGCCCCATCGCGCAGAACAGCACACCAATCACCAACAGCGGAGTCAGCGAGCTCCAGGCTGGCCATTGGTTGTAGAGAAACAGATTCTGATAGCTATGCATCAAGGCGGTCATGGGGTTGAGCCCCAGCAGCCGTTGAACGGGCTCGGGAAGGATCGACATCGGGTAGACGATCGGTGTCAGCCAGAACCAGAACTGCAGGCAAATCCCGAAGAACTGTCCGACATCGCGGAAGAACACGTTCAGCACCCCGAGAATCATCCCCAGCCCGGCGCAGAAGATCACCTGGAGCATCAGCAGCGGCACCAGTGCCAGCAACGCCATGCCGGGCAAGCGCCCGGAGATCAGCAAAAAGCCCAGGAACAAGGCAAGGATGATCGCGAAGTTGATCCCCGCGTTAAGCAGTACGATCACCGGCAGGCAGACCCGCGGGAAGCTGATTTTCTTCAGCAGATTGGCGTTTTCCAGGAACATGCTCTGGCTGCGCAGGGTGATCTCGGAGAACAGCCCCCAGGTCAGCAGACCGGCGCAGAGGTACACGCTGTAGGCCAGCCCGTCTTCCACGCCGGGCAGCCGGGCGCGCATGATCTGGGAAAAAATGACCGTGTAGACGACGATCATCGACAGCGGGTTGAGTACGGTCCAGAGTGCACCGAACAGCGAATTGCGATAACGCGACTGGAACTCTCGCTTGACGCTACCGAGGATGAAACCCCGGTAGCTCCACAGCGAGCGATACAAGTTGAGCAACATTCAGACCGTCCTGCCGTACTGATCTTCGAAGCGGACGATATCGTCCTCTCCCAGATACTCACCGCTTTGAACTTCAATGATCACCAGATCGATCACCCCCGGGTTTTCCAGACGATGCTTGTGCCCGGCGGCAATGAAGGTGGACTCGTTTTTGGCCACCAGATGCGACCCCGAACCGTTGTTGGTGACCTTGGCCATGCCTTCGACCACCACCCAGTGTTCGTTGCGGTGGTGATGCATTTGCAGCGACAGCTTGGCGCCCGGTTTGACCACGATGCGTTTGATCTTGAAGCGCGGGCCTTCCTCCAGCACGGTGTAAGTGCCCCATGGCCGGCTGACGGTGCGGTGCAGGCGATAGCTTTCGTGCTCTTTCTCTTTGAGCTGCTTGACCACCTTGCGCACGTCTTGTGCACGGTCGGCGTGAGCTACGAGCACGGCGTCGGCGGTGTCGATGACGATCAGGTTATCCACGCCCACGGTCGCGACCATGCGGCCATCGCTTTGGACGAAGTTGTTGTGGCTATCAATGAACAACGCATCGCCGCTGGCGCGGTTGTTCTGCGCGTCGGCCGCAACCAGGGCGCTGACAGCCCCCCATGAACCGATGTCGCTCCAGTCGAAACCGGCGGGCACTACCACCACCTTGTCAGAGCGCTCCATCAAGGCATAGTCGATAGAGATATCGGTCATCTCGGCGAAATGTGTCGCTGACAATTCCTGTTGCAGGCAACCACCGGTCTCGACCGTGGCACTGGCCGCCAGGCACGCGTCGGCTTGTTCCAGCAGTTGCGGGGCGTGGCGCTGCAACTCCGCCAGCAAGGTTCCGACCGAGAAGCAGAACATGCCCGAGTTCCACAGGAAGTTGCCGCTTTCCAGGTAATGCGTAGCGGTTTTCAGGTCGGGTTTTTCGACGAAGCGTGCGACCCTGGCCGCGCCTTGCTCGTCCAGGGGCTCACCCCGTTCGATGTAACCAAAACCGGTCTCCGGCGCCGTCGGGATCACGCCAAAGGTCACCAGATGCCCGGCCTCGGCCAGTTTCACGGCGTGTTTGACGGCGGTCTTGAAGGCGTCTTCGTTCTGGATCAGATGGTCAGCCGGCATCACCACCAGAATCGCTTCGTTGCCGTGCAACGTCTGCAGCGACAGGGCGGCGGCGGCGATGGCCGGCGCGGTATTGCGGCCTACCGGTTCCAGCACGAAGTGGCCGCGGTGATGACCCAGATGGGCGTCCTGATAGTGATCCTTGCTTTGAAAGTAGTAGTCACGGTTGGTCACCGTGACGATATCGCCGTGTGCGCCGAGGAGTCCGGCCGCGCGCTGATAGGTCTTGCCCAACAGTGTCTGGCCATCGGGTAAGGTCATGAACGGCTTGGGATGACCTTCACGCGAAACCGGCCACAGCCTTGTCCCGGCACCACCGGAAAGAATCACGGGAATCAGCATGGCCTACTCCTTGGCGACGCGCTTCATGTCCGCATCCATCATCATGCGGATCAGGGTCTGCAAATCTGTTTTTGGCTCCCAGCCCAACAACCGTTTCGCCTTGGCCGGATTACCCAGCAGCACGTCGACTTCGGCTGGGCGGAAAAACGCTGGATCGATCTTCACGAAATCACGGTAATCGAGGCCGACGTGTTCGAAGGCGATCTGGCACATCTCGCGCACCGTGGTCGTCACGCCCGTGGCGACCACGAAGTCATCGGCCTTGTCCTGTTGCAGCATCAGCCACATGGCTTCGACGTAGTCGCCGGCGAAGCCCCAGTCGCGTTTGGCGTCGATGTTGCCCAGGCGCAATTCCTGTTGTTTACCCTGTTTGATACGTGCCGCGGCATCGGTGACTTTGCGGGTCACGAACTCGATTCCGCGCAGCGGTGATTCGTGGTTGAACAAGATGCCGCTGCTGGCATGCAGGTTGAAGCTTTCGCGGTAGTTCACGGTGATCCAGTGGCCGTAGAGCTTGGCCACGCCGTAAGGGCTGCGCGGATAGAACGGAGTGTTTTCGTCCTGCCGCTCGGCCTGGATCAGGCCAAACATTTCACTGGTCGAAGCCTGGTAGAAACGGGTGTGCGGGCTGAACTGACGGATCGCTTCAAGCAGGTGGGTCACGCCCAGCCCGTCGACGATCCCGGTAGTCACAGGCTGGTCCCAGGACGCGGCGACAAAGCTTTGCGCTGCCAGGTTATAGACTTCGTCGGGTGCCGACTTGATCACCGCGCGCTGCACCGAACAGGCGTCTGCCATGTCGCCGTCCAGATAGACGATGTCACCCTCGACGCCCATTTCGCGCAGACGCCAGCGCGAGTCGCTGCTGCGCCGCGCCACCAGACCGTGGACTTTATAGCCCTTGTCGAGCAGCAGTTTGGCGAGGTAGGCGCCGTCTTGTCCGGTGATCCCTGTGATCAATGCACTTTTTGTCATTCTTGTCGTACCCGTGACTCCCAGTCGGACAGGATCGCCCGCAGGGATTGTTGTGTTGTAAGTTCAGGCGCCCATCCTGTGGTCTGGTGCAGCTTGGCATGGCTGCCACAGACGCGACGCTGTTCTGCGCGGCGAAGGCGCGCAGGGTCTTGAATCAGTTGCATATCGACCTGGGCCAGATCCGCCAGTTGCTCGATCAGGGCGCGGACGCTCTGCTCGACACCGGAGCAGATGTTGTAGACCTGCCCGGGCGCACCGCGTTCAAGCAATGCCAGGTAGGCGGAGACGACATCGCTGACATCGAGAAAATCGCGCGTCACATCAATGTCACCCACCTCCAGTTCAGGCGTTTGCAGGCCGTGCTTGATCCGGCAAATTTGCCGGGCGGCGCTGGCGATGACAAAGCTGTCCAACTGTCCGGCACCGATGTGGTTAAAGGGGCGTGCGACCAGTACCGGCCAGCCTTCGGTCATGCCCCATTGCAGGCACAGCATTTCCGCCGAAAGCTTGCTCACGGCATAGGGGTTGCGCGGGCAGGGCGGCTGGTGCTCGTCGATTGGCAAGGCGCTTTCGCTGACCTGTCCGTAGACATCGCCGGAGCTGACATACAGAAAGGTGCCCTTGAAGCCTCGGGCCTTGAGGGCTTGCAGCAGGTTCAGGGTACCCAGCAGGTTGACCTGAAAAGTCTTCGCCGGGTCACGAAAGGCTTCGGGGACAAAGGTTTGCCCGGCCAGGTGAATCACGGCATCAGGCAGTTGCGGCCACAGGCCATCGAGACTCTTGGGTTCGCAAAGATCATAACGGGATGGGACGGGCGACAATTCCCACCCCGAGTCGTCTGTGTTTAGACGGGATTGGATGTGACGTCCTACGAATCCGCTGAGACCCGTAACGAACAGACGCTTTTTCAAACAGGGCCCCCTCAATGAGCAAACTTCGACAACCCCAGTCTTTGCTGGGTAAACCGGAAAGCACCACCTGCTTTCTCGGACATTTCAGGTCTGCGAAGTTGTTGTTGTAGTTGTTTGGTAGCCAATCTGTGCCAATTGCGCAGCAATTTCAACAGGTCCCACCGTGACCGGTCAGTTCTCGTTTTCGTAGCCCGATTTATTCTCGCCGGACGGTTCACGAATCCCCAACGGATGTGTTTAGAATGCCCCTCATCACGATTGCCCAGCGATCAGCATGGCGGTAATCCGACCAGGCGAAGCTGACCACTAAAACAAGAACGCAGGCGGGCATGCAGACGATGGGCGGGCACCGGTATTCCGGCTCGACCTGTGGCGCTACCGTCATAAGAATGAGGCTGCCGGGACGGCGGTTTCATCGTGGGATGCCATGAATTTCATTCTTTACTCAGACGTGAACGACCGCTCGATCAGCCAGAGCCTCGGCCGTCCCGAATACAGTTACTACTTCGTCCTCAAGGCCTATCGCCCGGTCCTTGAACGTCTTGGGCAGGTCCACGTGGTTGAAGCGACCACCGAGATCGATCCGCTGTATCGGCAGCTTCAGCTCAATGGCGAAGAATGCCTGTTCCTGTCGTTTACGCCCCCCCACAAAACCCCGGCCAACCTGCAATGCCCGACAGTCTGCGTGGTTGCCTGGGAATTCGATTCGATCCCGAATGAGCAATGGGATAACGACCCGCAGCAGGACTGGAGTCGCACACTGGCACGTCATGGGCGGGTGATTACCTTGTCCAGTCATACCGCGCAGGCGGTACGTAGAGCGTTGGGCGAGGACTTCCCGGTACTGGTTCTGCCGACTCCGCTATGGGAAACCTTCGCCGAGGTTCGCAACCAGTTCACGAATGTTCCGATCAACCCGGGTACGACGTTGCAGACCAGGGGTTGCATCATCGACAGTCGCGTTTTGGGCCTTTCGGCTGACGGGCTGATTGCACCGATCGTCACTGAGCCAGAACCTGAATCGGCGCAGCCGCCAGCGCCAGCAGAACCCGAAATAGTTAACGAGGCGCCCCCTCTGACCTGGCGTCGGCGTATGTTCATCGTCAAGCATTACCTGCGGCAGACCTATCGTGAAGCCTTTCGCGATCTGCTACCCGAACGCCTGCGTACGCTGATCGCCAGTCTGCGACCCGAGCGTCCGGTGATGGCAGAGCCTGTGGTGGACGCGGCAGTCGAAGTACTGCCCGAAATGCCGCCCGCTGAAGATCCACATCCACAAGCCAGCTTTCCCGATACCACAGCGTTGGTCGAAACCCGGGTCGATGGGGTGATTTACGTCAGCGTTTTCAACCCGGATGACGGGCGCAAGAACTGGCACCAACTGATTACCGCGTTCTGCTGGGCCATGCGTGACGTCGAAGACGCCACGCTGGTGCTGAAAATGACCCAGAGTGACCTGTCTGCCTACTACGTCGAAATGCTGACCCTGCTGTCGCAACTGTCGCCCTTTGCATGTCGCGTGGTCGTCATGCATGGCTATCTGGATGACCAGCAGTTTGCCCGGTTGTATGGAGCCGCCAGTTTCTACGTCAATGCCTCGCGCTGCGAAGGGCTGTGCCTGCCACTGATGGAGTTCATGGCGTGCGCAAAACCGGTGATCGCACCGGCGCATACCGCAATGCAGGATTACATCGACGACCGCGTGGCCTTCATCGTCGAGTCCAGTCAGGAACCGGCCGTCTGGCCGCAGGACACGCGCATCCTGTTTCGCACCTTGCGCCATCGACCCGACTGGGGCTCGCTGAAAACCGCCTATCAAAACAGTTACCGGATGGCCAAAGAGCAGCCGGCCAGCTATCAGGCGATGTCCGTGGCGGCGAGCGAACGCATGCGCGATTACTGCAGTTTCGCGGCGGTGCAAAAACGCCTGACGGGTTTTTTCGAATTAGCCCAGGTAACTGAGCCTACGCCGGTATCGACTGCCGCCGTGGCGGGTACGGCATCATGTTGATCATCATTCATTCGGAAACCAACAAGAGCAACATCGTGCAGAACCTCGGCCGCCCCGAGTACAGCTACTACTTTGTGCTCAAGGAATTCCGCCCGGTGCTGGAGCGATTGGGGCAGGTCGTCGAGGTCAGCAATCCCGACGAACTGGTCGACCGTTTGTATTTCGATTGCCAAAGCCGTGGCGAGGACTGTGTATTCCTGTCCTTCTCGCCCCCCCATCGCACCTCGATACATTACGCCTGTCCGACTATTCCGGTGTTCGCCTGGGAGTTCAGTACCATCCCCACCGAAAGCTGGCAGGGCGAGCCACGGCATGACTGGCGTCTGGTGCTGGGCGTATCGGGTGCGGCGATTACCCATTCCAGTTTCACGGTAAACGCCGTGCGTGACGTGATGGGGCCGGACTACCCGATCAGCGCGATCCCGGCACCGGTCTGGGACCGCTTTGCCGGGCGGGGCCGGGGTTTGAGTAAAAAGCCCCAGGCCGAACAGGTGAAACTCAACCTGCGGGGCCTGTTGATCGACAGTCGTGAACTGGACCTGCGGCCTTACGGACCCGAGGCGCTGCGCGAAGGTGAGGCGGTGGTGTTCGATGGGCCGGTGCGTGATTGCGAACTGCTGCTCGATGGTGTGATCTATACCTCGGTCTTCAACCCTTACGATGGCCGCAAAAACTGGCAGGACATGCTCAGCGCGTTTTGCACCACGTTCCGCAATACGCCCGATGCGACACTGGTACTGAAACTGACGCACCACGATATTGCCGATGCGCTGAACGACATGTTGCATCACCTCTACAAGAACCAGTCGTACCGCTGCCGCATTGTGCTGATTCACGGCTTCCTTGCCGATGCCGATTATGAGCGTCTGGTCGAAGCCACCAGTTATGTGGTCAACAGCTCGTTTGGCGAAGGTCAGTGCTTGCCGCTGATGGAGTTCATGTCCTGTGGAAAACCAGCCGTTGCCCCCTGTAACACGGCAATGGCGGACTACATTGACCGCGACAACACCTTCATTGTCGACTCGACGGACGAGCTGACGGCCTGGCCCCACGATCCGCGTGCGGCCTATCGAACCCTGCGTTACATCACCAACTGGGATTCGCTGTGTGCGGCGTACCAGGCCAGTTACGACGTGGCGAAGGCGGATGACGAGCGTTATGCGCGAATGTCCGCCCATGCCGTGAACAGTCTGGAGAAATTCTGCAGCCAGGCCAGTACTGAGCAACGTCTGGAGAGCTTTTTCGCGCAGCTATTGCAACGCACCAAGGCGCTCGCCGCGGAAACCGCTCAAGCATGATTCGCGGGCTGCTCAGGTGGTTGCGCCCGACACCTGCTCCCACACCTGTGGCTGCCCCGGTAAGTCCGGTATCGCCCAGGGATGTGGGATTGCACGACGCCGTGCTCGACGGCTGGTTTCTAGGTGACAGCGGTGAGTTGCTCAAGGGTTTCGCCATCACGGCGGACGACACGTTGCTGGACGTCGGTTGCGGTGAAGGTGTGGCGACGTTGTTTGCGGTGCGGCAGGGTGCCTCGGTGATTTTCACCGACAGCGAACACGACAAGGTGCGTGACCTGGTCCGGCAAGTGGACGCCCAGTCGGACAAACCGAGCCTGGGGCTGGTCAGCAACAGCCTGCCGTTGCCCCTGGCCGATGGCTGTGCGAGCAAAGTCGTGTGTATGGAAGTGCTCGAACACATCGATCAGCCCGAGCCGTTCATGGCCGAGCTGGTGCGCATGGGACGTCCCGGGGCGTTGTACCTGCTGAGTGTGCCGGCGCCAGTGGGTGAGCATTTGCAGCAGGGCATCGCACCGGCCAGCTATTTCCAGTCACCCAACCACGTACAGATCTTTACCCCGGAACGCTTTGCCGCGTTGATTGAAGACGCTGGGCTGGTGATCGAGCATCGTCAGGCCACAGGCTTTTTCTGGGTCATGGGCATGATCTTCTTCTGGGCCAGTGAACGGGCGGGCGGACGCGATCCCGGGGGGGCTGTGCGCGACCGGATTCAGGCGCCATACCCGCCACTGATGGAGAGTTGGGCGCGAACCTGGCAAGACCTGCTGGCGCAACCCAACGGGCTGGCGATCAAGCAGATGCTCGATCAATTCATGCCCAAGAGCCAGGTGATCATTGCCCGCAAACCGGTGGCTGCCGATGCAACGCCTGGGAGGACGGCATGAGCAGCAAACGGATCATGGACATCGAGTTGTTGCGCGGCATTGCGGTGCTCGGGGTGTTGTTTCATCACCTGCAAGGCAGTCTGTTCACCGACACGGTGCCCCTGCTGCAAACCATCACGGCGTTTGGCCAACCCTGGTGGGGCGTCGATCTGTTTTTCGCCATCTCGGGTTTTGTCATCGCTCGCAGCCTGATACCAGCGTTGCAAGGCTGCAGCACGCGTCAGGAATACTGGCAGCAGACGCGCAACTTCTGGCTGCGCCGAGCCTTTCGACTGTTGCCGTCGGCGTGGCTGTGGCTGGCGCTGATGTTGCTGGCCTGTGTGTTTCTCAACCGCTCCGGGGCCTTCGGCACACTGCACGCCAATATGCAGGCGACCTTGGCGGGGATCGCGCAATACGCCAATTTTCGCTTCGCCGACAGCTTCTACCGCTACGAGTACGGCACCAGTTTCGTTTACTGGAGCCTGTCGCTGGAGGAGCAGTTCTACCTGTTGTTTCCGCTGCTGATTCTGGTCTGTCGCAAGCATCTGGTCTGGGCTTTGCTGGCATTGGTCGCCGTGCAGTTGCTGACGTTGCGCACACCGATCCTGATGGTGGTGCGAACCGACGCACTGGCCCTCGGCGTGCTGTTGGCCATGTGGAGTGCACGACCTGGGTATGTGTGCTGGGAACCAAGGTTTTTGCGTCGGTCCTGGGCCGGAGTATCAGTGCTACTTGCCGTTGCGGTGATGCTAAGTGTGCTGGCCACCGATCGCTTCACGTTCACCGACTATCGAATCGGCGCGATTGCCGTGCTCAGTGCGGTGCTGGTCTGGGTGGCGTCCTACGACCGTGATTACTTGATGCCTCGGGGACTGCTGAAGAGTCTGATGACCTGGATCGGCAGCCGCTCCTACGGTATTTACCTGATTCATATCCCGGCCTACTCGCTGGTCCGCGAATTCATCTTCCGCTTGCAGGCGGTTGATCTGCCCAATCCGGCCGGGCATCCAGTCCTGACCCTGCTGATGGCCGGCGGGGTGATCGTCTTGTTGAGTGAGCTCAATTACCGCTGCATCGAAATCCCCATGCGTAATCGCGGCGCCGCGCTGGTGCAACGCCTGGGCACGTCCCGAACCGCCGTCCCATCCTCTGGAGTGACCTCATGCTAAGCCTTTTGAAGAAACTCACGGCGGGTGCGCCCGTCCCCGCACCCGTGCAGCCAGAGGCACCGGCGGCCAAAATCGATCCGTACATGCTGGGCTTGCACGATGCGATCCTCAGCGGCTGGTTCAACCAGCAAACCGGCGAGCTGTTCACCGGTTTCCCGGTGACCGCCGAGGACACGCTGCTCGACGTCGGCTGCGGTGACGGGGGTAACGTGCATTTCTGCGCCACGCGCGGCGCGAAGATCATCATTGCCGATATCGACGCGGCCAAGGTCGAGGCGACCCGTCAGCGTCTCAGTGACACCATCGCACCCAGCGTCGAGTGCCACGTCACAGACTGCAATCCGCTGCCGATTGCCGATGCAACCGCCACCCGGGTGGTCTCCACCGAGGTCATTGAACACGTCGACGATCCGGCACAGTTCCTCGCCGAACTGGTGCGTGTGGGTAAGCCTGGCGCGCTGTATTTGCTCAGCGTCCCGCACCCCAGTTCCGAAGACCTGCAAAAAGACATCGCCGCCCCCGAGTATTTCCAGAAGCCCAACCACATCCGGATCATCAGCGAAGAGCAGTTCAAGCAGATGGTCAGCGATGCCGGTCTCGAACTGATCAGCCACAGCCAGTACGGCTTCTACTGGTCGATGTGGATGCTGTTGTTCTGGGAAGCCAAGGTCGATTTCAGCAACGCCGATCATCCATTGCTCAATCACTGGGCCGAGACCTGGCAAGCCGTACTGGACTCACCGCGCGGGGCGCAAATCAAGCAGGCGCTGGACGCAGTTGTGGCGAAAAGTCAGGTGATCATTGCCCGTAAGCCGTTGACTGCGTAGGCTAACCTGCTGAGCAACAAGGGCCCTGAGAGGCCCTTTTTGCGTTAAGGGATTAACTTAGCCACAGGCCTTTATGTCAGCGACTTTTTTCGTCCGTTGCGCACTATTGCTAATCGCTATGCTGCTCAACGGTTGCCAGCCGCAGGACGCGCCGCCGCTCGATCAGCAACTTTACGTCTGGCAGCGGCAATGGACTGACGCCCATGACGACGCTCTGGCTCAATCGCGCAGGGACTTTTCGACATTGCGGGTATTGGCGCTGCAGACTTATCCACAGGCTGGCTGGCGTCGTGCGCAAATCAACCCGGCGCTATTGAAAAATGACGGTCGCCCACTGATTGCGGTGATTCGACTCGACGGCCAACTCAAGACCCTGGATCAAACCGAAGCCACGGCGCAGATCCAGCGCGTAGTGGCCGATTGGCAGGCTCAGGGCCTGACGCTGGCTGGCGTCGAGATTGACCACGATGCCGGTACGGCGCGCCTGTCGGCCTACCGTGAATTTCTCACCGGGTTGCGCAATGTGTTGCCGGCCGCGTTGAAACTGAGCATCACCGCGCTGCCGGCCTGGCTCGACAGTCCGGAACTGCCGGGGTTGCTGGCGGTGGTCGACAGCAGCGTGTTGCAGGTGCACGCGGTGAGCAGTCCCGAACACGGGTTGTTTGATCCGGCGCAGGCAGAACAATGGGCCTGGCGCTGGAGCCGGGTCACTGCGAAACCCTTCTACCTGGCGTTGCCGGCCTACGGTATTGCATTGCTGCCGGGGGACGGCGGGGCGCCGATCGTCGAAAGCGAAGTGCCGTTAGAACGCGTTGGGCAGCGCCGTGAGTTGTTGGCTGATCCGCAACAGTTATCGAAACTCGCCAGCCAATTGCGCGCCGAGCCACCGCCCCATCTGGCCGGGTTGATCTGGTTCCGTCTGCCACTCAAGGGCGACCGACGTGCCTGGAGCCTGGCGACGTTGCGTGCAGTGGCGCGGGGTGACCGGCTGGCGAGTCAGCTCAACCTGAACCTTTCCAACCATGACGGCCTGTACGACATTACTGTGAGTAATCGCGGCAACCTCGACGGTAGTCTGCCCGAGCGCGTGACGCTGGCGGTCACTGACTGCGATACGGTTGACGCCGTCAACGGTTATGTCGTGAAACAAACATCCGGACAGCTCAGCTTTACCCGCCTTCAAGACGGCCGTTTACTGGCGGATGCCGAACGCCCCCTGGGTTGGGCGCGCTGCACAAAAATTGATCAAGGAAGCTCACATGTCTATCCGTAACTGGCCGCGTCATTTACTCGCTGCAAGTCTCTGCCTGCCGCTGGGCGCCGCGATGGCCTGTGGGCCTGATTTTCCGCTGCGCTTGCTCGGCGACCGGGCTCAGACCCTGGGTGAATTGCCGGAAGGCAGCTTCCGGTTCGAAGTGAATCGCCTGGGCAAAGCCATCGCCGGTCTGAAGCCTGCCGAGACAATGACGGTCGACTACGTTTACGGCGCTAGTGACGATATTTATGTGCAAGCGCGAAACACCGCTGAGCAGATGGGTTTGAGCGACGCTCAGCGTGCGCAGGTGGCGCAACTGCGAACGCTTCAGGATGCACAACAGGTGCAAGCCGAGGGCGCGAGCCTGCCGCCTGAACTCAGTCTGTACACGGCAGGCGCGGTAGCCTTCAACGCGGGCGAACATGCCGTAGCGGCAGAGTATTTCCGCAAAGTGCTGGCGCTGCCGGCCGATCAGCGTGCATTGCGCAGCACTTGGGCTGCGTACTCGTTGGGTCGAGCCTTGTTTGCCATCAGCCAGGAGGCCAATGACCTCGATGAAACTGGCCGTCGTGAGGCTCTGCAACAGGCCCGACAGGCGTTTGTGCAGACCCGCCAATTGAGTATCGAAGGCTTCAGCGACCCTCAGGAATTGGGCATTGCCAGCCTCGGCGAAGAAGCGCGGCTGGTACGTCTGGCCGGCGACTGGAACACCGCCGTCGAGCTTTACGCGACGCAGAGCCTGCAAGGTTCGCAAGTCGGTTACAGCTCGCTCAAGCTGCTGATGAATGAGCTGGGCGAGATGCCGGAGGCGCAGCTCAACGAGGTGCTCAAAGGCAAAGCGGTGCAGCAATTGGTCACGGCGGCGTTGATCAGCCATGTCGGCTGGTCGTACGGTGAACAACCGCCCACTGAACAAAGAATGATCAAATCGCTGGTCCAGAGTACCGTTGGCAGCCTGGATAACGCTGACCGCCTGGCGGCACTGAATTATCAGATCGGTGATTACGCCACCACCAAAACCTTGCTCGAACACGCTGGTGACGGCGGCCTCGCCTGGTGGCTGCGAGCCAAAATGGCGTTGCGTGAGGGTGACAAGGCGGCGGCTGCCAGCGCCTATGCCAAGGCAGCCAAAGCCTTCCCGCAGGATGAAAACTGGGGCGATCGCAGGGCGTCCAGCGGTGACTACGAAACCCTCAAACCCGGCTGCCGGGTCGACGGTGAAAGTGCGCTGCTGGCGCTGGAACGTGGCGATTACCTGCAAGCCTTTGAGCAGCTGTATCGCAGCCAGGATCTCTACTGGGAGGATGCTGCTGTCGTCGCGGAGCGTGTGCTGACGGTCGATGAACTCAAACAGTTTGTCGACCGTCAGGTGCCAGCGCCAACGCCGTTGACCCAGCAGGAACGCGACCGCTATGTGCCGCTGTCGATCGCTGCGCGTCTGCGCGACTTGCTCGGGCGTCGGTTGCTGCGTGAGGAGCGCTACGATGAAGCGCCGGCGTACTTTGATAATCCTGAGTTGCAAGGGTTGGCCAAAGCATATGGCCTCATGCGTCAAGCCGCTGAGTCGGGTTGGTGGCCGAGCCATCGAGCGAGGGATTATTTCCACGCCGCCTTGATGGCTCGCGGCCATGGAATGGAGCTTCTGGGATACGAAATGGCCCCGGATTACGCCACCTTTGACGGTAACTACAGCCTTGAGCGTACCGAGTTAAAAGTCGGGCCGCTGATCTCTGAAGGTGAGGTGCAACGCCAGCAGGCCAGCGCAGCCAAACCGGACGAACGTTTCCACTACCGTTACGTTGCTACAGGCCTGGCTAGCAAAGCGGCGGACCTGTTGCCCCACAGCAGCCAGGCGTTCGCAGCGGTACTGTGCACAGCGGCGGGTTTTGGCACCAGCCTTGAGGAGGAAAAGGCCTTCTATCAGCGCTACGTCAAAGAAGGACCTTATGTGGATTGGGCGTTCAACTTCGGGCATCAATGCCCTTATCCCGATTTTCAGAACGCCGATAAACGTTATGTGACCCAAGCGCTGGAGCCCGTGCGTTCAACCTTGCGCCCCTATAAAAAGTGGCTGCAGATGGGCTCTGTGGTGGTGTTCACGGCATTGGCCCTGTGGCTGATCAATCGCCACAAGCGCAAGGCCAATCGTTAAGCCTGCTGAACGAACGTCAGGCGCAGTGCAAAACCGATCAGCAGGCTGCCAAACAGCCATTGCTGCACGCGCTGCGCCGAGGGGCTGCGTTCCAGCCAGCGACCGAGCCAGGCGCCAATCAGTGCGTAACCGCTGTCGAACAGCAATCCGGCCACCACCAGCAACACGCCCAGGGTCGCGAACTGCGTCAGCACCGGCCCTGCCTGCGGGTTGATAAACTGCGGCAACAGCACCGAGCAGAACAGCAGCGCCTTGGGGTTGAGCAGGTTGGTCAGCAAGCCGCGCTGGATCGCCTCGCGCCACGCCAGCTTCGCAGCGGCTGTACCGTTGGCGTTCAGGTTCGGCAGCATGTTTGAGCGCAAGCATTGAATCCCCAGCCATAGCAGGTAGGCCGCGCCGGCCAGGCGCACCACTTCAAAGGTCCAGGGTGCAGCCTTGAACAGCGTCGCCAGGCCCAGCGCAGCAAGTGCAACGTGGCAGCCACGGGCAATTGCCAGACCGATGGCGGTGGCCAGCGCGGCGGCTTTGCCCTGCCTGGCTCCGGTTTGCAGCAGCAGAATCATGTCCGGGCCGGGCAACAGGTAAACCACTGCCAAGGCCAAAAAGAACATCCAGAGCTCTGCCATGTTGCACCCCATTCGTTAGCGATTCGGTGATCAAAGTCTAGGGCCGAAGGGCAGGGCAGGTGGTTGCGTAGTCGCGCCTGGAAACAGCTAGACTTGGCAGCTTCTGCCAATCAATTAATAAAAACAGTCGGGAACTGCCAAACCATGAAACTGGACGCCTACGACCGCCGAATCCTTGCCGCGCTGCAACGCGACGGTCGCCTGAGCAACGTGCAACTGGCGGACGAGATCGGCCTGTCCGCTTCGCCGTGTCTGCGCCGGGTGCGGATGCTGGAAGAGGCCGGGGTGATTCGCGGGTATCAAGCGAATCTGGATCGCGACGAAGTGGGGCTGGGGCTGACCGTGTTTGTCGGGGTCAAGGTCGAGCGCCACAACGACGAAGAGGCCGAAGCGTTTCGTCTGGCGGTAACGGCTTTGCCCGAGGTGATTTCTGCGTTTCTGGTGTCAGGCGAATCGGATTTTCTGCTGCAGGTGGTGGTGCCGGATTTGCGCGGTTATGAGCGCTTTCTGACCGGCAGCCTGCTCAAGTTGCCGGGCGTGAGTGATATTCGCAGCAACTTCGCAATTCATACGGTGAAAACCCCAGGGCCACTGCCGCTGGGGCATTTGCCGAGCTGATGCCGTTGCACAGCCCGGCTACGCTTTATCTTTCTGCTTCATCATTTGTGCCGGTTGGGCGATGGGCGGGGAGCCAGAAATTCACTACCATCGTTATATCGTAACGATTTGCAAAAAATGCAACGGCCTGACGACTTATCCACAGGCCTGGCTCACGTAACAACAAGTACTGAGGTGGTATGCAAGTCGATCTGGAGGCTGAGGGGGCGAACGTGGAAGGACTGCCGCGTTTTCAGCAGGCGGTGTTTCACGGACGTCGGTTGAAGCGGGTGGGCATCGGCCTGGCGAGTCTCGCAGCAGCAGGGTTGTTGTTGGCGTTTTTTGTCGGGCTGTTTGCACCGCAATCGCTCTGGGCGCCACTCTTGGTCAGTCAGTCCTCGGCGTTGATCGTCGTCGTGGCCGGTTTGCAATCAGCGTGGTGGATCACCCAATGGCGGGCGAGGGCGCTGGTTGAACCGGCGGTTGTTCTGGCTGCAGAACCGGCCGAACAGACCGAGGCGCTCGGCTGGTATGAGCGACTGTTGGCGCGAGTGGGTGAGCGCTGGGTCGGCTTGCTGGCGCAGATCGGCGCACCGACGTTGTGGCTGGCCGGTTGGTCATTGCTGGCGATGTTCAGCCTCGAACAATTCTGGAACCTGACATTACCCGCCGCTGCACTGGGCCTTTCGGCCAGCGTTGGGGCGGCGATTTCGTTGCTGCTGGCGTTCGGTTTGCTGGTGTGCGAACGCCAACTGACTCAGGAAAATCCTGCTGAATGGCCCGAAGCCGGGCAGTTGGCGCAGCTCACTCGCGTGGCGATCATCTGTCTGGTGACCGGCGCATTCTGCCTGTTGTTCAGCAGCGAAACCGCCATCTGGCCGGTGCGCCTGGCGGTATTGATCGGTCTACTGCCGGGGCTGGTCGCCGCAGAGTTGTTGCTGCGTGCAGTGTTGTCGTTGTTCAGTCCTCGTCGCGATCTGCTCGAACCGACGTTGCTGGCGCGCAGTTTTGTCGCGGACATGTTGCGCTGGCCGCCACAACCTTTGTTGGCGTTGCAGCACGAATTGCATAACCGCTTTGGCATCGATCTGCGGCAGATCTGGGCTTTCACTTACATGCGTCGGGCTTTCTTGCCTGTGCTGAGCGTGGTGCTGTTCGTGGGTTGGCTGCTCACCGGGATTCATGAAATACCGCTGCAAGGGCGGGGGATCTACGAGCGCTTTGGCAAGCCGGTTCAGGTGTTTGGCCCGGGTTTGCATGCCGGTTTGCCTTGGCCGTTGGGGCGGGTGCTGAGCATCGAAAATGGCGTGGTTCACGAATTGGCGACCAGCGTCGGTGACGCGCCAGCGGCGACGGTGGCCGACCCTGCGGAAGGGCCCGCGCCGGCCATTGCCAACCGGCTATGGGACGCCAGCCACGTGAATGACAAGTCCCAGGTGATTGCCAGCAGCAGCAACGATAAACAGAGCTTCCAGATCGTCAACATGGACGTGCGTTTTGTCTACCGCATTGGTTTGAGCGATCAGGCCGCGTTGGCGGCTACCTACAACAGCGCCGATGTCCCGACGCTGATTCGCAGCACCGCCAGCCGGATTCTGGTGCACGATTTTGCCTCGCGGACCCTCGACGGTTTGCTTGGGGCCGATCGGGTAGGGCTTGCCGAAGACATTGGTCGTGCGGTGCAGGCCGATTTGCAGAAACTCGACAGCGGTGTGGAAATCCTCGCCACGGTTGTCGAAGCCATTCACCCGCCGGCTGGAGCTGCCAACGCCTATCACGGCGTGCAAGCGGCGCAGATCGGCGCGCAAGCGTTGATCGCGCGCGAACGTGGCGCGGCTGCCGAGCAGACCAATCAGGCGCAATTGCAGGCCAGTGTCGCCCATGACCAGGCGCTGGCCACGGCCCGCGAAGTCAACGCAACGGCCGAGGCCGCCGATCTGCGCTTCGCTGCCGAGCGCAAAGCCTACGCCGTAGCCGGTCGGGCCTTTGTGCTGGAGCAATATTTCGCACAACTGAGCCAAGGATTAGCCAACGCCAAAGTACTGGTCCTCGACCATCGTCTGGGCGGCAACAATACACCGACCATCGACCTGCGCAGTTACACGTTACCCGCCACCTTACCGACTGACACTTCGCCGTCACGTCAACCCGTTCAGTCAGGAGCCGCCAATTGAGCCCGTCGCATTCCCACGAGCCGCATGATCATCACGACCACGCCGGCCACGACCATGGCCATGGCGGGCATCATCACGGCCACCACCATCATCACCATGGCGACCCGCAAGAGGCGGGCCCGTTCCCGTGGCGACGCATGGGCTGGGCGGCGCTGCTGGTGCTGTTTGCCGTTGCAGCGGCCAGTCTGGTGCAAGTGCGCTCGGGCGAGGCGACGGTGATTACCCGTTTCGGTAATCCTTCGCGGGTGCTGCTGGAACCTGGCCTCGGTTGGCGCTGGCCGACACCGTTCGAAGCAGCGATTCCGGTCGACCTTCGACTGCGCACCACCTCCAGCGGTTTGCAGGACGTGGGCACGCGCGATGGTTTGCGGATCATTGTTCAGGCCTATGTCGCGTGGCAGGTGCAGGGTGATCCGGATAATGTGCAGCGCTTCATGCGCGCGGTGCAGAACCAACCGGACGAAGCGGCGCGGCAGATTCGTACGTTTGTCGGCTCCGCGCTGGAAACCACTACCAGCAGCTTCGATCTGGCCAACCTGGTGAACACTGACGCCAACCAGGTGCATATCGCTGATTTCGAGGCGCAACTGCGCAAGCAGATCGATCAACAACTGCTGACCACTTACGGCGTGCGTGTGCTGCAAGTGGGTATCGAACGGCTGACATTGCCGTCAGTGACCCTGACTGCCACCGTCGATCGTATGCGCGCCGAGCGTGAAACCATTGCCACCGAACGCACGGCCATCGGCAAGCGAGAGGCGGCGCAAATCCGCTCAGCCGCCGAGCGCGATGCGCGGATTGTCCAGGCCGACGCCACGGTGAAGGCTGCGGATATCGAGGCCCAATCACGGGTTGAAGCTGCGCAAATCTACGGCAAGGCTTACGCGGGTTCGCCGCAGTTGTACAACTTGCTGCGTTCGCTGGACACCTTGGACACGATGGTAAAGCCGGGCACAAAGTTGATTCTGCGTACCGATGCTGCACCATTCCGGGTGTTGGTTGATGGACCGCCGACGCTGGATAACAAGTCTGGGTCGCAGCCATGAGTGTGGTTCCACGTGGAACAAATGAACTCGACAGCCCGTGGGTTCAGGCCGGGCGTCTGGCATTTCTCGCGCTCTATGCGGTAACGGTGTTGGCGGCGTTGGCCTGGGCTTTCTCCAATGTGCGGCAGATTGATCCGCAGAATCGCGCCGTGGTGTTGCACTTTGGCGCACTGGATCGCATCCAGAACGCCGGCTTGCTGTTGGCGTGGCCGCGTCCGTTCGAACAGGTGATTTTGTTGCCAGCGGCGGATCGGGTGATCGAACGGCGGGTGGAAAATCTGCTGCGCTCTGATGCTGCGCTGCAAGGTGAGCGTGTGGCGAGTTTCGCCAACCCACTGAGCGATGCGCTGGCCGGCTCTGGGTATTTGCTCACTGGCGATTCGGGCGTGGTGCAACTGGACGTTCGGGTGTTTTACAAAGTGACCGAGCCTTACGCCTTCGTCCTGCAGGGTGAACATGTGCTGCCGGCGCTGGACCGTTTGGTGACTCGCAGTGCGGTGGCGCTGACGGCTGCACGAGACCTGGACACTATTCTGGTCGCTCGACCGGAGTTGATCGGTGCCGACAATCAGGCCGCCGAACGTCGCGAGCGTCTGCGCGGTGATCTGGTGCAAGGGATCAATCAACGCTTGGCCGAGCTGGCTGCGACGGGGCTGGGACTGGGCATCGAGGTCGCCCGGGTCGACGTGCAATCGAGTCTGCCCGAACCTGCGGTCAATGCTTTCAACGCGGTACTGACCGCCAGTCAGCAGGCGGATAAGGCCGTGGCGAACGCACGTACTGAAGCCGAAAAACTCACTCAGACCGCGACCCAACAAGCTGACCGCACACTGCAAGTCGCTCATGCTCAAGCCAGCGAACGCCTGGCCAAAGCGTCGGCCGACACCGCTACGGTGCTCAGTTTGGCGCAAGCGCAGCAGAAGGGCAGCGACCCGGAAATGCTCCTGCGGATCTATCGCGAGCGTATGCCGAAAATTCTCGGTCAGGCCGGCTCGGTTACGACGGTCAACCCTAAAGACGATTCCCGCCTGATCATTCAGGGAGCCGAACAATGACAACTCAAACTGCCGCCGCGCCAAGCATGCTCAGCACGGCCGAACAACGCAGTGCTGCACGCCAGTTGACCCTGGCGATGCTCGCTTTGGGCTTGCTCGGCCTGGGGCTGGTCTGGCGTTGGTTGTCGCCGGAGCAAACCGGTGTCAGCCAGTTATTGCTCGGGTTGGCTTCGTTGCTGGTGGCCGTTCCGGTCATGCGTTCGGCCTGGTACAGCCTGCGTTACCCGAGCCTGCACGGGATCACCGATCAACTAATCGCCTTGGCGATGATGGGCGCCTGGGCGACGGGCGATCTGCTGACCGCGGCTTTGTTGCCGATCATCATGATCTTCGGCCACGTGCTGGAAGAGCGCAGCGTGATTGGCTCTCAGGAAGCGATCCATGCGCTGGGCCGTCTGACGCGCAGCCACGCGCGCAAGGTTCAGGCCGATGGCTCGATTATCGAAATCGACAACGCTACGCTGAAGGCTGGAGACATCGTCGAAGTGCGCGCAGGCGATCGAGTCCCAGCGGATGGGCGGGTGTTGTCCGGTCAAGCGAGCCTGGACACTGCGCCGATTACCGGTGAGTCGGTGCCGCTTGAGGCCACCGTCGGCATGCAGGTATTCGGCGGGGCGATCAACCTCGATGGTTTGCTGCGGTTGGAAGTGACCCGCACCGGCAACGAATCGACCCTCGGCAAAGTCATTGCGCTGATGCAAAGCGCCGAGCGCTCCAAGCCACCGATCACCCGATTGCTGGAACGCTATGCCGGCAGCTACATGGTGCTGGTGTTGCTGTTGGCCGCAGTGACCTGGTTCGTCACCAATGATGCGCAAGCAATGCTCGCGGTACTGGTTGCCGCGTGCCCATGTGCATTGGTGCTGTCGGCCCCGGCCACGGCGATTGCCGGGATCGCGGTGGCTGCGCGCCATGGCATCCTGATTCGCAGCTCGGCGTTCCTCGAAGAGTTGGCGGACCTGACGTCATTGGTGGTCGACAAGACCGGCACCCTGACATTTGGGACGTTGCGTTTGCAGTCGATCGACAGCCCGGTCGAGGACCGCGGCACGTTGCTGAAACTGGCCGCCAGCCTCGGCTCGGCCAGCAGCCACCCGGTCAGTCGGGCGTTGGCCGGGCTGGTCACTCAGGAGCATTTCCTGCTGCTATCAGACATTCGTGAACGTCAGGGCCTGGGTGTGGTGGCGATGACCGAACAGGGTGAAGCGGCGCTCGGCCGACCCGAGCTGTTTGCGCAATTGGGCATCGCCACCTCGACGGTGCCGGAGCATGACGGGCCGATTGCCGGCCTGGCATTGAATGGACGTTTCCTCGCGTGGTTGTTGCTGGCTGACAGTGTCAAACCGGAAGCGCGTTTTGCCATGAGAGAACTGCGCGAACTGGGCCTTGGCCGGCAGTTGTTGTTGACGGGTGATCGACAAAGCGTCGCCCACAGCCTGGCCCATGAAGTCGGCATCAGCGATGTCGAGGCGCAAGCCTTGCCGGAAGACAAGCTCAACCGCGTCCTGACTGAAATCGACAATGGTTTCCGGCCGATGGTGGTTGGCGATGGCATCAACGATTCGTTGGCGCTCAAGGCTGGCGTGGTTGGAGTGGCGATGGGGGCGGGCGGTGCGGACATCGCATTGGCCTCCGCCGACATCGTGTTGATCGGCAGCGATCTGCGGCGACTCGGCACCTGCGTGCGCTTGAGCCGCCAGTGCCGGCAGACCTTGCAGGTCAATGTGATCATCGGTCTGGGCTGGACGCTGGCGATCGTCGCGTTCGCCGCGTTTGGCTGGCTGGGAGCGGCAGGGGCGATGATTGCTGCGGTCCTGCATAACCTGAGCACGTTGCTGGTGTTGGGCAATGCCGGGCGTTTGCTGCGGTTCCAGGAGCCGCTGCTGAAGCTGAAAGAAGAGGGTTGAGGCTTAATGCCGGCCAGCTAATAAGCCGTTACGCGACCCTGTAGCAGCTGGCGAAGCCTGCGTTCGGCTGCGCAGCAGTCGTAAGTGCTACCCCATGGTCTGCCTGACGTACCGCGCACCCTGATTTCACGACTGCTGCGCAGCCGAACGCAGGCTTCGCCAGCTGCTACAGCGTCGCCGAACTGTGCGCACAATTGACAGTCAACTGTGAAGAGGGCGCACCTCTTCAGGCCGTCACCTGGCTGAAACAGTGGGTTTACGACAGTTTGTTGCTCCGTCGTGACTCATAGGAAAAGGCTATTAAATCGATAGCCAGCTAATTTTCCACAATGGTCTACCCTCAAATCAGACGTCTGAAACAAGGGGGACTATTCATGCTCGCGCAACTGCCACCGGCCTTACAGAATCTGCAATTACCGCTTCGCTTGCGACTCTGGGACGGCCATGAATTCAATCTGGGCCCTGCGCCCAGCGTTACGATTGTGGTCAAGGACCCACAAATGGTGTCTCAATTCACCCACCCAAGCCTCGACCTGTTGGGCGCCGCTTTCGTTGAGGGCAAGCTCGAACTTGAAGGCCAGATCAGCGACGTCATCCGGGTATGTGATGAGTGGAGCCAAGCGTTGCTGGATGACGCTGACGGCAATCAGCCGGTCCGTTCTGCCCATGACAAAGCCACCGACGCGGCGGCGATTTCCTATCACTACGACCTCTCGAATGCGTTCTATCAGCTCTGGCTCGACAGTGACATGGCGTATTCCTGCGCTTACTTCGAAACCGGCAGCGAAACCCTGGAACAGGCCCAGCAAGCAAAATTCCGCCACCTGTGTCGCAAACTACGGCTACAACCCGGCGAGTACCTGCTGGATGTCGGCTGCGGCTGGGGAGGGTTGGCGCGTTATGCGGCGCGGGAATTCGGGGTGAAAGTATTTGGCATCACCCTGAGCAAGGAGCAGTTGGCATTGGCCCGGGAACGGGTGATCGCTGAAGGTTTGCAAGATCAGGTTGAGCTACAACTGCTCGATTACCGCGATCTGCCTCAGGATGGGCGGTTCGATAAGATCGTGAGTGTCGGCATGTTCGAACACGTCGGGCACGCCAACCTGGCGGAGTACTGCAAGACATTGTTCGGTGCCGTGCGTGAAGGCGGCCTGGTGATGAACCATGGCATTACCGCCAAGCACACGGATGGCCGGCCGGTCGGACGGGGAGCTGGCGATTTCATCGAGCGCTACGTATTCCCTAACGGAGAATTACCGCACCTGTCGATGATTTCGGCCGAGATCAGTGAAGCGGGGCTGGAGATCGTCGACGTCGAAAGCCTGCGTCTGCATTACGCCCGCACACTGGATCACTGGAGCGAGCGGCTGGAGGACAACCTTGAAGCCGCTTCCAAAGAGGTACCGGAGCAGGCGTTGCGGATCTGGCGATTGTATCTGGCAGGCTGCGCCTATGCGTTCGCGCGGGGCTGGATCAACTTGCACCAGATCCTCGCGGTCAAGACCCACGCCGACGGCAGCCATGAGCTACCGTGGACGCGTGATGACATCTACAACCCTTAAAGGATCGGCGAGATAAGCCGGGCGACCCGCATGCCAAGTTGTTGCAGGCGGTGGGTCTTCCGGCTTTCGCCTTTGGCGATTTCGTGAGCCTGGGCGAAATCGTCGTTGAGCATGTGTTCCACCAAACCTGCGAAATCGCTGTCGACGGTCAGTAGCATCACTTCGAAGTTGAGCCTGAACGAACGATTGTCCAGATTTGCACTGCCGATGGCCGTGATCTCACTGTCGATCAACACAACCTTCTGATGCAGGAAGCCCGGCTGGTAACGGAACACCCGAACCCCGGCGCGTACGGCTTCGAAGGCGTACAGGCTGGAGGCGGCATAGACGATCCGGTGATCCGGTCGCGATGGCAGCAGAAGCCGCACATCGACACCGCGCAGCACGGCCAGGCGTAGCGCGGCAAACACCGCTTCATCGGGAATGAAATACGGGCTGGTGATCCACACGCGTTCGGTTGCGGACTGGATGGCTTCAACGAAAAACAGTGAGCAGGTTTCATGAGGGTCCGCCGGGCCGCTGGCCAGCAGTTGGCAGAGCACGCCGTCATCGGGGTAGCTCTGTGGCAATATCAGCGGTGGCAGTTTTCGGGAGGCCCAGAACCAGTCTTCCGCGAACGACTCCTGCATGCACGCCACCACGGGGCCGCTGACAGCAATGTGCGTATCGCGCCAGGGTGCCAGCGGTGGTTTCTGGCCCATGTATTCGTCACCGACGTTATGCCCGCCGACAAATCCCTGCACGCCGTCGACCACGACAATCTTGCGATGGTTACGGAAGTTCACCTGGAATCGATTGAGCCAGCCACTGCGTGTGGCAAACGCTTCGACCTGCACCCCGGCATCGCGCAAGGGTTGAACATAGCTGTGAGGAAGGGAGTGGCTGCCGATCCGATCGTAGAGCAGGTAAATAGCGACGCCTTCCGCTGATTTCTCCATCAGCAGTGTTTGCAGGCGTCGGCCGAGTTGGTCGTCATGGACGATGAAAAACTGAATCAACACGGCTTCGCGGGCGGCACGGATCGCTTCGAAAATCGCGTCAAAGGTTGCCTGGCCGTTGATTAACAGGCGCACCCGATTGTTTGCCAGGCACGGCATCCGCCCCAGCTTCGGCATCGCCCGCAACGAGGCGTAGGCCTTGGAGGCGCGGGCGGTCAGCGCTTCCTCGATCCACGGACGCCAGTTCAGGTCGGCGATGGCCTTGTGCATTTCTTCGTTGGCCTGCCGACGAGCCTTGATATAAGCGTCGAAGGTGCTGCGACCGAAGACCAGATAAGGGATAAGCGTCAGGTAAGGTATGAAGACCAGTGACAAGGCCCAGGCAATCGAGCCTTGAGCAGTCCTGACGGTCAATACGGCATGAATGGCAGCGATCGTGCCCAGAGAGTGGATCAGCGCGATCAGATAAGCGAAAAGATGGGGTCCAAAAAAATCCATGGGGCAACCGTGCTCCTGACAATTCAATGCTTAACAGACCATGTTCCACGCCGAATGTCGCTATTTAATTAGACATGCAACCGAAGTAGATTGGCGACGTCTAACGGCCACTAATGTCTAGGAGTTACTCGATGAACGTACGTCTGCTGGGTTTGGCCATGGCTGTTGGCTTGTCTCTTCCTGTGGTCGCTCAGGCGCAGATGCTGCAACCGGGTTTGTGGGAATTGACCTCAAGCAACATGAAGGTCGATGACCAGAACCTGCCGGATCTGCAGTTGATCCTTAGCCAGTTGGGCAGCCAGATGACGCCGGCACAAAAGGCCGCGCTGGAGAAACAAGGCATCACCATGGGCGGTAAAGGGATTCGTGTCTGCCTGACCCAGGCCCAGGTTCAATCCGATACCATTCCCCTGCAAGACCCGCAGTCAGGTTGCACACAGCAGGTCACCGACCGCAGTGGCAACCAGTGGAAATTCCGCTTCAGCTGTCCGAAAGCCCAGGGCGCCGGCGTTGCTACGTTCCTTAGCGACCGTGAATTCAACACCACGGTCAACGGCACGTTCAACGCCACCGGCATTCAGCAAAAGGGCAGCATGGATACGCGCGCCGTGTGGCTGGGACAGGATTGCGGGACGGTCAAACCTCGCGCCTGATCTCTATCGCTGGCAAGGCTGCGGCCTTGCCAGCGACAGCGTCCACTTCGATCCGCAGCCGCTCACACACCGCTTCAACACTCATCCGCCCAAAATCCTCGCCCTTGCCGCTGCGCAAACTGACGAATCCGCCGTCCATTTCCTTGTCACCGATCACCAGTAAGTAGGGCACCGCCAGCAGAGTGTGGTGGCGAATCTTGTTCCCGATATTTTTCTTGCGCACATCCGAGTTGGCGCGAAAACCAGCGCGACGCAGCGCTTCGGTGACTGACTGCGCGTAGCCGATCTGACGCTCATCGATGTTCACGACGACTACCTGTTGTGGGGCTCGCCATTCATCGAGCTCCTGCTGATTGGCCCAGCACACGCCGTAAATCCGTTGTCGCGATGTTCCGCAAAGATGGGCCAGGGTGAACGCCTGCAATACTCTGGTTGAAGGTACGTACGGACCATCACCCAGCTCTTCGAGGTTCCCCAGCCGAGATCGCGACAGCACGTGATTGATCGAGTGGTTGGTGGTTGCCAGGGCGTACATCCGCGCTTCGATCAGCTTCAGGTCGTCAAGCTGTAACGATTGTTCGTGGGTAAATTCACAGTAAAAACCATCACCGACAACCGCACCTGCGTACAGCTTTACCTCGGTATAGAGCTGCCTGATCGCCATCGCCAACAAGCGCATGCAAGACCGGCGAAGGATCTCCAGACCTTCCGGTTCCTGCGGTGTGACGATGTTCACCCGCGCGTCCTGACTGATCACGAATGCACAATCCACCAGCGTGCCATTCACCCGGCCGGCGACCGCCGCTTTAGCCAGGCCAATACCGATGCTCGCCGCAACTTCAAATACCGAGAGCGGTTGGTCGTACTCGCGCAGCGAGCCGTCAGGCAGGGTTATGTGAATCATCGTCAGTTATCCTGGGTGTTTCATGCAAAACGCAATTCAACGCATAAACCGCAAGGGCAAACCCTGACAGTCTTCATTTAGACGTTCGGCGTGCCAGGCAATTTGCCCCGAAACCAATGTCGTGCTGACGCTGTGTCGAAAACGCTGCCCGGCGAAGGGTGTCCAGCCGCATTGAGCGAGAATCGGCTGCCGGGAAACAGCCTTTCCGGCAGGCTCGGGTTTGATCAAAACGAGGTCGGCCCAATAGCCTTCGCGCAGGTAACCGCGATCCGGGATGGCGAACAGATCGGCCACTCGATGGCTGGTTTTGGCCACCAGGGTGGTCAGTGGAATCCGTTGATCGGCCACCAGCTCCAGCAACGCGGGGAGGGCGTGCTGCACCAACGGCAATCCGGAAGGCGCCAGTCGGTAGGGCATTTGTTTTTCGGCCCAGGTGTGGGGCGCGTGGTCGCTGCCGATGACGTCCAGCAGGTTGCTGAGCAGCGCCTGGCGTAGTGCATCGCGGTCAGCTTGAGTCTTGATCGCCGGGTTGCACTTGATGAGATTACCCAGGCGCGGATAGTCGCGATCATCGAACAGCAAGTGATGCAGACAGACTTCGGCGCTGATGCGTTTTTCCGTCAATGGCTTGTCTTCGAACAAGGCCAGTTCGCGAGCAGTGGTCAGGTGCAAAACATGCAATCGAGTGCCGTGTCGTTTGGCCAGATCGACCGCCATTGAGGATGAGCGAAAGCACGCATCGGCATTGCGAATCAGCGGATGAGCCGCAGCGGGAATGTTCTCCCCGAGCAGTTCAGTGAAGTGGTTTTCATTGGTCTGGATGCTTGGCGTGTGTTCGCAATGGGCCAGCAGGATCGTCGGAACCTCGGCAAACAGCCGCTCAAGAATCTTCGGGTCGTCCACCAGCATGTTGCCGGTGGAGGCGCCCATGAACACTTTGACCCCGGCGACCTCGCAGGGGTTGAGTGCTGCGACGGTGTCGAGGTTGTCGTTGCTGACGCCGAAGTGAAAGCCGTAATTGGCCACTGAGTGGATCGCTGCCCGGCGCTTTTTCTCGGCGAGTGCATCGAGCGTCAGGGTTGCCGGTCGGGTGTTGGGCATGTCCATGAAACTGGTGATGCCACCTGCCACGGCCGCCCGCGACTCGGTATAGATGCTGCCTTTGTTCGGTGCACCCGGATCGCGAAAGTGCACCTGGTCGTCGATCATTCCCGGCAGCAACCATTGGCCGTTGGCGTCGATTTCCAGCGTCGCGTTTTCACCTTCGATGCTGCTGGCGATCTTCACGATGCGCCCGTGATCCACCAACAGATCGGCGTCGAACACACGGCCTTCGTTGACCAGTCGGGCGTTGCGAATCAGCACGCTGTTCATGCTCAAAACTCGTTCTGCAGGGCTTTGTAGCCACGCACCAGATCGACGTTGGTGCGCGCCACGTCCTCGGAAAACTCCGAGGCGCTGACGCTGACCGGCGGGAACTGCGACAAGTCGGTCTTGGGGCCGATGCGTGTGGTGGACGGCACGTAGAAGTCGGCCGGCAAGTCTCGCCCGTCGACCACCGAGTTGTGCCGCACTACGCAGCCGTCGCCCACCGCACAGTTGAACAGCACGCTGTTGAAACCGACGAACACCCGGTTCCCAACGGTGCACGGGCCATGGACGATGGAGCGGTGAGCGATGGAACTGAACTCGCCGATCGTCACCGCTGCACCGGATTTGGAGTGGATCACCACACCATCCTGAATGTTCGAATTGGCGCCGATGGTGATCGGTTCCATCTCGCCCGAATCGTCGACTTCATCGGCGCGGATTACCGCATAGGGACCGACGAAGACGTTCTCTCCAATCACTACTTTGCCGCAGATGATCGCAGTTTTATCGACGTAGGCGGATTCGGCAATCCGCGGCAAATCGCCGGACGGGTTTTTGCGGATCATGGTTTGCTCAAGGCGTCGTAAAGGGTGTTGAGGTTGTATTCGAACAGCCCGGCAAAGGTGCTGGCCGGACCTTCGGCGGCGAGTGCATCCGAGTACAGGGTGCCGCCAATGTGCGCGCCGCTTTCATCGGCAATTTGCTTGAGCAGGCGGGCGTCCTTGATGTTTTCCATGAACACCGCTTTGACCTTGGCCTGACGGATCTGGGTGATCAATGCAGCAACCTCAGCGGCAGAGGGTTCACGCTCGGTGGACAAGCCTTGAGGTGCCATGAAGTCAATGCCGTACGCCTGACCCAGATAACCGAAGGCGTCATGAGAGGTAACGATCTTGCGGTTGCCCGGTGGCAATGCACCGAGCTTGGCCTTGGCTTCGGCCAGCAGGCGGTAGATCTGTTTCAGGTAGGTCTGGCTGTTGTGTTCGTAGTCGGCTTTGTTCGCCGGGTCTGCGGCGATCAGCGCCTTGGTGATGTTGTTCACATACAGTTCGGTATTCGCCAGATTGTGCCAGGCGTGTGGGTCGGGGAGGGGCTCGCCGTCCTCTTCCATTGTCCTGGGGATCACGCCGCGGCTGGCGGTGATCACCGGGGTTTTGGTGGTGGTGCTGGCAACCATGCGGTCCAGCCATGGCTCGAAACCGAGGCCGTTCTTGAAGATCAGTTTGGCCTTGAGCAGGGCCTTGGCGTCGTCCGGAGTGGGCTCGTAGGTGTGAGCGTCAGCGTCCGGGCCGACCATGTTGGTGATTTGGATGTGCTCGCCGCCGACCTGATGAACCATGTCGGCAAGGATGCTGAAGCTGGTGACCACCGGCAGTTTTTCTGCTGCCGATGCCATTGATAACGACATCGACAACCACACACTGAACAGCACAAGTAGAGCGCGCATCGGGAAACACCTCATTGGGATGTGAGCAAAGGCGGGCGCCGCAGTAATCCGTGCACCGGACCGAACACCACGGACAGCAAGTACAACGTGCCGGCCACCAGCACGATGGCCGGGCCGCTGGGCAGCGAGTAATAGAACGACAGCAACAAACCGAGCCATACCGAGAGGCAGCCGAGCAGCCCGGCGATGGCCATCAACATTGGCAAGCGACGACTCCAGAAGCGTGAAGCGGCGGCCGGCAACATCATCAAACCGACTACCATCAGCGCGCCGATGGCCTGGAAGCCGATCACCAGATTCAGCACCACCAGGGTCAAAAACACGCCGTGCGCTAAAGGACCGAGACGGCTGACGGTTTGCAGAAACAACGGGTCTAGGGTGTCCAGCAGCAGTGGCCGATAGATCAGCGCCATGGCGATCAGGCTGATTCCTGAGACCCAGAGCATGCCGGTTAATGTCGGGCCGTCGACGGCCAATGCCGAGCCGAACAACAGGTGGAGCAAGTCAAGGCGTTTGCCGGCGATCCCCAGGATCAGCACGCCGCTGGCCAGCGAAATGGGGTAGATCGCCGCCAGGCTGGCGTCTTCCCGAAGGCCGGTGCGGCGGGTAATCCATGCCGCCAATCCGGCCATGCTCAGGCCGGCGCCGAGGCCGCCGATGGTCAGCGCCGGCAAGCTCAAACCGGCAAACCAAAACCCTAACGCGGCACCGGGCAGGATGCCGTGAGCCACGGCATCGCCGATCAGACTCATGCGTCGCAGGATCAGGAACACCCCCAGCGGTGCGGTGCTGCAAGCCAACACCAGACCGCCGATGAGGGCTCGGCGCATGAACACGAATTCGTGGAACGGTTGCCAAAGTTGCGCAGCGACGAGCATTACGCCACCTGCGTGTGTGGTTGCTGGAGGATCAGCTCATGGCTTGGCGCCAGGACGCAGCCCGTCTTTTTGATCAGCAATGCTTGAGGAATGTGTTGGCGAACCGCAGCCAGGTCATGACACACAACGACCAGGGTTCGACCCTCGTTGTGCCAGGTGTGGATGTGTTTCCACAGCAGCGCCTGGCCGAGTTCGTCCAGTGCGGCGTGAGGTTCGTCGAGCAGCAACAGCGGCGCTTCGGCGAGGCTCAGACGAGCGAGCAGGGCGCGTTGCAATTCCCCTCCTGACAACGCCATCAATGGGCGTTGCTCCAGGCCTCTCAGACACCAGTCATTCAGTACGTTGTCGAGGCGTTGGCGGCGAACGTCCGGCGTTTGTTTACTACCCCAGAATCCAGCGCTCACCAGCTCTTGCAGGCTGATGGGGAACTGTCGGTCGAGGTGCTGTTGTTGTGGCAAAAAAGACAAGCCACCCCGTGGTGAAACGTCGAGAGCAACTTTGCCCGCCAGCGGCTTTTGCAGACTAGCGATGACTTTCAGCAAGCTGCTTTTGCCCGAGCCATTGGCACCGATTACCGCGGTCAGGCTACCGCTGGGTAAATCTAAATCGAGGGCGGGAGTGAGTGGTTGACCGGGTGCACCCCAGCGGAGTCCTTGGCAGCGAATCATGCGGCCTCCCAGTTCCAACGACTTTCGGCGACCGCATCGTGGGCGTGCAGACTTTCAGCGTGAACCACGCGCAATTGAAATGCCTTGATGCCGGGAGAGCGTTTCAACGCCAGATTCAAGCGTCGTGCAGCGTCTTCGCAGAACATCAGGTTTTGGCCATTCGCAAGAGCGAAGGCTTGTTCGTCGGCACGCTTTACTGCGGTTTGAACGGCGGTGCCGAGTGCGGCTTCGGCATCATTGATTGCGGCGATCAAGGGCAGATCGTCCAGATAGTCATCCAGTCGTAGCCGCAATTGCGCACTGCTGCGTTGACTATGGGGCGTTGCGACGATGCCTTTTGATGATCCGAGCCAAGTCAAAACGTCGGCGTGCTGCAACGGCTTGTTGGCAAAGTCATCGATGAATTGCTGCTGAATAAGTTGTCTCGAAAGCGCAGCTGAACAGGGGCAAGTGGACGAATAAGAAACGTCAATTTTAAGTTCCACGTGGAACACTGCGTTTTCCAAACGCGCTTCGATGCTGATCGGATAGCTTTTCCAGCCGGCCAAAGGGCTGATCAAGGCTGGGCGTTTGAGCAGTAAATCAGCGTGAATGCGCAGGTAAGCGGCATTGGATAAACCCTCGTGGCTGTCGAGGAAACGTTGCAGAACTTGCCGCAACAACGCCGGGGTGAGGCTTTCCTGCTCAAGCATTTCCAGCGCCAGATACAGCCGCGACATATGAATGCCACGCGCTTCGCCATCATCGAGGCTGACGCCCGCGTCGGCTTTTGCGCTCAATCGCTGGCCGTCGAATACAACAGGAAGAGCAATGCCGCACATGCCCACCCATTCGAGTGGCAAGGCTTGGCGTGAGGCCTGCGCGGCGATATCCGGCAAAGTCAGCGCATTCATGAGCAGGTCCATCGTTGGAAATATTTTGCCATGTTATAGTATAACAATACAGTCGACGATACCTTTTTCTCGAGCGGTCTTTCACTATGCACAGGCGACAATTGCTCAACCTGTTGTTGGCCAGCGCTGCGCTGGTTTTACCCTTCGGCGTGTCGGCGACGCAGATCCGCAATGCACGGCTCTGGCGTTCGGATGACAAGCTTCGCCTGGTACTCGATCTGAGCGGACCGGTGCAGTACAAAACCTTCTCGTTGAGCGCGCCCGAGCGACTGATCATCGACTTGAGCGGTGCGCAGCTCAGCGGTGACTTCAGCCAATTGGCGCTCACCAACACGGTGATTCGTTCGATCCGTTCCGGGCACTTCGGACAAGACGATACGCGGATCGTGCTCGACCTTACCGGTCCGGTGCGGCTCAATAGTTTTCAACTGCCGCCACAGGACGGGCAGGGCCATCGTCTGGTGCTCGATCTGCTTAACGCCGCGCCTGTGCAGATCGCTGCGGCGGCACCTTTGGTCCAGCGAGAAACACCGGCTGACAAGGCTCACCCCAAGCGCGACATCATTGTCGTAGTCGACCCCGGGCATGGCGGCAAGGACCCCGGCGCAATTGGCGCCAAAGGTGAGCGCGAGAAAGACGTGGTGCTGTCCATCGCACAATTGCTGGCCAAGCGTTTGAAGCGCGAAAAAGGTTTCGATGTGAAATTGGTGCGCAACGACGACTTCTTCGTGCCGTTACGCAAGCGTGTGGAGATCGCCCGTACGCACAAGGCCGACATGTTCATCTCGGTGCACGCTGACGCGGCGCCACGGCTCACGGCTTCTGGCGCTTCGGTTTACGCATTGTCCGAAGGTGGCGCAACTTCGGCCACGGCGCGCTTCATGGCGCAACGGGAAAACGGTGCCGACTTGCTGGGGGCGAGCAGTCTGCTCAACTTGAAGGACAAGGATCCGATGCTCGCCGGGGTGATTCTCGACATGTCGATGAACGCCACCATCGCCGCCAGTTTGCAGCTTGGCAGCACGGTACTTGGCAGCTTGGCGGGGATTACCACGTTGCATCAGAAACGCGTGGAACAGGCCGGATTTGCGGTGCTGAAGTCACCGGATGTGCCATCGATCCTGGTCGAGACCGGCTTCATTTCCAACGCCCGCGACAGCCAGAGGCTGGTGACGGTGCGGCATCAAAAGGCGGTAGCCGACGGTCTTTTTGAAGGTTTGCAGCGCTATTTTCAGAAGAATCCGCCGCTGAACAGTTATATGGCCTGGCAGCAGTCGCAGCAAAAATCGCAGGTCTAGCAGCCCGTCAGTCGGCTACAGGTGAACTTGCCGCTGGAACCGCCAGAGCTGGAAAACCGATTGAGGGTGGTCCAGCCAACGCGGCGGCTGTAGCCGACCCAGGCTTCTCCATCCGACGCCAGGCCGGTGAAGAACGTCAGTTGGCCATAACGGCTGCTGGTCTGCGCCCAATAGCGTTTACCGCTCACTTCAAATCCGCGCATGTAGGTCGTGCTGCCCGCCGTGGCGACGCTGTAAGTGTTGCCGTCCGGGTCTACGCAGGCCAGCAGATTGGCGCTGCGCGTGCACTTCGCCAGGTTCGATGCCTGTGCGCAGGCGTCTGCTGCGACAAACAGCGAAAGGCTCAACAGTGTGCATTTCAAGGCGTTGTGCATGGGCTTTCTCTTGGTGCGAACGGGCTCAAGCATTGCGTCCTTCGTCGCTGGGAGCAAGAGGGAATTGGCGTCCTTGTGTTGTTATACTATAACATTAATGATCGCCTGACCGGCCACTCCTGATGAGAAACACCTGATGCCCAATCGTCTCCCCGTTACCGTGCTGTCCGGCTTTCTCGGCGCCGGCAAAAGCACGCTGCTCAACTACGTACTGCGCAACCGCGAGAACCTGCGGGTCGCGGTGATCGTCAATGACATGAGCGAAATCAACATCGACGGCAGCGAAGTTCAGCGCGATGTCACCTTGAACCGCGCCGAAGAGAAACTCGTCGAAATGAGCAACGGCTGCATCTGCTGCACCCTACGCGAAGACCTGCTGGAAGAGGTCAGCAAACTGGCCAGGGACGGTCGCTTCGACTACCTGCTGATCGAGTCCACCGGTATTTCCGAACCTCTCCCTGTGGCGGAAACGTTCACCTTTCGCGACGAGGAAGGCCAAAGCCTGGCCGACATTGCGCGGCTCGACACCATGGTCACAGTGGTCGACGGGATGAACTTTCTGCTCGATTATCAGGCCGCCGAAAGCCTCGCATCACGGGGTGAAACCCTTGGCGAAGAAGACGAGCGTTCGATCACGGATTTGTTGATCGAGCAGATCGAATTCGCCGACGTGCTGCTGATCAGCAAGATCGATCTGATCAGCAGCGCCGAGCGCGAAGAGTTGATCGCGATCCTCAAACGTCTCAACGCTCAGGCGCAGATCATCCCGATGGTCATGGGCGAAGTGCCGCTGAAACAAATCCTCAACACCGGCCGCTTCGACTTTGAAAAAGCCTCCCAGGCACCGGGCTGGCTGCAGGAATTGCGCGGCGAACATGTGCCGGAAACCACCGAGTACGGCATTGCTTCAATGGCTTATCGGGCACGTCGACCGTTTCATCCGCAGCGCTTTTTCAACTTCATCAATCGACCGTGGGTGAATGGAAAACTGCTGCGCTCCAAGGGTTTTTTCTGGTTGGCCAGCAAGCATCAGGACGCCGGTAGCTGGTCCCAGGCCGGCGGTTTGATGCGTCACGGGTTCGCTGGCCGCTGGTGGCGTTTTGTGCCGAAAACACAGTGGCCGCAGGATCAGGAAAGTACCGCGGCGATCATGGAAAACTGGACCCCGGCCACGGGTGATTGCCGCCAGGAACTGGTGTTCATCGGCCAGAACATCGACTTCGCCCAACTCACTGCGCACCTCGACAACTGTCTGCTCGACGATGACGAAATGTCTCTGGGCGTCGAAGGTTGGCGCCTGATGGCTGACCCGTTTGGTCCATGGCTCGAAGAGGAGGCGGCCTGATGTTGGCGCCGAGTCTGAAAGCGCAGCCGGTGGTTCGCCAGGTACAGGGGCAAACCCCTGACGTCTTCACGCAGATACTTCAAGACGGCACCAACCTGGCGCTCTGGCAGCGTCGTTTGCCGGCACATATTGCTGACTTCGGCGCATTGCTGTTATCGCTGAACGAGCCGCTGGCCGAGTCGTTGGTGGTGGAATTGGCGACTGACGACGCTGAACCCAATCTGCGTGGCCTGGCCGAAAGCTTCAGTGATCTGGAGGGTTACGAAGGGTTTATCGCCGATGTTTCATGGCTGGTCAGCGCATTTGCCTGCCTGCTGGGCGCGACGCGTATCGGTTTGCGTTTGCGGGTGCTGGATAACGCCATGTGCCCGCGTTTTCATGTCGATCATGTGCCGGTGCGGCTGATCACTACCTACGCCGGCATCGGCAGTCAGTGGCTCAGGGAGGGCGCCATGGATCGTAAGAATCTGGCCAGAGCGGAGGCCGAGCCGCAGGACTGTGAACAAATGCTCTGTGGTGAAGTGGCGCTGCTCAAGGGTGAGAAGTGGCACGGCAACGAGGGTTTCGGGCTGATTCATCGTTCACCGCAACCCGCATCGGGTGAGCGCCGGCTGATCCTGACTCTCGACTGGCTCGGTTGATTCAAGGCGTGAGCCAAGCGCCCTGGCTTTGGCTTTCACAATACGGCTTCAGGTACGCCGCGTCTGTGGCCACGCCGTAATAGTGAATATCCTGGCGGTAAGGCATATTGGCGACTTGAGCGTTGCTGCACACACCGAAGGCACCGCTGGGGCATTGCTCGAGGAATGCGACGTCGACTTTCTGCCCCGCGAGATTGGGCTGGCAGAAGCCGTCATGGAACATTTTCTCCGGGATGTTGCGGTTTTGCTGACAGACTTTGACGTCGAGCCGTTCCGCCTGGCTGTGAACCACGCAGGCCTGGGCCAACGCCTCGCCCGAAGCGAGGGCCAACAGCAACGACAAGCCGATCAGTCGCATCCTTTTCCTCCCTAGAAGCTGCCGAACATGTTGCAGAACATTCCTACTCACGTCATCGCCGGACCGTTAGGCGCCGGCAAGACCAGCCTGATCAAACATCTGCTGACGCAGCGGCCGGCGAACGAGCGCTGGGCGGTGCTGATCAACGAGTTTGGTCAGATCGGTCTCGACGCCGCGTTGCTGACCACGGGCGCCGATGGTATCGCATTGGGAGAAGTGGCTGGCGGCTGTTTGTGTTGCGTGAATGGTGCGCCGTTTCAGATCGGCCTCGGGCGGTTATTGCGCAAATCACGGCCGGACCGCTTGTTTATCGAACCCTCGGGGCTGGGACATCCGGCGCAATTGCTCAAGCAATTAAGTGAAGCGCCGTGGCAGGGCGTACTGGCGATTCAGCCAAGCGTCCTGGTGCTCGACGCTCAAGCACTGGCCGACGGAAAATCACTGCCAGAGGCGCAACAGCAAGCGCTACCAAGCGCGGGTCTGTTGCTGTTGAACAAGGCGGAGCACCTGAACGATGAAGATCGCCAGCGCATCACCGCGCAGTTGCCGGAATGCCCGCTGTATTGGACGCAGCAGGGCGCTCTGGCATTGAGTGACTTGCCGGGCGTGCACAGTCGAGCGGTCGAGGGTGTGGATAACTTCAAAGTGCCTAAAGGTCTGGCGCAGATGCCGGCAGTCTGGACTGATCCGACGCAGCCGATTTGCCTGAGTCAGCGGCAGGAAGGTGGCTGGAGCATTGGTTGGCGTTGGCACCCGAGTCAGTCGTTCGAACTTTCTCGGGTCCAGGCTTGCCTGGCGGCTTTGGATTGGCGACGGGCCAAACTGATTATCCACAGCGCCGAGGGTTGGGTGTCGGCCAATTCACTGGATAACGCCGCGCTGCGCTGGCAACCCAGTGAATGGCGTCAGGACTCGCGCATCGAGCTGATTTTCGATAAGCCGCAGGATGTCGAATCACTGCAGAGGAAGCTTGCGAGTTGCCGCGTGAGCCCGATTTAACGCGGTTCAGGGCTCAGTGACGCAGCTTGTTGTGGTCCTGGCGCCATTGACTCAGCTCGATCACCTCGGCGCTGGGCAGCACAGGTTTTTCCTCGAGCGGAATCGGGTAGGGTGCCAATTCGATCTGTGCGCTGTGGGCACCGAATTGGGTGATGGTGCCCACGTGACGCGTTTCGCCAGTCACAGTGAACTCAAAGTTATACACACGGGCCAGACGTCGCCGCCCGTTGGCGTCCTTCACGAAGCCGATTTTCTTCAACGCCACATTGCCGTCGAGCAATTCGATGTCGAGTTTGGCGCAATGCCGCTTGACCCGTTCCAGGGCCCGCTCGCGCAAGCCATGGTTGTGCCACAGCCAGGCGGCACCGGTCGCCAGCAGCATCAGCACGAAGATATTTCCAAGGGTCAGCATGAACAGTGCTCCAACGAATTAGTGTCAGCTTAACTGTGTCCCTAGTCTGTCGTACAGGCTCCGTTTAAAGGCAGTGTGAAAACTGCTGCGCTCGGCAATACTGCGTTAAAAACAGGCTCGGAATGCTCATTTACAACCCGTAAACTCCGCTTCCTCGCCTGTTTTTGCCTTGTCTTGCCTTCGCTCGCTACGTTTTCACACAGCCTTTTTAGTCGCATACTGCGCGGCTCGAATTTCAATCGTTTTACGGAAATCCCGCATGAAACGTACTCCTCATCTGCTCGCCATCCAGTCCCACGTGGTTTTCGGTCACGCCGGCAACAGCGCCGCGGTTTTCCCGATGCAGCGGGTCGGGGTGAACGTCTGGCCACTCAATACCGTTCAATTTTCCAACCACACTCAATACGGCCAGTGGGCCGGTGAGGTGCTGGCGCCGCAGCAGATTCCCGAGTTGGTAGAAGGGATCGCGGCGATTGGTGAGCTGGGCAACTGCGACGCCGTACTGTCCGGTTATCTGGGCAGTGCCGCACAAGGGCGGGCGATCCTCAGCGGCGTGGCACGAATCAAGGCGATCAACCCCAGCGCCTTGTACCTGTGCGATCCGGTGATGGGGCATGCGGAGAAAGGCTGCATCGTACCGGCTGAAGTCAGCGACTTCCTGCTGGAAGAAGCGGCGGCGGTGGCGGATTTCATGTGCCCGAATCAGCTGGAACTGGACAGTTTCTCCGGTCGCAAGCCGCAGTCATTGTTCGATTGCCTGGCGATGGCTCGCGCGCTGCTGGCGCGTGGCCCGAAGGCGGTGCTGGTCAAGCATCTGGACTATCCCGGCAAGTTGCCGGAGAGCTTCGAGATGTTGCTGGTGACGGCCGAAGGCAGTTGGCATCTGCGTCGTCCATTGCTGGCGTTTCCACGTCAGCCGGTGGGCGTGGGCGACCTGACGTCGGGCCTGTTCCTGGCGCGGGTGTTGTTGGGTGACAGCCTGGTCGCGGCCTTTGAGTTTGCGGCGTCCGCAGTGCATGAAGTGCTGCTGGAAACCCAGGCCAGCGCGAGCTACGAGCTGGAACTGGTGCGGGCCCAGGACCGTATTGCCCATCCTCGGGTGAAGTTCGAGGCGACGGCGATCAGTTTGTAACGGCGTCGCGGAGCAAAAGATCGCAGCCTGCGGTAGTTTCTACAGAGACTGCGATCTGTGCGGTGTCAGGCGTCAGCCTTGATTTCGCGATAACGCTGATCCAGTTCCTGACGAATCTGCCGACGCTGTTTGGCTTGGGCGTATCGGCGTTTATCTTCGCTGTTCTGCGGTTGCAACGGTGGGACAGCCGCCGGCTTACGCTGATCGTCGACCGCGACCATGGTGAAGAAGCAGCTATTGGTGTGACGCACCGAGCGCTCGCGGATGTTCTCGGTCACCACCTTGATGCCGACCTCCATCGAGGTATTGCCCGTGTAGTTGACCGAAGCCAGAAAGGTCACCAGCTCACCGACATGGATCGGTTCGCGAAAGATCACCTGATCCACCGACAGGGTTACCACGTAGCGTCCGGCATAACGGCTGGCGCAGGCGTAGGCGACTTCGTCGAGGTATTTGAGCAGGGTGCCGCCGTGGACATTGCCAGAGAAGTTGGCCATGTCGGGGGTCATCAATACCGTCATCGACAGCTGGGCGTTTCCGGGTTCCATAGCACACTACTCACGGTTCAAGGCTGGGATTGCGGGAGCACCTCTGTGGGTGCCTGGCTGGTTTTTCAAAACCACCGTTAACGGGACGCCACGCCAATGAAGGCCGTCACGCCCGAATCGATCTGTTTCTATATATTGCACCGCCTTTGCACCCGAAGTCGCGGTGTTACCCTTCAAAAGCCCACCTCAAGGGCCCTTTCATCCGATCTGGTAATCGCCCAACGACGTCAGCACACCCACGCGCCAAGGAGCCCTCGCCATGCATGCCATCAGTTTTATTCAGGATCTGGCAGTGATCATGCTGGTTGCGGGTGTGGTGACCATTGTTTTTCATCGGCTCAAACAGCCGGTCGTCCTGGGCTACATCGTGGCCGGTTTCATCATTGGCCCGCACACCCCGCCATTCGGGTTGATCCACGACGAACAAACCATAAAGACCCTTGCCGAACTCGGGGTGATTTTCCTGATGTTCTGCCTGGGCCTGGAGTTCAGCCTGCGCAAGCTGTTCAAGGTGGGTGCCACGGCGTTTATCGCGGCGTTCCTGGAAATCGTGCTGATGATCTGGGTCGGCTACGAAATCGGCCGCTGGTTTGACTGGGGCACCATGGACTCGCTGTTCCTCGGCGCGATCCTGGCGATTTCCTCGACCACCATCATCGTCAAGGCCCTCAACGACCTGAAGATGAAGAACCAGCGCTTTGCCCAGCTGATCTTTGGTGTGCTGATCGTCGAAGACATCCTCGGCATCGGCATTATTGCCTTGCTCTCGAGTATCGCCGTCAGCGGCACCGTGAGTTCCGGCGAGGTGTTTTCCACGGTCGGTAAACTCTCGTTGTTCATGATCGTCGCGCTGGTGATCGGCATCCTGCTGGTGCCGCGCTTGCTGGCATATGTGGCCAAGTTCGACAGCAACGAAATGCTGCTGATCACCGTGCTTGGCCTGTGTTTTGGCTTTTGCCTGCTGGTGGTCAAGCTTGAATACAGCATGGTGCTCGGGGCGTTTCTGATTGGCGCGATCATGGCCGAGTCTCGGCAACTGGTGAAAATTGAACGCCTGATCGAGCCGGTTCGCGACATGTTCAGCGCTATATTCTTTGTCGCCATTGGCCTGATGATCGATCCGCAGATTCTGCTTCAGTATGCCTGGCCGATTGCGGTGATCACCGTCGCGGTGGTGCTCGGCAAGATGCTCTCTTGCGGCCTTGGGGCGTTTATCGCCGGCAATGACGGACGCACCTCACTGCGCGTCGGCATGGGCCTGTCGCAGATTGGCGAATTCTCTTTCATCATCGCGGCGCTGGGCATGACCTTGCAGGTCACCAGCGATTTCCTTTATCCGGTGGCGGTCGCTGTTTCGGCCATCACCACCTTACTGACGCCGTACCTGATCCGTGCCGCCGATCCGCTTTCGTTGAAGCTGGCTGCAGTTATCCCGCAACGTTTGGGCCGCGTGTTGGGAATGTATGGGGAGTGGCTGCGCAGCATTCAACCGCAGGGCGAGGGTGCGCAGCTGGCGTCGATGATTCGGCGGATTTTGTTGCAGGTCGGGGTCAATCTGGCGCTGGTGATGGCAATCTTCTTCTCGGGCAGTTTTTTTGCCGAGCGGATTTCCAGCTATCTGCATGCCTGGATCAATGATCCGAGTTGGCAGAAGGCATTGATCTGGGGCGGGGCGTTGTTGCTGTCGCTGCCATTCCTGATTGCCGCCTATCGCAAGCTGAAGGCGCTCTCGATGTTGCTGGCGGAAATGGGCGTGAAGCCGGAGATGGCCGGCCGCCACACGCAGCGAGTGCGTCGGGTGATCGCCGAAGTGATCCCGATTCTCTCGCTGCTGGTGATTTTCCTGCTGCTGGCAGCCTTGTCGGCCAGTATCTTGCCGACCAACAAGTTGCTGGTGCTGATTGCCGTCGTGACCGCCGCGGTGGCGGCCCTGCTCTGGCGCTGGTTCATCCGCGTGCACACGCGGATGCAGGTCGCCCTGCTGGAAACCCTGGATAACCACAAGGATTCGTCCGGGCATTGACCCCGCGGAGCGTCAGGCAGATCAGCTTTCCAGCCAGACGTCCCGCGCCCAGTGCCACACCGATTCCCAGGTTTCTTCGGCCAACAGCTCTTCTTCGGCCAGCCACAGCACCACGGTGCCGTCCTCTTCGACCAGGTAGTAGTTGTCACCGTCCTGGCAGATCGGAATCATGCTGCGATCAACACCGGCATCCCAGGCGTTGGCGGCAACGTCCGGCAGGTAGGTGTGCGATTGCGGGTCGGTGACAGTCACCGGCTCCAGGCTGCCGTAAACGACGTCGCTGACGGTCAGCAGGAATTCTCTGAAGACGAACGGGATATCGATGAACAGTTGTTCTTCGATTTCCACCAGCAGGTCTTCGTCAGGCAGCTCCAAGGGGACCGGTACCGGTTCGTTGGCTTCACGCAGTTGTTCGATGATTTCTTCCACGTCCGGGATCCTCTTGCTTAATGGCGCGGTTTAGTTGGGGCGGTTTATACAGTAGCTTGCTATAGATGCAACCGCGAAATAGAAAACCCCAGCCGAGGCTGGGGTTTTTATTACAGCATGCGAAACGCGGGCGGTATTAGCCGTTCTGACGGATACCGGCCACCAGCCAAGGCTGGTTTTCGCCTTGCGGACGTTCCATGTTCCAGCTTTCGCTGAACACTTCGCCCTGGTCGAAACGCGAGTTTTTCGACACGCCCGTGAAGGTCAGGGTGGCGATGGTCTTGTCTGCGCGATCATCCACGCCGTCCAGCTGAACGTGGAGGTTGTCGATGTAGGTGGACTGGAAACCGTCGCCCAGATCGGCGCGTTCGCGCTTGAGGAACTCCAGCATTTGCGGGGTTACGAACTCGGCGATCTTGTCCATTTCGTTCGCGTCCCAGTGCTGTTGCAGGGACTGGAAGTGGTTGCGTGCGGCTTCAACGAAGCGTTCTTCGTTGAACCAGGCCGGAGCGTTGATCACCGGACGAGCGGCAGCAGGCGCCGCCGAACCGCCGAAGATCGAACCCATGGCCGGCTTCTGTTCGTACACTTCACGCTGCATTGGCGCGCCCGCCGGGGCCATATGCTCTTGTTGCTTGCGGCGACGAGCGGCGATGAAGCGGAAGATCACGAATGCGATGACCGCCATGATCAGGATGTCGAAGAACTGCATGCCCTGGAAGCCGCCGCCCATGAACATGGAGGCCAGCAGGCCGCCGGCAGCGATACCGGCCAGAGGACCGAGCCAGCGCGAAGCACCGCCAGCTTTGGCGGCAGCGCCTGCGGCACCCGCAGCACCGGCGGTCGCGGCAGCAGAACCCATGCCAGGCGAGGACGGCGCCATTTGGCTGGTCTGGTGGGTAGGCGCAGCGCCTACGCTTTTGCCGCCACCGAAGCGCTTGGCGTTGGCGTCGAGGCTCATCGTCAGGCCGATGCACAGCGCCAGGGCGATGCTAAGAAAACGTTTCATAAAGGGAATTCCCATTTGTGGATGGCACGCGCGCCATGTTGCACAGGTGAAGTGACACTGGCTAGCGGCAGAGTGTTTCGGGCTTTTGCCTGACAGGCTGCGTTCAGCTCCGTCAGTACAAGTAGGCGCATGTATCTTTGTCTGTAGGACAAGTGGATTGGTTAAGCAGGAACGTTGCTTAACGTCGCAATGCCAACATCACCACGCCTGCCGTGATCAGACCGATTCCACCCCATTGGCGCAGGTCGAGCCGCTCACCCAGCAACACTGCGCCCAACACGGCCACCAGTACCACACTGAGTTTGTCGACGGGTGCTACCAACGAGGCTGGCCCGAGTTTCAGCGCACGGAAGTAGCAAATCCACGAGGCACCGGTTGCCAGGCCAGACAGCAGCAGGAACAGGTAGCTCTTGGCGGATATCGATCCTAATGACTGATATTGGCCCGTTGCGTACAAAATCAAGGCCAGGCTGACCAATACCACGATCGTGCGCAGCAGCGTGGCGAAGTCGGAATTGACGTTTTCGATGCCGACCTTGGCGAAAATCGCGGTCAGCGCTGCGAATGCTGCGGACAACAGGGCCCAGAATGTCCAGGAAGAAAAAAAGCCCGAGCCCATGTGTATTACGCCTTCTATCAGATCAACCTGTGGGAACCTGCAGTTGGATGCAACGCAAGACCCTGTGGGAGCGAGCTTGCTCGCGATGGCGACACCGCGGAGTTCAGGAGTACCGCGTCATCGTTCATCGCGAGCAAGCTCGCTCCCACAGAAAAGCTCTTCGGGTAGCCGTTAGATGGCCTCAAGCTTGGCGTAGCCGAGCATCAGCCACTTGCTGCCTTCACTGAAGTTCACTTGCACCCGGGCCTGCGCGCCGGCGCCTTCGAAGTTGAGGATCACCCCTTCGCCGAAGACCGCGTGTTGCACTTGCTGACCGAGGCTGAACGCGGTCTCCGGGATTTCCGTGCCGGCGAACATGCTGCTCGAACTTTGCTTCTGGCCACCACCGAACGGACGGCTGACGCTGTTGGACAGCCGGACTTCCTGGATGAGGCCTTTAGGGACTTCGCGTACGAAGCGTGAAACCTTGTTGTAGGTCTCGCTGCCGTACAGGCGTCGGGTTTCGGCGTAGGTCATCACCAGGTTTTGCATGGCCCGGGTAATGCCGACGTAGGCCAGACGGCGTTCCTCTTCAAGGCGGCCGGGCTCTTCCAGGCTCATCTTGTGCGGGAACAGGCCTTCTTCCATGCCCACCAGGAACACGTAAGGGAACTCCAGGCCTTTGGCGCTGTGCAAGGTCATCAGCTGAATGCTGTCTTCGTGCTCGTCGGCCTGGGTGTCGCCGGCCTCCAGCGAAGCGTGGCCGAGGAACGCGGCCAGCGGCGTCAGGTCTTCGTCTTCTTCGGCGCTTTCAAAGTTGCGCGCCGCGCTGACCAGTTCCTCAAGGTTTTCTACCCGCGCCTGACCTTTCTCGCCTTTTTCCGCTTCGTGATAGGCAATCAGGCCGGACTGCTCGATGACCGTTTGAGTCATCAGGTGCAGTGGCATTTCGGCGGTTGTGGTCGCCAGGTGCTCGATCAACTCGATGAACGCACCCAGGGCGCCGGCTGCACGACCGGTGAGGCCTTTATTGGCCACCAGTTGACGCATGGCTTCCCACATCGACACATCGCTGTGACGAGCGTGATCACGGATCGCTTCGACGGTTTTTTCGCCAATGCCACGGGCCGGAACGTTGATCACCCGTTCCAGCGCCGCATCGTTGCCGCGACCTTCGAGCAAACGCAGGTAAGCCATGGCGTTCTTGATTTCAGCCCGCTCGAAGAAGCGCTGGCCGCCATAGATGCGGTACGGAATGCGTTCACGCAGTAAAGCTTCTTCCAAAACCCGTGATTGGGCGTTAGAGCGGTACAAAATTGCGATATCGCTGCGGGCCATGCCGGTTTTCAGCGCGCTTTCGATGGTTTCCACCACGTAGCGTGCTTCGTCATGTTCGTTGAACGCAGCGTACAGGTTGATCGCTTCGCCTTCGCCGCCGTCGGTCCACAGCTCTTTGCCCAGACGCCCGGTATTGTTGGCGATCAAGGCGTTGGCGGCCTTGAGGATCCCGGCGGTGGAGCGGTAGTTCTGTTCCAGTCGAATGACTTCCGCGTCCGGGAAGTCGGCCGAATACTGGTGAATGTTCTCGATTTTCGCGCCGCGCCAGCCGTAGATCGACTGATCGTCGTCACCAACCACCATCAGACTGTCGCCGCCCTTGGCCAGCAGACGCAACCAGGCGTACTGCACGGCGTTGGTGTCCTGGAATTCGTCCACCAGCACATGGCGGAAACGCTTCTGATAATGCGCCAGCAGGCCCGGATGATCGCGCCACAGGTCGAGGGCGCGCAGCAGCAGTTCGGAGAAGTCGATGACGCCCGCGCGCAAGCACGCGGCCTCATAGGCTTCATAGATGCTGCGCATGGTGGCCAGGAACAGATCGCCACTGGCTTGAATATGTTGCGGGCGCAGACCTTCGTCTTTTTGCCCGTTGATGAACCACTGGGCCTGACGGGCCGGCCAGCGTTGCTCGTCGAGTCCCAGTTCGCGGATCACCCGCTTGACCAGACGTTGCTGGTCATCGCTGTCGAGGATCTGGAACGTCTGGCTCAGGCCGGCTTCCTGCCAGTGCGCCCGCAGCAAGCGGTGCGCCAGGCCGTGGAAGGTGCCGACCCACATGCCGGCCGGGTTGATACCCATCAGCTGCTCGATGCGATGGCGCATCTCGGCGGCGGCCTTGTTGGTGAACGTCACCGACAGGATCGAGTGTGGCGAGGCGTTCTCGACCTGGATCAACCAGGCGATACGGTGCACCAGCACACGGGTTTTACCGGAACCAGCACCGGCCAGGACCAACTGACGACCCACGGAGGCAGCTACGGCCTGACGTTGGGCATCGTTGAGGGAGTTCAGCAGAAGGGAGAGATCATCGCGCATCAGGGCATTCTAGGGCGCCGCGCCACACCGGGCAAACCGAGCTTTGCATTAACCGATGAAAGAAGCGCAGGGGACGACCGGTCAGTCATCCGTTGCAGGCCTTGAAGGGCCGCGCTTCTGCGGTTTTGAGCGCTGGCAATGGGCCATTTGTTTTGTCGATTTTATGATCTGGAGCAGTTTGGTCCGGGCCATTGCTTGTGTATGCTCCGTCGACATTTCGGGCTCATCACGCTCACCCTTAATAAGAATAAGAACATTGCCTATGACCCTCAGTCCCAGCCTGTCGGGCCCTTCTGTGGAGCCTCGGGTTATCCGCAAACAATACGCCATGGAGATGGCGGTCGAGCGCACGCGTCTGCTGTATCAGGGCTCGTTGCTGCCCACGTTGTTCATGTTGATCAATGGTCTGGTCTGTGCCGGGTTGCTCTGGAGCCCGCAGCGCTACTTCCTGGTAAGCATTTGGCTGATCTGGTTACTGTCGCTGGTGGCGTTGCGGGTGATTCAGGTCGCAGCTTTCGACTCGGCGATGCCCAGTCGTCAGGCGCAGCCAGTCTGGCGTCGAATGTTTCTGCTGGGCTCGGCCATGACCGGCCTGACGCTGGCCGGTGCCGGTATTGCCCTGGTGCCCACCGACAGCTTCCTGCAACAAGCCTGGGTATTCGGCCTGATCGGCGCGGCGACCCTCTCGGCCAGTGTCGCCTATGCGGTGAGCCTGCCGGCCTTCCTGTCTTTTACCTTGCCGTGTCTGTTACCGGCGATCGGTTATTTGTTCTGGGGCGGCGATGAACAGCAGCAAGGCTGGGGTTGGCTCGGGCTGATTCTGCTGGGCTCTCTGAGTGTGGTCGCGTGGCAGGTCAACCGGCTGATCCAGCACGGCTTGATGCGGCGTTTCCAGAATCAGGCACTGATCGAGCATTTGCAGCAGGCGCAAAGTCGCAGTGAGCAGCTCAATCAGGAGCTGGCGCGGGAAATCGAACAGCGGCGCCACGCCGAAGAAGAGCTGCGTGAAGCCCAGGTCGGCCTCGAAAGCCGCGTCGCCCAGCGTAGCCGCGAACTGGACGCCGCCAACCAGGCCCTGAGCAAGAGCGAAGCGCGGCTGGCGCTGGCGTTGAAGGCCAGTGAACTGGGGCTCTGGGACTGGAACCTGCAAACCGATGAGGTGCATCACACCCAACTCAAAGAGTTGTTCGGCCTTGAGCCGGAATTCGTCACGGCGATGCTCAGTCACTTGAAGCCGCGCTTGCACCCGCAGGACTTGCCGCCGCTGCGGCGGGCGCTGGTCGAGCATTTGAAGGGCCGCACCGAGGATTATCAGATCGAATACCGCGTGCGCCACGGCGATGGCCACTGGGTCTGGATCGAAGATCGCGGCCGGGCAGTGGAGCGGGGGGCCAACGGGCGGGTGATCCGGATGGTCGGCACCCGGCGTGACATTAGCGTCAGCAAAGGGCTTGAAGAACAGCGGCAACTGGCGGCGACAGTGTTTGAAGCGGCCAGCGAAGGCATTGTGATTTTCGACCCGAATTACGCCTTGATCGCGGTCAATCAGGCGTTCAGTCGGGTCACCGGGTATCAGATTGAAGATTTGCTGGGGCGCAATGTGGTCGAGCTGCCGTGCAGTCGTGACGCGCGGCGGCACTACTCGGTGATCCATCAGGCATTGGAACAGCAGGGCAGTTGGCAGGGCGAGTTGGTGGAGGCGCGCAAAAACGGCGAGCTCTATCCGCAATGGTTGCAACTGAATGTGGTGCGCGATTCTCGGGGAAATGTGAGTCATATCGTTGGCTTTTTCGCCGATCTGTCAGCCCGGCGCGAATCCGAAGAGCGCATGCGCTACCTGACCCACTACGACGAACTGACCGGCCTGGCCAACCGCTCATTGTTCCGCGAGCGCCTGCATGAAGCCCATCAACGGGTGCGCCAGGGCGGCCGGAGTCTGGCGCTGCTGCACATCAACCTGGACCGTTTCAAATTGCTCAACGACAGCCTCGGCCATGAAGTCGCCGACCAGATGCTGCAGAAAATGGCTCGGCGTCTGGTCAATGCGCTTCCGGAGGCGGACACCATTGCGCGTTTGTCCGGCGACGAGTTCGCGGTGCTGTTCGACGCTTACGGCAACCTGTCGAGCCTGGCGCGGGTCGCCACCCGATTGTCGACCAAGCTGCGCTTGCCGCTGACCGTTGAAGGGCATGAGCTGGTGGTCAGTGCGTCGATGGGCATCAGCATGTTGCCGGACAACGCGCGGGAAATTTCCGCGCTGGTCAGCCAGTCAAACATGGCCATGCAACATGCCAAGCATCTGGGCGGGAACAATTTTCAGTTCTACACCGAGAGCCTGCAAGCCAGCACTCTTGAGCGCTTGCAGCTGGAGAACCAACTGCGCAAGGCCATCGAAGAAAAGCAGCTGAAGGTGTTCTACCAGCCGAAACTCTGCCTCGCGACTGGCCGCTTGAACGCCGCTGAAGCGCTGGTGCGCTGGGATCATCCGACATTGGGGCGGGTGCCGCCGGGGGATTTTATCGGGCTGGCAGAGGAGGTCGGGTTGATCGGCGCCATTGGCGAATTCGTGCTGCGCCAGGCCTGCTGGCAAGCGTGCGAGTGGCAGCGTCAGGGGCTGGAGCCGATTCGGGTTTCGGTCAATCTGTCGGTCCACCAGTTGCGTCAGGGCAAGCTGGTCAGCCTGGTGCGCCAGGTGCTTGAAGAAACTGGTCTGGCGCCGCACTACCTCGAACTGGAACTGACTGAAAGCCAATTGCTGGACAGTGTCGAGCACATCATCGCGACCTTCCAGCAATTGCGCGACCTCGGCGTGAAGCTGGCGATCGACGACTTTGGCACGGGGTATTCGTCGCTGAGCTACCTCAAGCGCATTCCTGTGGACTACGTGAAGATCGATCAGGCGTTTATCCGTGGGTTGGGCGAGGGCGGGGAAGATGCGGCGATCACCCGGGCAATCATTGCCATGGCGCATGGACTTTCGCTGAAAGTGGTGGCAGAAGGCGTTGAAACTGCGCAGCAGTTGGCATTTCTTAAGGCCGAATCGTGCGATGAGGTGCAGGGCTACCTGATCAGCCGGCCGTTGGAGGCGCTTGCAGTAGCTGAGCTGCTGCGTGCCGATAAGCCTTTTGTATAGCAACTGCCGAAGGCTGTGTCCGAGCGCGAAGCGGTCGCAGTGACTTCGAACGCAAGCTCAGGTTTTACGGCTGCTGCGCAACTGAACGCAGGCTTCTCTAGCTGCTACATGGGGTGTGCCCGGCCAAAACAGGGGTATCGTGTTACGGATTGAACAGGCAAAAAGCGGATTCTTGTAGTATAACTACAAAATTGCTACATCCCCGGCGTCAGCCAATAACAATGAGTCCTGCCCTTTGAACCTGTTGCAACATATCGCCCAGTCTCGCCACCTGTTACGCAAATCGGAGCTCAAGGTTGCCGATCACGTGCTGCTTGACCCTGCGGCTGTGATGCACAGTTCCATGGCCGATCTTGCCCACAGCGTCGGCATCAGCGAGCCGACCATCGTGCGCTTTTGCCGGGCCATCGGTTGTTCGGGTTTTCAGGACTTGAAGCTGAAACTGGCGCAAAGCCTGGCGGCAGGGGCGAGTTTCGGGCAGTTCGCGATTCACGAAGACGATTCCGTCGCCGACTACAGCCTGAAAATTTTCGACACTACCCTGCACACCCTGATGGAAGTTCGCGAGAAGCTCGATCCGTTGGAGTTGCAGAGGGCTGTGACCCTCATGTCCCAGGCTCAGCGCGTCGAGTTCTATGGCTTTGGTGCGTCCGGCGCCGTTGCAGCGGATGCCCAGCACAAGTTTTTCCGGTTGCTGCTGACCGCAGCAGCCTATTCCGACCCGCACATGCAGGCGATGTCGGCGGTCACGCTGAAACCGACGGACGTGGCGATCTGCATTTCTCAGTCGGGCCGCTCCAAGGACCTGTTGATCACCGCCAACCTGGTGCGTGAAAGCGGTGCTTCGCTGATCACGCTGTGCCCAAGCCAGACCCCGTTGGCCGAGCTGTCGACCGTCAATCTGGCGATCGATGTTCACGAAGACACCGAAATCTATACGCCGCTGACCTCGCGTATCGCGCACCTGGTGGTGATCGACGTGCTGGCCATGGGCGTGGCCATGGCGCGCGGGCCGAGCCTGGTCAACCACCTCAAGAGCGTCAAACGCAGCCTCCGCAGCCTGCGCCTGTCGCCCAAGTCGGTGAAAGCGCTGGACGATTGATCCGAGATTGCCGGAAGGTCGTTCCGACCTTATCGCGAGCAAGCTCGCTCCCACATTGATCGGCTGTGTTGCACAAATCGTGCGTACACCACAGAACCTGTGGGAGCGAGCTTGCTCGCGATGACGTCCTCGAAGTTGGCAACTTTCACATCCCTGTCATCCCCGCGCCGCCAAACCGTCATCCCCCGCGCCTATCTTGAAACTCCCGTACTCGCCTTGGGAGACTCGAAATGGCCCAGCACTACGAAGAACGCAACAGCGCAGTCAAAACCCGCCGTCAGCAAGAAGATCAGCGTCGCATGGCGTTTCGCCGCGCGATTGAAGATCGTTGCGAGCACCGCCAGCTTCTGGCCGAGATCGGTGAATACCCGGATCTGGAACTCAACTACTGGCAGGCAAAACCGGCAGTTTCGCGTCGAAACGCTCAACCAGCGCGCTGATCTGCACCCGTTCACTGCGGATAAACCCCAGGAACGCATGCGCTACCGGTGACAGGCGTTTGGCTTTGGCCTGCACCAGGCACCAGCTGCGGTACAACGGCAGCTCTTCGACCGGTAGCTCTTTGAGCCCGCCGGTCGCCAACTCCAGGTTCAGGGCGTGGCGCGTCAACAAGGCCAGGCCCAGACCCGCCACCACGCATTCGCGCTGGGCTTCGGCCGACGAGACTTCCTGGGTCTGGTTGAAGTGCACGCGCTTCTCTTTGAAATACTCCTCGCACGCCAGCCGCGTCCCTGAGCCGGGTTCGCGCAGCAGCAATGTGTAGGGCTCAAGATCCTGCAAGCGCAGGGGGCCCATGTGGCACAGCGGATGATCTGGTGGTGCCACGGCGACGATCGGGTTGTTGAGGAAGGGCAAAAACTCCAGGCCCATGTCCTGCGGCACCATGGACATGATCACCAGGTCGTCGCGGTTATCGGACAGGCGTCGGATGACCTGTCCGCGGTTGACCACCGTCAGTTGCAGGTTCACTTCCGGGTGCTGGCGCTTGAAGGCGGCAAACAAGTGCGGTACGAAGTACTTGGCGCTGGATTCCACTGCCAGTTTCAGCTGGCCTTGCAATGAGCCTTGCATATCCGAGAGCTGCATATCGAGGTTTTCCAGGCGCCCGAAAATATCCCGACTGGCGCGCTGTAACGCTTCAGCTGCTTCGGTCATGTAGAGCTTTTTGCCGACGTAATCGAACAAAGGCTGGCCAATCAGCTCTTCAAGCTGACGAATCTGTAGGCTAACGGCTGGTTGTGTGAGCGACATTTCGTCGGCTGCGCGGCTGTAGGAACGCAAATCGCAGACTTCATTGAAGATCTGAAGCTGGCGTAATGTCATACGCATCAAAGACTTACGCATTATCTAGAGACTCTGGTCGCAGGCGGGTCTCTCAACTATAAGCCTTTGCTTATGCCTGACCCAATAATTATTGATTTTTGTTAATCCCTTGAGCGGGCTAGTGTGACTGTGCGACTGGCTTGAAACATTTAGTCACGCGCCGACCCAGTCCAAGGTCGTGGGTAGCAACCGGCTCAAGGGAACCTCCAAGTGATAAAAAAGATCCTGATTGCCAACCGTGGTGAGATTGCCGTACGAATCGTACGTGCCTGCGCCGAGATGGGCATTCGTTCGGTCGCGATCTATTCCGACGCCGATCGCCATGCGTTGCATGTCAAACGCGCCGATGAAGCCCACAGCATTGGTGCCGAGCCACTGGCCGGCTACCTGAACCCGCGCAAGCTGGTGAACCTCGCGGTGGAAACCGGTTGCGACGCGTTGCACCCAGGTTATGGCTTTCTTTCGGAAAACGCCGAACTGGCCGATATCTGCGCCGAGCGCGGTATCAAATTCATTGGTCCATCGGCAGAAGTCATTCGTCGCATGGGCGACAAGACCGAAGCCCGCCGCAGCATGATCAAGGCTGGCGTGCCGGTCACGCCGGGCACTGAAGGCAACGTCGCCGACATCGCCGAAGCCCTGACCGAAGGCGATCGCATCGGTTATCCGGTGATGCTCAAGGCCACCTCCGGTGGTGGCGGTCGCGGGATTCGTCGCTGCAACAGCCGCGACGAACTCGAACAAGCTTTCCCGCGGGTGATTTCCGAAGCGACCAAGGCCTTTGGTTCGGCGGAAGTCTTCCTCGAAAAATGCATCGTCAATCCCAAGCACATCGAAGCGCAGATCCTCGGCGACAGCTTCGGCAACGTGGTGCACCTGTTCGAGCGTGATTGCTCGATCCAGCGTCGTAACCAGAAGCTGATCGAGATCGCCCCGAGCCCGCAATTGACGCCAGAGCAGCGCGCCTACATCGGCGACCTGTCGGTGCGTGCGGCCAAGGCGGTGGGTTACGAGAATGCCGGCACCGTGGAGTTCCTGCTCGCCGAGGGCGAGGTGTACTTCATGGAGATGAACACCCGGGTGCAGGTGGAACACACCATCACCGAAGAGATCACCGGCATCGACATTGTCCGTGAGCAGATCCGCATTGCCTCCGGCCTGCCTCTGTCGGTGAAGCAGGAAGACATCCAGCACCGCGGTTTCGCGCTGCAATTTCGGATCAACGCCGAAGACCCGAAAAACAACTTCCTGCCGAGCTTCGGCAAGATCACCCGTTACTACGCACCCGGCGGTCCCGGCGTACGTACCGACACGGCGATCTACACCGGTTACACCATTCCACCGTTCTACGATTCCATGTGCCTGAAACTGGTGGTCTGGGCGTTGACCTGGGAAGAGGCGATGGATCGTGGCTTGCGCGCCCTCGACGACATGCGTCTGCAAGGGGTCAAGACCACCGCCGCCTATTACCAGGAAATCCTGCGTAACCCGGAATTCCGTAGCGGTCAGTTCAACACCAGCTTCGTTGAAAGCCACCCTGAGTTGACCAACTACTCGATCAAGCGCAAACCCGAAGAGCTGGCCCTGGCCATCGCCGCCGCCATCGCCGCCCACGCAGGCCTGTGAGGAATAAAACAATGTCCAAGAAGATCTTTGTAACTGACACAATCCTGCGCGACGCCCACCAATCGCTGCTCGCGACCCGCATGCGCACCGACGACATGCTGCCGATCTGCGACAAGCTCGACAAAGTCGGCTACTGGTCGCTGGAAGTCTGGGGCGGCGCGACGTTCGACGCCTGCGTACGTTTCCTCAAAGAAGACCCGTGGGAGCGTCTGCGCAAATTGCGTGCGGCGTTGCCTAACACCCGTCTGCAAATGCTCCTGCGTGGCCAGAACCTGTTGGGCTATCGCCACTACAGCGACGATGTGGTCAAGGCGTTCGTTGCCAAGGCGGCGGTGAATGGCATCGACGTGTTCCGCATCTTCGACGCGATGAACGACGTGCGTAACCTGCGGGTGGCCATCGAAGCGGTGAAAGCCGCCGGCAAACACGCTCAGGGCACCATCGCCTACACCACCAGCCCGGTGCACACCATCGAGGCGTTCGTGGCACAAGCCAAGCAAATGGAAGCCATGGGTTGCGACTCCGTGGCGATCAAGGACATGGCCGGCCTGCTGACCCCGTATGCCACTGGCGAACTGGTTAAAGCACTGAAAAGCGAACAATCGCTGCCAGTGTTCATTCACTCTCACGATACCGCCGGCCTGGCCGCGATGTGCCAACTGAAGGCCATCGAAAATGGTGCCGACCATATCGACACCGCGATCTCCAGCTTCGCCTGGGGCACCAGTCACCCAGGCACCGAGTCGATGGTCGCCGCCCTCAAAGGCAGCGAGTTCGATACCGGCCTGAGCCTGGAACTGCTGCAGGAAATCGGTTTGTACTTCTATGCGGTACGCAAGAAGTACCACCAGTTTGAAAGCGAATTCACCGCCGTCGACACCCGCGTGCAAGTCAACCAGGTGCCGGGCGGGATGATTTCCAACCTGGCCAACCAGTTGAAAGAGCAGGGCGCGCTGAACCGCATGAGCGAAGTGCTGGCCGAAATTCCACGGGTTCGCGAAGACCTCGGCTTCCCGCCGCTGGTGACTCCTACTTCGCAGATCGTCGGTACTCAGGCGTTCTTCAACGTGTTGGCCGGTGAGCGCTACAAGACCATCACCAATGAAGTGAAGCTCTACCTGCAAGGCGGCTACGGCAAAGCGCCGGGTGTTGTGAACGAGAAGCTGCGTCGTCAGGCGATCGGTAGCGAAGAAGTCATTGACGTCCGTCCGGCGGATTTGATCAAGCCGGAAATGACCAAGCTGCGCGGCGAAATCGGCGCGTTGGCCAAGTCTGAAGAAGACGTGCTGACCTATGCGATGTTCCCGGACATCGGGCGCAAGTTCCTTGAAGAACGCGAAGCCGGCACCCTGACTCCGGAAGTGCTGTTGCCGATTCCGGAAGCCGGCGGTGTGTCCTCGGCGGGCGGCGAAGGTGTGCCGACCGAGTTCGTCATCGATGTGCACGGTGAAACCTACCGCGTCGACATCACCGGTGTGGGCGTCAAGTCCGAAGGCAAGCGTCACTTCTACCTGTCCATCGACGGCATGCCGGAAGAAGTGGTGTTCGAGCCACTCAACGAATTCGTCAGCGGTGGCAGCAGCAAGCGCAAGCAAGCCAGCGCACCGGGCCACGTCAGCACCACCATGCCAGGCAACATCGTCGATGTGCTGGTCAAGGAAGGCGACATCGTGAAAGCCGGCCAGGCGGTGCTGATCACCGAAGCGATGAAGATGGAAACCGAAGTGCAAGCAGCCATCGCCGGCAAAGTCACCGCCATCCATGTGGCCAAGGGCGACCGGGTCAACCCGGGCGAAATCCTGATCGAGATCGAAGGCTGATTTAACAGCCTCGACTGCAACGCTTTACCTCGGGGGGGCATGTGCCCCCCTTTTTTTTCGCCCCGGATTTGTGGACGTTAGAAGTTCATCCGCCACTGACCCATCACGCCGTTTTCGTGGCTGTTACTGCTGATCTCACCGTTGTAGGCAATGCTCAGAGCGTGCTGCTTCGAGACCTTTAGATCCAACCCCGCTTCCAGTGTCAGGCTGTTGCGATCCAGTGGAGTGCCTTCGATGTCGAATGCCTCACCACCGACCACAAAGGTCTGGCGTACCTGACCAGTGAGATTTCCGTAGGTGTGTTTCCAGCCAGCGCTTGTGTATGGAGTCAGGCGCATGCCGTTCTCAAGTTGGCTATGGTGCGACAGGCGCAATCCCAAGGTGCTGTTCATGTTGCGTTGGGTTTGTTTGTCGACTTTAAGCGCGGCGTCCCCACCTTTTTCCCGGTAGCTATCGCGTTGATAATGTTCATACCCCAGGCTTGCGAAAGGCTCGGCCTGCAGGGCACCACTGCTCAGGTTGTAACCGGCTTCGGCGAAAACCTGCTGGCTGCTGGCGTCATAGCTGCCTTTGAGTCGGTCGCTGTAACGATTGAAGGCAATATTGCGTTTGGTCGTACCGTCATGACTGCCGTAGGTGGCGCCGAACCGTAGCGCCAGCGGACCACTTTGGCGCAGCGCATAGGCACCGAGGTGCCAGCTGTCGAGATCGCCGTCCAGTAGCGCCCCGTCCAGGCGTGTTTGTGATTTGCCACCGAGCAGGCCTACGCGCCATTCATTGTCGAGCGACCAGTCGGCCCCCACCACAACGCCGTGAGTGCGTTGCCGCAGGGCGCTGTCGTCCAGTTTGTCATCGAGGGTTGCGGAGTTGCCCAGCGCCTGGACCCAGACCCTGCCGTTGGTACCGTGACCGGTTGCCGAGCGATCTTGCAGGCTAGCGTCGTCGCTCAGCTCGCGCATGGCCGAAAGCATGCTCGCACTGACCGGCCGGACACTGCTCAACGTGGCATTGGCGAGGTTGGCGTTGCTCCAGCCGGCCAGCTGTTCCAGCGCGATGGCGGCCGTTGTGATGTTGCTGGTGAGCAGGGCATTGATGGCGGTGTTCATCACCGGAGCAGGTGCTGGCTGATGTTCATCCGGTGGGCTTGGCAGAAGCGCTGGCACGATATCGGCGGTTGCTGGAGTGGGTGGGGTTTCACTGTGTGGCGCTGCGGTAACCGGGGCGCTCTGTTGCTCGGGTTCGAGGCTATTGGCGAGTGCCCGGCTGTTCTCGGTCGTGGCAAAGGTTTCCAGTGGCACGTCGTTGCGGGCATAGATCAGGCCCACGCGGGTGTCGGTGTAGGCCAAGGTTGGCGTCATATAGGCGAGGTTGCTGCTGACTTTGCCAAACTCACCTTCGACCTTGTTCGCTTCAAGCACTGTGTAGCGTTGTGTGAGTGGGTATTCGCCCTCCATCGCATTGACTGTCAGGCTCGCGTTTTCGAGTATTGCGGTACCGTCGACTGTGATGGTTTCGGCGCTGCCGTCAGCGTCGATCTCATAGGACAACTCGGCGCTGTTTAGCAGTTTCAGGTCACCGTTGATCTGCGCTGCGCCCTGCGAACGGTTGACCACGAAGCGGCCATGCACATCCAGACTACCGACGTTGCCTTTGCCGCTGAAGGTTGCGCCTTCGCCAACGACCACATGGCCTTTGATGTCCCCCATGTTGCCCAGATGGCCACCGTGCAGGACGCTTGCGCTACCACCGATCCAGCCGTTGTTGATGAGCGTGCCTCGTGTTTCTGCACCGCCTGCAATACCTCCATTGTTGGTTAGTGTGGAGCCTTTATCGACCAGCGTACTTTCCTTGAAATCCTTGGAACCGGTCAGTATCCAATCGCCCTGTTTGGCATGCAGTACGGCAAAGTTGCGGCTCTCATCCAATGTGCCGCCGTTCTTGGCGTCGAGCTGCAATACGTTTTGACCACCACCTCCGTCAACCACCCCGTTGAAGCTACCGCGGTTGAGTACGATCACCAGATCATTGGCGTCGTCCAGCTGCAGGGCGATACCGTCGGGACCTTTTTTGTAGGCCTTGGTGATCTTGGTCGGGGTGGTATCGGTCGCCTTGATGTATGCCTGAAGCCGTGCGAACGGGTCGACTGGTGTCTCGATCTGATGGGGCTCGGCATTGGTGGAAAGCTGCTGGGCTGTCGCAACGTCGACGCCGCTCAATGCGAGAGCGATTGCCAGAGCGAGATGGTGTGGACGATGAGTGTTCAAAATGGGCATTGAATGCGACCTCTTCCTTGGGGAGGTCGAACTTTAAAAGGGCGGGCACATGCTCTGATGCCGGGTATTTCTGGCCCTTGTGCGAGGTGTTGGAGCTTCGGTTGTAGCAAAGGGTACATCCAGCAGGCCACATGATCATTGGCCTCCATGCACTGACGTTTTTCCTTACGCTCTTCTCGGATGTGTCGATTTGCGAAGGCTTGGAAAGTCGTCTGCCATCGTTCAATTTGCCCATGCTTCTAGCATGTAGAGATTTTTTGCAGATTGATGCATGGCTTCAATCGCGTGAGGGTGCAATTTAATGCAGTAGCTTGCTTGGGATTATCGTTTGTTTGCATTTAAATGCAGATTTTGGTCGTGTGCGAACTGAATATATGCACTATATTGCATTCACGTCGTGTTTTAAGTCTTCATAAGCGCATTAAATTGCAGGAGCAAGCAATGCTGACGCTAACACTACAAATTCATACGGCCGGGGAATGGCAGGATGCCATGGTCCTGAGTTTTGATGACCCGGAGCAAGGCTTCGCCAGTCGGTGCAGCTTTGGCTATGTGCAGGGTTATCTGATCGACAACGTCTTTTACATACCAAGTCCTTTCGCTGGGGCTGTGAGCGCCAATGTTCCAATTGCCTGGGAGGGCCTGCGAACCCCGGCGGCTCCAGCGTTCTTGCACGACATTGCACCTGCGGGGGCAGCCAAACGATTCCTCATGACGCACATTGGCCGCGACAAGCCAGAGGGCATTAGCGCCGACCTGTTTTTACTGGCTCGCAGTACACCGGCCCCCGTTGGCAATATGCGGATCAAGGAGTCGCTTGAAACACTGAGCAGCCGCCCGGCAGTGGGCTTTCAGCGTGACGATGTGATCTCGCGCGACAATCGCTTTCTGGAATACGCCTACGAACAAGGCGCAGCCATTGGTGGTGCGACGGGGGCTGGCGGTGAAGCGCCCAAGCTGTTGCTGACAGAAAACCGTGAAGGCCTGCTGTATCCGGATGCAGTGCTGGATGACACCGAGGTGGCGCAGCACTGGTTTGTGAAGTTCGCCCGCAACCAGGGCACACAAACCGATAAAGACATCCTCAGAAGCGAATTCCATTACTACAAGGCGCTGCAAACACTAGGCATCGACACCGTGGCGACAGCAGGGCTGGCTTTGGAAGAGGCGACAAAACCCAGTTTGTGGATGCAGCGTTTTGACCGTCGTATAAGCGAGCAGGGCGTCGAGCGACTGGCGGTTGAGTCGATTTACTCGCTGGCCGGAGTGACTACCCCGGGAAGCCCCATGGATCACTTGGAGGTGATCCGGCTCCTCGCCGACCTTTGGCGGTCGACCGGACAAGCGGCGCATATTGAGGATCTGGTCGTGGACTACCTGCGTCGTGACCTGCTCAACAAAATACTTGGCAACTCCGATAACCATGGACGTAACACCGCGATCATCCGCCATGCCAATTCGTTTGAACTGGCGCCGATCTACGACCTGGCACCGATGGTCATGGACGATGAAGGCATCACCCGGACCACAAAATGGCCACGGGATCTGGAGGTGGCGGGGGATGTCGATTGGCGTGGCGTCTGCAATGCGTTGACGGGGATTGTCGATTCGCAGGTGGTCTTCGAGCGGTTGCGCGAGCAAGCCAATCGCTTGCGGGCGCTGCCGGACATACTGACCGAAAGCGGTCTGCCTGAGGTGACGATGAATCACCCTCGCATTGCTCTGCGACATCTTGAGCAGCGTTTAAGGGAGTGGGGGCTGCAATGAGCATGACAGTGGCAGAGCGAACACTGCTGATCGAACGTATTCAGCAAGAGTTAGCCAATGACACATTGGCTATCGGCGAAGCGGTGCGCCAATTGCGAGTTGAGGTGACCGGTTTACACCAAAGCCAGTTCGCAAAGATGTGCAAAATCTCCGTGCGTACGCTGGTGCACATCGAGCACGGAGAAGGGAACCAGACGCTCAAATCACTTAATGCCGTATTCCGCCCATTCGGGATGCAAATGGGCGTGGTGAAGATTCGGCGTACGATCAGCTGAACCCCTAGCTCCGCTGCTTGTACGCCTTCCCGTAATGCCGCTCCATCCGTGCCTGAATCAACTCCAGACCAATCGACAACAGCCAGTAAATGATCGCTGCCGTGCTCAGCATTTCGATGTAGCGATAACTGGAGCGGCCATACGACTGCGCCAGGAACATCACTTCCCAGACGCCCATCACCGAGATCAGTGATGAGTCTTTGAGCATCGAGATGAATTGGTTGGTGGTGGGCGGGATGATGGTGCGCATGGCCTGTGGCAGGGTGACTCGCCAGAAGATCACCGACTCGCGCATCCCCAGCGCGAGGGAAGCTTCGCGCTGACCATGAGGTACACCGACGATGCCGGCGCGGAAAATTTCGCTCAGGTACGCACCGTAATTCAGCGATAACGCAATGATCCCGGCGGCAATGGCGCCGGGGACAATGCCCAGCTGTGGCAGGCCGAGGTAGATCAGCAGGATCTGAATCAGCAGCGGTGTACCACGAAAAAACGACGCGTAGAAACTTGCGATGCCGAACGCCACGGCACTCTTCGACAATCGCGCCAGGGCGGTGATGAAGCCCAGCAGCGACGAGGCGACAATCGAGCACAGGCACAAAAACAGTGTCAGCGCTGCGCCTTGCAAGAAGCCGTTGGGCGCCAGATGCAGGCCGATCAGGTTCGGCAGCTTGTCGAGGATGATCGAGAACTTCAGGTCGAAGCTCAGGAAGAAACTCGCGAACAAACCCAGCATCGTCGCCCAGGTGAGGTACAGGCGCGTACGAAAGCCAAAGACACGTTTGAGCAATGACTCAGCCACCGGTTGCGGCGGCTGAGGAGGTTTGGGGAAAGAAGTCATTTGCTGATATCGGCGCCGATCCATTTTTGCGAGAGCTTGCTCAAGGTGCCGTCCTGTTTCAGTTGGGCGAAGACTTCGCGCACTTTGCCATCCCACTGGGCATCACCCTTTTCGATGGCCACGGAGTTGGGTTCCGAGTACAGCGGTTCGCCGGCAAGCTTGAAGCGCTGGTCCTGGGTCAGGCGCGGTTGTGCGGTTACAAGGTTGGTGAGGACTGCATCCAGTCGCACGCCAGCGCCCAGGCTCAGGTCCTGGAAGGCGACGTTGTCGGTGTCATACGGGGCGATCTGCACGTCTTCGAACGGGTACTGCAATCGGGTGTCTTCAGCGCCTTCGATCACCAGGTTCTTGTTCAGGTAGCTTTCGTAGCTGGACGCGCTGGTGAGGCCGACTTTTTTACCGCTCAAGTCTTTGGCGTCATGGATGCGATCGTCTTTGGCATTGACCACGATCACTGCTGGCGAAGCGTAGTACTCCACCGGGAAATCGAAGACTTCGGCGCGGGCCTTGCTCGGGGTCATGGAGCAGATACAGATGTCATAACGACCGCTCCAGCGACCAGCAGCGATCACGTCCCAGGACGGCGTTTCGAGACGCAGTTTGACGCCAAGTTTGTCCGCCACGGCCTTGGCCACGTCGACGTCGAAACCGTCGAGCTGGTTTTGATCGTTGAGGAATGAGAACGGTGGATAGCTTTCCATCAGCACGCCCACCAACTCTTTCTTTTGCTCGATGCGATCCAGTGTGGCGCCGGCAAAGGCTTGGGAAGAGGCAGCGAGAATTGTCAGGCCCAGGGCCAGTAGCGGTTGAAATTTCACGGGCAGTACCTGACTAAAAAAGGAGTTGTTATTAACCGAATGGTGCGTATTTAATAGTTATAAGAACAACTCTGGTAGTGAGTTATTTTCATAAGCATATGAGTAAAAAGCATATGAGCGCAGGAAGCACGGTAATTCTGGATGGCGGTATGGGTCGCGAACTGCAACGCCGAGGCGCGCCGTTCAGGCAGCCCGAGTGGTCCGCGCTGGCGTTGAGCGAAGCACCGCAAGCGGTTGAGGCCGTCCATACGGCTTATATCGAAAGCGGTGCAAACGTGATCACCAGCAACAGCTACGCGGTGGTGCCGTTTCATATTGGTGAAGAACGTTTTGCGGCTGAAGGCCAGGCGCTTGCCGCATTGGCAGGTGAGCTTGCACGGCGTGCAGCCGACGCGGCTAAGCAGTCCGTGCGGGTGGCGGGTTCATTGCCGCCGCTGTTCGGTTCCTATCGTCCGGACCTTTTTGATGCTGCCCGGGTGAGTGAATTGCTGACGCCATTGGTCACGGGGCTGGCGCCTCATGTCGACCTGTGGCTGGCCGAAACCCAGAGTTCGATTGTCGAGGCGCGGGCTATTCATGCCGGTTTGCCAAAGGACGGTAAGCCGTTCTGGCTGTCGTTTACCTTGAAGGATGAAGACACGGACGAAGTGCCACGTTTGCGTTCGGGCGAACCTGTGACCGAAGCCGCTGCGGTGGCCGCGGAGCTGGGTGTCGAGACGTTGCTGTTCAACTGCAGCCAGCCGGAAGTAATCGGTGCGGCGATTGATGCTGCACGGGAAACTTTCGAGCGTTTGGGTGTGAAGATTCACATCGGCGCTTATGCCAACGCTTTCCCGCCGCAACCTAAAGAGGCCACGGCCAATGATGGCCTGGACCCGTTACGCGAGGACCTTGATCCGCCAGGTTACCTGCATTGGGCGGCCGATTGGCAGAAGCGCGGCGCCAGCCATCTCGGTGGTTGCTGCGGGATTGGCCCGGAGCATATAGCGGTGTTGGCGCAGCATTTAGCCGCCTAAAGATCATTCCCACGCTCCGCGTGGGAATGCCTCGCTGGACGCTCTGCGTCCGCTCTTGAATGTGACGCGGAGCGTCACGGGCTGCATTCCCACGCAGAGCGTGGGAACGATCTTTAGGCGCGGCACTCAGCCAGTGTTTTCAACTGCCCCGAATCCGTCTGGTTCTCATCAGACAGCCACTTCTCAAACCCCGCCCCAATCGCCGGCCATTCCGAATCCAGGATCGAATACCACGCGGTGTCGCGGTTCTGGCCCTTGACCACCATGTGCTGGCGAAACACGCCTTCGAAGCTGAAGCCCAGGCGTTCGGCGGCGTATTTGGAGCGGGCGTTGCCGTTGTTGCACTTCCATTCCAGGCGACGGTAGCCCAGGGCGAACGACTCTTTGGCCAGCAGGTAAACCGCTTCGGTGCTTTTCGGCGAGCGCTGCATCGGGGCGCCGAAGGTGACGTGGCCGATTTCGATGCGGCCCTGGGCCGGGACGATCGACATCAGGCTGAGCAAGCCTTGCACTTCACCGGTGGCGCGGTCGATGACGCTGAAGAAATACGGGTCGCTGTTGGCGGCGTGATTGTTCAGCCAGTCATTGAACGCGCTGCGTTCCGGGAACGGGCCGTAAGGCAAGTAGTCCCACAATTTCGGGTCGGCACCCGGACCTTGCAGGGCTTTGAACAAGCCATCGGCGTGGCGCGCCGGGTCGAGTTTTTCCAGGCGAATGAAGCGCCCTTCGATCAGTTGAACCGAGGGCGCTGGAGCGCCTTTCCAGTCAGCGAGTGAAGTCGACATGTTGCTCTCCTTGAACCTTAAAGACCTTTGCGAAACTGGATGTAACCAGGACGCTCGGCAATGCGCTCGTAGAGCTGGATCGCGGTGGCGTTGGTTTCGTGGGTCAGCCAATGAACCTTGCAGCAACCGTCGGCCTTTGCCGTGGCATAGACGAATTCGATCAGCAATCGACCGATACCAGTACCACGCTGCTCAGGGGCCACCAGCAGGTCTTGCAGGTAGCAGGCGTTTTCGATGCTCCAGTTAGAGCGCTGGTAAATGAAGTGCACCAGACCCACTGCCTTGCCATCGAGCCAGGCAAGGGCGCCGTTGGTGGGTTCGTTCGGGTCGAGCAAACGTTGCCATGTACTCTGATAAACAGCGTTGGGCAATTCGGTGTCGTAGAAGCGCAAGTAGGCTTGCCACAACGGTTGCCAAGCGGCGTGGTCATTGGCGGTAACGCGGCGAATTTCAATTTGGCTCATGTTCATTCCTTTGGCATCAAATGGGCGAGGGCCTGGTCGTGCGGGTTGGCGCTGGCGCTCAACCCTTCGCGCACACCGGCGATGTCTGCGGTACTGCGGTTCTGACTGAGCTTGCGTTTGCCTTCCAGACGCTGGATCGGCAAGGCAAAACCAACGATGGCCTTGAGCATGCCATCAATGTAGTGGGGCGGTGCATCGTCGACTTTCCATGGCTTGGCACGTCCGTGTTCATGGCGATCGGTCAGGGCGCTGACCAGATTGCGCAGGCGATGAGCGTCGCTGAACACCTCGGCGTTGCCATAGGCGTGCACCGCCAAGTAGTTCCAAGTCGGCACGACTTTGCCGTGTTCAACTTTGCTGGGGTAGAACGATGGGCTGACGTAAGCATCGGCCCCAGCAAAAATCACCAGCGCCTCGGCCCCGGCTTCCAGCTCCTGCCACTGTGGATTGGCTCGGGCCAGGTGGCCGTAAAGGGTGCCATTCGGGCCTTGTTCGGGACTGAGCAGCAGCGGCACATGGCTGGCCTGCAAGCCTTGCTCGCCGTGGGTGACGAGGATCGCCAGACGTGTGTCGAGGATCTGCTGATGCAGGGCGGGAAGGTCTTCGATGGCAAATGCGCTGGGGGTATACATGGATATTTTCCTTGGCGAATGCTTGTATCCTAGGCAGGCTATTGGTCTGTTGTAAGAGCCATTAACAGCCAATTTCGTAGGTCCATTAACGGGGTTCCATTGCCATGAACAACCCGCCGCTGTCCCTGTCGTTCAACCCGGCGGGTATCGAGCTTGATCGCCGTCAGGGCTTGAGTCGCCAGCTCTATCAGGCATTACGCCTGCGCGTGCTCGACGGTCGACTGGTGAGTGGCACGCGCTTGCCGGCCAGCCGTGATCTGGCTGCGGCGTTGTCGATTTCGCGCAATAGCGTGGTCCGTGCCTACGACCAACTCTATGCCGAAGGCTTCATCGAGGGGCGGGTGGGTGACGGCACGTACGTGGCGCAATTACCACAAACCGCGTTGCCGGCGAAAAAACTATCCACAAAAGTATCCACAGGGTTACCAACAGGCTTACCCACAGGGTTATCCACAAATTGGCTGGATTTACCTGTGATTACATCCAGTAAAGTTATCCACAGCGGTGCTCTGGAGCGGATCGAGAAGCATCATTTGACCAGGCCCGCGGGTGGTCCACCGAGGGCTTTTCGGGTCGGTGTGCCGGCCTTTGATCTGTTTCCGTTTGAGGTCTGGGCCAAGCTGAATGCGGCTTTCTGGCGTAAGCCGGATTTACAGCAACTGTGTTATGGCGCGCCCGAAGGTGACGAGCGCTTGCGCGGATTGATCGCGGCTTATTTGCGCAGCTCGCGCGGCATGCAGTGCAGTGCTGAGCAAATTGTGATCACCAGTGGCGCACAGCAGGGGATTAGCCTTTGTGCACAGCTGTTGGTGGAGCCCGGCGATGGGGTGGCTGTGGAAAACCCCGGCTATCGCGCGGCCGGACATGCCTTCGCCGTGGCCGGGGCGCGTTTGCATGGGGTTTCGGTGGACAGCGACGGTATTAATTGCGCCGAACTGGACGGGTTGAGCGATTGCCGATTGGCCTACGTCACGCCGTCTCATCAGTATCCGACCGGGGCGATCATGAGCCTGGCTCGACGTCTGGAATTGCTCGCCTGGGCCGAGCGCACCGAAGGCTGGATCATCGAGGACGATTACGACGGCGAGTACCGCTACAGCGGCGCACCGCTGGCGCCCTTGGCGGCGCTGGATCGGCAAGGCCGGGTGCTTTACGTCGGCACGTTCGGCAAGGTCGCGTTTCCGGCATTGCGCCTGGGTTATCTGGTGTTGCCGATGGGGCTGGTAGAGGCGTTTGCCCAGCGTCGTGCGGTGGATGTGCGCCATTCCGAGGTAAGCACTCAGGCAGTGATGGCGGAGTTCATGGCCACCGGGCACTTTCAGCGGCATATCCGCCGAATGCGGCGCGCGGCCTTGAGTCGTCGCAACACGCTGTTGGCCGGATGGCCTGTGGATATCCCAGGGGTTGGCAGACTGCCAAGTGTCGCGGCGGGGCTGCACTTGACGGTGGCGGTCGACTCTCAGGCCCGTGAACGTGAATTGATCGACGCCGCGGCGAGTGTCGATGTCGAGATCAGTGGCCTGAGCCGCTATTGGCTGCCGGACTCATGCACTCCGTCGGATCAGCGTGCCGGGTTGGTCTTGGGTTTCGCGGCGGTGCCCGAGGCGGCGATCAGCGCTGCGCTCGGGCGATTGAAAAAGGTCTGGTGATGCTGATGCCTGAAGGGTTGAGTCTCCGTCACGAAAAGACCCGCACATGTGCGGGTCTTCGGTTTCAGCGACGTGAGTGTTTCAGGTGCCGGACTTGATCTTGGTCCAGGCCCGGGTCCGCGCCCGTTCCGCATCGCGCGGAAGCGGTTGCAGGGTGTAGAGCGTGCTCATCGCCGCTTCGGTCGGGTACAGGTTCGGGTTGCTGCGGATCGCCGGGTCGACCATTTCCGTGGCGTCCTTGTTCGGGTTCGGATAGCCGACAAAGTCGCTGACCGGCGCGATGACTTTCGGTTGCAACAGGTAGTTCATGAAGGTGTAGGCGTCTTCCGGATCTTTCGCTCCTTTCGGGATCGCGAGCATGTCGAACCAGATCGGCGCGCCTTCCTTCGGCAGACGCATGTCGACGATCACCCCGTTCTTGGCTTCCTTGGCGCGGTTGGCGGCCTGGGAGAAGCTGCCGGAGTAACCGACGGCGACGCAGATATCACCGTTGGCGATGTCGGCCATGTACTTGGACGAGTGGAAGTAGGTGATGTACGGGCGAATCTTCATCAGCAACGCTTCAGCCTTGTCGTAGTCCGCAGGCTTTTTGCTGTTCGGGTCCAGGCCCAGGTGCTGCAGGGCCAGCGGCAGAATCTCCGACGGTGAATCGAGCAGGGCCACGCCGCACTGCTTGAGTTTGCTGATGTTCTCTTCCTTGAAGATCAGGTCCCAGCTGTCCACCGGTGCGTTGGTACCCAGCGCGGCCTTGACCTTGTCCGGGTTGAAGCCGATCAGGATGGTGCCGTACATGTAGGGCACGGCGAATTTGTTGCCCGGGTCGTTGGCTTCGATCAGCTTCATCAGCTTGGGATCGAGGTGGTTCCAGTTCGGCAGTTTGCTGCGGTCCAGCGGCTGGAATACCCCGGCTTCGATCTGCTTGGCGAGGAACACGTTGGACGGCACCACCACGTCGTAACCGGAGTTGCCGGTGAGCAGTTTGGCTTCCAGCGCTTCGTTGGTATCGAAAATGTCGTAGACCAGTTTGACCTTGGTGTTCTCGGCCTTGAAGTCTTCCAGTGCCTTGGGGGTGATGTAGTCGAACCAGTTGTAGACCCGCAAGGTGCGTTCTTCAGCATGCACAGCAGTGCTGAGAACTGCTGTGCACAGAGCCGGGACGATCAAACGCTTGAGTTGATTCATTGTTCTAATTCCTCATTGGGCGCTTTTGAAACCTTCGAGAACGTTCACGGCATTGATGCCGATTTCTTCCACCGCGTAGCCGCCCTCCATCACGAACAGGGTCGGCTTGCCAAGGGCGCCGATGCGTTCGCCCATCGCCAGGTAATCCGGGCTGTCGAGCTTGAACTGGGAGATCGGGTCGTCCTTGAAGGTGTCCACGCCCAGGGACACGACCACGATGTCGGCGCCGTAGCGCTCAATCTCTTTGCAGGCCTGCTCCAGCGCCGCGCTCCAGGTGTCCCAGCCGGAACCTGCAGGCAACGGGTAGTTGAAGTTGAACCCTTCACCTGCGCCTTCGCCGCGCTCGTCTTCGTAACCGAGGAAGAATGGAAATTCAGCTTCCGGGTGGCCGTGAATCGAGGCGAACAGCACATCGCCGCGTTGATAGAAAATCGATTGGGTGCCGTTGCCGTGGTGGTAGTCGACGTCGAGGATCGCGACTTTCTTGTGGCCTTGATCGAGGAAGGCCTGTGCGGCGATGGCAGCGTTGTTGAGGTAGCAATAACCGCCCATCAAGTCGCTGGCAGCGTGATGTCCCGGTGGACGGCACAAGGCAAATGCACTGCGGGCGCCGCGCTGGATCGCGGCCTGGGCGGTCAGCGCCACTTGCGCCGCGCTATACGCTGCTTGCCAGGTGCCGGCGGTAATCGGTGCTCCACCGTCGAAACTGTAATAGCCGAGTTGGCCATGCAGGCTTTTCGGGATGACTGTGCGCAGGGTGCGGGCCGGCCAGGTGTAGGGCAGCAAATCACCGTCGCGTTCGAACTCGGTCCAGCGCTGCCAGGCACCTTTGAAGAACGTCAGGTAGTCGTCGCTGTGAATGCGCTGGATCGGCCCCAGACCGAAATCCTGCGGCGCTTCCACCGGCCCCAGGTTGCGGGACTGAACGCGCGCCAGAACGTGGTCGGCCCGCGAGGGCATTTCGAAGCAGGGCATCAGCTGCCCATCCATCAATTCGCAGCGTCCGTGGTGCAGGTGGTGATCGTCCGAGTAGATCGTCAGCATTTTCTTGTTCTCCGCAGGCTGATTCGGTTGAACACAGTCTTGCGGCGTGCAGCGATTCAGAGAACGGCAGGAAAGGCCAAAAGGGGATGGATATGGCCAAAACCTATGACCGAAATTCGCCCCTTATTGGCGCGAGCGTGCGCCGGCTCAGGGCATGGAATGCTGAGCAGTCTGCGGGATTCCGAGTGTTTTTGAGGACGCTATCGCGAGCAAGCTCGCTCCCACAGAGGATTTGCGTTGATCACAGATCCAATGTGGGAGCGAGCTTGCTCGCGATGACGGTAGCCAGGATACCGCAGCACTCAAGGCCTGAACTGGCTCGGCGCCACGCCGCTCCAGCGCACAAACGCATGGCGGAAACTTGCGGTCTCGCTGAAGCCCAGCGCCTCGGCGATGCGATAGATCGGCAATTGATCTTCGTACAGCATCTGCTTGGCCCGCTCAAAGCGCAGTTCGTCGAGCAATTCCTGATAGCTGCACCCCAGGTCCTTCAGGTGTCGACGCAGAGTCCGCGCCGAGCAGTTCATCTGTTCCGCCAGGCCTTCAAGGCCTGGCGCGGCGTCGAGTTGGGCGGCGAGCAGTTGGCGGATCCGCCCCAGCCACGCCTGGCGTCCGGTGAATTCGGTGTTCTGCTTGCGACAGCGTTCGGCCATGGCCTGATGGGTGATGATGTCGGCCAGCGGCAAGGGCTGGTCTAGCCAGTGTTTGTCGAAGGCGAAGGCGTTATCGGTGCAGTCGAAGCGCAGGGGGCAATCAAAGTGCGTTGCGTAGCTGGCCTGATAATCCGGTGCCGAATGTTCAAAACGGGCACCTAGCAGCGGCAAGGGATGACCGAGTAGGTCGTCGCAGATGACTTTCAGCGAGACCAGGCAGAACTCGGCGTTGAACACCGCCAGCGCCGGATTTTCCCGGTAATCGGCGGCGGCGAACCAGATTCGGTCGCCATCTTCCTCAAGGCTCAGCTCGAACAGTGTTCCCAACAGCGCCGGATAGCGCAGCGCCAGGCGCAAAGCGTCACCGAAGGTGGCACTGGTGAGCAGGGCATAACCGAGTATGCCGTAGGACGAAACATGCATCCGCCGCCCAAGTTCCAGGCCGATGTCACGCTTGAGCGCGACCGCGTTGGCGCAGACCTGCATTTCCTGGTTGGTGGTGATTCGGGTGTCGGCGCGGCTCAGATCCGCGGCGCTGATGCCGCTGCCGGCCAACAGCGCCTCACTTGAAAGCCCATCGGCCTTGAAGGCATTGAGCACCAGGGAAACGGCGTTGAGGGTGGTGAGGTGGGAGTGGAGCATGGGCGATTCCAGCTTTGGGTTAGCTGGAATGGAGCAAGTTATATGCCGGGCCACAAACTTGTGGGAGCGAGCTTGCTCGCGATGACGGTGTATCAGTCAACAACAATGTTGAATGGTTGACCGCTATCGCGAGCAAGCTCGCTCCCACAGGTTTTGCGTGGTGTCAGATCAGTTCGCCGCAAAGGTCGAGTTCTACAAGCCGTCGAACCTCAGCGGTATCCAGATCTGCACCCAGCAGCGCATGCAATTTGCCAAACGCTGCTTCACGGGTCATGCCGCCGCCGGACAATACGCCTACGCCTCGCAGACGGCTGCCTGCTTCGTAGACGTCCAGCTCAACCCCGCCTTCATGGCACTGGGTGATCGCGACCACCACGATCCCCTGATCCCACGCCCGCGCAAGGCTGGCGAGAAATTCGGGGTTGTCACTCGGCCCGGTGCCGCTGCCAAAGCATTCCAGCACCAACCCCTGAATACCGCTGTTGAGTACACCGTCGAGTTGTTCGGCGCCGATGCCGGGGAACAGTGGCAGCACGCCAACCTTGGCCAGTTGCTTGGGTTGGTGGTAATTCAGTTGCGAAGGAATCGGAACTGCCTTGGCTCCACCGCCCTGGCGTTGCAGACGGGCAAACGGATGCCGACCGAAGCTGCGAATCTTCGCGCAACGGGTCGGGTCCAGCAGCTCGCCGTGGAAGTACAACTGCACGCCCGGTGCCAGGCCTTGGCCAAGGGCGACCAGCGCACCGCCGAGGTTTTCCCAGGCATCGCTGTCAGGCACGCCAGCCGGCAGCATGGAGCCGGTAAACAGCACGCGCGCGTGCAGGCCAAGCAATTGGAAACTCATGGCGGCGGCGCTGTAGGCCAGGGTGTCGGTGCCGTGCAGGATCAGCACGCTGTCGCAGCCGTCGACTTCAACCGCTTCGATGACCGCGTCGCGCAGGCGCTGCCAGTAGGCCGGGGTCATGTTGGCGCTGTCGATCAGCGGGGTCATTTCACGGAAGCGCCAGTTCGGCACTACCAGCTCAGGCTGGCTATGCAGGTAGTCGCGCATCCGGGTTTCGAAACCGGACGCCGGGGCCAGACCGTTGGCGCTGGCTTGCATGCCAATGGTGCCACCGGTGTAGAGCACCATGACGTGCTGGGCGGCAGGGTAGGAATTGGAAATCATCAGGTGGTCTCCGCAAGAGATGACTGTGGGAGCGAGCCTGCTCGCGATAGCGGTATGTCAGACACCGCTATGTCGACTGCCAGTGCGCTATCGCGAGCAGGCTCGCTCCCACAAGTAGTTCATTTTAGCTGACGGGCGCAGGGGATGCGCCCGTCGTTTACCCATCAGCGTTGCGCTGCAGGTACACCTTGCGGCTCGGCATCGGCCTTTGGAGCAGCGGCTGGCGGGTTGGCTGGCCAGGCGTTGAGGTCCAGGTCCAGGTCCGGGAATTTGCTCGAATCGAACACTGGCGTCTTGATGCCGGCAGAACGCTGGTCATCGTAGTCGCGCAGGATGCGCATGCCGACCTTGAACAGCAGGAACAGCGCGATCAGGTTGACGAACGCCAGCATGGTCATGGTGATGTCGGCAAACGCGAACACCGTACTGAGGTTCTCGATAGCGCCCCAGAAGATCAGCACCAGGACCAATGCGCGATAGCCCATCAGCGCTTTACGGTTGTCACCGATCAGGAAGCGCAGGTTGCTTTCGCCCAGGTAGTAGTTGTAGAGGATCGAGGTGAATACGAACAACGCCAGCGCGACGCTGATGAACATCCGGCCCCAATCGCCGACGACAGCTGCCAGGGAGTTCTGGGTCAGGGCGATGCCGTCACCTTCAAAGCCAGGGGTGTAGAAACCCGACAGCAGAATCAGCAGCGCGGTGCAGGTGCAGATCACGAAGGTGTCGAGGAACACGCTGAACGCCTGAACCACGCCTTGTGCAACCGGGTGCTCGACCGAGGCCACAGCGGCCACGTTCGGTGCACTGCCCAGGCCCGCTTCGTTGGCGAACACGCCACGCTTCACGCCCATGATGATGGCGCTGCCGATCAGGCCGCCGAAGGCCTGGTCCAGGCCGAAGGCACTTTTGACGATGGTCATCAGCATGCCCGGCACGTGATCGAATTGCAGCACGATCACGTAGAGGGTCACGGCGATGTAGACCAGTGTCTTGACCGGCACCAGCAGGTCAGCGATCGCGGCGATGCGCTTGATCCCGCCGATGAACACCAGGCCCAGCAACACGGCCAGACCGAGACCGGTGTAGGTGGTGTTCAGGCCGAAGGCATTGTTCAGCGAGTGCGTCACGGCATGGGCTTGCAGGCCGTTGAAGGCGAAGCCGAAGGTGATCAGCAGCAGGAACGCCATGATCATCCCCAACCAGCGTTTCTGCAGGCCGTGCTGGATGTAATAGGACGGGCCGCCACGGAACTGGCCTTCGGAGTCGCAGCGCTTGTAGAGCTGGCCGAGGGAGCATTCGAAGAAGCTGCTGGACATGCCGACCAGTGCGGTTACCCACATCCAGAACACTGCACCTGGACCGCCGAGGGTCACGGCGATGCCGACACCGGCGATGTTGCCGGCGCCGACGCGGCCGGCGAGGCTGAGCATCAGTGCCTGGAAGGAGCTGAGTTGACCGGAGCTGCTGCGCAGGCTGTCGCGGAAGACCGAGAACATGTGGAAGAAGTGACGCAGCTGTACGAAACGCGAGCGGATCGTGAAGTAGCTACCGAGCCCGACAATGAGCACGATCAGTACTTTCCCTGAGAGGAAGTCGTTGATGACTTCGAGCATGGATTATTCCTCGCTGTTTTTTGTGTAGGCAAATGCTGGTCGGTCAGACACATCGCGTTACACCGGTGTGCACACGGCACAGCGGGTGGGGCGAAGTTCGTCCCGGATCCATATCGCGGGTTTGTTATTAGTTCGGGTTTCGCATGGGTTTGGGTCTCGTTACCGACGACCGCTCACGCGAAGAGGGGCGGCACTATACCTATCAGTGCGGCGCCCGTCTGCACAGTTGTGGTGCGAACGGTGAAACGAAGCCTTTGAAACACCTGACTTTTTCGAGTCAGGCTCATGTGGGAGCGAGCTTGCTCGCGATGCCGGCGCCGCAKTTTTTCAGGAAAACTGCGTCATCGTTTATCGCGAGCAAGCTCGCTCCCACAGGTTCTGCTTTGTTGCAAACAAGTTAAAAAAAAGGGCCTGGAGAATGATCTCCAGGCCCTCAAAAGGTGAGAGGTGTCTAGTCCCTCGACCTGGTGAGCAGTAACTACAGCGTTAGGCTTTCAGTGGTACCAGACGCGGAGCAATCATGTTTTCCGGGCGCAGGATGTCGGCGAGCATCGCGTCGTCGAGCAGGCCTTCTTCGCGCACCAGTTCCAGCACGCCGCGGCCGCTTTCAAGAGCGATACGGGCGATGCGGGTGGCGTTTTCATAGCCGATGTACGGGTTCAGCGCGGTGACAAGACCGATCGAGTGTTCGACCAGTTCACGGCAGCGGGCTTCGTTGGCGGTGATGCCGACGATGCAGTGCTCGCGCAGCATGTCCATGGCGCGTTGCAGCAGGCGGATCGAGTCGAAGATCTTGAAGGCGATCAACGGCTCCATCACGTTCAGTTGCAACTGGCCGCCTTCGGCCGCGATGGTCAGTGCCAGGTCGTTACCGATGATCTGGAAGGCCACCTGGTTAACGGCTTCAGGAATAACCGGGTTGACCTTGCCTGGCATGATCGAGCTGCCTGGCTGACGCGCTGGCAGGTTGATTTCGTTGATGCCGGTGCGTGGGCCGCTGGACAGCAGGCGCAAGTCGTTGCAGATCTTCGACAGCTTGACCGCGGTGCGCTTGAGCATGCCGGAGAACAGCACGAAGGCGCCCATGTCGGAAGTGGCTTCGATCAGGTCGGCGGCCGGTACCAGCGGTTGACCGCTGATCAGTGCCAGACGCTCAACGGCCAGGTGCTGGTAGCGCGGGTCGGCGTTGATGCCGGTACCGATCGCGGTGCCGCCCAGGTTCACTTCGGTCAGCAGTTCCGGAGCCAGGGTCTTCAGGCGTGCCAGGTCTTCGCTCAGGGTGGTGGCGAAGGCGCGGAATTCCTGGCCAAGGGTCATCGGCACGGCGTCTTGCAGCTGGGTACGACCCATCTTCAGAACGTGGCTGAATTCTTCACCTTTGGCCGCGAACGACTGGATCAGGCTGTCGAGGCTGGCCAGCAGGGCGTCGTGACCCAGCAGCAGACCCAGGCGGATAGCCGTCGGGTAGGCGTCGTTGGTCGACTGCGCCATGTTCACGTCGTTGTTCGGGTGCAGGTATTGGTATTCGCCCTTGCTGTGGCCCATGGCCTCCAGCGCGATGTTGGCGATGACTTCGTTGGCATTCATGTTGGTTGAAGTGCCAGCGCCGCCTTGAATCATGTCCACCACGAACTCTTCGTGGAAATCGCCGCGGATCAGACGGGCACACGCTTCGCTGATGGCAGCGTGCTTGACGTCGCTCAGGTGACCCAGCTCGCGGTTGGCGTCAGCAGCAGCCTGCTTGACCATTGCCAGACCCACAACCAGCTTCGGGTAATGCGAAATCGGAACGCCGGAGAGACGGAAGTTGTTCACCGCTCGCAGGGTCTGGATGCCGTAATACGCTTGAGCCGGTACTTCGAGTACGCCAAGCAGGTCTTTTTCTGTGCGGAAAGATGCAGCGGAGGACATGATAGAAATCATCTCGATATGGACCCGGTCGGTGCCGGAACGCTGCGAATGCTAGGCTTGTGGAAAATTTTGGGCCAATGCTGTTAAGCACTGCCCTATGCACATTCGGCATAATGCCCATGTGACGCCGTGTGTACGGCGAGCGTGTGACCTAAATTGGTGCGTGTCCGGGAGGACGTGATGAATCTGGAAAGCAAATGGCTCGAGGACTTTAGTGCCCTGGCCGCCACCCGCAGCTTTTCGCAGGCCGCCGAACGGCGTTTTGTGACTCAGCCGGCATTCAGCCGGCGGATCCGCAGCCTGGAAGCCGCGCTGGGGCTGACTCTGGTCAATCGCTCGCGCACGCCCATCGAGTTAACGGCAGCGGGGCAGTTGTTCCTGGTCACGGCTCGCACAGTGGTCGAGCAGCTCGGCGAAGTACTGAGGCATTTGCATCACCTTGAAGGCGGGCAGGGCGAAGTGATGCAAGTCGCAGCCGCGCACTCCCTGGCCCTGGGTTTCTTCCCGCGCTGGATCGCGCAACTGCGCAACGAAGGCTTGAACATCGCCACGCGGCTGGTGGCGACCAACGTGGGCGACGCTGTGCATGCCCTGCGCGAAGGCGGCTGCGATCTGATGCTGGCGTTTTACGACCCGGATGCGGCCATGCAAATGGACCCGGAGATTTTCCCGTCGCTGCATCTGGGCGATACCGAGATGCTTCCGGTCTGTGCGGCCGATGCCGACGGCAAGCCGCTGTTTGATCTCGAAGGCGAGGCCAGCGTGCCGCTGCTGGCCTACAGCGCCGGGGCATTTCTCGGGCGCTCGGTGAACATGCTGCTGCGCCAGCGCGCGCTGCGTTTCACCACCATTTATGAAACTGCCATGGCCGACAGCCTGAAAAGCATGGCCCTTGAAGGTCTTGGTATCGCCTGGGTGCCGCAACTCAGCGTGCGAGCCGAACTGGCGCGCGGTGAACTGGTGGTCTGCGGTGGCCCGCAATGGCACGTGCCACTGGAGATTCGCCTGTACCGCTGCGCGCTGGTGCGCAAGGCCAATGTGCGGTTGTTGTGGCGCAAGCTGGAAGGTGGCGCAGCGGGAAGTAATTGATGGAGCGTTTATGTTACGGGGTGTCAGCCAGGAAGTTGTTGATGCGTGTACGGTTGGGGTCGGTATACACAAAGCAGTTGGAGTAAAGAGGATTCACTTTAGGAATCATGAATGTTTCACACAGCCAGCCGTTGTATCTGATTTCAGATAGTTCGTGTTGCGCAGTAAGCATGTGCCCCATTTCATGGCCGACTATTTGTTTGCTGGCTACAGTGGCGAGCCCGAATTGTTGGCCTTCGCCTGCAATACCTAGTGCATGGCTATTCATCCAGTCGTTGGTGAGCAGCAGGAACTTTGTAGTTCTGCCAAATGGAAGGTTGTTATTGTCGCGGTAATGCTCTCCAAGAATCTTCCATCCATAATATGAAGTCTCGTTTTCGCCCTGGTACGCGTAGGAGGTATAGGGTGGAGCATTACGGATAAACTTGACCGATACGTCACGGCCGGTTGCAATCTTCAACTCTTTGACCATCGGCAGAAAATGCTCTGGGTAAATCGACGGGATTTTCGACTCGGGAACATCATCGTGCACAAATGCAAAAATGAATATCGGTCGTTTTCCTACGGGGACAGTAGCCAGACTTCTGGGATGAACGGATTGATCGGAGGGCCAGGGTGTTTCGTCCTTTATGACGGTTGCGTAGGTCGTTTGAATGACCATTGGTATTAATAGTATCGGCAGTAAAAATTTGAATAAGTGCGGCATAGAACAATCTCAAACTTATTAATAGTAGTGTTAATATTTTTTCGGGTGTGGTGTGTGAAAACACGGCGGGTATTAATAGTGTTTATTAAGTAATTTGTATTGGTGAGTTGTGTATCAGAAGGTGTGGAATGTTGAGTTCACTGAGGCGTAAATAAGAGCGCTTTTTTCTTTGACTTCCAAGTCAGTAAATTTGTCGGATTTTGGCCGAAATCAGTCATGTGACAGATGGTCGTTAAGGGGGCTGTTTATCGGTATCTTTACGGTATACTGCGCGGCCTTCGGCCGGTTTGACTGGCCATAATTCGTACAATCAAGCCACGCATTCCGCGTGGCTTGTTGTTTTTTGACGCGCCTGCGGGCGCCCAGAGAGAAGAGGCACGACGATGAGCGCACTGGTTGGCGTGATCATGGGCTCCAAGTCCGATTGGTCCACCCTTAGCCACACCGCCGATATGCTGGAAAAGCTCGGCATCCCTTACGAGGTGAAAGTGGTCTCTGCCCACCGCACCCCGGACCTGCTGTTCCAGTACGCCGAAGAGGCCGAGGCCCGTGGCATCGAGGTGATTATCGCCGGTGCCGGCGGCGCGGCCCACTTGCCTGGCATGTGTGCGGCCAAGACCCACCTGCCGGTGCTGGGCGTACCGGTGCAGTCGTCGATGCTTTCGGGCGTCGATTCGCTGCTGTCGATCGTGCAGATGCCTGCGGGCATCCCGGTCGCTACCCTGGCCATCGGCAAGGCCGGCGCGATCAACGCAGCCCTGCTCTCGGCGAGTATCCTGGGCGCCAAGCACCCGCAATTCCATGCGGTGCTGAAAACCTTCCGTGCTGAGCAGACAGACAGCGTCCTGGACAATCCAGACCCACGCATCGCCTGAGGTTGTTGACGATGAAGATCGGTGTAATCGGTGGCGGCCAGTTGGGTCGCATGTTGGCCCTGGCAGGTACGCCGCTGGGAATGAACTTCGCTTTTCTGGACCCCGCGCCGGATGCCTGTGCAGCCGCGCTGGGTGAACACCTGCGGGCCGATTACGGCGATCAGGATCACCTGCGTCAGTTGGCTGATGAAGTCGACCTGGTGACCTTCGAGTTCGAAAGCGTCCCTGCCGAAACCGTGGCCTTCCTGTCGCAATTCGTTCCGGTTTACCCGAGTGCCGAAGCGCTGCGCATCGCCCGCGATCGCTGGTTCGAAAAGAGCATGTTCAAGGACCTGGGCATTCCGACGCCGGCTTTCGCCGATATCCAGTCGCAAGCCGATCTGGACGCTGCGGTAGCCACCATCGGCCTGCCCGCCGTGCTGAAAACCCGCACCCTGGGTTACGACGGCAAGGGCCAGAAAGTCCTGCGCACGCCGGCCGATGTGGTCGGCACGTTCGCCGAGCTGGGCAGCGTGGCCTGCTTGCTGGAAGGCTTCGTGCCGTTCACCGGTGAAGTCTCGCTGATCGCCGTGCGCGCTCGCGATGGTGAAACGAAGTTCTACCCGCTGGTCCACAACACCCACGACAGCGGCATTCTCAAGTTGTCCGTGGCCAGCACCGACCATCCGTTGCAAGCCCTGGCCGAGGATTACTCCAGCCGCGTGCTCAAGCAGCTGGATTACGTCGGCGTGATGGCATTCGAGTTCTTTGAAGTCGACGGTGGCCTCAAGGCCAACGAAATCGCCCCGCGCGTACACAACTCCGGGCACTGGACCACCGAAGGCGCCGAGTGCAGCCAGTTCGAAAACCACTTGCGTGCCGTGGCCGGCCTGCCACTGGGTTCGACCGCCAAGGTCGGCGAGAGCGCGATGCTCAACTTCATCGGTGTGGTACCGCCGGTGGAGAAGGTCATCGCCATCGCCGATTGCCATTTGCACCACTATGGCAAGGCGTTCAAGGTCGGCCGCAAGGTCGGTCACGCCAACCTGCGTTGCGCCGACAGGGAGACGCTTGCGCAGCAGATCCTCAAGGTCGAAGCGCTGATCACCGAATAGTTTCATCTGGCAACGACGGAACCTTCGGTCGCCGTCGTTCTCTGATGGCAGGATGCCAAAGCCTGACTAGGCTTTGGCATACCTACATCATTCAGAGGGAAACGCCATGCACATTATTGGAACCATCTTCATCGGATTGATCGTTGGCCTGCTGGCTCGTTTCCTGAAGCCAGGTGACGACAGCATGGGCTGGATCATGACCATCCTGCTCGGCATCGGCGGTTCGCTGGCGGCCACGTACGGCGGCCAGGCGCTGGGTATCTATCAGGCTGGCCAGGGTGCGGGCTTCATCGGTGCACTGGTGGGCGCGATTGTTTTGCTGGTGATCTACGGCTTCGTCAAAAAGAGCTGATTCAAGCGACAAAGCCCTCTCTGCTGCACGGGCCGAGAGGGCTAGAATGCTCGACGACTTACTGACTTCCCTTTGCCGAGCATTTTCATGCGCCGTCTTCTGTTGACTCTTTTATTGCTGGGCACTGGCCTGGCCCATGCCGGCGAACTGCCGGAAACCGACTGGCTCGAACTGATGCCCAAGTCGGACCAGAAAGCCCTCGAGGCCATGCCTGAAATCGACCACAACTCGCCCGAAGCCAACGGCACCTTTACCGACAAGGGTGGCCTGAAGCAGAGCAAGGGCTTGCCGGCGGTGATGTATTCGACCAAAACCGTGGCGTCGATGAACGACAAGAACATCCGCATTGGCGGGTATCCCGTGCCGCTGGAAACCGACGCCAAAGGTCGCAGCACGCTGTTTTTCCTGGTGCCGTACCCGGGCGCCTGTATCCACGTCCCGCCACCACCGCCTAACCAATTGGTGCTGGTGCGCTATCCGAAGGGCTTGAAGCTGGACGATATCTACACACCGCTGTGGGTCACCGGCACGCTGAAGATCGAGAAGGTCAACAACGACCTGGCCGATGCGGCCTATGCACTGGATGCGGCGAAAGTGCGGGTGGTCAAAGAGTCGGATCTGTAAACGCACCTGTAAGCCTGGTGCAATCCACTGTGGGAGCGAGCTTGCTCGCGATGGCGGTGTAACAGCCAACATAGATGTTGGATGTTATGGCCTCATCGCGAGCAAGCTCGCTCCCACAGTGGTTGATGGTGTTGCTTACAGCGGTTTGCTGGCGATGCTCACGCCCAGCGTATGACTCGCCCCCGGTGCCAGGGTCACAATGTCATCCATCACGTTGGCCGTTTCGATGCACAGCATGCGCTGCCAGCCGTCGTCGGCCATGTCACTGAATTGCGCCGCCCGTGCGATCCAGGGGTTCCAGATCACCGCCGAGCGCGAGCCGCTGCTGGTCAGTTCGATACGCCGTTCCCAGGCAGGATCGACGATGCTCAATTGCGCCGGTGTATTCAGGTAGATCCGGTCGGTTTCCCCGGCAAAACGCAAATCGCCGGTCTGAGTCACGGTTTTCCAGTTATCCAGGGTTTCGATGTAGTTCAGCCCGTCCAGGCCTTCGACGTGCACATTGCGTACATCACTGACTGCAAAGTAGCTGTGCAGCGCCTGGCTGATGGTGACGGGGGTGCTGCCCTGGTTTTGGCTGGTCAGGTTGATATGCAGTTGCTCATCCAGGCGAATGCTCAGTTTCAGATCCACCGCATACGGCCAACCCGGCAAGCCGCCTTCGAGGTAGGGCAGGAGGAACTCGACCTTCAGGCTTTCGCCTTCGGCTTCAATGGCGCCCAGTTCCCAGTCCATCGCCCGCACTAAACCGTGGGCGGTCGGCGGTTCGTTGCTGACGCGCATTGCCTGAACACTCGGCGGATTGCGGTCCAGGTTGCCAAACCACGGCCAGCACACCGGAACACCGGCGCGGATGCTTTTGCCGGTTTTGAACACCGCCTCATCGTTGAGCCAGATCAGCGGCGGTTGCCCGGCCAATTGATAACTGAGGATGTGCGCGCCTTGTTGGGCCACCAGCAATTCGGCCTGACCGTGGCGGATGCGCCAGCAGTTCAGTTCATCCAGTTTCACGGCTTCAACGTTGGGAGTTGGCATGTTGCACATCTCGTTCAGGATCAATGACGTCAATGGACCGTAAAACGGCCGCCGGGTTTAGCGCTCGCCCGGTTTAACGAGCTCTGGGCGGAACCGAGCGGGTGCGGCCGCTGCCATCGATGGCGACGAACACAAATACCGCCTCAGTGACTTTACGCCATTCGCTGGACAGTGGATCGTCGCTCCAGACCTCGACCATCATCTTGATCGAGCTGCGGCCGATTTCCGTTGCCTGAGTATAGAAGGACAGCTGCGCACCCACGGCGACCGGCACCAGGAAGGCCATGCGATCGATCGCCACGGTGGCGACGCGTCCGCCCGCGACCTTGCTGGCCATCGCCGTACCGGCCAAATCCATCTGAGACACCAGCCAGCCGCCGAAAATATCGCCAAAGCCGTTGGTTTCGCGGGGAAGCGCGGTGATTTGCAGGGCCAGATCGCCTTGCGGAATAGGATCTTCTTGTTCGAGCTCTATCATGCCGAGGGTGCCTCTGAGCCGTGACTCTTGGAATATGTAGCGGGTGAATAGCCGTCTTGGGAAAAACGATTCAGCCCCGAACATACTACGTTCGTCACGTTTTCCATAAGGCGCGCTAAAGGGAAACTCTGCGAAACCGGCTGACAAAGGCCAACGACGTTTTCGCACAGCAACCCCTTACAAAGTGTTGCACGGTTGCGAGTATATCGATCGGTAGACTCCGAGACGACCATCGGGTTCTCATTTTGACTGCCAAATACGCGCTTTCCTGTGCTTTTTCGAACAATTTGCTATCGTGCCGAACCTGCCCAAGCCCCTGCCAGCGTTGTTGGGGTTGCGGATCTGACTATAAGAGAAACCTTGCCATGACCACAGCGCCATCGAGCATAGCGACACCTGCGCACCCTGCGCGCCCCTTGACCGGCAACGACTACAAGACACTGTCGCTTTCCGCCTTGGGCGGCGCGCTGGAGTTTTACGACTTCATCATCTTCGTGTTCTTCGCCACGGTGGTTGGCAAGTTGTTCTTTCCGGCGGACATGCCCGAGTGGCTGCGGCTGATGCAGACCTTCGGTATCTTTGCCGCCGGTTACCTGGCGCGACCACTGGGCGGCATCGTCATGGCGCACTTCGGCGACCTGCTGGGGCGCAAGAAAATGTTCACCCTGAGCATTTTCATGATGGCCGTACCGACGCTGATCATGGGCTTGCTGCCGACCTACGCGCAGATTGGCATGTGGGCGCCGATCCTGTTGCTGCTGATGCGGGTGATCCAGGGCGCGGCGATTGGCGGTGAAGTGCCGGGGGCCTGGGTCTTCGTTTCCGAACACGTGCCCCAGCGGCACATCGGCTACGCTTGCGGCACGCTGACGTGCGGCCTGACTGCCGGCATCCTGCTCGGCTCGCTGGTCGCCACTGCCATCAACAGCCTCTACACCACTGAGCAAGTGGCTGATTACGCCTGGCGTATCCCGTTCCTGCTCGGCGGTGTGTTTGGCCTGTTCTCGGTCTACCTGCGCCGCTGGCTGCACGAAACTCCGGTGTTCGCTGAGCTGCAACTGCGCAAGGCGCTGGCTGAAGAAGTGCCGCTGCGTGCGGTGCTGCGTGACCATCGCGGCGCCATCGCCATCTCGATGCTGCTGACCTGGCTGCTGTCGGCCGGGATCATCGTGGTCATTCTGATGACCCCGACCGTGCTGCAAACCATTTATCACTTCTCGGCCACGACCGCGCTGCAAGCCAATAGCGTGGCCATCGTGTGCCTGAGCCTGGGCTGTGTGATCTCCGGCGCGCTGGCGGATCGCTTCGGCGCCGGCCGGGTGTTTGTGTTTGGCAGCGCAGCGCTGCTGGCGACTTCCTGGACCTTCTACCACAGCCTGCTCGATCACCCCGACTGGCTGTTCCCGCTGTACGCGCTGACCGGCCTGTTCGTCGGCACCATCGGCGCGGTGCCGTTCGTGATGGTCAGGGCATTCCCGGCCGTGGTGCGATTCAGCGGCCTGTCGTTCTCCTACAACCTGGCCTACGCGATCTTCGGCGGCCTGACCCCGATGGTCGTCACCCTGCTGCTTAAAGAGAGCCCGATGGGGCCTGCCTACTATGTGGCAATCATCTGCAGCATTGGCATCCTGGTGGGTGGTTACCTCTGGAAGAACAACCGCTAAGCGGACTTCTTTATCGACTGCACCGGCCCCTTCGCGGGCAAGCCCGCTCCCACCTTTAACCGAGTTCTCTCAGAAGAATGCGGTCAATGTGGGAGCGAGCTTGCTCGCGATGAACGATGACGCGGTCTTCCTTCAAAACGCCAAATGCTGGCCTTTCATCTAATTGTCATATTCAAGTCATAGAGTGTTCATACGACCTGCCGATACTTGGCCCCGACTTAACACACCCTATTTGCTAGGAGTAAGGCATGAAACTGAAGCGTTTGATGGCGGCAATGACGTTTGTCGCTGCTGGCGTTGCAACTGCCAACGCGGTAGCCGCTGGTGTAGACCCAGCCATCCCGGCTTATACCAAAGCCACTGGTGTTTCGGGCAACCTGTCCAGCGTCGGTTCCGATACCCTGGCTAACCTCATGACCCTGTGGGCTGAGAACTACAAAAAAGAATACCCGAACGTAAACATCCAGATTCAGGCCGCTGGCTCCGCCACCGCGCCACCTGCGTTGACTGAAGGCACCTCTAACCTGGGCCCGATGAGCCGCAAGATGAAGGACACCGAACTGGCTGCCTTCGAACAGAAGTACGGCTACAAGCCAACCGCTATCCCGGTTGCCGTGGATGCCCTGGCCGTGTTCGTGCACAAAGACAACCCGATCCAGCACCTGACCATGGAACAGGTCGACGCGATCTTCTCCTCGACTCGTCTGTGCGGCGCTAAAGCAGAAGTCAAAACCTGGGGTGACCTGGGCGTGACAGGCGACCTGGCCAACAAGCCGGTTCAACTGTTCGGCCGTAACTCGGTATCCGGCACGTATGGCTACTTCAAAGAAGAAGCCCTGTGCAAAGGCGACTACAAGCCAAACGTCAACGAACAACCAGGCTCGGCGTCGGTCGTGCAATCGATCAGCTCTTCGCTGAACGGTATCGGTTACTCGGGCATCGGCTACAAAACCGCTAGCGTGAAGACTGTGGCTCTGGCCAAGAAAGGCAGCACTGACTACATCGCAGACAGCGAAGAAAACGCCCTGAACGGCAAATACCCGCTGTCGCGTTTCCTCTACGTTTACGTCAACAAAGCCCCGAACAAGCCTCTGGCCCCGCTGGAAGCCGAGTTCGTGAAACTGGTTCTGTCCAAACAGGGTCAGGAAGTTGTCGTGAAAGACGGCTACATCCCACTGCCAGCCAAAGTTGCCGCCAAGGCACTGGCTGACCTGGGTCTGCAAGAGGGCGGCGCTGAAGTCGCAAAAAAGTAAAACCCTGAGTCCGGGGTAACCCGGACTCCTGTGGGAGCGAGCTTGCTCGCGATGGGGCCGTCACTGGTGTCGGATAACTCACTGACACGCTCGCTCCCACACCTCTAATTTTCCAGTCCGCTGCCAGTTCACACGGGCGGCGGATTTGTTGCGTCACTGCATTGTCATCTTTCTGTCATACAGGATCGCTAGGGTGTGCGCATGAATGATCTGGCCAATTCCACAATGACTACCAATCCCCCCAAGCGAATTGACTTCAATACGCCTGAGCTCCAACGCAAACGCCGCATCCGCGCGCTCAAAGATCGCCTGACCCGCTGGTACGTCCTCGTCGGTGGCCTCGCCGTACTCGGCGCGATCACGCTGATCTTCTTCTTCCTTGGCTACGTCGTCGCGCCACTGTTTCAGGGCGCCAACCTGACCGCCAAAGACGCGATCACCCCGGCCTGGATGCAAGACGCCGGCAAACCGCTGATGATCTCTCTCGAAGAACAGAACCAGGTCGCCATGCGGGTTTCCGACAAGGGCCAGGCGCTGTTTTTCGATGTCGACAGTGGCGCCGAGCTAAGCCGCATTGACCTGCCGATCCCGGCCGGCACCAGCGTAACCGCCATTGGTAAAGACCAGCCCGGCCATCCGCTGGTCGTCGTGGGCTTGTCCAACGGTCAGGCACTGGTGTTCCGCCACACCTATAAAGTCACTTACCCGGAAGGCAAGAAAACCATCTCGCCAGCCATCGAATTCCCGTACGGCGAAACGCCAATCGCACTGAACGAGCAGGGCGGAGCCCTGGAGCACGTCAGCCTCAATGCAACCGATTCGACCCTGCTGCTCGCCGGCTCTACCGGTTCGCAATTGCACGTACTGTCGCTGAGCAGCGAAGAAAACATGATGACCGGTGAGGTCACCAACGAGCAGAAGCGCATTGAACTGCCGCAAATGACCGAACCGGTGAAGAACATCTTCGTCGACCCGCGTCAGCAATGGCTGTACGTAGTCAACGGTCGTGCCCAGGCCGACGTCTTCAGCCTGAGCGACAAGAGCCTCAACGGTCGCTACAAACTGCTGGATGACGGCGAAGCGCAAGTGACCGCCAGTACTCAATTGGTCGGCGGTATCTCGCTGATCATCGGCGACTCCAAGGGTGGTCTGGCCCAGTGGTTCATGGCTCGCGATACCGATGGCGAGCAACGACTGAAACAGATCCGCACCTTCCAGATGGGCACCACGCCGATCGTTGAAATCACCGCCGAAGAACGTCGTAAAGGCTTCGTTGCCCTCGACACGGCCGGCAAGCTCGGGGTGTTCCACAGCACCGCCCACCGCACCTTGCTGGTGAACCAGGTGGTTGATGGCACGGGCCTCTTCGGTCTGTCGCCGCGTGCCAACCGCATCATTGTGGAGCAGGGCGGCAAGCTGCAACCGCTGCTGCTCGACAACCCGCACCCGGAAGTTTCGTGGAGCGCGTTGTGGAGCAAGGTCTGGTACGAGAACTACGACGAGCCTAAGTACGTCTGGCAATCGACCGCGGCCAACACCGACTTCGAACCCAAGATGAGCCTTTCGCCACTGACCTTCGGTACGCTGAAAGCCGCGTTCTACGCGATGCTGCTGGCCGCACCGCTGGCAGTCGCTGCGGCGATCTACACCGCGTACTTCATGGCGCCGGGCATGCGCCGCAAGGTCAAGCCGGTCATCGAATTGATGGAAGCGATGCCGACGGTGATCCTCGGCTTCTTCGCCGGCCTGTTCCTCGCACCGTATGTCGAAGGGCACTTGCCGGGCATCTTCAGCCTGTTGATGCTCTTGCCGATCGGCATTCTGGTGGCCGGTTTCATCTTCAGTCGCCTGCCTGAATCCGTGCGCCTGAAAGTGCCGGATGGCTGGGAAAGCGCGATCCTGATCCCGGTGATTCTGTTTGTGGGCTGGTTGTCGCTGTACATGAGCCCGTACATGGAAACCTGGTTCTTCGGCGGCGACATGCGCATGTGGATCTCCCACGACCTGGGTATCACCTATGACCAGCGCAACGCTCTGGTCGTCGGTCTGGCCATGGGCTTTGCGGTGATCCCGAACATCTACTCGATCGCCGAAGACGCCGTGTTCAGCGTGCCGCGCGGCCTGACGCTGGGCTCCCTGGCCCTCGGCGCCACGCCATGGCAGACCATGACCCGCGTAGTGATCCTGACCGCCAGCCCGGGCATTTTCTCGGCACTGATGATCGGCATGGGCCGTGCGGTCGGGGAAACCATGATCGTGTTGATGGCCACCGGTAACACCCCGGTCATGGAAATGAACCTGTTCGAAGGTCTGCGTACCCTGGCTGCCAACGTGGCGGTGGAAATGCCCGAATCGGAAGTCGGCGGCAGTCACTACCGCGTGTTGTTCCTGTCGGCGCTGGTGCTGCTGTTGTTCACCTTCATCATGAACACCCTCGCGGAGCTGATCCGTCAGCGTCTGCGCAAGAAATACTCGTCGCTTTAAGAAAGGTAGAAGTCTGTGAAACAGAACTCCCTGAAAGGATGGTTCAAGAGCGGCGCCCCCGGCGTCTGGATCAGCGGTGGCGCGGTGTCCATCGCGGTCATCATGACCATTGGTTTGCTGGCGGTGATTGCCGTGCGCGGTCTGGGCCACTTCTGGCCGGCAGACCTGATGCACGCCAGTTACAACGTGCCGGGCCAGGCCAACCACGTCGTTATCGGCGAAGTGGTGCAGAAGGAAGAAGTACCGCGCGAGCGTCTGAAAACCGCAGGTTTGCCAGTGCCGGACCAAGGTCCGGAATTCATGACCCGCGAGCTGATCAAAGTCGGTAACCGTGACATCAACGGCAATGACTTCACCTGGATCGTCGGCGAGTGGCTGACCGACCAGAGCACGCCGCGTGAACTGATGACCATCGAGCGCCGCGAGTGGGGCAATTTTTACGGCTACCTGCTCAACGTCAAACAGGACGGCAAGGTCATCGCTGAAGGCGAAGCGGCCTGGCCGGAGCTGCAAGCGCGGGTGGACCGCGTCAACAAGCTCGCGGCACAACTCAAAAGCCTCGAAAAAACCGACATCGGCGCGATCAACGCAGGCCTTGAGCGGATTCGCCTGCACGGCCGCAAGCTGGAGCTTGAAGGCAAGCTTGATCCGGCTGCGCAAGCCGACATGGACACTGAACGCGCTGAGCTGAACGCTCGTTATAAAGACGTCGAGGCACGCCTGAGCGATCTGCACACGCAGTTCAACCGCGACAGCCTGACCGCTCGCGATGCCAACGGCAAAGAAGTCGAAATCGGCATCGGCAAAGTGGTTCATGCCTACCAGCCGAACGCCATGAGCTACCTGACCAAGTTGGGTTTCTACTTCAACAAGGTCTGGGAATTCCTCAGCGACGACCCGCGTGAAGCCAACACCGAAGGCGGGATCTTCCCGGCGATCTTCGGCACCGTGATGATGACCCTGATCATGGCGATGATCGTCACCCCGTTCGGCGTGCTGGCAGCGGTCTACCTGCGTGAATATGCACGCCAGGGGCCGATGACCCGGTTGATCCGCATTGCGGTGAACAACCTGGCGGGCGTTCCGGCGATCGTTTACGGCGTGTTCGGCCTGGGCTTCTTCGTTTACGTACTCGGTGGCTCGGTTGACCGTTTGTTCTTCCCTGAAGCCTTGCCGGCACCGACCTTCGGTACCCCGGGCCTGCTCTGGGCCTCGCTGACCCTGGCGCTGCTGGCGGTGCCGGTGGTGATCGTGGCCACCGAAGAAGGCCTGGCGCGGATTCCTCGCACCGTACGTGAAGGCTCGTTGGCCCTCGGCGCGACCAAGGCTGAAACCTTGTGGAAGATCGTGCTGCCAATGGCCAGCCCGGCGATGATGACCGGGATGATCCTCGCCGTGGCTCGCGCCGCCGGTGAAGTGGCGCCGCTGATGCTCGTGGGTGTGGTGAAACTGGCGCCGTCGCTGCCGGTGGACGGCAACTACCCGTACCTGCACCTCGACCAGAAAATCATGCACCTGGGCTTCCACATTTATGACGTCGGCTTCCAGAGCCCGAACGTCGAAGCCGCACGACCGCTGGTGTACGCCACGGCGCTGCTGCTGGTGCTGGTGATCGCCACGCTCAACCTGTCGGCAGTGTGGATCCGTAACCACCTGCGCGAGAAATACAAAGCGCTGGATAGCTGATTTTTATGTGGGAGCGAGCTTGCTCGCGATGGCATCTCTGCGGTTTCAGACTTGAACCGCGTTGCCCGAATCGCGAGCAAGCTCGCTCCCACAAAAACCGAACCGAATTTGTTAGCACAGGGAGTTTCCCATGCAGCACGAAACACACACCCACGGCATCAACATGTCGGCCCTGGGTCGCGACAAACAGAGCCTGAACCTGGCACAGGAAACCGTGGCCATCGAAGTGCCGAGCCTGAGCCTGTTCTACGGCGACAAACAAGCGCTGTACGACGTCAGCATGAACATTCCCAAGCAGCGCGTGACCGCGTTCATCGGCCCGTCCGGCTGCGGCAAGTCAACGCTGCTGCGCACCTTCAACCGGATGAACGATCTGGTCGATGGCTGCCGCGTCGAAGGCGAGATCAACCTGTACGGCAACAACATCTATCGCAAGGGCGAAGACGTGGCCGAACTGCGTCGTCGCGTCGGCATGGTGTTCCAGAAGCCGAACCCGTTTCCGAAAACCATCTATGAAAACGTGGTTTACGGCCTGCGCATTCAAGGCATCAACAAAAAACGCGTACTCGACGAAGCCGTCGAATGGGCGTTGAAAGGCGCGGCACTGTGGGATGAAGTGAAAGACCGTTTGCACGAATCGGCCCTGGGCTTGTCCGGTGGTCAGCAGCAACGTCTGGTGATTGCTCGTACCATCGCGGTCGAGCCGGAAGTACTGCTGCTCGACGAACCGTGCTCGGCACTCGACCCGATCTCGACGCTGAAAGTCGAAGAACTGATCTACGAATTGAAATCCAAATTCACCATCGTCATCGTGACCCACAACATGCAACAGGCCGCGCGGGTTTCCGACTACACGGCGTTCATGTACATGGGCAAACTGGTGGAATTCGGCGACACCGATACCCTGTTCACCAATCCGGCGAAGAAGCAGACCGAAGACTACATCACCGGTCGTTATGGCTAGGATGCCGCTAGCGTTGCTCGCTTAACCATCGCTGCGGTAGACCGCACCTTACCGGACGCTCCAAGGACGCCAACATGATTAGCAAAGAAGGCCTTACCCACCACATCTCCCAGCAGTTCAACGCTGAGCTTGAGGAAGTGCGCAGCCACCTCCTGGCCATGGGCGGGCTGGTCGAGAAACAGGTCAATGACGCGGTCACTGCACTGATCGAAGCGGACTCGGGCCTGGCCCAGCAGGTGCGCGAGATCGACGACCAGATCAACCAGATGGAACGCAACATCGACGAAGAATGCCTACGCATTCTGGCCCGTCGTCAGCCGGCTGCATCGGACTTGCGTTTGATCATCAGCATCTCCAAGTCGGTTATCGACCTGGAACGCATCGGCGACGAAGCGACCAAAATCGCCCGTCGTGCCATCCAGCTGTGCGAAGAAGGCGAGGCCCCGCGGGGTTACGTCGAAGTTCGGCACATTGGCGACCAGGTGCGCAACATGGTTCGCGACGCACTGGATGCCTTTGCTCGCTTCGACGCCGAGCTGGCGTTGTCGGTGGCTCAGTACGACAAGGTCATCGACCGCGAATACAAGACCGCGCTGCGGGAGCTGGCGACCTACATGATGGAAGACCCACGCTCTATCTCGCGGGTCTTGAGCATCATTTGGGTACTGCGTTCGCTGGAGCGGATTGGCGACCACGCCCGCAATATTTCCGAGCTGGTGATTTACCTGGTGCGCGGTACCGATGTCCGTCACCTGGGCCTCAAGCGCATGAAGGAAGAAGTTGAAGGCACAAGTGCCGAAAGCGCTAATGTTCCGGGCAAAGCTGACGATAAGTAAGATTGCCCAAGTAAAGCGCCCGGCCCCTTGGCCGGGCGTTTTTGTTTGCGGATTTTGAATTCATAGCACCCGCGAACGAAAAAAGTCCCGGCGTGACTGAAGAGTTTTGGCAAAGTGCCATCAGCAAAGCGTTATGATTGCCGGGATTTTTTAAAGGGGTTGGTTGATGAGTAAGGTCAGTGTGTTGGTGGTCGATGACGCTTCGTTCATTCGTGACCTGGTGAAGAAGTGCCTGCGCAACTACTTCCCGGGCATTCGAATCGAAGACGCGGTCAACGGTAAAAAAGCGCAGGCCATGCTGGCGCGCGAAGCATTCGACCTGGTCCTGTGCGACTGGGAAATGCCGGAAATGTCTGGCCTCGAATTGCTGACCTGGTGCCGCGAACAGGACTCACTCAAAGCCATGCCGTTTGTCATGGTCACCAGCCGCGGCGACAAGGAAAACGTGGTTCAGGCGATTCAGGCCGGCGTTTCCGGTTATGTCAGCAAGCCGTTCACCAACGAGCAGCTGCTGACCAAGGTCAAGCAGGCGTTGAACAAGGTCGGCAAACTCGACACCTTGATGAACAGCGCACCCACCAAGATGAATTCGGCGTTCGGCAACGACTCCCTCAGCGCGCTCACGGGTGGCAAGGCGGCTGTCGTCGCCCCTGCAGCGGCGGCGGTCAACCCGTTCGCCAAGCCTGCGGCCGCGCCGGCCCCTGCTGCAGCGCCTGCTCGTGGCCTGCTTAACAGCCCACCGGTCAAGGCACCGGTGGCGTCTGCCGCCCCGGCCGGTGGTCGTGGCCAAGGTCAACTGCGTCTGCCCAGTGGTACTCAGCAATGTGTGATCAAGGCGTTGAGCATCAAGGAAGCCTTGTTGGTGGTTAAACGCACCGACACTCTGCCGCAAGTGCTCGACAGCGCCGTGCTTGACCTGGAGCAGGGCGACAACGCCGAAGTCGCCCGCCTGAACGGCTACCTGCACGCCATCGTCGCCCACGAGCCGAAACCCGACAGCGACTGGCTGCAACTGACCTTCCGCTTTGTCGACCAGGATGCACAAAAGCTCGACTACATCTCCCGCCTGATCGCCCGCGGCACGGCGCAGAAGCATTTCGTGCCGGGCGCGTAAGTACAGCGTCGTCTGCCAGTACGCCATCGCGAGCAAGCTCGCTCCCACATTTAATTGGTGTCGAACCACATTTATGTGATCGACACACAACCAGTGTGGGAGCGAGCTTGCTCGCGATGGGGTCATCGAACTCTGCGCATCTCTCCCTGAAGCGCTCATTGAGCGTTCCCACTTCCTCGGACATTTCCTTCAAGTTGTAGCGGTGTTCGGTAACTATCCCGGCGTGTGCGTCAGGGCTAGTCTCACCCTGTCACCAAAAAACGGTGACTCGGACGTGCAAGTCCGGTCCAGGTGCACAATCGTGGATGGCTATTCATCGAGCGTTTTTTTATGCTCGCGAATCGTTATGGCGGCTGTGCGTCGGAGACCTTCGGGTCTGCCGGGTTCCTGGACCGGTCTTGCACACCAACGCACAGCTGCCACCTCTTTCGAAGCGCAAGCGAAACGGTGTCAGCTCCTTAGTTCCAGGGAGATACACCAATGTTCAAGGCAACACCAAATCCACCAGAAGACCCAGCAACTTCCCCCTACGAATCCCTCGATTCGAAAAAGCTCCACGAAGCCGCCGAACGCGCCCTCGACCACCATCTGGGCAACCCCCCACCCAAAATCCACCTCGCCGACGCCCGCAAAGGCCAACTCTTCATCGTCGCCCCGGACGCTCCGCGTCCGCTTTGGTGCGTGACGCAGAGCGTCACAGGATGCATTCCCACGCGGGAGCGTGGGAACGATCATCAAGGTTTGGGAACGATCATTTGAAACATCTGCCGACTACACAGGTCAATTCTGGCTGCTAGGCTGTTTTCAGGCCTTCCTCGACAGAACCTTGCCCATGCTCGCGCGATTGCTGTTTTTCTGTGGTCTGTTCATGGCCTCCACCTCGGCTGTGGCCATCACTATTTACAAATCCACCAGCGCGACGGGCGTGGTCTCCTACAGTGATCGTCCATCCCATGGTGCGCGGATCTTTGTGTTCCGTGACCGCATGGAAGAGCACCTTGAGCGTCAGGTACTTCTGGATATCAAGAAGCAGAGGGACACGCACAGTGTGTTTGTGCGCAACGACTTGTACGCGCCGGTAGAGGTCGAGCTGAGTTTCACCGGGCTGAAGAATGTCAGCGGTGCGCCGACACAGCCGATCCGCCGGGTGTTGCCGGCGCGCAGCACCGTGCGTCTGGCGCTGCTCACGGCGATTACGCCCGGCAAGCCGCTGGCCTATACCCCAACGTTCAACTATTCGCTGGGCAACCCCACAGACACCACGCTGGCCTATCGGTATCCGCTGCCGTGGCGTGGCGGACCGTTCCACCTGACTCAGGGCCCTAACGGCCGATACAGCCACTTTGGGGTCAAGAACCGTTACGCCATGGACATCGCGATGCCTGAAGGCACACCGATCATTGCGGCGCGTGGCGGGGTGGTGGTGAAGACCGAAAACAACCAGAGCGGACGCGGCACCGATCCGTCGGGCAATTTCGTGCGGGTGTTGCACGATGACGGGACGATGGGTGTGTACCTGCACCTTAAGCGCGGCTCGGTGTGTGTGCGCGAAGGTCAGCGGGTGGTGGTCGGTAGTGCGCTGGGGTTGTCGGGCAATACCGGCAACAGCAGCGGGCCGCATCTGCACTTCGTGGTACAGCGCAATAGCGGGTTGGGGCTGGTGTCGATTCCGTACCAGTTCAATCAACCAGTGGGCAGCTTGCCGAACTTTGCGCTCGGCAAACAATAATGTGTTGTCCCAGCTGACGCTATCGCGAGCAAGCTCGCTCCCACAGGGGATTTGTGTTTTGCCGGGAAACCGGAGTAACACCGAATCAATGTGGGAGCGAGCTTGCTCGCGATGGGATCGACGCCGATCAGGTGTCGGGCACTAGTCGAGCATCAACACCTTGGCCAAAATGATCTTCGGGCCTTTCATCTTTTTGATGATGATCCGCAAACCTTCGACTTCCAGCACTTCTTCCTCTTCCGGCACCCGTTTCAGGGTTTCGTAGACCAGTCCGGCGAGGGTTTCGGCCTCGACGTGGTCCAGATCGATGCCCAGCAGGCGTTCGACCTTGAACAACGGTGTGTCACCGCGCACCAGCAGTTTGCCCGGCTGATAAGCGAGGATCCCGCGTTCGGCCTTGCGGTGTTCGTCCTGGATGTCGCCAACCAGCACTTCCAGCACGTCTTCCATGGTCAGGTAGCCGATGATGTTGCCGTCGGCCTCTTCAACCACGGCGAAGTGCGAACCGCCCTTGCGGAACTGCTCCAGCAGTTGTGACAACGGCATGTGCCGCGATACGCGTTCCAGCGGGCGGGTCAGCTCGGCCAGGTTGAACGACTCGGGAATGTGGTCCAGCGCCGCCAGTTCCAGCAGCAGGTCCTTGATGTGCAGCAGGCCGACGAACTCCTGGCGTTCGCTGTCGTACACCGGGTAGCGGCTGAATTTGTGACGACGGAACAACGCGAGGATTTCCTTGAGCGGCGCGTTGAACTCCAGCGTCACCAGGTCTTCCCGGGAGTTGGCCCAGTCGACCACTTCCAGTTCGCCCATTTCCACCGCCGAGGCGAGTACGCGCATGCCTTGGTCGCTCGGGTCCTGGCCGCGGCTGGAGTGCAGGATCAGTTTCAGTTCTTCACGACTGTAATGGTGCTCGTGATGAGGGCCGGGTTCACCTTGGCCAGCAATCCGCAGAATCGTGTTGGCGCTGGCGTTAAGCAGGTAAATGGCCGGGTACATCGCCCAGTAGAACAGGTACAGCGGCACCGCCGTCCACAGCGACAGCAGCTCGGGTTTGCGGATGGCCCAGGATTTAGGGGCCAGTTCGCCGACCACGATGTGCAGGTAGGAAATGATGAAGAAGGCGGTGAAGAACGACACACCCTTTACCACTTCCGGCGAATTGACGCCGACCGCGTCCAGCAACGGTTCGAGAATGTGCGCGAATGCCGGCTCACCGACCCAGCCAAGGCCAAGGGAGGCGAGGGTGATACCCAATTGGCAGGCCGACAGGTAAGCGTCGAGCTGGCTGTGTACGGTGCGCAGGATCTGCCCGCGCCAGCCGTTCTTATGGGCAATGGCCTCGACTTTGGTCGAGCGCAGTTTGACCATGGCAAATTCCGCCGCAACGAAGAATCCGTTGAGCAAAACCAGGATCAGTGCAAAAAGAATCATGCCGAAATCGGCGAAGAGTGAAGCGAGGGTCACGCCAGGGGAAGGGTCCATGATGGAGTTTTGCGGGTTCCGTATATTCGAAAAGAAAGGGGATTGCCGAGCCTGAAAGGCAGGCCCAAGTCAGCCAATGTAGCGGCTGACAGGGCGATTGCCTAGAGGTTAGTCGTCGCGGCTGCTAGTCGGTCAGCGAGTTGACCCGCGATTTTGTGACCTGTGCCGGCGCGAAATGGCAGGTGAACGTGCTGCCATGGCCGAGCACGCTGCTGATCTCCATTCGCGCACGATGACGTAACAAAACGTGTTTGACGATGGCCAGGCCCAGCCCGGTGCCACCGGTATTGGAGTTGCGGCTGGAATCGACGCGGTAGAAGCGCTCGGTCAGGCGCGGCAGGTGTTTGTTGTCGATGCCGATTCCCGAGTCCTGCACACTGAGGTGTGCGCCTTGTTCGTCACCCCACCAGCGGATGCGGATGTTGCCGCCGTCCGGGGTGTATTTGACGGCGTTGAACACCAGGTTCGAGAACGCACTGCGCAATTCGGCTTCACTGCCCTTGAGCATGATCGATGGATCGGCTTCTAGGGTGATGTGCTGGTTGCGCTGCCCGGACAGCGCCTGGGCGTCACTCTTGATCGATTGCAGCAAGTTGTCGATCGGCACCGGCTGGTTGTCCGACGGGTAATCGGTGGCTTCGAGCTTGGCCAACAGCAGCAAGTCGTTGAGCAGTGTCTGCATGCGCCCGCCCTGTTGCTGCATTTGCTGCAACGCACGGCTCCAGCGCGGATTCACCTCTTCGACGTTATCGAGCAGGGTTTCCAGGTAGCCGCAGATCACCGTCAACGGCGTGCGCAGTTCGTGGGAGACGTTGGCGATGAAGTCTTTGCGCATTTGCTCAAGCTGATGAATGCGGGTGACGTCGCGCACCAGCATCAGGTGTTCGTTGTTGCCGTAACGGGTGATGTACAACTGGATCCGCATCCGGTCGTTGGTCGGCGAAGGGATTTCCAGCGGCTCGGCGTAGTTGTCCTGCTCGAAGTATTCCTTGAAGCGCGGATGACGCACCAGATTGGTCACCGGCTGACCGCTGTCTTGCGGGGTCTTGAGGCCCAGCAGGGTTTCGGCGGCGCGGTTCCACCATTCCAGGTTGCCGTCGCTGTCGAGCATGATCACCGCGTCTTTCAACGCTGCGGTGGACTCCTGAACCCGGTCGATCACCGCTTGCAGGCGTCCGCGCACGCGCTGATCGCGCCGTTGCAGGTGGTAGATGCTGTCGAACACTTCGCCCCACAGGCCATAGCCATCGGGTGGTGGTTCGTCGGGCTTTTGCAGGCGTAGCCACTCGTGCAGGCGCAGCAATTGCTTGAGGGTCCAGGCCAGGTAAATGCCCAGGCCTGCGGCCAGGCTCCAGCCGTAGTAGCCGGTAATCAGGCCGATCACCAGGCAGCCGGTGACCAGTAACAGCATGTGGCGAATCAGAGTGCCATGCCAGTTTTGGTTCACTTAAACATGCGTCCTTGTCAGCGTGTCGAGCAGGTAAGGGCCGGCTCAGGCCTTGGTGGAAAACCGGTAGCCGGTGCCACGCACGGTTTGTACCAGATTCTCGTAGGCATCGCCGAGTGCTTTGCGCAAACGACGGATGTGCACGTCGACGGTGCGCTCTTCGACATACACATTGCCGCCCCAGACCTGATCGAGCAATTGCCCGCGGGTGTAGGCGCGTTCCTGGTGGGTCATGAAAAACTGCAGCAAGCGGTATTCGGTCGGACCCATCTCGGCGGGTTTGCCGTCGATGGTCACGCGATGGCTGATCGGGTCCAGCAGCAGGCCGCCGACTTCGATCGGCGCTTCGCCGTCAGTAGGGCCAGCACGACGCAGCACGGCTTTGAGGCGTGCAACCAGCTCGCGTGGCGAAAACGGCTTGGTGATGTAGTCATCGGCGCCGACTTCCAGGCCCTGGATCTTGTTGTCCTCTTCGCCCTTGGCGGTGAGCATGATGATCGGGATGTCCCCGGTCAGTTCATCGCGCTTGAGACGCCGGGCCAACTCGATGCCTGAAGTGCCGGGCAGCATCCAGTCGAGCAGGATCAGGTCCGGTTTACGGTCGACAATAATGGCGTGGGCCTGCTGGGAGTTTTCGGCTTCCAGGCAGTCATAGCCGGCCATTTCCAACGCAACGGCGATCATTTCGCGAATGGGCGCTTCGTCGTCGACGATCAGAATACTCCTGCCAACCATGCCTTAATCCTCTTGTCATTTAACTGTCTTGCGCCGCATTAGATAACGGAATTATTGCAGTCGTGTGACAGTATTTTAGCCGTGCGGCGATCAACGCGATCCTGAACTAAGCTCTAAGTTCGAATCCTGACAACCACAAAGGAAGGTTTCCATGACTCACTACGCTCAATCGTTCAAAGCTCTGGTATTGGCCGCGACTCTGGCATTACCGACACTCGCGCTCGCTGCCGAGCCGGCAATGATGAAGAACGGCATGATGGTCGATCAAAAGGGCATGACCTTGTACACGTTCGACAAGGACACAGGCGGCAAGTCGATGTGTAACGCTGATTGTGCCAAGACCTGGCCGCCGATGATGGCTCCGATGGATGCCAAGCCCATGGGAGAGTGGAAGCCAATCAAGCGTGACGACGGAATGATGCAATGGACTTATGACGGCAAGCCAATGTACACCTACAAAATGGACATGAAGCCTGGCGACAAGAACGGTGACGGTTTCAAAGATCTGTGGCACATGGCAAAGCACTGATCCATACACAATGATCTGAACCTCTGGCAGACCCGCCCCTTTGAGGGTGGGTTTGCCTTTACGCGATCCGTAGCAGGGACGTGGATATCAGCGAGTTGCGTAATCCAGCACGATCCCGACGAAAATTGCCAACCCGGCCCAATGGTTATGCAGGAAGGCCCGGAAACACTTCAGTCGGTCCCTGTCGCGGGTGTACCAGAATTCCCAGGCGAAGCACGCGGCCGCAGCCAGCAGCCCGAGATGGAACCAGCCGCCCAGCTCGAATTTCGATCCGGCCAGCAGCAGGCACCCCAGGGCCAGGCCTTGCAGGGTGAGAATGATCACCCGATCGGCATCGCCAAACAGAATCGCCGTGGATTTCACGCCAATCTTCAAATCGTCATCGCGGTCGGTCATGGCGTAATAGGTGTCGTAGCCCACCGTCCACAGCAGGTTGGCGATCCAGAGCAACCAGGCGATGGCCGGCAGTTCGCCGGTTTCGGCGGTGAACGCCATCGGCATGCCCCAGGAGAACGCCGCGCCCAGCACCACTTGCGGGTAATAGGTGTAGCGCTTCATGAACGGGTAAGTGGCCGCCAGCGCCAGACCGCCGAACGACAGCCAGACCGTGGCTGCGTTGGTGCACAGCACCAACAGGAAGCTCACGCCCATCAGCAATGCGAAGAACACCAGCGCTTCTTTGGAGCTGATCTTGCCGCTGACCAAGGGCCGTTGTTCGGTGCGTTTCACGTGCCCGTCGACCTTGCGATCCGCCCAGTCATTGATCACGCAGCCGCCCGCGCGGGTCAGCACCACGCCAAGGACGAAAATCACGATATTGGCCAGTGACGGCGAACCTTTGCCGGCAATCCACAGCGCCCACAACGTTGGCCACAGCAGCAGGTAAATGCCGATGGGCTTGTCCATGCGGGTCAACTGGATGAAGTCCCAGGCGCGCGGGTTCACGCGATTCAATGATTTGAGCAGGCTTTGGTACATCAGCGGTTCTCCGTATTCGCACGGGCAGCGCGCCACAGGGCTGGCAGGAATATTTCCGCGACCAGCACGCTCAGGTCCCCCCGGTCGAAACGCGAGCGCCGGCCCCACAGTTCCGGTGCTTGAGATTCGCTGGGCAACCACTCGACAGGATAGTGACAAACCTCGATGGCGCGGCGCTGGAACGCCTGATCGCAAAACAGCAATTCGCCCAGGGAGCGGCTGCCCAACTCATCCATATTCAACCCGCCGTCCTGCAACGAACTGCGTGCCGCCACACTGCGGGCAAACACCCAGGCTTCGCCATGACCGCGCAAATACACCTCACGAACCCAGCCTTCACTGCCTTCGGGCAATTCCAGTGCGGCGCATTCATCGGCGCGCAAAGGCTGCCAGCCTTCGAGCAACGGCGTCACGCTGAAGCCGTCATCCGACAAACGGGTCAGGCGGCGGGTGAGCGAACCCTCATCGAACAGCCAGTCGAGGGTTTGCGCGTCGGGAAGCGGGGTCAGCTGGCTTTGTGGCAGCCAGAACAGAGCAGGGGCGAGGGGTTTTGAGTGCGGCACAGTGAGTCAGTATTGGCAGCAAATGAGGCGGCGAGCTTACCATGTCGGTCGGTGATATTGACTGATCAGACCGGGTAGTGGCCGCGAACAGGCTTGCATCTGCCCCGCCTGATCAGTACAAAACGCCTTGAGCCGGACTGCAGACCTTTATCGGTCGACCGTTCGCGCCAGCAAAAGCCTGAGAACCTGAGGAAACAAGTAATGAAAAAGTGGCAATGCGTGGTCTGCGGGCTGATCTACAACGAAGCCGAAGGCTGGCCGGATGACGGCATCGCGGCCGGAACCTTGTGGCAGGACGTACCGGAAGACTGGCTGTGTCCGGACTGTGGCGTCGGCAAAATGGATTTCGAAATGATCGAAATCGCTGCCTGATCACAGATTTTCATGAATTGAAGAGGAGTAAGGAATGAACGCACCTGTCGTGATCGTCGGCACTGGGCTGGCTGGCTACAACCTGGCCCGGGAGTTTCGCAAACTCGATGGCGAAACACCGCTGCTGTTGATTACCGCAGATGACGGACGCTCTTACTCCAAACCGATGCTCTCCACCGGTTTCGGCAAGAACAAGGACGCCGATGGCCTGAGCATGGCTGAGCCCGGCGCCATGGCCGAACAGCTGAAAGCCGAGGTGCGGACCCACACGCGCATCAGCGGCATTGATCCGGGTCACAAACGCCTGTGGATCGGCGAAGAAGCCGTGGCCTATCGCGACCTGATCCTCGCCTGGGGCGCGGAAACCGTGCGCGTGCCGGTGCAGGGTGATGCACCCGAGGCGATCTTCCCGATCAACGACCTCGAAGACTACGCACGCTTTCGGGCGGCGGCGGCCGGCAAGCGTCGGGTGTTGTTGCTCGGCGCTGGCCTGATCGGCTGTGAGTTCGCCAACGACCTGATTCTCGGTGGTTACGAGGTGCAACTGGTCGCGCCGTGCGAACAAGTCATGCCGACGCTGCTGCACCCGGCGGCTGCCGCAGCCGTGCAGGCCGGGCTGGAAAGCCTGGGCGCGCAGTTTCACCTCGGTCCGGTACTCAATAGCTTGCAGCGCACCGATGACGGGCTCGAAGGGCATTTGTCCGATGGCCAGGTGATTCCTTGCGACGTCGTGGTTTCCGCCATTGGCCTGCGCCCGCGCATCGATCTGGCGGCTGCTGCCGGTTTGCAGATCAACCGCGGTGTGGTCGTTGACCGTCACCTCAAGACCTCTCACGCCAATATCTATGCCTTGGGCGACTGCGCCGAGGTCGATGGGCTGAATTTGCTGTACGTGATGCCCCTGATGAGTTGTGCGCGTGCGCTGGCACAAACCCTGGCCGGCAACCCGACGGCGGTCAGCTACGGTGCGATGCCGATTACCGTGAAAACACCGGTCTGCCCATTGGTAGTTTCCCCGCCACCACGGGGTTTTGAAGGTGTCTGGACCGTCGAAGGGCAGGGCGCCGACATCAAGGCGCTGTGCCGTGATGCCGGCGGAAAACTGCTGGGTTACGCGCTGACCGGGGCGGCAGTGATGGAGAAACTGGCTCTAAACAAGGAGCTTCCGGCGCTTTTGGCGTAAATACCGGTCGTTCTGTCGGAATCACCCCGCTTTTGCCTCTACAAAGGTCGCCCCGAGACTGGCGCCGCTCGTAACCGCATGCCATCCTCACTCCGTCTGCCGCAGAGTAGAGCCTGCGGCGCCTTGGGCGCTGTTCCGGAAGAACAGCACGGACATAACAACAAAAAACCGTCAAAGAGGCTTCACTCATGCGTAAACCAGAACTCGCCGCAGCAATCGCTGAAAAGGCTGACCTCACCAAAGAACAGGCTAACCGCGTACTCAACGCCGTCCTCGAAGAAATCACCGGCGCTCTGCACCGTAAAGACAGTGTCACCCTGGTGGGCTTCGGTACTTTCCTGCAGCGTCACCGTGGCGCGCGCACCGGCAAGAACCCGCAAACCGGTGAGCCAGTGAAAATCAAGGCCAGCAACACCGTTGCCTTCAAGCCGGGCAAGTCGTTGAAAGACAGCGTCAATCCGTAACAGGTAGCACCGTCTCGGGGCGGTAAAAAAATGGGCACGCCGACTGGATCGGGTGCCCATTTTTGTTTGCGCTGATTGGCGCATTTTAACGAATGGCTTCCACGGGTAGATCACGCTTGGTTTTTATAGAGGGAGAATGAGTGGTTAACGGTGTAGAGGCCTGGCTGTTCCGACAGGCCGTTGAGGTCGTTGTGGTAGTAGCGGATTTTTTGCAGCGGGCCGGTGCCGTCGACACGGGCCAGGGGTTCGTAACCTTCGTCTTCGTAGAGGTAGAGGCTGGTCTGCTGGTGGCGATGTTCCTGCAACAGGCGCAGGCCATCCCAGGTGAAGCGGGTTTCGCCGAGTGGGTAGCCGTGGGTGTCGTGCTCGGTTTTTTCAATGCGTCGGCCCAGCGGGTCGTAGGTCATTCTGACCACGCTGCCGTCTTCGTTGCGCACTTCAATCAACCGGCTTTCGGCGTCGTAGGCGAAGCGCTGCAGCCCCCGTTTAGCGCTGCGTTTCTCGATCATCCGGCCGAAGGCGTCGTAGCGATAACGCTTGTCCTGAAAGGTCAGCAGTTTGTTGTGCACCACCAGCCCGGCGCCGGGTTGTGGGCCGTCCAGCAGGTTGGCGGCGGCGTCGTAGGCGAAGGTTTCGCGCTGGCCGTGCAGGCTGTCCTGGCTGGCGATGATTCGGCCGGTGGCGTCGTAGTGCAGCAATTGGCGGTGTTGCGCGGCGGGTTGCTGGTCGAGTTTGCCGATCAGGTTGTCGGCGGGGTCGTACTCGAAGTGCTTTTGCACCGCTGCCGGCATCAGCGATAGCTGACTGCTGTGGCGGCGTTG